>NZ_VIKW01000019.1:0-78153 GCF_009711975.1 Anabaena sp. UHCC 0204
GGTATTGATAATTATTTGGGAATAAAAAATGAATTTATCTATAACAAAATGAACGAAAAAATATTTAAGCTATTTCTTAATATTATAATATTTTTTATATATGATGAGCAATTAGAAATGATATTGACTCAAGAAGAGGCATTGAAAGATATTCAAAATAATTTGATGTTAGAAGGTCAGAATATCTTAGAATCAAAAATGAATTTTGAATTAAATGAATTTGAATATTTACAAGCAGTAAATCAGGATCAACAAGAAGAATTTTTTAATGAGTACAAAATGAAAAATAATCTACATACTGACATAGTAGAATTAAACTTTTATGACCATTTATTTTCTATTTTTGAACAATTAAGTTCTATACAAACCACAAAATGGCAATCATTTATATTAGAGAATATACGGCTACAAAATTATTATGATGCTAATAAATTACTGGTAGACTGCTTAAATCTCGCTTCCCCAGAAATGCGATCGCACATTGAAGACACCCTACTATTACCCATTCAAGAACTAGAAAAACGTCCATTCAAACATCAAGAATAACTTGACTAAGAAAGGGAGAATTTCAAAATTATTCCTTATCCTCAAAATTAACATCTTGATAAATGTCAATTAAACTAATCTCAAAATCAAGGTATTGCAACTTGACAATATCATTTTCAGATTTATATTCTCGAAAAATCCATTCTCCCTCATTAGTTTTGCTATAGTGCATCACTTGATATTGATTTTGTTCCACTAAAACATATTCTTTAAATTGGGGAATAGAACGATAAAAAGTAAATTTATCACCTTGATCATAATTTTTTGTAGATTTAGATAAAACCTCAACAATTAATAAAGGATTAGTCACAGTAGTATTATTTTTACCTGCATAAATAGGCTTTCCATCAGTTACAATCACATCAGGATAAGTATATTCTCGATATTCAGGAATCCATAAACGCACATCTCCAATAAAAACACGATATTTTTTTCCTCTAATAACATATAATAAAGATGATGCAAAATTAAGCGCGATTTGATTATGATTTGTCGTGCCACCAGTCATAGGAATAATTTCTCCATCGCGATATTCGCTTTTATAAAGTGCTTTTTCTTCTAATTCTAAATATTCTTCAGGGGTGTAAATATGTTTGCGAGTTTGTACTTGCATATTGTTTTCCTTAATTTGGTTAATTGCAGAGAATGAAGGACAAAGCCAAAAACTTTATCCTTCATACTTTCAATTATGCTTCATCCAAAGCTGCAATACCAGGTAAAACCTTACCTTCTAGCAACTCCAAACTAGCACCACCACCGGTAGAAATATGGCTCATTTGATCAGCCAAACCTACCTTTTCTACAGCGGCTACAGAGTCACCACCACCGATAATGGTTGTTGTGCCGGTTTTGCCGATTTCTGCTAAAGTATGTGCGATCGCTTCTGTACCCGCAGCAAATTTATCAAACTCAAACACACCCATTGGACCATTCCAAATCACAGTCTTACAATCAGCCAAAGCCGCTTGGAAAACCTTGATAGAATCGGGACCAATATCTAAACCCATACCATCGGCAGGGATATTTTCAATGCTGACAGTAGTAGCATTAGCATCAGGCGCAAACTTATCTGCGGAGACAATATCTGTAGGTAGCAACAAAGCCACACCACGTTCTTTAGCCTTAGCTTCCAAAGCCTTAGCTAATTCCAGCTTATCTTCTTCTACCAAAGACTTACCAACACTCAAACCACGGGCTTTATAGAAGGTAAAAATCATCCCTCCGCCAATGATCAACTTATCGCACTTTTCTAACAGGGTTTCAATTACGCCGATTTTGCTAGAAACCTTAGAACCGCCGATAATAGCCGCCAAAGGACGCTTAGGTTCTTCAATTGCACTTTGTAAGTATTGCAATTCCTTCTCAACCAAGTAACCAGCCACAGAAGGACTGAGAAACTTAGTTACACCCTCAGTAGAAGCATGGGCGCGGTGTGCAGTACCAAACGCATCATTTACATAAAAATCAGCATTTGCAGCCAATTTCTTCGCAAATTCAGGTTCGTTCTTTTCTTCTTCCTTGTAGAAGCGGACATTTTCCAACAACAGCACTTGGCCATTTTGCAAAGCGCCAACTTTGGCAGCTACATCATCACCTATACAGTCATCAGTCTTGACAACTTCTTGTCCCAACAACTCAGAAAGGCGTTTAGCAACAGGTGTTAAACGTAATTTATCATCTACTCCCTTGGGACGGCCAAAATGACTTGCTAAAATGACCTTAGCTCCCTTTTGGGTTAAATCCTTAATTGTTGGTAGCGCCGCCCGAATCCGGGTATCATCGGTAATGTTGCCTTGATCATCCACAGGCACGTTAAAATCAACCCGTACCAAAGCGCGTTTTCCAGATATATCAGCCGCAGATAAACTTGCTAAACTTTTTTTCGACACAGCCAAATTCTCCTGATTGTCTTTTTGTTATTGTTTTGAAAGTATGTCCATCAAGATTTTACCGGAGTGAGGTGTGTCCAGGTGAGATATGTTTAAAACAGTTTTATTTCCAATTGATCAAAGTCGTGAAGCACGAGAAGCTGCTGACCTAGTTACTAAGGTTGTGCAGCAGTTTAGTAGCCGTCTAGTATTGCTGTCAGTTGTCGAAGAACCAGCCCCAGACGCACCTGCTGAAGATGCAATGATGTCTCCAGAAGCCGTTGCGAAACTACTGGAAAATGCCCAAGCCTTATTTCAGCAACAAGGCATCAAAGCGGAAGTCATAGAGAAACAAGGCAACCCTGCTTTTACTATCTGTGATGTTGCTGATGAGGTGGGGGCAGATTTAATTATTATGGGCTGTCGCGGGTTAGGGCTAACTGATGAAGGTCTAACTGATAGTGTTACAAATCGGGTGATTAATCTTTCACCCTGTCCTGTATTGATTGTTCCTTGATATTAGAAATAAGGAGTCAGTAGGGGTAAAAATTCCTCTCCCTTCCAGGGGGAGGAGATCAAGGAGTGGGGTATAACGCTCGTGAAACCAAAACCGTCATTAAACAAAATATTAGTTTAGCAGTAATTCCCAACTTAGCCGCATTAGGACTAGCCGCAACCGTCGGAATGCACCCATTAGCAGCGACAGTAGTACATAATGGGTCAGCTATAGCAGCAGGTTTAAATGGTTTACGTCCATTGATGCACAAAGATGAAGAATAGGGAACAGTGATTTTCGGCGTTGCTGAATTAGGGTATGAAATTCAAAAATCAATGATTTCAAACTCTTACTCTCTGTAGACTCTGCGCCTCTGCGTGAAACAAAATCATACTCTTAATCAGCAACACCTGATTTTTTATCTGCGTTTATCTGCGTTCAATAAATTAGGATTAATCATTTATTTTTGATAGTGAAATCTACAGGAAATAATCGTTAATTCTGCTTCAGAAATTTCATAAACTAACCGATGTTCAGAATCAATTCGTCTTGACCAATATCCTGATAAATTTGCTTTTAAAGGTTCTGGTTTACCAATACCTTCAAAGGGATTTCTAATAATGTCTTTAATGAGTAAATTCACTCTTTTTAAGAGTTTTTTATCATTTTCTTGTAGCCAAAGATAATCTGACCAAGAAGCTTCAGTAAAAGTAATTTTCATGGATCAATTAATTCTTTCACTGATTTTTTACCTGATTTGGCTTGTTTAATAGATTCCATCAAATGTTCAGCATTAGCTGGATTTGATAATAAATATAATGTTTCTTGCCAAGAATTGAATTCATCTAAAGACATTAAAACTGCTTGTTGTCCTTGATCATTACAAACAATAGTTGGTTCTACATCAAGAATAACTCTATTAATGAGTTCATCTAATTGGTGTTTGGCTTGGTTGCTTGTAATTGCTTTCATTTTTAACCTTTTAGATTTATATTAAAGATAGCATAGATAAATAAGAATTTTTTGGTAAAGAAGCACTATTCGGTATTTAAGTTTTTAAGAATTTTCTGGGCTAAAAATTCCTTAATTTCTGTATGTCTTGGTACAGCCTCAATGACAAATTGCCCAGTATCCTCCTTCCGTTGCTCTCTCAATGATGGCTGTTAACTCTGCTTTCATAGCAATTTCCAAAAGAAGTCTACTATATTTTAAACGATGATTAAGTAGGTAGATGCTAATCACCCAACTATGTAACGAACTGTAAATTACCCAAAACTCTTGGGATTGCTGCGTTCCACTCCGTTCCACTCGCAATGACATAGTTATAAGTTTTCCCACCTACCTACTTAGTTACAATATCAGCGATCGCACTATCACCCATCACGAAAAATCTCTCTAAAACTCTTACCTTCGCTTATTCGTTTCTATGCCTTCGGCACGCTACGCGAACGTGGTTCAATTTCCATATTTTTGCATTTTAATAAATTTTAAAGCACAATTAACCTTCAATAGTATTCATAAACACAGATAAACATAGATAAAGAAAAATAAATGAATTTGGTGATCCTGTGCAGTCCAGCATAAAATTAGTATTAGAGATAGCAAAATATAAATCAGTCCCAAATCCTCACTGTGTATGACTTTGGGAATATTTAACTTTTAATTTTTAATTTTTAATTGGTATTAGTATGAGAATTAGGTTAAATTTAATTAAGATTCTAGACAAACTTCATGGATCTGCCATAAGCAAACCGACGTTTTATGGCTCAAATTACAAAATGGATTTATAAACATCCGTTACAAAAGCAGTCATATTAGTATCTAGAGGCAAATTAAAGATGAAATTCTCTTGGAGAGTCGTAGCACTCTGGTCAGTGCTGGCTTTAGTAATTGGCTTTTTCTTTTGGCAAGGCGCTTTCGCAGGCGCTCCTGCGGACATGAGTAAAAATGCCGCTAACACCCGTATGACCTATGGTCGCTTTCTAGAATACTTGGACGCAGACCGCGTTACCAATGTGGATCTTTACGATGGTGGTAGAACCGCAATTATCGAGGCTAATGACCAAGACATTGAAAACCGCACTCAACGCTGGCGGGTAGATTTGCCGATAAATGCTCCTGAATTAATTCAAAAGCTCAAACAGAAGCAAGTTAGTTTTGATGCCCATCCCATGCGAAATGATGGTGCAATCTGGGGACTTTTGGGTAATTTAATCTTCCCAGTTTTATTGATTACAGGATTATTCTTTTTGTTCCGTCGTTCTAATAATCTTCCCGGCGGTCCTGGACAAGCGATGAACTTCGGCAAATCCCGCGCTCGTTTCCAAATGGAAGCGAAAACTGGGGTAAAATTTGACGATGTGGCGGGAATTGAAGAAGCAAAGGAAGAATTACAAGAAGTTGTTACTTTCCTGAAACAACCTGAAAAATTTACTGCTGTTGGGGCGCGGATTCCCAAGGGTGTGCTGTTAGTTGGACCTCCAGGAACTGGTAAAACTCTACTAGCAAAAGCGATCGCTGGTGAAGCAGGTGTTCCTTTCTTTAGTATTTCCGGTTCGGAATTTGTAGAAATGTTCGTGGGTGTGGGTGCTTCCCGTGTCCGTGATTTGTTCAAGAAAGCTAAAGATAACGCTCCCTGTATCATCTTTATTGATGAAATTGACGCTGTAGGTCGTCAACGGGGTGCAGGTATCGGTGGTGGTAATGATGAACGGGAACAAACCCTCAACCAACTATTAACAGAAATGGATGGTTTTGAAGGCAACACCGGGATTATTATTATTGCGGCTACCAACCGTCCTGATGTCCTCGATGCAGCCTTATTGCGTCCCGGTCGTTTTGATAGACAAGTACAGGTAGATGCTCCAGACATTAAAGGCCGTTTGGAAGTATTGCAAGTTCATGCCAGAAATAAGAAATTAGATGAAAGTGTATCCTTAGAAGCGATCGCTCGTCGAACTCCTGGTTTTAGTGGTGCAGATTTAGCTAACCTCCTCAATGAAGCCGCTATTCTCACAGCTAGAAGACGCAAAGAAGGCATCACTTTACTAGAAATTGATGATGCTGTAGACCGGGTAGTTGCTGGGATGGAAGGTACTCCTTTGGTAGACAGCAAGAGTAAGCGTTTGATTGCTTACCATGAAATCGGACACGCTTTGGTGGGGACTTTACTTAAAGATCATGACCCCGTGCAGAAAGTGACTCTGATTCCTAGAGGACAAGCCCAGGGTTTAACCTGGTTTATGCCTAACGAAGAACAAGGTTTAATCAGCCGTTCTCAGTTAAAAGCCAGAATCACAGGGGCTTTAGGTGGTCGTGCTGCTGAAGAAGTAGTTTTTGGACCGGCAGAAGTGACAACTGGTGCAGGTGGAGACTTACAGCAGTTGTCAGGAATGGCACGACAAATGGTAACTCGATTTGGGATGTCTGATTTAGGTCCTTTATCCTTGGAAAGCCAACAAGGTGAAGTATTCCTCGGTCGTGACTGGACAACCCGTTCTGAGTATTCTGAAGCGATCGCTTGTCGCATTGATGCCCAAGTCAGAATAATTGTGGAAGAATGCTATAAAAACGCTAAGAAGATGATGCGTGATCATCGTAGTCTTACAGATCGTTTGGTTGATTTGCTCATTGAAAAAGAAACCATTGATGGTGATGAATTCCGTCAAATTGTGGCTGAATACGCCGAAGTACCTGATAAATCTCAGTTTGCACCTCAACTGTAAAGTTTTTTGTCAGATATGAAATTGATGGGGATGGTAAATATCATCCCTATTTTTTTGTCTAGTGTTGAAATTAATACTGTGACCGCAAGATGGGTTGATCATCATGAATGAAAAATAGTATAATTTGCTGCATTCTTGTATTACTCAACTCACTTGGAACTACTTTTATGTTAATTTCTTTATCAACAATCACTATTTTCCAAGGACAACCTAACCCTAAAGTATTTGCACCAGGTGAAATCATTTTTGCAGAAGAACAACCTGGTGATTCCATGTATGGCATTCTGGAGGGAGAGGTGGAGATATTAGTTAATGGTAAAATAGTAGAAACAATTAAAACAGATGAAGTTTTTGGTACAGGTATACTTGTAGGGAAAAAAAAGAGGACTTATACAGCGATCGCTAAAACCGATTGTAAACTAGCTTTTCTGAATGAACAAGGATTTCTCTTTGCTGTTCAGGAAACACCCATGTTTGCTATCCAAGTGATGAAAAGTTACACAGAACGTCTTAGTCGCTTACAACACCTTGTTTAAATAGCAATACAATAATCCCTTTAAAAAGAGGGACTTTGAGGAATTTAGCCTCCCCTTTTTCAAGGGGATCTCGATTAATTCTGATACTTTTCAAACACCCTCTAAAAACTCAAGTTTATTACTATATAAAGCAGAATTTGTAAAACTTCCCTAGTCTATAAATAATTTATAACTTTTGTTAGATGAATAACTAGCTTTTTAGCTCTAATTTTGAATTGTGCTGATAGCAGCTAAATTGGCAAAAAAACAATATGCTTTTACTGAATTTCACCTGTAACTCAGATTATTAGCTAATCAATCAAGCTCTGCCAATTTGAAAAGTATTCACATTCAATTAATGGAGAATAATAATGGCACATTTATTCAATCAAGTAATCAATACTATCAAGTTTATATTGCAAGAGTTTGAAATTAAGCGTGTTTTTACTGTTGTTTTAGTTGGTTTTTTAATGCTAACAACAAGTTTAAACTCTAGTATTGAGTCTGGACGTAGCAGCGACAATATCACCAGAAAACTGAACAAAATTGTCCGTCAGGATGATGCTGATAGACCCAAAACCACAGGAGAATGGAATAAAGAAGCTCGTGAAACAGAAGATGATCCTGTGGAAAGAGCTAAAAGAATTGCTAAAGAATCTGGAGAAGCTTTAAAACAATGGGGTTCTGTATACTCTGATACCGCTAATAAAAGTGCAAACGACCTCCAAAACAATAATAAATAGGGTTACAGCAATTCTCCTTTTGAAAGAATCTCAGTATTTTTCGGGTGCGTTATGCGATCGCACTTGATGAATCTAACCTATGAGCGCGATCGCTTCTCAAAATGCAGGTTTTGCGGAAAGAAGCTGACTATATCACAAGATAACACTAAGCGGCAATGTGGGCTAACGTAAAGCTCACCTTCGCTGTTTTTTCAAATTCTCACGCTGCTTTCGCTAGTGGCATGAATATTTCAACGGATTCAAACGGTACAGATATTTTGTCTTCTTCTGTCCGTTCAATTAATCCCAGTTCTTCCAGGCGATTTACGTCTGTGTGTACGTTTGAATAGTTTCTTTCGGCTGTTTTTGCCAGCGCGTAAATACTGCATGGCTCTATTTTGCTTAGAGTATCAAGCAAATCAAGTCGAGCAGGCGTTAGCTCGCTAAAAAGTGATTTTGCAGATTCAAATGAAAGTCTAAAATTTACTGGCTTTCCAATTTCGGAGTCTTTAATTTGTTGACGAGCGGCTCGGATTGCAGAACCACCTTTGACTACTTCAATAATTGCTTTCATGATTCACTCCAGGTTTCAATGTCTTTTTCAAAATCGTCAAGCAATTTATCAATGCTTGTGAAGTTGTAATCTATTTCGTGTGAGTTTATACGTCAAAAACAATTCGATTATTTGAGTAATATTTTGTAGAAAAAGTTGTTCAATTTGTTTGTTACTAATATTACCTGTCGTTATTAGTAGTAGTTTGTAAGGCTCTTGTTTGATTAAAAAAGAATCTAAAAAATCTTTATCTTTGGTAATAACAATTCTCTGTTCCATGATTGATAGTTTGTTGATTTCCGAATCTGGAGTTGCATTTTTTAAAGGAAGATTCTTGGTATGTATAACATCACAACCTAAGTTCTCTAATAAATTGGCAATTCGCATTGGTAATTGAGCATCAATCAAGAATTTCATGAAACTAATTGGAGGATACTTTTAACTTGAGTGAGTCGAGTAGCAAAGCTGAGAACTGCTAAAATATCTTCGTATTCTAAATCATCATAATCTTCTAAAATATCATCAATATTCATGCCTGAACTCAAAAGTTCTAATATCATTTCCACCGGATAGCGCAATCCACGAATACACGGTTTACCATGACAAACATCATGGTTAATTGTTATTCTATTTAATAGAAGGTTATTCATGATATTAGATGTTATGTTGGCATTAAATTAATTGTACTTGATTTTTTGAGTTCTAATTTAATTTATTTTTTGAGATAAATTACTCTATTTCCCAGTCTTCCAATTGTAGTTGTGGGATGCGTGAAAATTCTTTAGTATTATGGGTAACTAATATCAAATTATTCGCTAAAGCAATAGCAGCAATTTGTAAATCGTAAGCTCCAATAGGTGTTCCATTAGCAGCAAGTTGGGCGCGAATTTCTCCGAAAATTCTAGCAGACTGGTCATCAAAAGGCAAAGACACAAATTGACTCAAAAATCCTTGCTGTAACGTCAGATTACGCTCTGGGTTAGCACTACGAATTGATCCGTAAAATAATTCACCCTTCACAACTGAACAAACAGCGACTTCTGAAAGTGGGATATTATCCAGCTTTTGTTTTAAATGAAAATTTTTGCCCTTGAGATAAATAATACAGGCATTAGTGTCTAGCAGATAAATCATCAAAATAGCTCTCTTTCTGCTTGTTCTGGCTGTGGATGTCTGATAAATGTTTCATCTTGAATACAACCATAAAAATCACTCAATTTTGTTGTTGTTTTTGTTGGTAATGCTGATTCATAAACAAGAATAATATCTAATTCCGTTCCTTCTGTTGTTTCGGGTAATTGAATTTGTAAAAGTCCATTTTTACCAATTAGCGATCGCACTCTCATACTCTGCATAACTATTTACCTCTGATAAAATATTTCCATACTAAAGGAAAATCAGAATCAAAAATTTAACCAAATCTCTTTTAGGAGATTTTAATGTCCTTTAACTAACTCTAACAGACAATCTTCTTCAATTTTCGCGGTATTAAACATTTTCACCATCATATGAACAAGTTTAGTACGCAATGCGTAGCTTGCTTCCCGTAGGGTACGCTATCACACTTTATCAATCTAACCTACGGCTAAACTAACAAGTCAAGGTTCTTGAGAAAGAGATAAGATACGCTGATATAGCTGGGGACTGATGCGAAAACCAGCCTGATTGATCAAAGCATCCATGACAGGTTGAACTTGAGGGATAAGACTTCTTTGTTTAGCAACAAGCAGAATACCCAGAATACCAATAATAGGTATCCCAAGCCGGAGAGCTTCTTGCCGTCCCAAGCGTTCATCAATGAGCAAATCATCGGCTTGTAGCTCAAGTGCTAAGGCTATAGCATTTGCTTCACCGGCATCAAGTCCTCGTTCCTGTTGAAGCTGGTTAGCAAGTTGGGAGTTCTTAAGGAATTGGGTTTGAATCCAGTCCAGTTGGAGAATAGCTGAAATAGTAGGATTGCTGGCGGCTACCAATTCGCTGGCAACCACGTCAGGAATGATAACCTGATGGTAAATAGCTTTTAGCAACCCAAGATGATCAACAAGGGCAAGATTCGAGAGAGCAGAAGTATCACTGACGACAATCATAGCCAGCCCCGACTCCGCAGGTGTTGAACATCTTGCTCAAAGTCTTCCACATCGTAATGGACACAAATATTCCGATCTGCCAGCAGCTTTTGAAAGTTCATTATGTCTATTCCAGCAATTTTGCTGGCGCGGCTGAGGGAAATCCGCTGCTGCTGGAATAGGGCAATGGCTATTTCCTGAAGCCATTCACTCTGGTTAAAAGTTTCAGTTTTACTGAGGCTATCAGGTAGGTTCAGGGTAATTTGCATCAAGTTGTCCTCACGCAGTCACTTCTAATTTTAACTTTATCAATCCAACCTACGAGCGATCGCACTTTATCAATCCAACCTACAAGCGATCGCACTTTATCAATCCAACCTACAAGCGATCGCAATTTATCAATTCAACCTACGAGCGATCGCACTTTATCAATCCAACCTACGAGCGATCGCACTTTATCAATCCAACCTACGAGCGATCGCACTTTGTCAATCTAACCTAGAAGCGATCGCACTTTATCAATCTAACCTACGAGCGATCGCACTGGCATGATTTTGACTTTCTCTTGAGACGTTACTCCGAAAAAGTCGCTTTTGTTCAATTAAAAATAAGGTGCGTTACATTTCATTAACGCACCCTACAAGATCGGCGATCACACTATAATAGTATAAAAATGATTAGTACATTAGACAGTGACTATTTCAATTGATCCAATTACCCACAAAAAACTAATATTGGTTAAGCAAATTTACCAAAATGCAATTGTTCAATCAGCTTCATCACATAGCACTATAAGCAGAATAATGGCAGTCATAGGGTTTGATTTAGCTGTAGAAACTATCCTTAGAGCCATAATAGGTTCATTAGATGCGATGAAATCACCTGCTGATGGCTTTCAAGCATTGATACAGCAAGCTGATTCACTGCTAAAAAAAGAAGGTTATTCTTCAATTCCTGATAAATCCAATATTCAGTATTTACATTCGATACGTAATGATGCACAACATAAAGCCAAATACCCAAATGAATCTGATGTGAGCGACTGTAGAACATATACAAGAGATTTTCTAAGAAAAGTTAATAGGGAGGTATGGGCAATTGATTTTGATACTATTAGTTTGACTGATATCATTGAAAATCAGGAAATTCAAAAGTATCTAGTTACTGCTGAATTAAATCTAAAACAAGACAATTATCAAGAAGCAGTGAGAAATTCTTCATCGGGTTTAACTTTGGCACTCAAACGTGTTGAAAATGCAATTGTAGGAAGTTTACCATCTGTTACTGATGGAATTGTTTTAATAGACCAATTTGGTAAACAGGCTTCTCAATCTAATTGTAAACAAGCTTATCGTGCATTTGAAAAAATGCAGGATATTTTACTTTATGTTGCTTTAGGGATGAATTATTCTGACTATATGCGATATAAGCAAATAGTAGGTGATGTGTATTTTACATTTTCTGGGACAACACTTTATCCAAATATGAAAGTAGATATAAACGCCAGTGACGCAGAATTTGTTGTTGCTTACTGTGTTGATACAGTTGTTCAGATAGAAAACATAGTAGGCAGTATTGATGCACCCTTTGGAAAGAAATCTTGGTTTTGAAATATATTTATTATGTTTAAAAGCAAAAGATTTTACTAATTTGTTTAATATGTTTCTGTGTTTGGAAGACGGTAATTGTTAGATGGATTTATTAACTAATAAATATCTTCATTTTATTCAAATTTTTTTAAAAAATATGCTAATTTTTCGGCGATAACCAACGTAAGATAATAACACTAAATACTCTATAATTTACCAATTACAACTAATGTACAAAGGTGGAATTATGACTACAGAAAAAAAGGGATCTTTCTATTATGCGTTAGATGAAGAAGGTAATAAAATACCACCTACTCCAAGAGTAAAAGCTACCTGTCCTTGCTGTGGAACGGAAGTATATGCTGCTTGTGGCAAGATAATAAAACATCATTGGAGGCACAAAAACACCTCTGATTCACATTGTGATGAGTGGTATGATATGACTCTTTGGCATTTACAATGGCAAGAGTTATTTCCTGTTGAATCCAGGGAAGTAGTCATGCAAAAAGGTGAGATAAGACACCGTGCAGATGTAAAAATTGGCAATTTAATCATTGAATTTCAGCATTCCAGTTTAAGCAACCCGAAAGTAAAGGAAAGAGAGCTTTTTTATGGTTGCGATGCTAATAAAATTATTTGGATTATTGATGCTACTAATAATCGTGTGTTTGATTGGTGGATAGAATATTTAAAAACAGAAAAATTAAGACCTATTTTTATAGTAGATAAAGAGAGTAATATTTATTTTCAAACAGAAGGTTACGTTGATATTCCCTTGATTTGTAATATTAATGAATTACCAAAAGGTCTTGTCGTCAACCCAGAATATCCTACTTTTATTGATTTAGGTGAATATATTGCTTGTCCTCTGGAAAAAATTACATACGAAATGACTAGAACAATTTACTCTAACAAGTGGGGACATCGCAAAAAACGGTCAAAAAAAGAAATGTCGGAATATGACCAAGATTTTATTTATGCTCAAGATTTTATTCTTGTAAAAAAGAATGATTTTGTTAAAATAATCTACGATATACCGACAGAATTAGATTCTTTTAAAAGTATGAAAATATGTGATGAAGAGGCATTGAACAGAAGGGAGTATTGCAAAGAAGAAAGAAAAAAATTTCTTATCAAAATGATGGAAGAACACGAAGATTACGCTAGTCGAACAATGGATGAAATGGAAGAAATATATATGAAATATATTGTAAAACAACAAGGAAAGAAAAAAATGCAGGAAAATTTAAGAAGATTTCCTTTGTAAAATTTGTTTTGTATAAGGGGAAATACCTTTTATAAAGCAAGCAAAAAGCGATACTTTTTTACGAGATACTACGTATTATCTGATGTAGAGTTAAGAGCGATCGCATTACAATTATATATCCTACGCAATCCTGCGGAATGCTTCAATGGTCAGATGATTGTAATTTAATACCCAAAACTTGAGTATAAGCGCCTCTAGCTTGAGTTACACCAATTGTCCGCTGTGCTGATTCTATCATCGGACGGCGCAAACTCACTACAATAAACTGTGCCTGTTCTGCCTGTTGTTTAATCATTCTCGCTAATCGTTCCACATTTGACCCATCTAGAAACATATCAACTTCATCAAAGGCATAAAATGGAGATGGACGATAACGTTGTAGGGAAAATATAAAACTTAATGCAGTTAAGGATTTCTCTCCCCCAGACATGGAAGCTAAACGTTGTACAGGCTTACCTTTCGGGTGTGCGACTAGGTTTAAGCCACTGTTAAAAGGATCTTCGGGATTATCTAGTTGTAAATAACCGTCACCATCGGAAAGGATAGCAAAAATTGATTGGAAATTTTCGTTTACTGCGTCGAAGGCTTCTTTAAATGCTTTTTGACGGAGGGTGGTAAAGTTTTCAATTCTTAATAATAATTCTGTTCGTTCACCTTCCAACGTCTCTAATTTTTCCGTAAGTTCTTGGAGACGACCTTGGACTTTATCGTATTCTTCCAAAGCTAACATATTCACAGGTTCCATTGCCTGTAAACGTTTGCCTATAGTCCGCAATTCTTTTTGTAAGTCTTCTAAATCAACTTTATTGGGAACTTCTGGTAAAGGACTGGGTAATTCTGCACCTAAATCTCGCAATTGAGTTTGGAGTGCTGTTAAATCTTCCCGGCGTTTTTGTTGAGTTTCTTGCAGTTTCTCAATTTCCCATTGTAATTGTTGTTGACGCAATAAGAGCGATCGCAATTCTGTTTCTGCTGTATCTCGGTTCTTTTTCTCTTCCCCTAAATTCTCTTCCAGTTTCCGCAAATTAGCTTGCATTGCGGTAATTAAATTATTCAATTCTTCAACTTGACTATTAACTGTTGCTTGTTGCTGTTTTCCTGTCGTTTCTTCTTGTTGATATTGAATAATTCGCGCTTGAGATTCTTCTATTTTTTCTTGTAATCGTTGTTGTTGATTTTCGAGATTTTTTAATTGTTGTTGAACATCTCGTAATGCAGTTTCTCGTTGTTGTAATTCCTGTTCTTGGTTTTTAATGATAGCTTGGATTTGTTGCCATTCGCTGGGGGTTTGGGAAGATTCCAACTCAGCTAAAGTATGTCTTAATTGTTGTAATTGAATTTCTTGATTCGGTAATTCCCGATCTAAAATTTCTAACCGCGATTGTGCAGATGTGAATTTTTCGGTATTTTGGGAAAGTTGAGCGCGGGTATTTTCTAACTGCGTTGTTAAACTCTTAATGTCTTTCTTTAACTGCTCTAAATATAACTGTTGTTCTCTGCGGACTTGACGTGCTTCCGTCAATTCTAGGGAAAGAGTTTTAGTGCGACTTGCTAAAGTAGAAATTGCTTCTCCACAACGTTCTAAAATCCGATCAATATCTATTAAGCGAGTTTTTAAATTAGCGACTTCCTGGGATTCCCCTGTTTCACCGTGATCAAATCGCAAAGATGAACGTTGATTACCGCTACCACCAGTCATTGCCCCGCTAGTTTCTAATAATTCCCCTTGTAACGTGACTATACGATACAATCCCATGTTTTTCCGAGCTTGGGCAAGAGTAGCAAATACCACCGTTGCGCCAAAAACATAGGCAAATACATCATGATAACGGCGATCGCATTCTACCAAATCTACCGCATAACTCACAAAACCATCAGCTAAACGCAGAGTTGCATCTTGGGTAAACTTAGGTACTTTAATTTTATTTAAAGGTAGAAAAGTTGCTCTCCCTGCCCGTTTTTGTTTCAACAGTTCAATTCCCGCCGATGCCACACTATCATCGTCAACAACAATATGCCCTAAACGTCCACCAGCAGCCATTTCCAGTGCTAATTGATGTTTAGGTTCAACCTTACCCAACTGCACCACCAAACCGCACAAACCCGGCATTTCTGACTGTAAAATTACCTTACTAGCTTGTGTTCCTTGTATCTCTTGTTGCGCTTGCGTCTGTGCCTCTAACTTATCTAATTGACGTTGTTTGTCCCGTTGTTCTTGTAAAAGCCGCTTTTGGGTATCTTGTTGAATTTGTAACTCTTGTTCCGTCGCAGCCAGATTTTCGGCTAAATTCTGAATTGGTTGGGTAGAAGCATTAAATTCTGTTTCCAAACTCACACATTCAGCTTGTTTTTGAGCTAATTCCGGTTCTAAAGTTGCAATTAATTGAGATTGTTCAGAAATCAATTGTTGTAATTGAGTATTCCGTTCCTGTAACTGCGCTTGTTCAGTGCGTTGAGGTTCAAGAATATGTAGCAAAGATTCAATTTGCCGATTCAAAGCCGTTTGTTGTTGTACCCAAGCTTCCGAAGCTGAAGCAATTTCCGCAGCAGCTTGACGAGAAGATTCTAAATTTTCTTGAGCCTTATCTCTTTCTATTTGTAGAGACGTTCCATGGAACGTCTCTACATTATGACTTTTTTTAGCTTCCTCTAAAGCAAGTTGATATTGTTGAATTTCTTGATCAGTTTGATTTAAACGCCTTGTAGATTCTTGGATAGATGCTTCTAACTCTCGTTGTTGACGTTGGAGTTGTTTCCGTTCCGCTTCTTGAGTAGCGAGATTTGATTGAACAGAAAGAAGTTCCTCCTCACCCAAAGCCTTAACACGGAGATTTAGCTGTTCTAATTCAGTAGTTTTCTGATTAATTTGGGAATTAATTGTTAATAATTCATTAGTAAAATCACTATAACTGCGATCGCCATCTTGAACTTCTGCAACCAGCTTTTCCTGCCGTAATTGCAGAGAACGCCAAGATAAAACCGCTTCCCAGGATTGTTTTTGAATAAATTCAATTCGCAATAATTGATACTTTTCCGCCTTAGCCTTGTCCTGAGATAGGCGATCGCATTGTACACTTAACTCAGTCTGAATAATGCGACAACTATCCTCCTTATCCTTCACCTCATCCAAAGTAGACTTAGCTTGGACAATCTTCCGATCATAAGTCGCCACCCCAGCCAACTCATCAATAATTTCCCGACGTTCCCGCGCATTCATCGAGATAATGCTAGTAACATCACCCTGCAAAACCACATTATAACCTTCAGGATAAATCCGTAACTCCTCCAACTGTTCATGTAACTCAGTCAGAGTAGAAGCCACACCATTAATATAATAATTTGACGTATACCCCCCCTGCTGAGACACCCGCAAACGGCGAGTCACACTCCAATCTGTTGGGGACTGGGAATCATTTTTCTCCCTTTGCGCCTTTGCGCCTTTGCGTGAGACATCCGAATTTGGATTTTCTTCCGTCTCCCCTACTTCCTCCCCTTCCTCCCTCTGTGCCTCTGCGCCTCTGCGAGAGACATCCGAAATATCAAAAGTCACAGTTACACTAGCTTCCAGCGCCGAACGTCCCTTATGTTTTTGAGCATTATTCACCAAATCCGGTAAACGTTCCGCCCGCATACCCTTAGAACTAGCCAGTCCCAAACAAAACAGCAAAGCATCAAGAATATTGGACTTCCCAGAACCATTAGGACCAGATATGACAGTACACCCCGGTAGCAAAGGGACAGAAGTAGTCCCGCCGAAGGATTTAAAATTGGTAAGTTCAACGCGCTTGACGTATACCATGAGGCACTGGTTAACTATGATCTGGGTTAAGTAAACAAGTGTACCAATTATTTATCCTTTCGTGGCTAGGAAGGAGAGAAAAACACCAAAACCTAATTTCCGGAAATTGGCAAAAATATATAATATAAGACTAAAAATGAGTTAATGCTTGGGGTGAAGCAGTAACTTCAGATTAACAAAATCTTTGCAAATAATTCAACGGAGAGGGGGGGATTCGAACCCCCGAAGGGATATAATCCCTTAACAGATTAGCAATCTGCCGCTTTCGACCACTCAGCCACCTCTCCAGGCTATGAAAAATAATCATAGCAGAGGTTTTTATGTTTGTCAATAGTTATTTTATGAATAAATCGAGTGGTTATTACCAACTGACCAATGACCAATGACCAATGACCAATGACCAATAAGCATTGACCATTGACCACTGACCAATTTATAACACTTGCGATCGCATCCAAGCGGCTGGCAAGGTGCGTAACTTTTTCCATTGGGGAACATAAGCTCGCTGACTGAACACATCATAATCATTGCGCTCAATCATTTCTAAAATCTGCTCATACAGCATAGATGCAGCCCAAACAGGCCACCGTGCATCAGCAGCGAGGTAGGTAATACCTTTATCTGCCTGAGTATAGAATTGCCGGGCGCGATCAATTTGAAATTTCATTAATGAACGCCATCTATCATCTACTACGCCTTTCAAACAGTCTTGTTCGGTGTAATTAAATCTAGACAAATCCTCTTGGGGGATATAGATCCTGCCTCGACGTGCATCTTCACCAACATCGCGGAGAATATTAGTGAGTTGGTTGGCAATTCCCAGAGCGATCGCTTCTTCTATAGGAAGATAGGGTTGTTGGCTTTGATACCAAGGGGCGGTATAGATATTATTATCTATGCCCATAATTGTGGTGGACATCAAGCCGACAGTCCCCGCTACTCGGTAGCAGTAGAGGTATAAATCCTCGAAAGTTTCATAGCGACTGCGATACAAATCCATGCGCTGACCGGCAATCATATCCCGAAAGGGCTGAATGTCTAACGGAAAGCGTTGGAGAGTATCTACTAACGCTAGATCATAATTATCCAAGGGGCATCCCGCAAAAATCGCCTCCAGTTGCTTTTCCCATAGGTCTAGGGTTTCTGGCGTGGTGATAGCAGATGCAGGACCATCCACTAATTCATCTGTACGGCGACACCAGGCATAAATTGCCCAGACAGATTGACGCTTGGCCGGACTCATCAACATTGTACCTAAGTAAAAAGTCTTAGCGTACTTAGCTGTAAGTTCCCGACAAAGGTTGTATGACTCATCTATAGAGACCAGCGTTTTCATGCGCGGCGGGGAATCAGGCAGTTGCAGCATTCTTGACAGGCGATCGTGTTGGCGTTTGCAGGTTAGAGGAATTTGCTACCGTCAGTGCTTGAGATATCGCCTGCGCTGTTAGTTTACCAGAAAGTACAGCCCCTTCCATGCTGGCTAGATAGCGTTGCATAGTATAATCCCCAGTCAAATAGAAGTTAGAAATGGGGGTTTGCTGTGAGGGACGGTACTGCTGACGACCGGGGGTAGCTTTGTAAACTGAACGCGGTGTTTTCACCACATGATATTTCAGCATTTTTGTAGGATTATCTTCCCCAAAATGTTGAGGAAAGAGTTTTTCTAACTCGGAAATAGTCGCAGCGACAATTTCTTCATCAGATTTAGATATCCAATCGGCTGCCGGTGCTAGAACTAATTCCAGCATGGAACGGTCAGAATTGGCATATTCACGGCAAGTATTACTCATATCAGCATAAACGCTGAGGAGAGGCGATCGCGAAAATAGCAGATGATCAATATCAGTTAATTTGCGGTCAAACCACAAATGGACATTAATTACTGGTACACCTTCTAAACCGTTTAATTTTTGGAAAAAGGGCATTTCTTGCCAAGAACTTGGCAAAATCGGCTTTAATGGATCAACTGGTAAGGCAGATACATAGACATCGGCTGTAAATATCTCATCTTCTGCCCCATTTAAGCCTCGCAGCAGGAATCCTTTTACAGTTCCATCCTCATTGAGTAAAATCTCTTTCAAAGGCGCATTGAGAAGAACTTCACCACCGCCTTCAGTAATGTGATCTATGATTGGCTGACACAATCTTTCTGTCGGTGAACCATCGAGAAAAGCCATTTTTGAGCCGTTTTTCTCTTGCAGAAACCGATTCAAGGCAGTTAGTAAGATGGTGGCAGAAATTTCTTCTGGATTAATGAAGTTTAAGGCTTTTGACATAGCAATGAAAACTTCTTTTTCTACTCTGGGGGGGATGTTTTGCTTTTGCAACCACTCCCGCCAAGAATATTTATCCATTTCTTCAACGTACTGTTGCCCTTTGAGGATGGCAGGTAATAAACCAATCCCAAAACTGATTTTTTCTGGCCATGTCAGCATATCGTTGTTTCTCAGAATAGCGATAACACCATTAATAGGTGCTGGCAAATCTGGAAAATCAAATCGGCTGTATGTCCCTGGCGCTTCAGGCTGATTGAAGATCATTGTGTGTTCTTTCCACTGCAATCGATCTTCAATGTTCAATTCTTTGAATAACTGCAACATATTGGGATAAGCCCCAAAAAAAATGTGCAGTCCTGTCTCGTACCAGTCACCATCGGCATCCTTCCATGCAGCCACTTTGCCACCCACTACGTCCCGGCGCTCCAAGACAATGGGGGTGTGACCTAGATCGGTTAGATATTTTGCACAGGAAAGTCCTGCTAGACCCGCGCCCGCGATAGCTACTCGCATTTAAACCTACTATTCTTCAATATTTCTTAACTGTTTTCTCGTTCTCATTATACGTTGCAATCCGTTACATTTCGCGCTTCAGGTATGATTGCTTCCCAAAAAATTCCGAAAATCCACCTCTGAGGATGTCATGCCATACTGCTCGGTTCAGACTCGAAAATTTGTGCCTTGGCTGTGGAAAAGCTTAAAGGGTAAAGGTTAAAGGTTTTTGTTTTCGCCTTTTCCCTTTCTTCTTTCTCTCTTTTTTGATCAGTATTGGTATGTAATTTATCTCCAAATTCGGTACGGCGATTAACATAAATTTTTGCCAATTTCCATGATCTGTTACCGCCGATAAAAATATTTTGTGTACTTTTTTGACTCGACATCTATCTGTGTATCTTTTCTTTTAATTGCTTGTTAGCAATATAAGATTTGGTTTTTGACTTACGTATCTATACATAAAATGACTATTTTTTCTGTAAAATAAATAGCAAAAACTTTTGGGAATCATAAGAAAAAACGATGGGAATATTAGTAATAGTTGTAAACTAGATTTAAAACTTTTATGAATTTAAGTATCCATTCCAGGATATGATGATCCCTAAGGGTTTAATCATCATTAAATCTGAAATCTTATAGATATCCTTGAATTCCAAAAAAAGTTTGTTTGTTGTTTAATAAAACAAAAATCTTTCTAACCAACCTACTGCTGAATTTATTAGGGATTGTGCATCTACCTGGAGAATAACTAAACTATGATATCAACAGTCATACTATGGGTGACATCCCTCACGGGTGGTACTTTGGTGTTGACGGCGAATTTACCACTGGGTTTAATAGCCGCATTTTCTCCAACACAATTGACAACCAACTTATTCAAATCACATGATCGACTTGTAAACATTGCTAAACAAAATAAAATTGCTTGGCAAAAAAACCTAATATCAAAAAATCTATTGAGATTTGATTGGATAAACAGACGATTAACATCACATCAAAATCCGCCCGTTGCTCCACTTTCAACAACATTGGCAGCAAAAGAAACAAAGTTTTGTGCCGCTGTGCCAGAAAATATACCGACACAATCTCACTTGAAAAATGTGAGTGTTTCTAAACTAGATTTCTCACCATCTACTGTTGTGCGATCGCTCCAAAGTTTCTTTAATGTGATCAATAATCCCGTTGATCAAAATGGAAGCTACGATTATTCACCCGTGTTGATTGTCAAGCGTAGTTTATACAATTATGAAGTATGGGTTAACAATAGCTTTGTTGCTCAACTTCCTGATCAATTCACGGCTCAAGCTTTACAAAAACGCTTACAGCAATTAGTTACATCCCCAACTATACAACCTACACAATTAGAACCAGGTTTAGTTGATAAAACTCCCTCGATTATGGTAGGTAATCGGTTGCTATTTGCAATTGATCAAAAACTCGCAAACCAGCTTGGCCGTAGCGGTGATATTTTAGCTATTGAATGGACTAACAATCTCCGCAAAGCCCTTCACACCAATCCTCTCACACTGGTGCAAGGACAAATGGAAATGTATGGATTACAGTCCTCACCAACCAAACTTTCTGGTTTAGCTTCGTGGTATGGTGGCTATTTTCATGGTCGGTTAACAGCAAATGGTGAGAGATATAATCAAGACGATCTGACAGTTGCCCATCGTACTTTACCTTTTAATACCTACTTGAAAGTTACAAATTTAGAAAACAATAAATCCGTGATTGTGCGGGTTAATGATCGCGGTCCTTATATTTCACCAAGAAGTTTAGACTTATCACGAAAAGCGGCTCGTTGTCTAGAAAGTGAACATACAGGAGTCGTAGCTTATCAAGCCGTAATTTTGCAACAAAATGCCCCCCAAATGACCTTAAAATCATCTCAACCACAAACTGAAGACATGGCTAATGCCAAAAGTGAGTTATTAGTTTCTTACTTTTAGTAGGTAGCAATAAATATCATCCTCATCTCCCTGAATTCTTAAAGAAGTCAGGGACATCTCTATTGAGTGTTTGAGATTTAATTAAGTTGATATACTTACAGAAGGATTCGTAGGGGCGAAGCATTCGGAAAATAAACTTGAGAAAAAACCGATAATTTATCGCCCGAATGCTTCGCCCGTATAGGTTTCAATTTATATTCTGTAACTCATTTGCTGTAACTTTGAAGAATAAAGTCTTTTCTAATTTATCCTGATATTTAGCTCACAAAATTATGTCAATATCTCCACAATTACAAAGCTTTGGTAATCACTTAATTTTGGGTATTTCTGGTACAACCTTAAACGATGATGATAAACGGGCGCTAAATGAATTAAAACCCATTGGGGTGATCTTTTTTGCGAAAAACTTTCTTGACGGTGTACCATATCCCGTTTGGTTAGAAAAGTTTAAAAACCTCATTGATGAAGTTCGCCAATATACTGAACGCGACTCCATATTTACCACTTTAGATCATGAAGGTGGGCGAGTTGTGCGGACACCTTTACCAATTACCCGGTTTCCTCATGCTTATTTATTGCGATCGCACTCTTATGAAGTTGCAAAAGCCACAGCATTAGAATTAAAATCACTGGGAATTAATCTTTCTTGGTCCCCGGTTGCGGATATTTTCTCTAATCCCCAAAACCCGATTATTGGACCCCGTGCGTTTGGAATTACACCAGAAACCGCTAGTCAAGGTGTGCGGGAATATTACCGAGGATTGCGGGAAGAGGGAATTTTAGGTTCTGCTAAACACTTTCCTGGCCATGGAGATACTAGCACAGATTCCCATTTGGAGTTACCAATATTAAATTTGAGTTGGGAAGATTTGCGAAATCGGGAATTGATTCCTTTTCAAACATTAATTCAGGACAAAATTCCGTTAATTATGACGGCGCATATTTTGTTTCCACAAATTGACCCAGAAGTGCCAGCAACGTTATCTAAAATCATTTTAAATGATATTTTGCGGAAAGAGTTGGGTTTTGAAGGTGTGATAGTTTCCGATGATTTAGATATGAAAGCTGTATCGGAAATGTTTATGCGATCGGGAACTGTTGCGCGCGCTTTTCATGCGGGTTGTGATTTATTTATTGTTTCTCGAAATATCAATTCTTCTTCTTTGGAAAGAACATATAAAATTGCTGAAGATTTTTCTGCTAGTTTGAATAATGGTAGTTTAGATATATCAGTTGTAGAAGCTGCGCGGGAGAGGGTAGAAAAGTTATTGCAGGTAACTCCTCAATATCCGGTTTCGACTCTTGATAAGGAGACGTTGGTGAAAAATGCGGAATTAGCTATTAGTTGTTGTTTGTGAGCAGTATTGAGAGGAGTTGGGGATGGGAGGGGTGAATTATAACTAATACAAAGTTTATTTGTCGTGGGCAAGCAGGTATAATCTTCCCAGCCTTTTCAATTTCATATTTTCGTCTGAGTAAAGTTATATTCCCATTTTGTAACTGTTATTTATTTTCAACATTAAGCTGTTTACAGCGACACGCCCAATGCTTACCTTGACTTCCTAATGGCTCAATCCATCTAAAACATTTGTTACAACGTATATGCCAAAATAGTTGAAGTACAGCCTCTGCAAACAATTGAACCTCTTGTGTAGAGACTGATCTAGCCCATTCATTGTAATGGGCACCTACAAGATTTCTCAGATGCAGCCATTTATCAACTTCTTCAACTGCACTCTTTAAATTAGTTTTTTTAAGAATTTTGGATATACCAGGCCAAAGATCACCAAGAGTATATTTATCTTCTTTTTTGCGAATAACAGAGGTGGGTAATATCCAACTGAGTTTATTGCATAACTCTTCTAATAATATTCCTGCTTGTGAACAAATGCTGATAGCTTCACCACGATCAATGGCTTCTAGCAATAAGTAATCAATATCTTTAGATGTGTTAAATACAGTAGGACCATCTTTATAGTTCCACCTAATAATTTCACTTTCTATAAATTGATGACTATTTCTACGAAATAAATCACACAATTGACTTTTCCATAATCTATCATGTGCTGTAATAATTAATTGCCAGTCAGAGAATTCCTTTAGTATATAATCGGTAATAGACACCCTTATTGTTGAATCTACACTCTGCAAAACATTATCTAGTATTAAAACTTTTGACTGTCCCCTCTCAGCTGATTCTTTAATAAGAGAGAGGAATACGAGAAGGACTAATAAATCTAAGTTTGCTTCACTAAAAATTTGATGAGGTGAGCAAATTATTCCATTATTTAAATGAATCTCAATTGATAATGATACTGCTGTCATATCTCCACACAACAGTTTTATTTGATTTACAAAATTACACTTTGATATGTTCTGAAAGGATTCAGTAATCCTCTTTTCTGTATTTATTAGTAAGTCTTTAATAATTGACTCTCTTGCGCTTCTTTTTTCATAATCTTGAATTTCTTTTTGCCGCTTCTCAATTATTTTTAATTCTTTGTTGATTTTACGTATCTGTTTAACAATGCTATGTGTAATTGGATCAACGTGAACCACATTTCCTTTTTGAAGGTTACTCCGATCTTTTCTTGTTAGACCGCCATAAATTTTCTCACGAGCAAAATTATTAAAATCTTTTTCTCCTAAAGGTATAATTTCTGTAGCAACTTGAATTCTTGTAGCCAAAGATTCTGCAAGCTTTCGTCTTTTATTTTTATTGGCAATTCTTTGTTCTTGAAGAGTTAAATCTTGATCATCAGACATTCCACTATGTCGAATTTCATCTTTAATGTCATCACTCGTAAAGCGATAATTAAAAAAAATAAGTTGGCGTTTTTCATCTGGAGTATTTAAAAAACGTAAAATATCAGCCCTACGCAATACAAAAGGAGCAATATAAAAATCTTCGTCCCGCTCTCTTTGGATCTGCAATTTTGTATTTACTACTCTTCCATTGGCTAAAGTTATTTGCACAGAAGGTTTATTTTTGCCAAACAGTGATCGTATAGCTGTTATTTTTCTATCTTTTCCAATTTCTTTTTGTAAAGCAAACTGAATTGCATCAACTACACTAGATTTTCCTGTGCCATTATCACCAAATAAAATTAATGAATGTGGACTGTCATCAAATGTTGATTTAAAATCCATTATTAATTGTGTTGATATACCTCTGAAATTTTCGATTGAAACTTTAGCAATCTTTGTAGCCATATATTTTTGAAAATGACGTTATGTGCTTATTCTTTAAACTTTAACTTCTAAGTATTCTAGCAGGATTCTACACTTGTAGCACCTTGTCAACCTCTTAAAAATGTCAAAAATTTAAGGCGTTAGGGTAGCTTACTATAGATATTATTTCTTGTGAAGATTGTGCGATATTCATTCACTAGAGATGTTACTGAACTCCGCAGGTAACATCACTGAAATTTCCGAACCTACAAATCCAGATACATCACGAGTTACAATGATATCTACCATAGATGTTATCGCACAAGCATATTGCACAGCATCCTCAAAATCTTGAAAATTTAAAGATATTGCTTGTTCTAAAATATTTCTATCAACCGTGCAAATGTGTAAATCCGTGAGAATCTGAGAGATTGCATCTTGAGCAACTGTTATACCTGCGGCTTTACGAATAATATAATAAATATTAGTAATTGTAGTAGCAGCAATAAACCCCACGATTTCACCAGCATCAATTTTTGCAAATAGCCTAACAGCATCATCCACAAAAGGCTCTCGTTCAAGTAAAAAATCAAGAACGACATTCGTATCAATAAAAACTCGCATTACTTGTATTTGTCAGTTAAATAAGTAACATAATCTGCAACAACATTTTCATGATTTGAAATATCTGTACCTTTAGCAATACCCCGCAGTCGGGACAAATTACCTTTTTTTAATGCTGATTGACTTTCTTGTTGTAATGATTCTAACAGGGTTTGTACCAATTGCCAGCGTTGACTCGTTGGTAATTTCAGCACTTGTTTTTCTAATTCGTGTAATGTCATAAGAAGACATATAAATTTATTTCACTTTTAATTATACAGCAGATTTCATCTGAGTGAGGTACACTAATAGCGGGTAGGATGCCAGCACCACAAGAGTTTTATTTTGAATTCAAATACTTGTTAAGTTAGTTGTTGGTGGGATGATGAAATTGTGGTTGTCTAAATCAGGTGGTTATCGAGCGAAGTCGAGATAATATCCAGGATTTTAGGATTTTCAGGATGTTTTTTTTATTTGGTGGTTGTCTGAATTTTTATGTTTTCCGATTAACTAATGTAGCACTGGCTTGATCAACTGGCATAAGTACCACTTCGTTAATATTAACGTGGGTTGCTCTGGTAGCACAGAAAAATATGACATCAGCTACATCATCAGGAGTTAATGGTTGCAGTCCTTGATAAACTTTTTTAGCCCGTTCTGTATCACCATGAAAGCGGACATCACTAAATTCTGTTTCAACCATGCCAGGATCAACAGAAGTGACACGCAGGGGCGTTCCTATGAGGTCTTGTTTTAAACCTTCGGAAATAGCTCTAACTGCGGCTTTTGTGCCACAGTAGACGTTACCACCGGGGTAGGTTTGGTGTCCAGCTATCGAACCGATATTGATAACATGACCATGATTCCGCTCAACCATTCCTGGGACAATATAACGGGTGAGGTAAAGCAAACCTTTGATATTAGTATCAATCATTTCGTCCCAGTCTTGAAAGTCGCCTTCATGTAATTTATTTAAACCGCGACTTAAACCGGCGTTGTTGATGAGAATGTCAATATTTGACCATGCAGAGGGTAAGTTAACAATAGCAGATTCGACAGATGGGCGATCGCATACATCAAGTTGCAATAAATGGATTTTGTCAGATCCAATATCTAAGGAATCAGCTAATTGCTGTAACCGTTCCCACCGTCGCGCAGCTAAAATCAGTTTTGCACCGGCATTAGCAAAAATTTTGGCACAAGCAGCACCAATACCGCTACTTGCACCAGTAATGAAAACAATTTGGTTTTCCATAAAGAAGTATTCACAGAGAAAGAGTGAGGAATTTAACATCAAAAGTCAGAAGTCAAATTGCTTTTCACAATTGACAACTGACAACTGACTATTTTTTCACTATTTGTAACCGTTGAGTGATGATTGTCATATCGTCTCCTCTGCGAATTACGGCGGAAATCCACTGAGTACCGGGTTTTGCAGGTGCGCGGCCTATTTTGAAGAGTCCCCCAGCATTGAGAAATTCTAAATTTACGGTTGTGGGGGTGAGAAACTTATTAGCTTGAATGGGTTCTTCTATGGCTTTTCCTAAAAGAATATCCTGACCTAATGGTTCTTGCACAATGGCATCAAAGCTATATTTTTCACCAACTTTTACCTGTTGTGGTAATCGAATATCTACTTGGGGTGCTTTACTTCCAGTTGTTAGTTGTGTACGTTCAGATAAAATATCTTGACGCACGATTTTTGAGCCTGTGACTCGTTGACGGGATTTAATTGTAGACTGGAGAGTTAGATTATTGCTGTTTGGTGAGGGTACACCACTAATACTCGTAACTGTTTCGGCAATAATTGTATTACCTTCCGATTTCCAAGATTCTAGGCGCGTAGTGTAACGCAGTTGAGGATATCGCTTCCACAGTCCTGTTAAAGCTTGTTCCATGCCTTTGCGGTTTAATCCGTCGCCATGGGTAAATGTAGGACTGTAGAATTGCATTACACCGTTGACATTACGTTGATTAGCGGCGTTGTCAATCTGACTGAGGAGATTAGTAAGTCCAGCGGGTGCATTTTGGGGTTTATTTGCTTGAGCAATCTGCCAAGTGCTTGATAAACTCATTGTCAGCAAACAGGAAAACAGGGAAATACCAACGGATAATACTTTGTTACGTTTCATAAGACCTTGCGGTAAGTGGGAAACTCAGCGTCTTTAGACCTGAGAGGGAAGCGGCACGAGCGATTTTAATCGCCGTGGTCTTTGTCTTTGTGTTAAGATGTGGTTGTGAGTAGGAATAACTGTCTACGTGTTGAGACATCCTAGTATCGGAGAAATCCCGGCTCCCATGAAACAACGGTTAGGTTTAAGTCCTAACGACAGTATGACAAGAAAGAGCGAGCAATGGCAGGTTGTGGAGCGTACCGTATCTTGGCTGAGTGATGGACTCTGAAAGCACCAAAATGATAAAAGTAGCTAGAAACCTAAGCTAGACTTAGGATGACTAGGTAGACGGCGTTTGACGGTCGTAACGAGAATTAGACTTTGGGTAATATCCTTAATCTAATTCTGTCAGCAGAATCTCATTGTCTTTAGACCTGAGACTGTCAATAGTAAGATTTTACTGATTTGATGATAGAAGATAAGGAATTTGTTTTATCTTAATGAAGCTGGGCGATAAATGGTATAGCAGGGAATGGTAAATGCTCCAATTAGATTACTTATAGCAGCTAGTGGGACGGGTGGACACTTGTTTCCCGCGATCGCATTAGCTCAAAAACTGCCAGAATACGACATTGAATGGCTGGGTGTACCAAATCGCCTAGAAACTCATCTTGTCCCTGGGCAATACCCCTTAAATACGGTTGCTGTTGAGGGTTTTCAGCAAGGTTTGAGTCTGGCTTCTGTACGCATTTTATTAAAACTGATAGGTTCGATTCTGTCCGTAAGACGTATTCTTAAACAAGGAAAGTTCCAAGGAGTATTCACCACTGGGGGTTATATTGCTGCCCCTGCGGTGATTGCGGCGCGTTCTTTGGGTTTACCTGTGATTTTTCATGAATCTAACGCCATACCCGGTAAAGTTACCCGCTTTTTTGGTCCTTGGTGTAATGCAGTAGCTGTGGGTTTTGATGTTGCTGCTCAATACTTACCTCGGACTAAAATCGTCTGTGTCGGTACTCCCGTGCGATCGCAATTCCTAGATAACACAATTGATAGCCCCCTAGACTTGCCTATTCCTGATCATGTTCCCCTAATTTTAGTTTTCGGTGGCAGTCAAGGGGCTGTAGCGATAAATCAATTAGTACGTCAGTCAGCGGCTGCTTGGTTTCAAGCAGGTGCATACATAGTCCATTTAACGGGTGATAACGATCCAGATATCAACAGTCTTCAACATCCTCAATATATCGCCTTACCTTTTTACGACAATATGGCAGCGTTATTAAAACGGGCTAATTTAGCTATCAGTCGTTCTGGTGCTGGCAGTTTAACAGAATTGGCGGTGTGTGGGACACCAGCTATTTTGATTCCCTATCCCTTTGCAGCCGAAGATCATCAATCTTACAATGCAGATGTGTTTACTAAGGCTGGTGCAGCTTTGACATTTAAACAGTCGGAGTTGACAACGGAAATATTGCAAACTGAGGTTTTGAATTTGTTGCAGTCTCCAATAGAATTAGCGAAAATGGGAGAGAGGGCAAAAGCGATCGCCGTCCCCGACAGTGCCGATAAATTAGCAGCTTTAGTTAAAGAAGTTTTGGCAATTTAAAAATTTAGACTTTGATACAGCAGAAGTCAGGAGTCGTAAGGGCGAAGCATTCAATGTAAGGGCGAAGCATTCGGAAAAGAAACTTGGGAAAAAACCGAGAATTTATCGTCCGAATACTTCGCCACTACTGACAAAAATGATTAATTAAATTGCCAAAATACTCCCCCTTTAAGTGTTCCTGCTTCACTGCTATAACTGCTAATTGTCAGCGATCGCAAATTATCAAAAACTGGTTTACCGAAAATTTCCACAAATTTCAGCCAAGGTAATTGACTTTTGAGAATATTTTGACTCTTTTCCCAATCGAGATAAATATACCCTTGATTTGGTTGGGGAATTACAGCCATACTTGTATGAAATTGGGGATTTTCTAGTAAGGATTTTTCCTTTTGATTTAAAACCGCGGTTAGGGTTTTTAAATTAGCAGTGAAAACCTCATAATTATCTAATGTTGTATGCACTCCCCTGACTTTTGCATCAACATTAATAGATGAATCATTTTCAGCAGTAGCTGTTAACTCTGTCCAAGCTGAAACCTGAATTCCATCTAGATTCAGAGAACTAACATTAAAACCGCTGGTACTGGCAATATGATCTAAACTTGCTATACCTACTGCTAACTGTGGCGTTTTTTCTACCACAAATACCCAATCAGGAATAACAGTTTCTGAATTAGGTAATAAAGCGATCGCATATTCTCCCAATACCCAACTGAAAATATCCTGACTTAAGTTTAAACCCAAATTTTCCTGGATCTTGACCACAGGTTGGATTAATCGAGAAACAGCATCTTCACTAGCACCATAGATAGTTGCTGTTCCTTGTTTCCAAAGTTTAGCTAAATCACTATTACCTAAATTACTCAAATTTGTGCCAGCGATCGCCAAAGCTGTTGATTCTGGAATATACTGTAATGCCCCCACAGGTTTAGATAGTGGTAAAGATGGAGGTACAACGTCCGCAGTTGTTAAAAACGTACTTTCAGCCAACAAACCTTGGGGATCTAATACTAAAGATAGAATTTGGCTATGATAAGTTGATTCTGCCAATTCTAAACCTTGCCACTTCCCAACCTCAGGTAAATTTAGGAAAGCCACAGCTACAGAACTTTTGGGAATTTGTTGAGTAGCTTTTTGATATTCTAGAGAACTCAGCAAATTTAGATCCGGTGCTTGTAAGTTATTAATTGCTTCTTTGATTACCTTGGGATGATTAGCAAATAAAACAAAATTATTAACAACTGCACCAGCTAAACTATTTTGGATTTTTTCTGCTGGTAAATCTTCTTGGTAATCATCAATAACCTTGACACCTTTGTATCTTTCAATGCTTAAACTAGTCCCAGATAAAGCCCGTTGAGAAAATAACAACTCCATAAACTCACGACTTTCTTGTGAGTTATTGGTTGCTAGTGCCATTAAATACCCTGTTTGTAGCCCGTTTTCTGGATCACGGTCTATATCTCTGGTCGTTACAGCTAAAGTAATTTCATTACTCAACCAGGGTTTAAGATCATCTTGATAATCTATATTACTTTTTGCCAATAGACTTGTTTTCAGTTGAGAAAATTCTCCTTTCGGTACTAGCGACTGTAAAGCATCGGGATTTACCAACAGTGACACCATTGCTGGAGACGACTTGGAGACAAATATAGCTGCACCAGGTTGAGAGTTCCGAACCATAAGACTAGTTGGACTTTTTCCCGAAAACCAATAAACTCCAGCCAGTCCAATCAGTAGCAGCGTGATGACACCAGCTACAAGGAAACCAACTCTAATCCTTTTTTCTTCTGAGTGTTGACTGTTCACATTATTTATATTTATATTATTTTCCATCTTTTCTGCCAACATGAATAGTATAGGATTTTTTAGAAAAACTGCATGACAGATACATCATTTAGCCAACCCTTTTCTCAAATTAGCGTTGAAGAACTAGCAAAACGTCTTGCTAGTGATCAAGAAAAAATTCAGTTAATAGATGTGCGTGAACCCCAGGAAATTGCAATATCACAAATAGATGGTTTTGTCAATCTGCCTTTGAGTGAATATGAGCAATGGAGTGAGCAAGTTCCGACTCGCTTTGATCCCCATGCAGAAACTTTTGTTCTCTGTCATCATGGCATCCGCTCTGCTCAGATGTGTCAGTGGTTAGTTACTCAGGGATTTACAGATGTCAAAAATATTACGGGAGGTATTTCTGCTTACTCTATCTTAGTTGACCCTTCAGTGCCGCAATATTAGAGAAAAATGAATAATTGACAATTGATAATTGGTTAATTTGGGTTAAAATCTCTTTTTTTCCAGAGTAAAGATATAGGAAAATATGGAGAGATAATCATTAATTGTCAATTATCAATTGTTAATTAATAGTCAGCAGCTTGACGAATAGAGAATAAAATTTTGTAGCTAGAATTACAGCTTATATTGGTAAACTATGCGATAATACGGAAAAAGCTAGAAATTAGTCCGCTTTTTTGTTTTCAGCCAAGGAGTAATAAAGAATACAGCAAATATCATCTGAAGGTAAATTTTGTGTTTAGTTAATACAATATAAGTATATAATTTGCTATCTTACATTAATTAATAATTAATTCTTTTTTGGAATTTTGTAGTGAAAACCACAGGGTTTTTCAGCTTTTGATTAAGATTTGCCTTCAGTAAAAAAATCACTTATGCAAGTCCACCTGACTAATCGCCAACAAAATATACTTTGGGCAACTGTACGCCATTATATTGCGACAGCCGAACCTGTAGGTTCTAAAGCTCTAATTGATGGGTTTGATTTAGGTATTAGCTCTGCTACTATTCGCAATGTGATGGGGGCTTTGGAAAAATCCGGGTTACTTTATCAACCACATACTTCTGCGGGGAGAGTTCCTTCTGATTCGGGTTATCGTATTTATGTTGATCAACTAATTACACCTTCAGAGACTTTAGCTAAAGAGGTAGAAGTAGCATTACAACAACGTCTGCATTGGGAAGATTGGAGTTTAGAGGCTTTATTACAAGGTGCTGCTCAAATTTTAGCAACACTAAGCGGTTGTATTACCTTAATTACTATGCCGCAAGCTACAACAGCAAAATTAAGACATTTGCAATTAATCCAAATTGAAACAGGACGGATTATGTTGATTGTGGTGACGGATAGTTACGAGACACATTCTAAGGTGATGGATTTATTTACACCGAATTCAGACAGTAAACCTGAATCAGAGGTAATTGATCATCAATTGCAGATTGTTTCTAACTTCTTGAATAGTCACCTACGAGGACAGAGTTTATTAGAATTAGGTTATCTTGACTGGACTGAATTGGATCAAGAGTTTCAAAGTTATGGAGAATTCTTGAAAAGTTCTTTGGTAGAATTGACCCATCGCGCCCTTGCACCGACAACGACACAAATCATGGTGCGGGGAATAGGAGAGGTTTTACGACAGCCAGAGTTTTCTCAGGTACAGCAGGTACAGACAATTATGCAATTGTTGGAAGAGGAACAAGACCAACTGTGGCATTTAATTTGTGAAGAAGCAGAAATGGATGATCAGAATAAGTCTAAAGTAACTGTACGGATTGGTACAGAAAATCCTCTTGAACCTATTCGTAGCTGTACTTTGATTTCTGCTGTTTATCGTCGGGGTTCTGTACCGGTGGGAAGTGTGGGGGTTTTGGGTCCAACTCGGTTAAACTATGAGAGTGCGATCGCTGTAGTCGCAGCAGCAGCAGATTACCTCTCAGAAGCATTTAGCTAAATTCATGATGAGAAAAATCACTTTTGGTCTATTATGGCTGGGATTTGTTTCCTATGCCTTTTTATTTGCTCCTCCCCAACAACCTGAAACTTTTGAATTAATCAAAAATTTGTCTACAGCAAATTGGCAAGGAATTAATCCCCTGATTATATCGTTATTTAATATCATGGGAATCTGGCCTTTTGTATATAGTGCGGTAGTTTTTTTTGATGGGAGAGGTCAAAAAATTCCCGCTTGGCCTTTTGCTAGTGCTTCATTTGCTTTAGGTGCATTTGCACTTTTACCATATTTGGCTTTAAGAGAATCTAATCAAAAATTTGTTGGTGAAAAAAATTTATTTCTCAAAATCCTAGATTCTCGTATCTTGGGAATTTTATTAACTTTAGCTGCGACGATTTTATTCATATCCAGTTTGCAAGGAGACTGGGATAATTTCGTCCAACAATGGCAAAATAGCCGATTTATTCATGTCATGAGTTTAGATTGTGTCATCTTGAGTTTATTATTTCCCACATTGTTAGGAGATGATATGACGCGACGGGGTTGGAAAGATAATCCGTTATTTTGGCTATTTACAATTCCTTTATTTGGAGCTTTGATATATTTGTGTGTACGTCCACCTGTAGATATAGAAAATTAAAAAGGTAAATATCCAGTTGTGAACATTTTATAGCCAGAAGCAATACAAATTAATGATAGGAAAAATTGCCATAAACTTGTAGGACTGAGAATAGCGCGACTACTAATAAATACCGCAATAATACCAACAAAGACAGCAATCAATCCCAGATTTTTCATACTTCTGGGGAAGAAAACCAGCATGAGTACACCTAATGTCAGTGATAACACCGAAATATCAGCAGAAATTCCCCGCCACCAGTAAGGATAAACGTTGGTGGTAAAAAAGATATTTTGCCCCACCAAGTAGATTCCTAGAATCAGCAACCCAAAACCGGCAATTCTCAGCAAAAATTTCATAATTACCCTGATTAACAAGTTTATAGACAAGTACAATCTTAACGTGGATTGTAGGTAATCGTCTTTTAATTCTTATAATTATTATACATTAACTCCTGCAAAAGTTTTTAACATGATTGAAACCCTATTTCAAGCCTACACTCCTCTATTTATCTGGATAGGGTTAGGATTATTCTTCTCTCGGTTCACCTCTGATAATTTAGCTACATTACTAGGTCAGTCACTATACTGGGTGGGCGTGCCACTACAACTGCTAGTATTAGCGCGTCATACTAATTCTTCTATTGGTGGATTAATACCGGGAATAGGAGTAGGGGTTGTCCTATTGAGTCTGACTTTAGCATTATTAATTTGGTGGTTGTGGCAATGGTTCATGAGTGCTAAAACCAAGCCAGAACCAGAAAGTCTAGACATATCAGACTCTTCGCAAAAAGCGACTTTAGGCAGTTTTATTTTGGCAGCAATTTTAGGAAATACAGGGTTTGTGGGATTGACACTGACACAAGTGCTAACCAGCCCGGAAAATACTGATTGGGCAGTATTATTCAGCGTTACAAATAACGTTTTTGGTACTTATGGAATTGCCGTCTTAATTGCCAGTTATTTTGGCAAGAGAGAAACCGAAAATCATTGGTGGATACAATTACGAGATATAGCCACTGTTCCCAGTTTGTGGACATTTTTCATTGGCTTAAATACTCAGTTTGTGGAATTACCTGCGGTGATTGAGTCGGGTTTAGAACAAGCTGTTTGGGTAGTAATTGCCTTAGCTTTATTGCTGGTTGGTTTGCGACTAGGAACAATAAAAGAATATAAAAATTTGGATATTGCTTTAATTGCCAGTGTTCTTAAAGTTGTGATTGTACCTTTACTGGTAGGATTAGCTGCAACTTACTTTGGTATAATTGGGGAACAGCGTTTAGTATTGGTACTAATGTCAGGCACACCCACCGGGCTTTCGGTACTGATTTTAGCGGAAGTTTATGATTTAGATCGGAACTTGTTATCAAGTAGCATTGCTTTGACTTTCGTGGGATTATTTTTAGCACTACCCTTCTGGTTAATCTGGTTTGGGTGAGATAGACTTCCATGCTGACAGGAAACACTTCTTGCCATAAACTGGTCTGTTGATTAACAGCAGCAAAAGATTTCTTTAAAAGCTTATGATGACCATAACTAACGCTATTAATCCGCTACATCAATGGCCGTCTGTTGGGATGATCAACAGTGCTAAAATGTTCATAGGAATAATTGCCGCTGTTCCCATTGCTTTAGGCTTACCAGCAGAGGCTTTAGAGGTGCAGATCATACCTAAAAATCCTCAACTGGGAGATACTATTTCGGTAATAATTGAGTCAGATAACCAAGAAAAAACTAGTAATCCTACGGTGAAAGTTGGGGAAGAAACATATCCAGTCTTTGAAGTTGCACCTCGTCAATACCGTTCTTTGATTCCCACAACTCCTTTAGAAAAGCCTGGAGTCAGAAAAGTTACTGTCGCGGAAGCAGGATCGCAACAACGAAACCTGGCTGTGTACGTGCGCGATCGCAAATTTCCCGTCCAACGCATTAACTTACCACCAGGGAAAGCCGGAGTTAGAGCTACAGAGTATGAACTCAAGCGAGTAGCAGAATTTAAAACCCTACAGACACCAGAAAAATATTGGAATGGTGCTTTTCTCACTCCTAATGGTGGCCGGATGTCTACTAGATATGGTGTCCGTCGCTACTACAATGGTAAATTTGCCAATGACTACTACCATCGTGGACTGGATTACGCAGGTGCGGCAGGTTCACGGGTAATTACCCCAGCCTCTGGACGAGTAGCTTTAGTGGGGACAGTATCCCAAGGCTTCCGTGTGCATGGTAATGTTGTGGGGATTGATCACGGACAAGGCGTAGTCAGTATTTTCATGCACTTGAGTCGGATCAATGTCAAAGAAGGTGATTTTGTCAACGCCGGCCAACTAATTGGTGCAGTCGGTTCAACTGGTGCATCTACAGGTCCCCATTTACATTGGGGCTTATATGTAAACGGACTATCGGTTGATCCATTACCTTGGAAATCTCGGAAAATTGATTAAATTATCACTTTGTTTCTTCGAGAATTTACACAAGACGTATATGTAAATAGTACAATCTGGTAGAAACAATTAATTCAGTAACAAAGTAGTTAGGGGCTTAGTCCCCTTTTTTATCCATATCTGTATTAATTCTGTTATTGTATTCTGGGTGATTGATAGCATCCTTAATTAAACTTGGCTATCTGAAATTTTAGGTTTCTATCCAGAAACACATACTTTTATCTTTCCGCACTACCCAGGAGGTTTTATGAGTATTGAAAAAATAGTAGAACAAGCACTTCAAGATGGTCATTTGACACCAGCAATGGAAGCAGAAGTGGGGCGCATTTGCGATAACGCTTCAGAACTGTCAATTGAAGAGTATATGTCCTTAGATCGCCTTATGGGTGCATTGTTGACTGGTGAAGTCATAGCAGTACCTCGCAAACAGTTTATTAACGTCATGGAAGAGTTGGTACTCACTGACGTAATCGCCAAGGTAGCAGAAATTGAAGCGACTAGTGAAAACTCTCTAGATGTGGGAGATATAACGGCTTATGCGCTTAACCGTCTTCCCCCTTTATATGCGACTACAGAAGAAGGCGCTAAGTATCAACGTGAAAGAGCCAAAAAAGAACTTTATAGTCTCATCTCCCAACAAGTTAGCGAAGCCATATCTAGGTCTTTAGATAGACCGGAGTTCTTCCCAGAGCGTCAAGCTTTGAATAAAAGCACTGGTAATGAGGTCTTGACTCAAGTTAGTACATTACTCCAAGTTTATGCCCCTAGTTTTGAGCAAAAATAGTTTTTCTCATGGGGATAGGGAAGAGGAAGGGAGCAGGTGAGCGATCGCTATTCTCTTATTTCTGGTGTAGTTAAATCTTGATTATTCCAGATTCTGTAGTGAAAATAACAAACATTATGCCAAAATTTCTGTGTGTGCAGAAATTGTTACAAAGTTTAGTACAATAATGTTTAACCGATAAGTATTTTTTCCTATTGACATGATAGCGGCTCAATTTCCTTGGCTTACCGCGATTGTCCTATTTCCACTCCTGGCATCCTTTCTCATCCCTGTATTGCCTGACAAAGACGGCAAACTTGTCAGATGGTATGCACTGGGCGTAGGTATCGCGGACTTTGTTTTCATGTGTTATGCCTTTTGGAATCATTACGATGCCAATAATGCTAATTTTCAACTGGTAGAAAATTATGTCTGGATGCCTCAAATAGGCTTAAACTGGGCAGTTTCTATTGATGGTATTTCCGCCCCCCTGGTACTCTTAGCTGGATTTGTCACCACACTGGCGATTTTTTCAGCTTGGCAAGTTGACCGCAGACCACGCCTTTTCTACTTTCTCATGCTTGTGTTATATTCTGCACAAGTTGGGGTGTTTGTCGCCCAAGACTTGCTGTTATTTTTCATCATGTGGGAAGTTGAACTCATTCCCGTATACTTACTAGTTTGTATTTGGGGTGGACAACGGCGACGCTACGCAGCTACAAAATTTTTACTTTATACCGCAGCAGCTTCTATATTTATCTTGGTAGCAGCCCTAGCACTGGGGCTATATGGCGGTACAAATGTCACCTTCGATATCGCCGAACTTGCACATAAAGAATATCCCTTATCTCTCCAACTCCTACTATATGCAGGTTTGTTAATTGCCTTTGGTGTAAAATTAGCTGTCTTCCCCTTGCATACTTGGCTACCAGATGCCCACGGTGAAGCTTCTTCTCCTGTATCTATGATTTTGGCAGGTGTGTTGTTGAAAATGGGTGGATATGGACTAATTCGCCTAAATCTTGACCTACTGTCCGATGCCCACGTTTATTTTGCCCCGGTTCTCGTCATTCTCGGTGTTGTCAATATTATCTATGGTGCTTTAAATTCCTTTGCCCAAACGAATATGAAACGGCGTTTGGCTTATTCGTCAATTTCCCACATGGGTTTTGTCTTAATCGGAATTGCATCTTTCACCGATTTGGGTATCAATGGCGCAATGTTGCAAATGATCTCACATGGTTTGATTGCTTCGGTGTTATTCTTCTTGGCAGGTGTAACCTACGATCGCTCTCGCACTATGATGATGTCAGAAATGGGTGGTATTGGTCAAGCAATGCCAAAAGTATTTGCCCTATTTACAATCGGGGCAATGGCATCTTTGGCTTTACCGGGAATGAGTGGCTTTGTTGGTGAACTTTCGGTGTTTGTAGGGATCACAACTAGCGATGTTTACACTTCCACATTCTGCACCGTTACAGTTTTCCTCGCTGCTGTGGGAGTTATCCTCACACCTATTTATCTGCTTTCCATGCTGCGACAGGTATTTTACGGTTCTGGTGCAGCCCTGATATGTGATATTAACAATGCCGAGTTTGAAAATCAGGAAGATGAAGGAACGGCTTGTTTTGGAACAGATTGCCTTTTACCAACAGAAACAATTTATACTGATGCCAGACCCCGCGAAGTGTTTATTGCCGCCTGTTTTCTGGTGTTGATTATTGGAATTGGTTTCTATCCAAAAGTGGCTATGCAAATGTATGACGCGAAAACTGTAGCGGTAAATACTCATGTTCGCCAATCTTATACCATCATCTCCCAAACCAATCCTCATGTTTATGCTAGTGGATTTTTAAATCCGCAAATTCCAGCAACTGAGTTAACTCCTGTTTTAGGAACTTTAAAATAGGCAGTTTTCTCAAAATTCAAATAAAACTGGCGTTGTTGAATCAGAGTATGAAATTTAAAAATTAGATATCTTTAACTCTTAATTCTTTGCGCCTTTGCGCCTTTGCGTGAGGCTACGCCATAAAACTCTTGTCGGACGGGCATTTTGCCTGTCCAAAAATGAAAGTTTTAATGACTGGTTGAAATCTGAATCATTTTCTCCAGTGCGGGAAAAATTAATTTCCGAGTTAAAAAATAACGAAATACGAGTAATTATTCAAACAGCAGATATAAAATTGTGGCGATTACCTTGGCATTTATGGGATTTGCTATCACTCTACCCACCAGCGGAAATCGCCGTCAGTACGATAGTGAATTGAAAAATGGATTGCGGAAAGCGATCGCAGTAACGGGGGTTTTAGCGTTATTAGCAGCACAAACTTTGAAAAATAGAGGTTGAACAATTGTGTAGGTTGGTTTGACGTATGTTACCCAACATGATCAATCTTTTTGTTGGGTTGCGCTGTTACTTAAACCAACCTACTTGTTCTAATTATAAACTTGAAGTTTTCCCTGTTTCTGCTTGTGTTGCAATTGGCTGGACATCACTATATCCCATCTCACCAGCAATAGTTCGTAAAACAGAAATTTGACCTTGAAAATCTATTTCTTCAATTTTAGCAAGTAAACTATTAATTGCCTCAGTTGACTGATAATTATCTGGCATTCCTACCACTGTATCTCCCATAGCTTCTGCCCAAACATACCAAACAAACAACTGATTATTTTCTTTTAATGCTCCATAAGCACGAGAATAGTTTGTATCTTTGCAGTTAACTATATCTCGCATAATTTCTAATTGTTCTTCATCCGATAATTGCAAATAGTCTCCTACCAACATGGGAGCTAATTCTGGTTCTGCTGCTGAAGGGGCGGCTGGAGTCACAGTATCACCCATTTTTTCATAAACAAAATATAGCCAAGCTAATTTGGCATCGGTATCTAAGCTATTAAACTCTTCTACTAAATTTTGAGTTGATTGACTTTGAGCTTGAGAAGCAGTTTTCTTGTAACTAGCAGTCATAATTAATCCTCAGCCTAATTTAACTATTAAGACTTATAGGATTACCAAAATTTGCTAATAATTATCTACCTCCAAGAGAAGGATATTTATAATTAGCTAATTTCCATGTTATCTCCCCTGTAAGATAGATATCAATTTCTCTCTAATGGCACAAGTTTTTAATAAAATGTTTTGATAAAATTACCCCAGCAATGTAAATATAAATTAAGGTTGAAATTATGCCTGATCAAGTGCAACCTAATAACAATCAAGCTTCTACCCATGATGCACAATTAGCTGCTGAACAAATAGCTAGTGGCGAAGAAAAAACACCAAAAGTAGATTTTGAAGCTGATTATGCAGCCGCACAGCAATTCAATGTCAGTGAAATTGATCGCACAGATAAAGGAAAAACTGCGGCTGAAATTGCCACTGCACCTAAATATGAAATCTCTACACCAGAAGAGACAAAAACTCAAACACAGCCAACAAGTAATCCTGATGATTATTTAGAAATGGCTAAGGATATTGGCGCTTCCAGAACTGAGGCTGTGACTACTGTTAGTGATGATTTAGTCAAACAAGCTTTGCAAAATAGTTAACCCACTAATAACTCAAATTGCTAGGTGATTGGTAATTGGTGATTGGTAATTGGTGATTGGTAATTGGTAAGGCGTTGCTGAATTGAGGTATAAATTCCTAAATTGAACCTTTAAAACTCTTACCTTTGCGTCTTTGCGCCTTTGCGTGAGACTAAAATTCATACCGTTAATCAGCAACGCCATTGGTAATTGGTGATTGGTAAGTAAATTCCAGTTCTCATCCTGTTAATCCTTCAATCCTGGATATCCTGATATGGCTTACGCCACGCTTCGCTATCAGACAAGTTACCTAATTAGTAGCTTGTTAATCCTTTAATCGGTGGACATCCTGATGCCGACAACAACTCAAAATAAGCTAAAATGCAAACAGAGTAAGCATTTCCTACTTAACAACCATCATGCTGGAGACTCTGCAAACACAGATTTATCAACTGGAACAATTCGCCAACAGCCTTGTTGCTAACCAACTTACCCATCTCAGCATCGTCAGTATTGCCATTATTTTTGCGGCTGGACTACTTACCAGCCTTACGCCCTGTATGTTGTCCATGCTGCCCATTACAATAGGCTATATAGGCGGTTATGAAGCTAAAAGCCGCCTCCAAGCCGCAGCCCAATCAACTTGGTTTGCCTTGGGATTAGCAACCACACTTGCAGGGATGGGAATCATAGCAGGTTTAGTTGGCAAAGTCTATGGTCAAATAGGAATTGGTTTACCAATTATTGTCAGCATTATTGCTATTATTATGGGACTGAACTTATTAGAAGCATTACCCATACAATTTCCTTCGTTAAATGAAACAAATTGGATTTCCTCAGATTTACCTCCCGGAGTCCGTTCCTACTCTCTTGGGTTAACATTTGGGTTAGTTGCTTCACCCTGTAGCACACCCGTTTTAGCCAGTTTATTAGGTTGGGTTGCTAATACCCAAGATTTATTTTTAGGCGCTGTTTTGCTACTTTCTTACACAGCGGGATATGTAACTCCATTAATTATAGCAGGTACTTTTACTGCTGCCATTAAAAAACTATTAGAATTACGCCGTTGGTCTGGTTGGATAAATCCTGTAAGCGGTGCATTATTAGTAGGCTTTGGAGTTTTTTCTTTGCTTTCTCGCATTCCTATTGGCAATTTCTAGACAATGACTTTAGATCAAACAACATCCGCAAAATTGAGTTGGTGGTTAAGACCATGGCGATTTATCCGCCGGGAAATTTTACCTGTATTAACTGATTTACGTTTAGCAATTATCCTCCTCTTAGTAATTGCCTTATTTAGCATTAGTGGTACTGTCATTGAACAAGGACAACCACCTGCATTTTACCAATCTAACTATCCCGAACATCCAGCTTTATTTGGTTTTCTAACTTGGAAAGTTATTCAAGTAGTTGGATTAGATCATGTATATCGAACCTGGTGGTTTTTGAGTTTATTAGTATTATTTGGAACTAGCTTAACAGCTTGTACATTTACCCGTCAATTACCAGCCCTTAAAGCTGCCCAAAGGTGGAAATATTATGAAGAACCTCGACAATTTACAAAATTAGCTTTGAGTGCAGAATTAGAGACTGCTTCTTTGCAATCACTTACACCGATTTTGCAGCAAAAAAGTTATCGGATCTTTCCCAGCACAAATCAAGAAAAAGATGATATTCTCTACGCCCGTAAAGGTATAGTTGGGCGCATTGGACCAATTATTGTCCATATTGGTATCGTCGCCATTTTGCTTGGGGGAATTTGGGGTGCAATGACGGGATTTATGGCTCAGGAAATGATTTCTAGTGGCGATACATTCCAGGTAAAAAATATTGTTGATGCTGGACCTTGGTCATCTCAGGACGTATTAAAAGATTGGTCTTTGCGTGTAAATCGCTTTTGGATTGACTATACTCCTACGGGGGGAATTGACCAATTTTATTCAGATATGTCTGTCTTGAATAATGAAGGTAAAGAAGTAGATCATGAAAAGATTTATGTTAACAAACCTCTGCGTTATCATGGTGTAGTTTTCTATCAAACAGATTGGGGAATTTCTAATGTTCGGGTGAGATTAAATAAAAGCCCGATTTTTCAATTACCAATGGTACCATTAGATACCAAAGGTAAAGGCAGACTTTGGGGAACTTGGATTCCCACAAAACCTGATTTAAGTGAAGGTGTTTCCCTCATAGCAAAAGATTTGCAAGGAATGGTTTTAATTTATGATGCTAAAGGTAAATTAGCTAATACTGTTCGTGCGGGAATGTCTATACCTGTGAATGGGGTAAATTTGAAAATTCTTGATGTCATTGGTAGCACCGGATTACAAATCAAATTTGATCCTGGTATTCCCATTGTTTATGCAGGGTTTGCTTTACTAATGTTAGGTGTGGTAATGAGTTATTTTTCCCATTCCCAAATTTGGGCTTTACAAAAAGGTGATGCTCTTTATATAGGCGGAAAAACGAACCGCGCTCAAGTAGCTTTTGAGCAAGAAGTTTTGGGAATTTTAGATCAACTTAATTCTGTAAGTCACGCCAAAAAGTCCTAACTCATTCGTGAAAAATAATAGCCCCGATTTCTTAGAGAAGTCGGGGCTATGAAGATTGCTATAAAATCTGTTTATTTGATTTAATTAAACTGTTGCTAAAATAGCATTTCGCATTTGTTCAATCAATGGATGTAAATTACCTGTATTTAGACGATAACTTAAAGGATGAACAATTAGCCTGGCTGTACTTTCATACAAAGTTGCAATCTCAATTAAACCATTTTCCTTTAAAGTTTTTCCCGTCGAAACTATATCAACAATTGCTTCGGACATTCCCGTAATTGGACCTAATTCCACAGAACCATACAAAGGTACAATTTCTATAGGTAAATCCAAACCTTGAAAATACTCTCGCGCACAATTTACATATTTAGATGCAACTCGACCATGAGCAGGTAAATCTAGCGGTGATTTGTAGGAACTATCTGCTTTTACTGCTACAGACATCCGACAATATCCAAATTGTAAATCTACTAATTGGGCAACTTGGGGTTGTTTTTCTCTGAGGACATCGTAACCCACAATTCCCAATTGTGCCTGACCATATTCTACATAAACAGGTACATCCTGCGCTCGGACTAACAGCCCTTTTGCTTGTCCACTAGCATCAGGAATTTGCAATTGGCGATTTCCTGATTCTAAGAAAGCACTAAAGTCTAATCCCGCAGATTTTAATAGGCGGATACTAGGTTTAAGTAGTTCCCCTTTTGGTATTGCAACAGTTAACATTCTTGTTTTTGGTGTCCTTGATGTGTTTGCAGTTCACTATATTGAGAATATATCTATATTGCTGCTAACAAGATGAAAATTTTATTAGTTGATGATGAAGTCGAATTAACTGACCCATTGAGTCGTTTGCTAACTCGTGAAGGTTACAGTGTCAATGCTACTTATGATGGAACAAGTGGAAGCACTTTAGCACAATCTGGTAGTTATGACTTACTCATTTTAGATTGGATGCTGCCAGGAAAAACGGGGTTAGAGATATGTCAGGAACTGCGCTGTCAAGGTAAAACAACTCCTGTGCTGTTTCTGACTGCAAAAGATACTCTTGATGACCGAGTACAAGGTTTAGACGCAGGTGCTGATGATTATCTAGTCAAACCTTTTGAATTACGAGAATTACTAGCCAGAGTCCGGGCTTTGTTGCGTCGCGCTGGGGCAGAATCCCATAGTAATATCACAGGAAAGTTAGTTGTTGCAGATTTAGAACTAGATATAGAAAATCAAATAGCTTATCGTCACACTAGAATTATTGAACTTTCTCAAAAAGAAAGCCAGTTGTTACAATACTTCATGGAAAATACTGGACAATTGCTAACTCATAGTCAGATTTTGCTACATCTATGGCAAAATGAGGAACAACCTAGTAGCAATGTCATTGCGGCTTTAATTCGTCTATTGCGTCGGAAAGTAGAAGTAATGGGTGAAACTCCACTGATTCACACTGTTTATGGTAAAGGTTATCGTTTTGGATCTGCTGTAAGTGAATAAATTTAGCCTAATATTTACTAATGATTTTAATTAATTTATCAAATATAAGTAGAACGGACTAAATAATTCCAGGTTTGTAGTGAGGACTTTAGTCCTCATTTAAGGGCTGAAGCCCTTACTACCAAATCATCTCAATATTTTTACATTACTTAATCTAAGTTGATTTCTTTTTGTCTAGTTACTTATAGGACTTACGCACAAGTTACGGAATAATGAACCACGAAGACACGAAGAACACGAAGGAATGAGAGTTTCAGAGATATTTTGCGTAAGTCCTAACTTATATAAATATTAACTCTTTTTTTTGCTTCTTGAACCAACTCTTTATTCAACCAACCTGAAATAATATGCGGTTTTTTACTAATTTATTAAAGTTACCAAAAGTATCTCTCAATCCCAAACAAATTGTATTACTTATCTTACTAATTATTGCAGGATATCTTGGCAACTACTTTAAACTGACACTTTTTTTTGGAGTTGATTTTTTATTTGGTAGCATAGCTGTTTTGATCATAGTAGCTATTTATGGATCTTTTTGGGGAACAATAGCTTCTATCATCAGTAGCAGTTTTACATGGGTATTATGGGGACATCCCTATGCAATGATTATCTTTATTTGTGAGTCCATATTTGTAGGATTATTTTTACGGAAAAAGAGCCAAAATTTACTTTTATTAAATGGCATTTATTGGTTGGTATTAGGTATACCTCTAGTCGCTATATTTTATGGTGGAATATTACAATTAAGTCTAATAGCAACATTATTAATCGCTATAAAACAAGCTGTAAATGGCATATTCAATGCTCTAGTTTGTAGTTTAATTATTAATTATTTACCTATAGAAAAATGGTTGAAAATTAAAACAAGAAAACATACAATTTCTTGGCAACAATCATTATTTAATTTATTCATAGCTTTTGTATTTTTTCCAGTTATGACAATTAATATAAATAATGCTATTCGCTCTACTGAAAGTATTGAAATGGCTATTACTAAAGATATAAATTTTTTATCATTAGCATTTAAAAATAATATTGAATTTTGGCAAGAAAATCATATAACTAGTTTAAAAAGAATTGCTAATTATCTAGATTTAACAGACGAAAATTCATTGATGAAAACCCAAGTAAATTTAGAAAATATCCAAAAAATATTTCCACAGTTCAATGAAATTTACATAGTCAATAATGCAGGAAACATTATCGCACAATCTCCATATCAGCTAAAATCCTCTATAAATGTTAGTCAAAGAACTGACTTCCAGCAACTAAAAAGATATGAATCTTCTTTCACCACTAATATCCAATCTACATCAATCAAATTGGGCAGAGATGAAATTGTTAATATAGGTGTACCTATTGTTAATAATAATCAATTTTTGGGTGCTATCTTTGGTGAATTAAAGCTAAAAAAATTAATTAATTTAATTGAAACAACAAAAATAAATGAAGATTTTGAGATTACTATTATAGATCAAAAAAATCGTGTAATTGCTACTAGCTTAGAGAAAATTAAACCATTAGAGACGTTCACTCTTTACCAGGATAAAACAATTCGCAATTTGAATAATGATGTTGTTCATTTACTACCAAATTCACCTAATCTACCAGCTATCTGGAAATGGGAAAACTCTTTTTATGCACAAACAAGTTCTTTAAATAATGATATTGATCTCAAAATAGTTCTTCAAATACCAACAAAACCGCAAATAGATTATATTCGGACAATCTACATAAAAAATCTATCAATTATGTTATTTACTGCCATTATGGCTTTAATAGCTGCGATGTTACTTAGTAACAAATTAGTACAACCTATGCTGAGATTAACTCGGGTGACTACTGATTTACCACAAAAAATATTAGCACAAGAAGAAATTATTTTTGATAATAGTATAGTTGCTGAAATAGACTCTCTAACGCGCAATTTTCAATCAATGATTTTAGCACTAAATCAAATGTTCCAAGAAATTAAAAGTGCTAAAAATACTCTTGAAGAAAGAGTAGAAAAACGAACTCAAGAATTATCAATTACTAATCGAGAACTAGAATCGGAAATTATCAAAAGACAAGAAATAGAAGCAATATTAAGAGAAAGAGAGGAACGCTATGAATTAGCAATTTCTGGAACTAATGATGGTATTTGGGATTGGGATTTAATAACTAATCAAGTTTATTATTCACCCACTTGGATGAGAATTTTGGGTTATGAATATCAACCCCTACCCAATATTTTCTCAACATGGTCAGATAATGTACATCCAGATTCACTCTTCATAGTGATGTGTGATATTAATGATCATCTTGAAGGAAAAACAGATGTTTATCAAAATACTCATCGCATTAAACATTACAATGGCAATTATATTTGGATAGCATCGAAGGGGAAATGTATTCGTAATGAACAGGGAAAACCCTATCGTCTAGTAGGCATAATTACAGATATTACAGATAAAAAAGTAGCAGAAGAACAACTCAAATCAGCTAAAGAAGAAGCGGAAATTGCTAACCAGACTAAAAGCCAATTTCTAGCAACTATGAGTCACGAAATTCGCACACCAATGAATGCAGTCATAGGGATGACAGGACTTTTACTGGATACTCAATTGACATCACAGCAGCGAGAATTTGTAGAGATTATTCGTAATAGTGGTGATGCTATGCTGACACTAATTAATGATATTTTAGACTTCTCTAAAATTGAGTCTGGTAAGTTGGAGATAGAAGAACAAACTTTTAACCTGAGAAGTTGTATTGAAGAGTCGCTGGATTTAGTTGCTCCTAAAGCTAGTGAACAAAACTTAGAGCTTGCTTATATAATGGATGCAGAAAGTTATGAATTAATTAGTGGTGATCTTGCTAGACTCCGGCAAATTTTAGTAAATTTACTAAGTAATGCTATTAAATTTACTAAATCTGGTGAAGTGATACTTTCCGTAACTAGTCAATTAAAAAATCAATTAAATTCTCAACTGCATGAAATTATATTTACGGTTAAGGATACAGGTATAGGTATTCCAGAAGATAGAATGGATAGACTCTTTAAGCCATTTAGTCAAGTTGACGCTTCTACTACTCGTCATTATGGTGGTACTGGCTTAGGTTTGGTAATTAGCCAAAGACTAGTGGAAATGATGGGTGGTCAAATTAAAGTTGAAAGTAAAATTGGTGAAGGATCTCGTTTTTCCTTTAGTATTATTACCCCATTTGTGAGTAAATCTGAACTTATCCATGATGAAAATCAAAAACAATTATTGGCTAATCAACGTTTATTAATAGTTGATGATAATGTAACAAATCGTCAATCTTTAATGTTACAAGTTCAATCTTTTGGGATGATACCTATTGTTGCTCCTTCTGGAAGAGAAGCGATCGCCTATTTGCAACACCAAAAGTTTGATTTGGCTATTTTAGATATGGAAATGCCAGAAATGGATGGTTTAACTCTGGCTGGGGAAATTCGTAAATTGCCTAATTGTCATCAGTTACCTTTAATTATGTTAACATCTATTGGTATCAGACCCCTAGACCATTATGCGGAAATAAAAAATATTAATTTTGCTGCTTATCTAAATAAACCTATTAAAAAATCCTATCTAGCGAATATCTTAATTAAAATTTTCAGTAATGATGTTATACCTAAAGATAATACTGCATCTCTGACATTATCACAATTTAATTCTCACCTAGCAGAGCAATTACCATTAAAAATTCTTTTGGCAGAAGATAATGTGGTGAATCAGAAGGTAGCTGTAAATATTTTACAACGTCTTGGCTATCGTCCTGATGTAGCAGCGAATGGTTTAGAAGTATTAATAGCTTTACGAAGACAATATTATGATGTTGTTCTCATGGATATACAAATGCCAGAAATGGATGGATTAACTGCGACTCAGAAAATTTGCGAAGAATGGCCATTATCGTCTCGTCCTTGGATTATAGCCATGACTGCTAATGCAATGCAGGGAGATAGGGAAAAATGTTTAGCATTAGGGATGAATGACTACACAACAAAACCAATTCGACTTGAGGAATTAACACGAGCTTTAAGTAATTGTCATAAACCCGATCCAATGAGTCAAAAAATACCTGAATCTTTACCTAAAAATATGCAAATTCTAGATACAGAAACTTTAAAAGAATTAAGAGAAAGTATTTGCGATCACGTAGTTAGCGAATTTATTATGTTAATTGATTCCTATTTAGAAGATTCACCCCAACGGTTACAAGCTTTGGGTGATGCAATTATTCAAGATAATGCCAAAAATCTTCGATTGGAAGCGCATACACTTAAATCTAGTAGTGCTATTTTTGGAGCAAAGGAGTTATCTAACCTTTGCAAAAGATTAGAAGATTTGGGACGTGATGGTAATACGAAAGATGCAGCTTCTTTAGTACCACAGGTAATTACACAATACCAGAAAGTAGAGGCTGCTTTGCACCTAGAAAAGCAAAGATATAATATCTAGATAAGTTAGGAGTCGTTAGGGCGAAGCATTCGGAAAATAAACTTGGGAAAAACCGATAATTAATCGTCCGAATGCTGATGCTTCCAGCACGCTCCGCGAACGCCCCTACAAGCTTTGGGTATAGGTTTCAATTTAGATTCCTCATTAATCTGCAATCTTGGCGTTAAAAATTGTTGTTATGACAAGAGAACAGGAAGAAGAAAGTTTTGGGCGATTTTACTTTTCTGCACACATTTTGGTGATCTCACGTCCACCTACTTATCCAGAAATGTGAACTACTAACTCTCGCATATTGTTCTGTTGACGATGTTCCCAAACATAGATTCCTTGCCATGTTCCTAATACCAAATGACCACGATTAATAGGAATTTGTTCAGAAGTGTGGGTTAAAACTGTGCGGATATGTCCTGGCATATCATCGGGTCCTTCAGCATCATGAATGTAATAGTTGCCTTCTGGGACTATTTTCGCCATGAAATTAGCTAAATCAACTAATACATCAGGATCTGCATTTTCTTGAATTACTAAACTAGCTGATGTGTGACGTAAAAATAAACTACAAAGACCTGTTTCTATGCCCGATTCGGCAACTATGGCTTCAATTTTGGCAGTAATGTTGTGAAATGATTTCCCATTGGTGGAAACTCTTAATAATTTTTGGTAGTGTGTCATGGCTAGTTTATATAGTGTTATACAAATAATCTATCACGGTTTTGGCTATTGTTTCATTGCCATTTTTATCTATGGCTTCGGTTTGTTTTGGTGGTTGGGGTGACTGATAGAGAAAATCCCAATCTCCCTGAAAAAATTCCGGTGCTGTGAGAATTTGATGATGATTATAATTAGTAATTCCTGCTAACATAAAAGCTGCTTCTGCAAAATCATCACGGGGAATAGTTACGACTGGTATTTGGAGACGGGTGGCTTCTGAAAATGTCCCATATCCAGGTTTAGAAACAACTCTTCCACAAATCGGCATAAAGTCTACAGGGCGATATTGACGATTTTTAACTTTGATTATATTAGGTAAATCTGGGGCTGAGGAATCAAAAGTAATAAATTGCCAATCGGAAAATTTGCTGATATTATGATAAGGAATTTCTTGTAAACCTAAACCGCCAAATGTTAGTAAAATAGTTGTTTCTGGCGGTGTAGTTATGCCCCAATTGGTGCGTAATTCATCAATGGGAAAATGGGGAGAACCACCAGTTAAACCTACGTCGGTGATATTTGGGAAGGCTGACATTGGTTCATGAAAAGGGAGACGAAATAGGCGATCGCATTTTGCATACCAATCACTAATCCAATCAGCAATTTCCAGAAATTCTCCTCCCCAATCTCGATAGATAAAATCCCAACCAAAGTTACTAATCATCCAGCAGGGAATATTCGCAGCTTGAGCAAATCCAGCCGCAAGAAAGGGAATATCTGCTAAAATTAAATCCACACGATTTTGACGAATAAAATTAATTTCGGAAGCAATTAAAGCGTTTTGATTTTTTTTAATTTCTCGCAACTTTTCCAAAGTCGCTGGTTTGTCCATTGTTAAACTATCGGCTTGGATAATACCTAAATCAAAAGCCCGTTGACGTAAAATAAAATCACCTTCTATATAAGATTCTAGTAACCAACGCGGTGCAGTTGTCACTAAAATTAACAACGCTTCGGGGCATAATTTTTGAATAGTATTAGCGATTGAAGCTGTGCGGGTAGCATGACCAAAACCGTGATTGGTAATTGCTATATATATAATTGGTCGTTTCATGATTTAAAAGGTAGAAGTTTAAAAAGTATTTCTGTAATTGAGGTTGACACAAGGAAACCCAACACCAAAAATGGTTGGTTGTGTTGGGTTTTCCAAAGCCTCAACCCAACCTACTTGGATTATAATCGCTTTCTACTGTTGCTTGGATATTGCTGCTATTAATTGGTCAATTTCTGATTGTAGAGTTAGGTAATGGATACTCACACGAATACAATTAGGATGAGCAATTGTGCGGGTTAAAATATTTTGTGATTCTAGAGATTGCACCAATTTAAAACTAGGCTGATTAGTTAATTGAAAGGAAACTAATCCACTTTCTGGAGGTGAATTTTTTAAACATTTGACATTGGGTAAAGAGCTTAATTTCTGCCACAGATATTCACTATTTTTGTAAATTTGCTCATATCTTTCCTGTGCTGTTCCCCATTGTTCGTGAATTGTAATTGCTGCTTGCAAACCTATATATAATGGAGTTGATAAAGTAGATACTTCATATCTGCGTCCATCAGGTTGCCAACCCGTAGGTTGTGCTTCACTGTTAGTAATTACTCCATTCAATCCAATAAATGTAGGATGTAAGTTTTCTCTAGCTTCAGGACGTACATATAAACCACCCACACCCGCAGGACCACATAACCATTTGTGTCCAGTAAAGGCATAAAAATCTACTCCCAATGCGGTTAAATCTAAAGGAAGAACACCTACTGATTGAGCCGCATCTATCAATAATAGCGAATTATTGCTTTTACATACTTCTACAATTTTGTCAACAGGTAAAACTTGACCTGTATTCCATAAAACATGACTTAAAACTACTAAGCGAGTTTGAGGACGGAGATTTTCAGCAATAATACTGATAGGATTTCCGTCATTTAAAGTCGCCATTAAGGGACAAGTGCTAACTTCTACCGCAAATCTGCGGGCAATTTCCTGAGCCGTAGCAATGACTCCAGGGTGTTCGCAGTCGGAAAGCAGGAGATGATCACCAGGTTGCCAATCAATGCCCCACATGGCAATATTACAACCTACCGTTACATTACCCGTGAGAGTAATTGTATTACTTGGCACATTGAGTATAGAGGCGATCGCTTCTCGACTGGCTTGTATTTGTGGTGAAATCCAACTATAGGCTTCATTCCCAAAAGGACCTATATTTTGAATGTGCGCTTGAGCCTCAGTCACAGCATCCATAGCCCCTTGAGGCATTGGTCCTTGGCCTCCATAGTTAAAATAAACCTTATTACTTAAAGCGGGAAATTGTGAGCGATGGTGATGCAAGTTTTTCATAAAATGGGTTTGCAGGTTTTTCTCTAATTTCTTGATATATACTTTGATCAACAATTAATCAACATTAACTTTTACATCAAAAATTATGAATTGGTGGCATAGACTCAATAAAAACCCTTTAGCACGATCTGGGGCAATTGTCCTATTATGTTTCTATTTAGCAGTGATTTGTGCTGATTTTATCGCTCCTTATAACCCCTACGACTCACAACCAAATGGTTCACTACTGCCACCAACCCGAATTAACTGGGTGTCACAGTCAGGGGAATTTATTGGACCCCATGTATATCCTACAACACAGGGCGATACTAACTTAGAAACTGGGGAAAGAAAAATAATTGTAGATCAAACAAAGCCTTCACCATTACGTTTATTTGTTGCCGGTCCTGAATATCAATTATTCAAGTTGAGTATTTCACTTCCTCCCCAATGGCAAGAAGTTACAATTATTCCTGGTATTTCCTTAAATTGGCATTTGTTTGGCGTTATTGGTGATGCAAAATTCAATCTTTTAGGAACAGATGAACAAGGCCGCGACCAATTTAGTCGGTTATTACATGGTGGTCGCATTAGTATGTTTATTGGCATTTTCGGCATCATCATTACCTATCCATTGGCGTTATTAATTGGTGGTATATCTGGTTATTTTGGAGGGATAGTTGATAGTATTATTATGCGGTTAGCAGAAGTATTAATGACTTTCCCCAGTATTTATCTATTAGTAGCATTATCGGGAATAATAGATCCAAAATTAACTAGTAGTCAACGCTTTTTACTGATTGTACTAATTACTTCTCTGATTAGCTGGGCTGGTTTAGCTAGGGTAATTCGCGGTCAAGTTTTATCAATTAAAGAACTCGAATTTGTGCAAGCAGCAAAGGTAATGGGTGGTAAGCCAATTTATATCATTATTCGTCATGTTTTGCCGCAGACTGCTAGTTATATCATCATTTCTGCCACGTTAACAATTCCTAGCTTTATTGGCGCAGAAGCGGTATTAAGTCTGATTGGTTTAGGGATTCAACAACCAGATCCATCTTGGGGAAATATGCTTTCTTTAGCTAGTAATGCTTCGATTTTAGTATTACAACCATGGCTAATTTTACCACCAGCAATTCTAATTATTCTCACAGTTTTGTCATTCAATGTTTTAGGGGATGGATTGCGTGATGCTCTTGATCCTCGGAGTTTACAGAGGTAGAAGGATCTGAATTAAGGTTGGGTTGAGCGATACTGTTGGCGATCGCACAACCCAACACCAATCATAGTATAGAAATTGTCAGAATCAGGTGGTTATCGAGTTTCGACTTCGCTCAACTACCGCGGAGTCGAGATAATTTCCAGGATTTAAAGATGTACAGGATGAAAACTGGGATTTTATCACCTATCATATTAATAACCTATTACCTATTACCAATCACCAATCACCAATCACCAATTACCTGATGCTTTATTAATCTTCATCTCTATGTCCCTGGTATCACTCCCCCAATCACTTCAGAAAGACCTACCGCTTACCGCTCTTGCACCGATGCAGGATGTGACAAACCTCTGGTTTATGAAGGTCATTGCCCACTACGGCAGTCCTGACTACTTCTTTACCGAATATTTCCGCGTCAATGATACCTCACGACTCAATCGTCACATTCTGGCAGCAATCACCGAAAATGATACGGGTCGCCCCGTTTTTGCTCAAATGATTGGGGAAAGCATTCCCGACTTAGTAAGAACAGCCAAGGAACTCTGCAAATATAATATCGCGGGAGTGGACTTAAATATGGGCTGTCCAGCACCGAGAATCTATCGTAAAAATGTTGGGGGTGGATTGCTGCGAGAACCGGAAAAAGTAGATCAGATTTTGGGAGAACTGCGTGCTGCTGTGAATGATAAACCTTTAACTGTGAAGATGCGCGTAGGGTTTGAAAATACAGATAACTTTTCTAAAATTCTCGATCTCATCAATCGTCATAATATTGATTTGCTGAGTTTGCATGGTCGCACGGTGAAAGATATGTACCATGGAGAAGTTAAATATGATTTGATTGCGGAAGCGGTGAGAAGGGTTGATTGTCCAGTGTTGGCTAATGGCAATATCAAATCGGCGAAAACTGCCCTGGAAGTGCTGTCTCAAACGGGTGCAGCGGGTGTAATGGTGGGACGGTGGGCGATCGGTAATCCTTGGCTTTTTAATCAAATTCGGCAGGCTTTGCGAGGTGAGGAGATCACACCCGTTCCTTTGGTAGAGGTTCGCAACTATATTGATCGTTTATGGCAAACTCCTACAGGGTCAACTATGCCAGAACGGGCGCGGGTAGGCTACTTGAAAATGTTCCTTAACTACATTGCTTTAAGTGTTGATACTGAAGGTCATTTTTTGCGGTTAATGCGACGGGTGCAAACTGAGGCAGAAATGTTTAATTTGTGCGATCGCGTTTTCCTTGTTGATATGACAAAAACTTTAGCGTTAGCACCTTCTTTGACTATTTGACACTCCCCGGTCTAAAGACACGGGGATTCTTGGTTCAACGAGACCACTTAAACTAGACTCCTTGCGTTATCTAGCTCAGAGGTGGGACTCTCCCCAAGCGTTAACTTTCGGTCTGCCCGACCGTAGTTGCATGACTGCAAGTCCTGTTGAGGATGAAACTTTTCAGTTTCAAAATTCTGATTCGTCACGCTCGGTATAAATCTTTTACCTACTGCTAGGACCAAACGTGAACAATGCAGTAGAACCGCATAGATTTAATTGTCAAGGTACAGATTGCCGTTAAGCAGTTAGGTTTTTATACAGGTTAATTACCATTCCTGTTATAAGTAGTATAACATCTATGTCAATGCAGGATAAATCCTGCACCTAGCCTTCATCCCTTGGCTAAAGTCCAGGTGTGTCTGACTCAGGAAGACACACCTTCAAGGGTTTTCGGCATTTTCCTTATAACTAGTTTATTTACGCTGTTGTGTACTAGTTTATAAAATGTTATTTATCATTCTTAGAAAGTGACTACTTCACCTTTGTTTGCGACAATTGCATATCACACAAATCAGCCAACTCACATACACCACAAGCAGGAGAACGGGATTTACATACAGCCCGACCATGATAGATTAATCTAATTGACCAATTTTCCCAATCTGGTTGCGGTAATAACTTCATGAGGTCTTTCTCAATACCGACAGGTTCAGTATTTTTTGTCAACCCCAAACGCTGACTTAACCGCTTGACGTGAGTATCTACCGTCACCCCTGCATTGATTCCATAGGCATGGGCTAAAACCACATTTGCAGTTTTCCGCGCTACTCCTGGAAGCTTTAATAACTCTTCCATTTTGTTAGGAACAACCGAATTAAAATCATTAACAATCATTTGACAAGAGCCTTGAATATTCTTGGCTTTATTACGATAAAACCCAGTCGAACGCACCAATTCTTCTAACTCTAATATATCAGCATTTGCTAAACTTTCGGCATCAGGAAACCTGCCAAATAATCCTGGTGTCACCTTATTTACCCGCTCATCTGTACATTGAGCAGAAAGAATAGTTGCAACTAACAATTGTACGGGAGTTGCATAATCTAAAGAGCAAGTTGCATCTGGATACAGACGCTGGATACGAGCAAGAATTTCTAAAGCCCGTTGTTTTTTTGTTAATGATTTACGAGTCAATCAGTTTTCTAGTATTAGTGGTTAGTGGTTAGTGGTTAGTTGACAATTAACAATTGTCAATTATCAATTGTCAATTGCCAATTGCCAGATATATTTACTGCAACAACTTTTGCACCCATTCTAATTGGGATGTTAACTGGGTAGTTTCTTTCACAATTAGGAAAAGACCCAATCCTAAAAGTAACACCAAACCAGTTTGCATAACACCGTCTTGAATTTTGCTAGGTAAAGGCTTACCAAATAAACCTTCAATTGCTAAAAATGCGAGTTGTCCACCATCTAAAGCGGGAAGGGGCAAAATATTAATAACTGCCAAGTTAATACTAATAATTGCCGCAAAAGAGAATAAATTTGTGCTATCACTAGCCGCTAATTGAGCGCCAATTTTGACAATTTTCACGGGTCCAGAAACTTGTCCTACCGTTTGCCCAAAATTAGTAATTAACTGTCCAAAACCTTGGAATGTCCCGACAACTAATTGTTGGAAACGATTAGCAGCAAAGGTGAAAATCTCACCTATATTTTGAGGACGACGATAAATTGCTTTACCATTTGGTCCCAATTCAATCCCCACTACACCTTTACCATCAGCACCTTGTTTAGGTGTTAATTTCAGGTTGGTTTGTTGGTTTTCGTGTTGAATTTTTAGGTCAATTTCTTGGTTAGGGTGGGTTTGGATTTCTTTGGTTAATAATGTAGTTGCGTCTTTACCTAGAGGAACTTCTTGACCATTCACAGCCAGAATAATGTCTCCTTCTCGAATTCCTGCTTGGTAAGCAACGGATTGTTCATCTACAGGTTTGACAAGTACACCTGGTTGATACTGAAATTCCTGGGGTATACCAACGATACCCAATTGCAAGGCCAACATCAAATAAGCAAAGATTAAATTTGCTATCACACCGGCACTAATGACAATGGCTCGGTCTAATACTGGACGATTACGCAGCAAATTCGGGTCATTAGGGGGAATTACGCTATCTGGGTCATCATCAGGAAAGCCAACAAAGCCACCTAATGGGAAAGCGCGGATAGTATATTCCGTTTGTGATCCTTGGTACTTTAAAAGTGTTGGACCAAAACCCAAGGAAAAGCGGTTAACGTAAATGCCTTGAGAACGGGCGGCTATGAAATGTCCCAACTCGTGTACTAAGATCAAAATAGCCAAAACTGCGATCGCTGCTAAAACTGACATAGAGCAAATTAATCAAAATATTCGGATATATATCTTTATTGTAGTTTGGGAATGGGTGCAACAGACTCAATCGGCTGATGTCAATTTTTCATCTGTTGTCTAACCCATTCCCGAAAGGAGCGAATCATGGCAATTTCGCCAATTTCCAAACTTTTACCTAAAAATAGGGGAATTTCTGTAGTGAGGGGCAAATTTGCAAAGGTAGGAGAAACATCACAGGGAATATAAACACCTTCACCCAGTTGATAAATCTGCATTACCGGATGATCATAACGCCAAACTTCGGGAACGCCTAAAGCCAAATAAATAGGTAATCTATCAAGAGAAGCACTGGTATAATCAACTTCTATAATTAAATCTGGTGGAGGATCTTGAGTCAAATCGAGATTTTGCTTATTTCGCATTATCGGTTCATTTTGGATGTAAAAACTAGAATCTGGTTCTACACCTTTAGCCAAATCTTGACGTTTACAAGTAACTGAACCGGTACTTTTCAAGTTAAGATTAAGTTCTTCCGCTAGATTATCAATTAGCTTTTCTATCAGTCTTTTATTATGTTCATGGGGCATTAAAGGAGTCATAATTTCTAGTGTTCCCTGGTTGTAAGCTAGACGGGTAGTGCGATTATTCCCCATCTCTCTCAAAATGGTTTCAAATGTGTGCCAAGTAATATTAGGGAGTATAGCTCGGTGGGTGTTAGTGGGTGCTATAGTTAGCATGAGACTTCACCTCGTATTTTTTACTAGGATATCATTGATTAATGAAAATGTCTGATAGTGTGATGGAAGAAATGCCAATATCAGAAATTAACAAAGTTTTAAATCGCGCTATAACTTTTTCTGGCTTTTGTTTAATCAGATAAATACAGATGTTAGTATCGAGAAGATATTGCATTTAAAATTCCTCTCTTTTATCAACAGAAAGTTGATCTCTAGTGGTCATAAAATCATCAGAAAATTGATCTAAACTATCAATTAAACTTTGCCAAGGATTATCTTTACTAATAAGAATAATGGCATTACCAATTTTTTTTATATAAACTTCTGTCCCCGTTATTTGAAAATCTGAGGGTAATATCACCGTTTGATGAGTACCATCACTGCTAAGTTTAGCTGTGTTCATGATATATTGCCTCTAATTCAGGTTAGTTGCTTATGCTTTGATTATAGCTAAAAATTCTCTGAATCAGGATGTCCAGGATTTGAGGATGTACAAGATGGTTTTTTAATATTCATCTATATTTTCAGAAATTGCGCTAATTCAAACATCCTAAAATATCAAACTCAAATATAATCCTGTTAATCCTTTAATCCTGGTTATCCTGATATGGCTTGCGCCACGCTACGCTATCAGACAGTTAAATTTTAATAAAAAACGGTGCATTACATTTCATTAACGCCTAACGTAATAATCTAATTTCAACCCCCACATTAATACTACCCCACAACCTATCAGTTGTTAGAACAGGCTGATTAAGAATAATACCTAATGCTAAACAAGCTCTATCACCAAATGAAAGCCCGATTGATTTAGTGATTGGGCGCAACATTCCTGCTTTTAAAGCTTGTTCTTCATTAAAATTAATAACTTCAAGATTGAGATCAGAAATAATCTGTCTAATATCTTCTTCCGGTATTCCTGCATCAGCTAATTTTGCTATAACTTCGGATAAATTCACTGTACTAATTGCAGCTTTACCAATAAAATTTAAAACTTCTTTGCTACCAGTTTCTTGATTAAGCAAAGCTAAAATAGCAGAAGCATCTAAAACAACTTCACTCATTCAAACTTTCCTCTCTTCGTTCCTGAATTAATTCTTCAGAAAGTTTTCTACTAGCAGGAATATATTTTCTAAAAATAGCCTGAGCATTTTGCACAGAAGTTTGTAGATGATGTTCAATTGGGCGATCTTCTAATACAATAACAGCGTTATATTCTCCCATTGGTATATCTACAGAAGAATTGACTAATAATTTACCATCATTTGTTATAGTTACTTTTATGTCTAGTGTTTTCATAGTTTACTCAATTAGTAAATGCTCATATTAATTATACCAAATTTTTCAGAATCAGGATGTCCAGGATTTGAGGATTTACAGGATGGTTTTTTAATATTAATCTACATTCTCATAAATTACATTAATTCAAATATCCCATAATATCAAACTCAAATATAATCCTGTTAATCCTTTAATCCTGGATATCCTGATTCTGACAGTTAATTATACATTACTGAGTGCTTTAACTTGAGAAATAGCACGTTCAACATCTGGTAATTTTTGACCATGTTTTTCTGCTGTTTCTAACCATAAATCTCTGACAATGATCAATTCTTGTAATGTTTCTTCTAAAGTTTCTCCCTGTGCTAAACATCCCTTTAATGCTGGAATTTCAGCTACAAAACCGCCTTCTTCACAGGGATAAACAACTATGGGATAATTCATGATTATGCTCCTTCTATTAATTCTAATACTCGTTTAACATAAACTGATTTTACCCGATTATTATGTACGGGAATTACTAAAATGATATCATCTTTGATAAAGATATGATGACTACCTGTAATTCTATCTAATAGAAAAGTATCTAATTCTAACAGTTTACGAATATCACTAAATTTGGCATTATTGGGGCTATTTGTTAATTTTTCAATCAGTTTATCTTTTTTGACCATTTTCCGCTAATAGAATTTTTAACATTATTTATCAGAATCAGGATGTCCAGGATTTGAGGATTTACAGGATGGTTTTTTAATATTAATCTACATCTTCAGAAGTTGCACTAATTCAAATATTCCAGAACATCAAAATCAAATATAATCCTGTTAATCCTTTAATCCTGGTTATCCTGATTCAGACAGAAAAATACTACTCATAATGTGTCCACATTCGTAAAACTTTGATAGTATTTTCATCTTCAATCACTTCATATACTAAACGATGTTGAATATTAATTCGTCGTGAATATGCACCTTCTAAATCTCCTACTAACTTTTCATAAGGTGGAGGATTTTGAAACGGATTGACCTGAATAATATCAAGTAAAGTTTGTGCTTTATCTTTTAAATTACTTGCAGATAATTTTTTAGCATCTTTCTGAGCCTGTTTAGTATAAACTAACTTCCAATTTACCACTCTAATTCCCCATCACATTCTGCAATCGGTGTTGCTAATCCTTCTTTAATTGATTCTCTCATTCCTGGAATAGAAAGTAAATATAGTGTTTCTTGGATAGATTTCCAGTCACTTTCAGATAATAATACTGCGTTGTTATTTTCTCCTGCAATGATAATAGGTTGATGAGATTGATTAACTGAATCAATTAAATTCTGTAGTTGCTGTTGTGCTTGATTAATTGAAATCATAATCTTTTTTTGAGATTACATTATTATAATAAATAATAGCATAGAATTTAAAAAAATGTCAGAATCAGGATGCACAGGATTTGAGGATGTACAGGATGATTTTTTCATGTTCATCTAAATCTTTAGAAGTTGCATTTTGTCTGAATCAGGATGTCCAGGATTTGAGGATGTACAGGATGTTTTTTAATATTCATCTACATCTTCATAAATTGTATTTTGTCAGAATCAGGATATCCAGGATTTGAGGATGTACAGGATGGTTTTTTAATATTCATCTATATTTTCAGAAGTTGCACTAATTTTAATATCCCAGAATATCAAAATCAAATATTATCCTGTTAATCCTTTAATCCTGGTTATCCTGATTCTGACAATTAAATTTTAATAGAAAACGGTGCGTTACATTTCATTAATGCACCTTACTAGCTATTAATTATTTATTTTTCTTCTTGAAAGATACCATTTCTTAAACTTATACTCAGCATGGTATAACTCAACTGCAAACAAGAACCAAATTAAAAACATCCCACCTATAATATCTGATGCTTCATAACCTTTATCTATCAAAGTTTCTATAATTAATTCACTACTGGGAATTAATACAAGAAATGGTCCATAAGTTATTGCAGCAGGTAACGTAGCAAAAACAGAAATAACAAAACCTAAAAGAACTGTTTTCCAACTCTTAAATCTAAGCCATTTAGGAGGATTGCTCCAAAATATTTTCAGAATTAGTAAATATAATCCTACAAAAATTAGATATATTATCAAAGATAATATTAAAAATAATAGGACTGCTAATAATGCTACGTGAGGTTCTGGGACTTGACTAAATAAAAATTTTAAATATAAAAATAAAAAGTGGTATATTTCAACAATCCCTATAATTGCTCCCATAAATGTGGGTATAGAAAGACCTAATGCTCTCCAAATACATACTCCAATAACTTTAGGATCACGCCCAAAAAATATCCAATAAATAATATTTAATACTAGAATGACACTCAGGTTTATAATAGACATTTAATGCACCTTAGAGTATGTTATGGTCGAGTGAAAAAGCAAGTATATCAAATAACTTCAAACTATAATTTTATAGTAACCAATTATTAATTCATAGATATTAAAATTGTAACATTTATTTGCATAATTTTACTGCTTATTACATAAAGTTACGTAGAGACGCAACCAAAACGCCTCTACAAAAACCCCTAAACTACAAAACCTCCCTACCCAAATAAACCTGCAAAACCTCCGGTACTTTAATCGTCCCGTCTGGTTGCTGATAATTCTCCAAAATCGCCGCCATAGTCCTTCCCACAGCTAAACCAGAACCATTCAAAGTATGCACAAATTGCGTCCCTTTCTTACCTGCTTCCTTAAACCGAATATCCGCCCTTCTTGCTTGAAAATCCACACAATTAGAACAACTAGAAATCTCTCGATACTTCCCAGAAGATGGCAACCAAACCTCTAAATCATAGGTCTTCGTTGCCCCAAAACCTAAATCAGCAGTACATAAATTAATCACTCGATAAGGCAATTTTAAACCCTGTAAAATAGATTCTGCACTTCCTACTAACTTCTCCAATTCATCAAAAGAATCTTCCGGTTTTACTAACTTCACCAACTCAACTTTATTGAATTGATGCAACCGAATTAAACCCCGCATATCCCGTCCATAACTTCCTGCTTCCCGACGAAAACATGGCGTATATGCACAGTGATAAATCGGTAAATCTTCCGCGTTGATAATTTCTCCCCGATAAAAATTTGTAACCGGAACTTCCGCAGTGGGAATTAACCACAATTCATCATCTGCACATTTAAAACTTTCTTCTGCAAACTTGGGTAATTGTCCTGTTCCGGTTAAAGAATCTGTATTAACTAACAACGGTGGACTAATTTCTATATACCCATTTTCAATATGCTTAGAAAGCATAAATTGAATTAACGCTCTTTCTAAAGCTGCACCCGCACCTATCAAACTCACAAACCGGCTTTGGGCAATTTTTACCGCTCTTTCAAAATTCAAAATACCCAACTTTTCCCCAATTTCCCAATGAGGTAAAATATTCTGATTTTCCGGTATATATTCATCTCCCCATCTTCTCACTTCTGGGTTATCGTCTTCACTTGCACCTATGGGAGTAGAATCACTGGGTAGGTTAGGAAGTGCTAAGAGTAATTCTTGAATTTGCGCTTTTAACTCTTTTTCCTGGGGTTCTAATCCGCTTAATGTGGTTTTGAGGCTGTTTCCTTCATCCTTTAAGGCTTGTATTTCTGGATCTTGAGGATTAACACCAGATTTTACCTTTTGTCCAACTAGTTTACCAATTTCATTACTCCGGGCTTGAAGTTCGTTGCGTTTTCCTTCTAGTTCCCGTTGTTTTTGGCTCAAATCTAATATAGGCTGAATGTCGTATTTACCACTACGAGTATTCAGCTTTTCTTGTACCAGTTGGGGGTTTTCTCTAATTTGTTTAATATCCAGCATTGGTAAGTTTTGGTTGGTTTTGGTAAATTGTACTTGATTGACGTGATTCAACAGCACAGAATCATAAAATTGATCAAATCATCCATTTTTCATCTGCGTTTATCTGCATTTATCTGCGTTTAATTATAAATTGCTACAATAATAATGAGAAGTGGAAAATCAAGAAAATATTGTGGAAGGTGTAGGGGCGAAGCATTCGGATTATAACCTTGGGTAAAAACCGATAATTTATCGCCCGAATGCTTCGCCCTTACCTGAATCCTTACTTTATCCATTCCCTACCCTTGAAGGAGATTATCAGCTATGATCACATCTGAATCAGTAATTTTAAATATTAAAAAAGTTGGTTTAAGTGATGAACAATTTTATCACCTCTGTCACACTAACGAAGATTGGAAACTAGAAGAAACTGCTAAAGGAGAATTAATAATTATGCCTCCAGTGGGTGCAATTAGTGGAAATAGAGAATCAGAATTTAATGCTGATGTTGCAATTTGGAATCGTAAAACTAAGCTAGGAAAAGTCTTTAGTTCTTCCACTATTTTCACTTTACCTAATGGTGGTAAACGCTCCCCTGATGTCGCTTGGATAGCTAATGAACGTTGGGAATCTTTAAGCATTGAAGAACAGGAAAAATTCCCTAAAATTTGTCCTGATTTTGTTATAGAATTGCGTTCTCGTACCGATTCTTTGAGTCAATTACAGGATAAAATGCAAGAATATCTAAATAGTAGTTTACGTTTAGGTTGGTTAATTGATCCGCAAAATCAACAAGTAGAAATTTATCGTCTCAATCAATCTGTAGAAATAATATCATTACCAACCTCTTTATTAGGAGAAGATGTTTTACCAGGATTTATTCTGGAATTACCTCTTTTCAATGATTGATAATAGCAATTCTACCTTTTACCAAACTATTTAGTAATGCGATTCAGCAGAAATAATGAAGCTATAAGCCCAGAAAAGTGGGCTGAGATAGTATTGATATTCGCTTGGACTACAAACATATCTAAACCGCTAATAAACGGTTGGTTGCCTTGAGTACCGAATAAAAACTGGGTTTGGGTAATCGCTCTGGCTGCTAAACTACCAACTATGGCCTGCGCCCCCAATAGTGTAAAGAGAATTCCTCCTAAATTTACCCATATTCCTAAACGTAAGACTTGCACAGTCTCGCTTTTACGAGGGCGGTTATTAGGATTGCTAGATTGGAGGTCTTTGGAAATTCTGGTGTACCGGAAAGCCAAATAAATGCCCACACCCAAGGTAATTAGTCCGCAAATTGCTAAGAAAAGGCCAAATCCTGTTCCCGGATTGTTCGCTGGGCTTCCTGGTCTTTGACTAGAAATAGCATATAGCAGTAAAATTACCCCAGAAACCACACCTAATACTAACTGAATCCAGAAACTAATCCAACCTGCTAGGCGAAATTTTTGGGCTATAAATCTAAGATTAGATGATGGGGTTTCGGAGTTTTGTGACATATAAAAATTAAATGTTAAAGATTAAAAAACAACTTCTGTCTGTTGTCTGTTACCTGATTCCAGAATAATTGATAATGGTTTAAGTCTACTAAAAATTTCAGACGTAAAAATTCGTTATGGATTCTACTGTTTCGCAATCTACTTTCCTGTTAACTTTGCTGTTATCAGTTGGTTTGTTTTTCTTTATCCGCGCTTCAACTAAAGATCGTATAGAAGTAATGCGACTGGTTTCAGAGCAGGGTGAGGAAACGTTAATGAGTTCATTAAAGGAATATTTTCGCTCTCGTGCTTATCGAGTATTAGCAGTAGATTCGACTAAAAATCAAGTCACTTTTGAGGGATTTGTTAGACCTAGCTGGTTTTTAACTGTGTTTTTGACTTTACTAGCAGCGGTGGGTTTAGGTTGTCTAGCATTGGTTTTATCAATGCTTTTTCCTGATTTTGGGCAGTTTTTTCTGTTATTAATCCTGTTTGCGCCTTTAAGTGGTCTGTTGTACTGGAAAAAATCTGGAAGACTTGAGAAGGTGTCACTAAAGATGGAAAATATCCGCAGTGGACAAAACTTCTCAAGTACAATTACTGTTACTGCCCATAGAGATGAACTTGCTGAGTTACAAAGGGCATTACAGCTAAAGACGCTTGACACTTGATTGATTGTTGGGGATGAAAACCATCGCTATCTACATTAATCTAGACTTCTGACTAAACTTTTGAGCAAATAGGCAGTAGGGAGAAAGGAAAAATTTAATTTGGTTGACAGAGCTTGCTAGTAGTCCAAGTTAGTGAGAGCATGAATTCATGCTGCGTTTTTGGATTCTCCTAGCTCTGTCACTATTCTCTGCGGGATAAGCTGATAATGAATTGACTCATATAACCAAATTAGGTTTATGAGAAATTGATTATGCGTTGACTTGAGAGAAGTTGTTTAAACCCTACTGGCAGATTCAACCACAAAATTAAAAAAAATGGAATTTTTGAATAAACAGGTCAAAATGGCCAGTTAATTATTGTCAGAGTCAGAAGTAACAGTTAAGAGATATGATGGTCATTTGTTGTTTATCTACTAGCCATAGCCACAGCTTCTTGTGCTGTAGACGGTTCTAGAACCTTGAGGCTAGGAAACAAGAAATGATTCTCTTCTACGTATTGAGCGCCAAACAGACCTTTTTCCGCCCAGAAATAACGGTCTGTTGTATGTTCATTACGCTTTACTAGTAGCAGCGCGGGTGGCAAAATACCTTCAGCTTGAATGAATTTTCTTGCTGCTGTCACAGGTTTATCTTCGCCACTTTCAATGCTGTACTGAGGAATATGTTCAAGTATCCGTCGTCCTTCTTGTCTGCGACGACTCTTCCGCTTACGTCTCCTTGCCAACCTATTGTCCTCCTGTTTCAAGCTATAGATTGTAGTTTTGGCTACAAAATCCGTCGTCATTATATAAGTTCTATCTTAAAAAATCAATGGGTTTTAATGTTTTGATACAACTGAGGGAAAAACAATTAAAAATTAAGAATTAAAAATTAAAAAATTTCTGCTTCTGTATCTCTTGCCTTCCTTTTGCCTCTTAACCCATTCCCAGATTACACTAGATAGCTAATAACCTTTCTCATGTTTTCTGACCTTCTAGATTCCTGAACTCATGCTAATGTCTGCTAGTTCTGATTTTCTTGCTCTTTGTCGAGAGCAAATAGCCCTGCTAACCCAAGGAATGGGAGCGTCTTTTAGTGTAGTTTATTTAACACAAGAATTGGTGGAAAAACCCACAGGTGATGCCCGACTGATTCCGGTAATGGTGTATCCGGAAACGATGGTATTAACCCATGGTGATGAATATGGTGAAACACAGGACGGTTATTCCATAGGGATTGCTAATGTTTTGGCGTTACCAAATCAACAAAGAAGGTTGTTAAAACCAACTTCCGTATCTTCGCATCCATCACCGGAATCCGATGCAACTGGAAAACAAAGTTTACAAGATGAATATTTACTCAGCAATAACCAAATTGTTTTACCGCTGATTTATGAGGGTGTAATGATGGGGTTATTGGTGACTGCAAGGGACGACAGGGAATGGAATGAACGGGAAGAGGGGGACATTGAACGGATTGCTAAAACATTAGCGATCGCTTGCATTTTAGACCAACGTCAGGCATGGTTGCAACACCAACTCCAACAAGAACAAATTCTGCAAGAGGAACAACGGGATTTATTAGATAATCTTTTGCACCAATTTCGTAACCCTTTAACTGCTATCCGCACCTTCGGTAAATTACTATTTAAGCGAATGCTTCCTGCTGATACTAATCGTGAAGTAGCTACTAGTATAGTCCGGGAGAGCGATCGCTTACAAGAATTATTACAACAGTTTGATCAGGTCATTGATTTAAATACAGCAGATTTAGCACCCCGTCCCCTACCAGAGTCTCAGGTAGTTATGAATGAAAATGTGCAGAAGCCAGCTAAACCTGCGTTATTATTACCCGGAACAGGAGAAAAGTTAAGTGATTGTTCCCTTGCCGATTTATTAGCGCCTTTGTTAATATCGGCTCAAGCGATCGCTCAAGAACGAAACTTACAATTAATTACAGAAATTCCCCACCATTTGCCTTTAGTTAAAGTGAATGAAAAGGCTTTACGGGAAGTATTGAGTAATATTATAGATAATGCTTTGAAATATACTCCCGCTGGTGGGAAAATTTTAGTCCAATGTGGGCAAAAAAAAGGTAACTTTCAAGGAATTGCTATTAGTGATAATGGTCCTGGTATTCCCCCTGAAGACTTAGAACATCTAGGAGAAAGACATTACCGAGGCGTACAAGCACAAACAGAAATTCCTGGGACTGGTTTAGGAATATCCATTGCTAAACAGTTAATAGCAGAAATGCAGGGAAACATAGAGGCTTTTAGTCCGGCAATTAACTCAGTTATCACCTTACCTCATACCCCAGGAACTACTTTTATAATTTGGTTGTTGACTGTTGATTAGATAGTTAATTTGTCAGTTTTTACCTAACTGTAATGGGCAAATCTTGATTCATTGTCAATTGCAAATCTGTATTAGGTTCAATAGCAATTAAATCAACACTACTTTTCCCAAAGAATAAACCAATTAATGCCCCAATTCCTGCACCGCCTAAAACTTCTTCTGTCGCAATAGCTCTATCTCCTGTCACCGCAGAGACGGCTGCGGCTGCGGCTGCACCAAGGGCAGTATTTTTGATAATTGTACTTGTGCTAGTTCCTTTTCTAACGGTTTCAGTTTTAGTAATTACATTAGAAGTAGCACTTATTTGATATTCTTGACCTGATGTTAAAATCAATTTTTGAGCAACAAATTGAGAACCCCCCTGAGCCGGTTTAAGTTCACCAACAATTTGACTACCAGCAGGAACTATCACTGTACCATTTTGAGTAATGATATTTTGAGATGTCATTAAAGTTAAAGGGGCTGTTTCATCTTTGGTGACAAGAATTTTTTCAGCTTTTTCGTACTTAACAGGAATTGTAGTTCCTTGGGGTATAGTTGCAGATGTTGGTTGTGTGGGAGTAGTTTGTAAAGCCACAATATAGGGAGAATTTATAGCGGAAGCTTGGTTAGAACTAACTAATGCTTGATAAATAAAAGCTGCTACTTGCGCTCTTGTTGCGTTGGTAGTTGGGTTGAGGAAATTGACATTAGGATAGTTGACAACCATGCGTCTTTCCACAGCGGCTGCTATAGGACTACGGGCATAGTCAGCAATATTAGAAGCGTCATTAAAAGTTTGGAGAATGCTATTAATATTGGCACTAGGAGAATAGTTTAAACCATTCGCAAGAGAAACTAAAACTTGTTGACGGGGAATTGCTTGATTAGGTTCAAAACGATTGCCAGGATAGCCAGAGAGGAAACCAGTAACATAAGATTGTTGAATAGCATTATATGCCCAAAAATTGGTAGCTACATCATTAAATCTGATGCCTTGTCGTTGGGCTGATTTATTGAAGGCTTTATTCAACATAGCCGCAAATTGAGCGCGGGTTACTGCTTCTTCAGGACGGAAACTACCATCAGGAAAACCAGCAATAATTTCCCGTCTTGATAATTCTTGAATAAATTGTGATGCCCAATAGTTAGATTGCACATCATTGAAAGAGGTTTGAGCAAAAGCTGGAGTAGTGATAACAAAAGGAATAACAGCAGTAGATGTAATACTCAAAGCCATTACTAATGCTGTTTTTGATTGCCAATTTTTGAAAGTAACCATTTATTCTCTGCCTCTAAATTTATTTTTTTGTGGTTAATAATACAGACAATCGTAAAAATAGATAGTTCCCATTATTTTCGATGTTAGCAGTAGTTAATTAACGTTTTGTCTAGAAAGACTATGTATAATCTAATATAGCATTTTTTATTGATTTCTGTATACCTCTAGAGGTTGAAGTAGCTAATTTTGGTTACAGACTTGAAAAAGTAAGCAGTAAAAAAGTTCCCCAGATAGTTATTTTAAGCTCTATTGGACAATAAACGTACAAAAATAAAGCGATCGCTCACCATGATTTATGTAAGCATCGCTTTATTCAGATCATTAAATTCACACTTAACAGCAATTAAGTTTATTGACGATTTATAACTAAATTGGAAGTGAGAGTAATCGCTAAATCTGTATCTGGTCTGAGAACAAAAACATCAGATTTTTCTTTCCTTAGTAATACACTTGCCAAAGCCCCGGCTGCTGCACCACCAACAGGTTCTAAAACTTCAATTTTCTTATTACCTGTCAGCAAGGAAATCACAGTAGCTGCACCCGCACCAATAGCAGCATCAGTTAATATTTTTCCAGTGCTTGCTCCCTCACTAATTGTTTCTGTTTGGGTGATTGTTTGGGAGTTAGCAAAAATCTGTTGTCGTTGTCCAGAAGGAAAGATTAATTCTCTAGCTACAAAGCGGACACCTTGATTAGTTTCAGTATCCCTATCTCTGGAATAAGTGCTATTTAAGTTAACTGGTTGTAATTCACCGATCACTTCAGTATTTATAGGGATTAAAATATTTCTGTTGCTATCAGTAATATTATCCGCTATTCTCAGAGTTAGGGGTAATGTTTCACCAGGTTTAACAATAACTTTCTCTTTTTCGTAAGTAACAGGTAAAGTCGCACCAGAGCGAATACTAATTGTTCGAGACTGATTCAGATTGTATCCTTGAGCAAGAGCCGGAGCAAAGGATACTAAAGGGATAGCTGCACCTGTTGTAATGGCTATGGCCATGAGTGCAGCAGTGCTAGATTGCCAACGGATAGGATGACTCATCGTAGGGCTGCCATAATAATATGTGATATGTAGGATGACGTGGATTAACTGGGATAGTTTCTGGGGAAATATTACTCATATAGCCATGGACAGGGTAGTTAGAACATCACTTGATAATGAAACTGACTCTTGTAGAGATGTTCTGCCAGATTTTCAATTGCTTTTAAGCCAGTTTTCAACTTTCAAATTAGGGACACGGGAAAATTCACGGACATTGTTTGTAATTACAGTTAGATTCAAACTTATTGCATGGGCAGCAATTAATAAATCATTACCGCCGATTGGTGTTCCTTGTTGTTCTAAATAAGTACGAATTTCTGCGTAATATTCCTCAATAGGATGAGTAAGAGGTAGTATTTCTATGCTATCCAAAATTAATTCTAGTTTTTCTATCAATTTTGGGGAATTCTTCTTTCTCGCTCCAAATCTTGACTCACAAGCTACAATAATACTTGTACAAATTTTATCTTCTCCTACTTCTTGAATTTTGGAAAATATTACACCTCTGGGATTTTTGATCAGTTCAGAAAGGATGTTTGTATCTAATAAATATAAATAACTCATGGTTAAAAATCGATATTATCTAAGGGTAATAGTCCTGCATCTATATCTGCATCTGCAAAATCTTCGTCTAGTGGTTCAAGGGTAGAAAGTGTTTGCAGAAGGGATTTTTTCTTAATAGGAGAAATGATAGCCAAGGGAATACCATTTTCTGTAATGGTTAGGGGTTCACCTGTTTTTTTAGCTTGGTTAATTAAGGTTTGCAGGGTTTGGGGAAGTTCAGAAAGGGTAATTTGTGTCATGGTGGTTTCTGGGGTGAGGGGATGATATATATATATTGTATGAGAGAAAGTAAATATTAAGTAGGGTGTATGCTGTGCAAATATTTGGAAGTTTGAGAGGTAAGAATTAACCGTAACACCCCACATTTATCACCAGCAATTTTGACAACAAAAATAGAATATTATACAATATAGTTGTACAACTTCTTGAAATACTCATAATCAAGAGAAAGAATTATAGCATTTTCTAGTCTAACGAGGTACAAATTTATCTGCGTTCATCTGCGTTCATCTGCGGTTAATTCTTTCTTCTTGTACCTCACTTGAATGGGAATAGTTTTGAGTGAATTTTATAATTTCAATGAAGTTTATTAACCCATAGGTATTTTTCATCCTGTTAATCCTTTAATCCTGGACATCCTGATTCTGACAATTACACCGTTAATAATTTTTGGACAGCAGCATTGATGATTTTTTCGCTCTCTGTTTGAGTTTGTGTTAGTTTGGTTTCTAGTTCATCACATAGTTTCATTAATTTATCTACTTTGGAAACAATGCGTTTTTGTTCTTCAAATGGGGGAAGTGAAACTAAAATTTTGTTTAGTTTCTCTTGGTTAATTTTGGGCATAGCTACACGAGTGTCATTTTTAACAACAATATTTAAAAATGTTCGAGAAAGCATATAAATAACCAAATAGACATCTCCAACAAAAATTGTAGAGCCGAAAATCCCTGGTTTAAACCACGCATATTTAATTTTCACTCCTATGTCTATTGTAAATTTTTGTAAAATTGATGTCTTCAAGACTAGAAACCTGCTTGCTAGATAGCTAAACTAAAAATTAAGTGCATCTGTACTGTTAACGATCAAAATTGTAAATGTGGCACTATAGCCTGAATGATCCCAGTTCAACTTATCATTAAAAATTTTCTCAGTTACCGTGATGCAGCTTTAGATTTTAGCGGCTTGCATACGGCGTGTATTTGTGGTTCTAATGGTGCGGGAAAATCTTCTCTTTTAGAAGCTATCACTTGGGCAATTTGGGGTGAAAGCCGCGCTACTATTGAAGATGATGTGATTCATTCTGGTGCGAAAGAAGTCCGAATTGATTTCACTTTCCAAAGTGGTCAGCAAACTTATCGGGTAATTCGCAACCGGGTAAGAGGTGGAACTAGTATTTTAGAATTTCAAATTGAAACTCCTGCTGGGTTTCGTCCGTTGACTGGAAAGGGCTTAAAAGCCACCCAGGATGTCATTCTCGAACATATCAAGCTAGATTATGAGACTTTTATTAATTCGGCTTACTTACGTCAAGGGAAAGCCGATGAATTTATGCTCAAACGTCCCGCTGAACGCAAGGAAATTTTAGCGGAGTTATTAAAACTAAATCAGTATGATGAGTTGGAAGAACGCGCAAAGGATAATTCTAAAATTTATCGAATTAGAGGAGAAGATTTAGAAAACTCTTTAGAAAATATCAAAATTCAACTCCAACAACGGGAAGCAACGGAAAGCCGACGCGCTGAGTTGGAAGCACAACTGAATGATTTACAACAGGTGCAAGCTTTTGAGAAGATTCAATTACAAAGTTTGCAAGTTATCCAACATCAACGGCAAAATTGGGAACAACAATTAAATTTTGTACGGCAACGATATGATCATCTTAGTCAAGATAGCGATCGCTTGCAACAAGAACGATTATCTGTAAAATCCCAATTAACAGATTTAGAAAAGATTATCAATCAACAAACTGATATCCAAGCTGGTTATACTCAATATCAAAATCTGCAATCCCAAGAAGAAATCTTTGCAGCTAAGTTTGAACAACATACCCGCGCTACAAATTTAAAACAACAAAAACAACAACAGCTATATAAACAAACTCAAGATTTAGAACGCCAATTTCAACAAGCAGAAGCTCAATTAGCAGCTTTAGAACAACAAGAACAAGAAATTTCCCAAACCTTGAGTAAATCTGGAGATATAGAAACAGCTTTATCACAATTAAATAACGCCCGTCAGCATTTGACAAATTTAGATCAATTGCAAATGCAAGTAACTCCATTATTACAACAAAGGGCAAGTTTGCAAAATCAATTAGATCGCACTCATGCAAGTTTAGTAGCGCGATTGGAACAAATGCAAGCAACAGAAAAGCAACTACAAAATCAACATCATCGTCAACCTAAATTACAACAAGCAGTCATCGAAGTAGGAACACAAATTGAAGAATTAGAAAAAAAGCGCGTTTATCTGCAAAGAGTCCAGGAAAAAGGACAGGAAAGACGACATTTTATTGAACGTTTGCAAGCTCACCAACGAGATTATGAAAGGTTGTTGGGAGAACTAGAACAAAAATTGCAAATGTTACAAAATCCCGATGCAACTTGTCCTTTATGTGAACGTCCTTTAGATGAACATCATTGGAGTAAAGTTGTTGAAAAAACCCAATTAGAATATCAAGATACCCAAGGACAATTTTGGGTAGTACGGGAACAAATGGCGGTTTCAGATCGGGAAATTCAGGTACTCAGACAAGAATATCGGGAAATATCCCAAAAGTTATCTGGTTATGATTCCTTGCGAGAACAAAGAGGACAATTAGCAGCACAGCTACAAGCTACAAGTGATGTGCAAGAACAGTTAATGCAAATTATTTCCGAAAAACAACATTTAGAAACTTGTTTAGAAACTGGTAATTATGCACCAGAAAAACAAGCGGAAATTCAAGAATTAGATCAATATCTCCAACAGCTTAATTATAGCGAACAAGACCACGCTCTCGCCCGGAATGAGGTGGAAAGATGGCGCTGGGCAGAAATTAAACAAGGACAAATTAAGGATGCCTTAAAACGCCAATCACAACTAACAACTAAAAAACCAGAATTAACAGCGAATATTGCCCAATTACAATTGCAAATTCAACAGGGACAAACTGACTCTGATTGCGCTAAAGAAATCACTAATTTAGAACAGGAAATTGCCGAAATTGGTTATAGTTCAGAACAACATAATTACCTGCGTCAAGGTGTCCGTCAAGGGCAAGGTTGGCAATTACGGCATCAACAACTATTATCAGCCCAAGAACAATATCCCCAATTAAGAAATAAATGTCAAGACTTAGAAGAATCTTTGCAAAAAATCTTTAAAGAACGAGAAATATTAACTCAACAAATTGATGATATTGTTAAACAATTGTCCGATAGTGCTAACCCAACAGCCCAAATTAATATTTTAGAACAACAATTAGCAAATCGGCGACAGGAACTAGATCATAAAATATCTCAGTTGGGACAATTAAAACAAATGGCGTTGCAATTAGCAACTTTGCAAAATCAATATGAACAAGAAATACAACAATTGCAAACTTGCAAACAACAACAGCGTGTTTATCAGGAATTAGCTCAAGCTTTTGGTAAAAATGGCATTCAAGCCTTAATGATTGAAAATATTTTACCTCAACTAGAAGCAGAAGCTAATCAATTACTTTCTCGATTGAGTGCAAATCAATTTCACGTCCAATTTATCACCCAAAAGGCGGGACGTAGTGGCAAATCTAGCAAGAAAAATGCTAAATTAATAGATACATTAGATATCTTAATTGCTGACGCTAGAGGAACAAGATCCTATGAAACTTATTCCGGTGGAGAAGCTTTTAGAATTAACTTTGCCATTCGTTTAGCTTTAGCCAAATTATTAGCCCAAAGAGCCGGAGCATCATTACAATTATTAGTAGTAGATGAAGGATTTGGTACACAAGATGGGGAAGGATGCGATCGCTTAATAGCCGCAATTAACGCCATATCTTCTGATTTTGCCTGTATCCTCACTGTAACTCATATGCCCCACCTCAAAGAAGCCTTTCAAGCCCGAATTGAAGTTAGTAAAAACCAGCAAGGTTCACAATTACAGTTATTAATGTAAAAGAAATTGTCAGAAATGGCTAACGCCACGCTGCGCTATCACGATGTCCAGGATTAAAGGATGAATAGGATTAAAACTGAGATTTTATCACCAACCCTTCGGCTACGCTCAGGACAAGTCACCAATTACCAATTATTTAGTTTTATTTTACCCATCTTTTTACCCATCTTTAATATTGAGCAAAATAAAATTTGCACTTTCATCTATCTAGGGAAATAGATTTTAATTTGTAGTTAATCTAAGATTAACCTATTGATAGAAAGTTTATTTTTTTTGAATAAATACTTCATTTTTACAAAAAAATCTGATAGATTATCGGTATTGAGTTTTGCATTGTCAGTCTCACCTGAGAAAATTTCATAAACTCGATTCCCTATCATTAATTTAGTTGTTAAATATGGATATCTTGTTTGTTCACGATGAAAAAAGTAAAAACATCATCGGATGTTATGGTGATACAGAAGGAATTGCAACAGTTGTTGTCACGGTATTTTCAGATAATAGTAAGTATGAAATTATTGATTCTGTATTCCGTCGTCGTCTGGGGTTGAAGCCAACTGCTGATGATTTGCTAGGATTGGTTGATACCCATAAAGTTAAATATATTATGGGCAATAAACTCATACAAAATGTTTACAGTGGTGGAACATTAGCCAAAAACTATGAGTTTCCTGTTGATATTCAATGGGAAACCAACGATATTAATGTTGAGAAACTGCTATTTTTAACTGAATGTTATCTCAATGAAGGGAGGTTAAATTTAGCGGCTGATGTCGAAAACGTCATAGAAAAAGAATTACGGGCTTTCGATTTCCAAAAATACCGAGATTATAATCAAGCCAGTCACAGGCTATTTGCATTCTTTCATGCGATCGCTACTGCGCGTCCATCCACTCCCACTTGGGCAAAATCTTAAGAGAACATAATTAAGGGACTTCCAAAAAAAATAAAATCTCTCATCAAAAACATCTCTAATCATTTGATTGCTAAAACTCAACCAGAATCTACGGAGACAACTTGACCAATTGATCATTGGTAATTGATAATTGTCTATTGTTGAAATACCGTGAGATGATTTGAATTTTTAGCTCTGCGGTAATTGTAACGAAAAAAGACCTCTAGAACTGTTTCTAGAGGCTTGATTTTTGCTAATTAACTAAAAACCAAAGAAACCAAGAATAGGTAAGTCATAAACGAAGCTTGGGAGTATTTCGGGTAATGAATTATTAACTAGTATGGGAATAACATCAAGAAAATTATCAATAGCAGGAGCAGGAAAATTAGCACCACCTGAAGTATTTTCTTGTTCCTGAATAGATATGTTAGTAAATAGTTTGTTGTTCATAATTCGTGGTTTTTCTATGTAACAAACATTGACTGTAGCTATTAGTTTTGAAGTAATCTCAACTAATATGAATAATAGTATAGTCAGATTGGCATTAAGTTTTATTCAAAAGGAGGGAAGTTTTAAAATTTGCCTTTTGCTACTAAAATGGTGTGTTGCTTGCCATCTACAGATACAATTGCTTACTGCCAAGCACGTTAAAGATTATCAATATAATTTTGTTGAGCATCAAAAATCCAGCAAACCCTTATAGCGGTTCTCGCTTGAGTGAGATACAAGAACCCCACCCCCAACCCCCACCCCGCAAGCGAGGAAGGGGCTATGATGTATCTCATTCAAATACATACTGCTATATCTGTTATTGTTGTTAAGTTTATATGGCTAACATTATTTGCTGATGCTGAGATTAATTACTGACTTTGACGGTCCAATTATGGACGTTTCTGAACGGTACTACCGTGTTTATCAGTTATGTCTAGAGAAAACCCGATATTCTGAGCAAACAATTACAGAACTTTCTAAAGCCGAATTTTGGCAATTGAAGCGATCGCACACTCCCGAAATCGAAATTGCCTTAAAATCAGGTTTAGATCCCCAACAAGGGCAACAATTTTCCCAAATTCGTAAACAAACGGTTCACACCTTACCTTATTTCCAATATGATGCCCTGATCCCGACGGCATTAGCCGCACTCAGCCAAATTAAATCCGCCGGTGTTGATTTAGCCGTGATGACGATGCGACGGGTAAGAGAACTCGATTATGCCTTCAATCAACACAATTTAGGTGAATTTTTCCCAGAAAACCGCCGTTATTGTCTGAGTAACGACTATGTAAAAACCCGTGATGTGGAAGATAAACCTTTATTAATGACGAGAGCATTAGCGGAACTACCACCTGCGGCTGATACGTGGATGGTAGGAGACACCGAAGCCGACATTGCTGCGGCCAAAAAACATGATATTAAAATTATTGCAGTTGAGTCTGGTATCCGCGATCGCACACAATTAGCATCTTATCAACCCGACCTAATTATGCCAGATTTAAAAACCGCTGTAGCGTTTATCCTCAACCAGTAAATAGCTCAAACCAGAATGGGTAATCGGCCATCAACCAATTACCCACTACTTAACGTAAAAAACTACTTACTAACCACATTAATATAAAAGTCAACAGCGTAGAAAACTGATTAGCTGTCACGTTTATCAATGGTACTGGTAATATCAAGCCAGCAATTAAACCCCCAACAATTAAGCCAGTAATTAAACTGACTAACGTGAATAAAACTGCTCGACCAAATTTACCTTCCTTGCGATTGAGGAAGTAAACACCAACACCCACCCCAACTACCAATGCTAGTTGGAGAATTTGCTCGCCACCAGCATAAAACAAACTAATTGCACTTAAACCCAGATACCAAGCTCCTGGTAACAATACATCTGGTAATGTCGGCTGATCCAAACTCCGTTGTAACCAAGCAGGAGACTGCTGACTAAGAGTTGGACTTGCTTGGGGAGAAGATGGAACTCGCATTTCTGGAAACCGAATCCGCTCAGGTACTTTGATTTTACCTTCTTGGCGCATCCGTAGGCGCTCCATTAGAATTGCATCATAAGCCGCTTCAATTACTTCTAGGTTATTACCCTCACCACCATGTTGTTCCAACAGGCGATTCCGAGCATCCTGAATTTCATCAAAGCTTGCATCTTCTGATACCCCAAGTTTTTCGTAGGGATTTTGATCACTCATAGGAGTTTATTACTTTAGCCTTAGTAAGCGGCACTCTTTATTTTACAGAAAAACAACTTTAGATTTTATATTGCTCGAAACAAGTGGACAGGGCAAACGCATACAGAATGGTGAAATACTCCGCACACTGTCTTACAGATGAATGTGGGTTTTTGAGCTACTCCTCAACGGGGACATTGACTGAGCTTGAAAACTGAGTGTTCCCTGGTTCTTTGATTGCTCAAAGTCAGTGCTATTTAATTTCCAACCAGCAATTATGCTTACAGCATACTCCGCGAACGGTTTTGTTTGAACTTATTTCTAATATACACTGATTTGCTCTTTTCCCTCTTCTCTCACCTACAAGATTGGACAGAGGCTTCCCATCCTCCCGTATTGTCATTATAGTTGAGTATTTACCAATACCATAAACTTGTGTATATAGTAAGACTACTATACAATACTATTGTTTAGAGCTAAGGAAAGAAAAGGGGCAGGGGAGCAAACCCCATACTTAACAATCCAAATCTAAATATTGTTAGGCGGACAAAAATTCAGGCTTGTGGAGACAAGAAATAATCAGGATAATCATCCTTGTCCCCTGTAAATTTTTAATTACTGCCAAATTCAGAGGCAACAGGGAACACTTCGACCCTTTGATAAGCTCAGGGTATCGCCAGATCAGTGCATCGCGGGCAACAGGGAACAGAAAAAACTCATGTTTGAGTTAAACATGAGATGAAAATAATGACACTGTTTTTTCGCTGCTCGTCATCTTTTAAAAACATCCTTTTTTGACTGAGCTTTAAACTAGTCCAAATGAGTGTTTCTTATCTGTTCCCTG
>NZ_VIKW01000019.1:78233-112564 GCF_009711975.1 Anabaena sp. UHCC 0204
TTCCCTTTTTTTGTAAAAATTGCGTAAAAACGCAATCATGTTTGTTAATTCTAGGAACTTTTGTACAAAGTAATGGTCATGTCCGCTGCCAAAATTCTTGTAGTTGATGACGATCCCGCAGTTCGGAATTTAATCCAACGTTTTTTGCTTAAACAAAATTATCTAGTTGAGTCTGCCGAAGATGGTAAGACAGCTCTAATTATGTTTGAGCAATTTAACCCCGATTTGGTAATTCTGGATGTTAATTTACCGGATGTAATTGGCTTTAACCTCTGTCAAGAAATGCAAAGTCGTAGCGGCGTATTTGTGCTACTACTAACTAGCAGGACAGACGAAGCTGATAAGATTCGCGGTTTTTCTAAAGGTGCTGATGACTATCTCACTAAGCCGTTTGGGTTGGCAGAGTTAGAGGTGAGAGTAGCAGCAATTTTGAGGAGGCAGCGGGTTGTCACTGGTGCAGAACATCAACGCCTAGTCTTTGACAAGCTAACGATTGATCCTGTGCGAAGGGAAGTAATAATTAATAGTGAACCCATTCCCCTAACGGCTTTGGAATTTGACTTATTATATTTTTTAGCTAGTCATCCTGGCCGTGTTTGGCGACGTTCCGAACTGATTCAAGAGGTTTGGGACTATGAATACGTGGGGGATCAAAGGGTTGTTGATGTTCATATCGGTCAAATTCGTAAGAAAATCGAACTCGATCCTACTCAATCAGCATTAATTCAAACTGTACGTGGTGTAGGGTATAAGTTTGAATGCTCAAATCTGCCTTAACATACTCCACCAATTACTGAGTTTTGACTGAGTTTTAAAACCGTGTGTCCCACGGTTCTTTATATTTAGGGGTTCTATCCCATTATTTTCGGTCAATGATGAAACAATGTTTCTAAGTAGATCCGAGCAGCTTGGCGATCGCTCTCTCCATTTTGCAGCAAAAATAGCGATAAAGCCGCTGTCAAGACTCGGTTTTGATCCCAGTCAGGATGGGTCTCTAAGTAATTATTCATTGATTCTTGTAATGTTTCGGGGATTTCGGTCATGAGAGGGACTGTTGTGTTCATAAAATTTTCCTGTAGATCCATGAAAAAAAGTTACTGATGTTCAGTTTTACTTAGAACCCTCTTTACTCTGCCGGGAGGGAAATTAAATTAAAGAAGTACAAGTTCAGATATAGATTCAGATGTGGAGTTCTCTAATAAAACCGGGACTCATTATTTTGCGCTCACAAGGGGGGGATTTGTCAATGCTGCGAAATGTTAAAAATTAGCAGTCAAAAATAAATCTTTACGAGGTAATCAGCCATTAGACTATATTTCTGTTACGTAACTTAATAAAAACTCAGTTATAAAAACTGTTGTCATTAAAAGTAAACAATCCCCAGTAAGTCAGCAAGAGCCGATTAACTCGTCAAACATCTGTGGAAAAGTATCAAATTTCCTGTGGAAAACCTGTGGAATGAATGAGGAAAAGAGTAGGTAATAATAAGAATTACCAAAATGTCTTTATTCTCTGACATATCAGGCAACTAAGCTGCTGAAGATTCCGCACAAGCAGAAAATAGGGAAAAAAACAACAACCTTTTTCAGCAAAACCTAAATATTTTTCTTTTGAGAATCAATGAATTTGGGGACTAGAAACCATGATTAGTAAGGAAATGCCCAATTCCCCTGCACCCTTATTGCTATAAGTTGCTAGTTCCGACTGGGCTAAATGCAGGTTAAAATATACAATTGAAATAAAGACCTCATGTCTATAGGGTGAGAAGCAGCAAGTGGTTTCTGCAATCTCTAATCCTGTTAATTTTTAATCTGTGTCAGTAACCCAGTCCTAAAGGGACTGGGCTTGTAAGAGCAATCAATCAAGCCGTACTGACCAGACCACCCTGAGCGTAGTCTCATGGTAGCCGTTATTTGAGTCACGACACCCTGGAATGCGTAGCTAGTTCCCTGCTCTGTCGCTTGTAATTAAACAGTTCTAAGGTCACTGGGGCAGTGTTGCAAGCCTAACAAGCTCTGATAACTGGTCGAAGCTAACATTACCCCAGAAATGGGAGGCTCTTCGGAGCAATATATTATGCGTACAGAGTTGGGACATTTGAATCGGTAATTGTCCCGTTGAAAGTACATCACAAAAGTACCCCGAATTGACCAACTCCAAGGCGGTAATGAAAATTACTCAAGGCGGTTAAAACCGCTCGTGCCTGTTTCCATCTCAGGGCTAAAGCCTCTGAGTTTCCCACTTACCGTGTATTCTTATGAGAAATTGGAATGTTAGACCAAATATTTAATTACCTAAACTTTCATTTCAGCGTTGAAGCCTCAATAGTTCTCTTAATATTAGTGTTTTTAGAGGCGGTGCTATCGGCTGATAATGCGATCGCTCTCGCTGCGATCGCTCAAGGACTAGAAGACAAAAAATTAGAAAATCAAGCTCTCAACATTGGTTTAGTCTTTGCTTATGTGCTAAGAATCACCCTGTTGTTAACAGCTACATGGGTACAGAAATTTTGGCAATTTGAACTACTAGGGGCTGGTTATCTTTTATGGCTAGTATTCCAACATTTTAGTTCCCAAGAAGACGCAGAAAACCACCATCACGGACCACGTTTTAAGTCACTATGGCAAGCTATACCCGTGATTGCATTTACAGACTTAGCCTTTTCCTTAGATAGTGTGACAACAGCGATCGCTGTATCTCAAGAAACATGGCTAGTCATCACCGGTACAACCATCGGGATTGTCACCCTCCGATTCATGGCTGGATTATTTATCCGTTGGTTAGATGAATATGAAAATTTAGAAGACGCAGGTTACATCACTGTAGCCTTTGTTGGTTTGCGTCTTCTATTAAAAGTCATCAACGATGATCTAGTCCCACCAGAATGGCTTGTAATCACAGCCATTGGTATCATCTTAGCCTGGGGCTTCTCTAAACGCACCGTTGTTGAATTAGTCCCCGAAGAAAGAGAAAAAACTGAAGTGTCGAAGTAAGGAGCGGGGGAGCAGAGGGGCAGAGGGGCAGAGGGGCAGGGGAGCAGGGGAGTAGGGGGAAATATTTTTATTTATTCTTTCCAATCCCCAATCCCCAATCCCCAATCACCCATCACCAATCACCAATCACCCATTACCCAATTACTAATTACTCACTTAACCAAGGAGTAGAATGGGGTTGCCAAGCTACTAACTCTTCGTCTTTAAACCACAAAGCAATTTCTCTTTGAGCGGTTTCTTGAGCATCAGAACCATGAATGAGGTTACGACCAACATTAATGCCAAAATCGCCGCGAATTGTGCCTGGTTCTGATGTTAAGGGGTTGGTTGCACCAATAATCTTTCTAGCTGCTGCAACAACGCCTTCACCTTCCCAAACCATAGCTACCACTGGACTAGAAATGATGAATTCAACCAAACCAGGGAAAAAAGGTCTTTCCCGGTGAACATCATAATGTTGTTCCGCTAATTCCTTACTGACTTTCATAAACTTCAAGCCAACGAGGGTAAAGCCTTTAGTTTCAAATCGGCGAATAATTTCACCCACCAAGCCGCGCTGTACACCATCAGGCTTAATTGCTAAAAATGTGCGTTCCAAATCTGTCTCCAAAAACATAATCAAATTTTGATGGGTTAATTGTCAGTTGTATTGATGTCTTTTGTCTAGTAGTCTGATGAATGTTCCCTAAAAATTGCAGGGACAAGGGAACGAGAAAAAATGTCTTCTTTTCTCTGTAGTGGAGATGCAGCAGGAGTTACTTACCCCTATATGGGTAGCGCAACATGGTATTAACCATATATACATATTTCTAATAACTAATTCTTAATCAGAAATTATTTCTAGTCGTATATTCGTTACCGAACTATTTTGTTAAATTGTTATTTCGTGTGTGAAACACAGAGGTCAGGAATAAATGGGTGTCGAGTCAACCGCTGATGAGATTGTAAAAATGCCATCTAATGGGCATAAAGCTGAATTGAAAAGCCAAAAACAGAAAAAACAGTTAGCACCTAGTACAAGTAAGGGAGATTTATCTCTTCCTTGGAAAATTGAGGATAGTGAAGACCTGTATCGGATTGAAGGTTGGGGACAGCCTTATTTTTCCATTAATGCTGCTGGTCATGTCACTGTTTCCCCCAAGGGTGAACGGGGTGGATCACTGGACTTGTTCGAGTTGGTCAATGCTTTGCAACAGCGAAATTTGGGGCTACCGATGTTAATTCGCTTTTCCGATATTTTGGAAGATCGGATAGAGCGATTAAATGCTTGTTTTGCCAAAGCGATCGCTCGTTATAACTATCCTGGTGTGTATCGGGGGGTATTTCCCGTCAAGTGTAACCAACAACGGCATCTCATTGAAGATTTGGTTCGCTTTGGTAAACCTCATCAATTCGGTTTAGAAGCAGGTTCTAAGCCAGAATTAATGATTGCTCTAGCTTTGTTGGATACACCAGGAGCATTACTAATTTGCAACGGCTACAAAGACCAGGAATACATCGAAACAGCGATGTTATCCCAAAAACTAGGACAAACACCAATTATTGTCCTAGAACAAATTGAAGAGGTAGATTTAGCCATTGCGGCTAGTCGTCAATTAGGAATTAAGCCCATCTTGGGAGTCAGAGCGAAATTAAGTACCCAAGGAATGGGGCGTTGGGGAACTTCCACAGGCGATCGCGCTAAATTTGGCTTGACAATTCCGGAAATTATGGAAGCTGTCGAAAAATTAGGTGCAGCCGATTTACTGGATTCTTTGCAACTATTACACTTTCACATCGGTTCGCAAATCTCCGCTATCAATGTCATTAAAGATGCTATCCAAGAAGCCAGCCGCATTTATGTGGAATTGGCAATGCTAGGGGCAAATATGAAATATCTGGACGTTGGTGGTGGCTTGGGTGTAGATTACGACGGTTCTCAAACCAACTTCTACACCTCAAAAAACTACAATATGCAAAACTATGCTAACGACATCGTGGCAGAGTTAAAAGATACTTGTGCTGAAAGGCAAATTCCCGTACCTACACTAATTAGTGAAAGTGGCCGGGCGATTTCTTCCCACCAATCGGTTTTAATATTTGACGTTCTCAGCACCAGCGATGTCCCCCTTGATCCTCCTTCTCCACATCAGGAGGGAGAATCCCCAATTATTAAATACCTTTGGGAAACCTATCAATCCATCAATAAAGAGAATTATCAAGAGTTCTATCACGATGCGGCTCAATTCAAAGAAGAAGCCATCAGTCGCTTCAATTTAGGAATTTTGCGCCTCAATGAACGTGCTAAAGCCGAGCGTCTCTACTGGGCTTGTTGTCAAAAAATTCTCACTCTCATTCGTCAGGAAGAATACGTACCTGATGAGTTGGAAGACTTAGAAAAAATCATGGCTTCCATCTACTACATCAATCTTTCTGTGTTTCAATCAGCACCGGATTGTTGGGCAATAGATCAACTATTTCCCATTATGCCGATACATCGTCTCGATGAAGAACCAACTCGCAGAGGCATTTTAGCGGATCTAACCTGTGATAGTGATGGGAAAATTGACCGCTTTATAGATTTGCGGGATGTCAAATCAGTGTTAGAACTACACAAATTTGAACCTGGACAACCCTATTATCTAGGAATGTTCTTGAATGGAGCGTACCAAGAGATTATGGGGAATTTACATAATCTCTTCGGTGACACTAACGCTGTTCACATCAACTTAACCCCTAAAGGTTATCAAATTGAACACGTTGTCAAGGGCGATACCATGAGTGAAGTTGTTAGCTATGTTCAATATGATGCTGAAGACATGATAGAAAACATTCGTCAGCGTTGTGAACGGGCTTTAGAAGAACAACAAATCACCCTCGCCGAATCCCAGCGACTATTACAAACTTACGAGCAAAGTTTACAACGGTATACTTACTTGAATAGTTAATAGTCAGTGGTCAGTGGTCAGTGGTCAGTAGCAAATTACAACGAACAACTGACAACGAACAACTGACAACTGACTAAATTGAATTTGTTCCTAATAATTCAGCGATCGCTTGGTGTTCTAAAGGCGTTTCTAAAGGTGGAGTTTGACGAGCATCCGTAATCAGCCAGTCTAAAGCCGCTGCTTGCACATCAATGGATGCTCCTGTCTTATCTACACAGTAACGCCCGAACACCAGCTTATCTACTAAGCGGACTCCTGGCGCTAAACGCGACCATTCAAAAATTACACTGTTATCTACAGTCGCACCACTACAAATCCAGCAATTTGGACCAATCATCGCTGGTCCAATAATTTTTGCCCCATCTTCGATTTTGGTCATCCCACCAATATAAACAGGTCCAGTTATATCAACTTTATCCCAATTAACGGATACATTTAACCCAGTGAAAATACCAGGAGCAACTTCGTGTCCAGGAATTTGCACATTTTTAATTTCTCCTGATAAAACGCCGCGAATTGCTCGCCAATAATCGGGAACTTTACCAATATCCACCCATTCAAAATCCATGGGAATTGCATAAAATGGGGCATTATCCGCTACAAGTTGGGGAAATAACTGGCCACCAATGTCATACTCTACTCCAGAGGGTATATACTTAAAAACTTCTGGCTCAAAAATATAAATACCTGTATTGATATTAGTGCTAAGAGCTTCTTCTGTTGAAGGTTTTTCTTGGAAAGCTTTGATGCGATTATCGTCGTCAGTCACCACCACACCGTAGCTAGAAACCTCTTCTTTGGGAACTGATTTAGTAATGATAGTAGCGATCGCACCTTTGGATTTATGCCACTTTACCGCCGCAGTTAAGTCTAAATCTATTAACGCATCACCACACAGAACTACAAAAGTATCATCAAAAAATGGTGAGAAGTCTTGAATCCGGCGCATACCCCCAGCCGAACCAATCGCTTCCCCGACGAGTTTACCATCATCATCAATTTTACCTTCAAACGAATAAGCAATCTGTACCCCAAACCTCTGACCATCACGGAAATAACTTTCTATTTCCTCCGCCAAATGGCTAACATTGACCATAATTTCGTCAAAGCCATGTTGACGTAATAACTCCAATAAAAATTCCATCACTGGCTTTTGCAGGATCGGAATCATGGGTTTGGGAATTGTATACGTAATAGGACGGATACGAGTACCCTTTCCTGCCGCCAGAATCATCGCTTTCATAAAATTTTATTCCTTAGTCATTGGTAATTGTTAATTTTTCCCTAACTTTAAGTAGGTAAGCGGATTTGAATTTCCTGGTAAAACTCTTTTTGAAATAACTCCACCTTAGATTGAGCCGAGAGCAATAGTAACGCCCAAAAAACGCTAACTAAGTTACCGTATTCTGATTCATGATGCTCCCCACTTTTCTCTGGTTGTTTTGTCTGTATCCATAAATCTATCAGTTCTTCTAAATTCCAACATTGTTCCTCTAAATTTTGCCCTTTAGCAGCAAGATGTAACACCTGTTCTAGTTCTAGCGCGACTTCCGTTAAATTTTCTTGGTGCGCTAACTCTAGGGTTTCCCGCATAGTCTGCACACTAGACTGACGTTTAATCCGCTTAGGTTGATTAACTTTTTCCACCAGTTTTAGCTGGTTGGCCATAATTTGCAATTGGTCAATCAACTCTTGGAGCGTCACCCGGCGTTTTGGTGGTGGCATAGCAGCCGGACGACGACGCAAGTGTCGCTCTAACTGCAAACGATGGGCTGGATATAGCAAACCATCTTCAAACCCTAATATTGTATCATCTATAACTTCTTCTTGGGTATCGTCTACTGTTGACGATAGCATTAATGTATTAGCCTTAAATAGTACAAGCATTGACGCTGATAGAAAAGCTTGCCCTGACTGGGACAAATCCGTTTCATAGCCTCTAGTTGTAGATGCTTCTGGGGACATCAATTCCAAGTAATGATCAATCACCTCAATAACTCGCACGTCCCAAGGGTCAATTTCCCCTTTTTCAGCTTGCGAAATGAGGTGTGTAATTGTTTCTAATAATTCGACTGCATTCATTTATTCAATATTCAAAATAGAGCCTCTTGCTCGCAGAAGGGATACAAAATGCTTACCCATTCAAAATTAAAAAAGCCTGTGTCATTTGCTTGTAATTTTCCAGCCTGTAGGGGCGGAAAACCCCCGCCCTCAATTGTATTGCATCCGACAGAGAACCGCTATAAGAGTCCCCTATCTTCTCGTTCCTTCTGTATTCAATTTACTGCAATTTGGCATGAGCAGCCAAAATAATCTTTTCTGTTTCTTCCCAACTAATACATTTATCAGTTACAGAAACACCATATTTTAAATCTTCACGATTACTTGTAATTGGTTGACTACCTTCATACAAATTCGATTCCAGCATCATCCCTACAATAGAATTATTACCATTTACTATTTGCTCAATAATATTTTCAAACACCATAGATTGTAGCCTGTAGTCTTTATTGGTATTGCCATGACTACAATCAATAACTATTCTTGGTGATAAATCAGCCGCTTTTAATTGTTCCTCAACTAATTGAACATTCTCGGCATCAAAATTAGGCTGACTTCCACCACGTAAAATTACATGACCATGAGCATTTCCCCTAGTTTGAAATACACTCACCTGTCCCTTTTGATTAATACCCAGGAAATTATGAGGTGTTTTCGCTGACTTGAGCGCATTTACAGCAACTTGAATATTACCATCAGTGCCATTTTTAAAACCCACCGGCATAGATAAACCACTAGCCATTTCTCGGTGTGTTTGCGATTCAGTTGTCCGTGCGCCAATGGCTGACCAAGACACTAATTCACTGATATATTGAGGTATGATTGGATCAAGTGCTTCTGTCGCAGTCGGTAATCCTAACTCCGTCAACTTTAATAATAAACTTCTAGCGACTAATATGCCTTTTTCCACATGAAAGGAATCATCCATTTCTGGATCATTAATTAATCCTTTCCATCCTACAGTAGTTCTAGGTTTTTCAAAATAAACCCGCATAATTAACAGCAATTTATCCTGAACTTTCTCTGCCAAAACTTGCAATTTCTCAGCATATTCTATTGCTGCATGAGGATCATGGATCGAACAAGGTCCAACTACAATAAATTTGCGTCGATTTTGAAAATCTAGAATATGTTCTATTTCTTGTCTGAATTTTAAAATTGTGTTTTCAGCATTCTTAGTTAAAGGTAATTTTGCCTTCACTTCATTAGGAGTTAATAAAACATGAGAACTCTTAATGTTAGTGTTAATTAATTTGTGGATCATGGCAGAAATCTCTTTATTTATGTTATACTATAGCAGTCTTAAAATATCTGTGAAAACGTTCTTTATTATCTCTAAGTCTCAAGTAGTTAGTTCAAAAAAACAAGTTCCACAAGTTAGATAAGACTACTATCTGCAAGGGTTGAGCTACTAATTATACACAGTTTTTCAGAAAAAAACAAGACCAGCTTATGTTATTTTCATCACATGAGAAATAAAAAAATAATTCAATAATATAAATTAGCAGCTAAAATAAATCCTTAGAGGATGTTTGACAAGTTTTGGGCGAATATAATAGAGCCTACGACATAGTGCGTAGCTTGCTTCCCGAAGGTTACACTACAACACAAGCCAAGTCCACGTAGTGGACTAATGAAAAATCAAGGTTTTGAAACCCACGGAGGTGGGTTTTGTCTGTGTAGCCGCGACTTCTAGTCGCCAGAGCTAATTGCTATATTTAGCAAATCTACTCAATTTTGCCAGTAGTCATTAACATATAACTTAATAACCAATTTGCTGACGTTGCTCTGCGAGTTTGTCGAGGACCAAATTCACCAATTTTATAACCTTTAAAACCAAGCTTTTCTTTGAGTAGCTGTTTATTTTCTTGAGGAATAGAACGAGTTAATTTCATAATTGCTGGACGAGAATCAAGAAAATCTGGTGGTTGTGGATATTCATCTCGCCATGTTGGAACTACTTGACTATTATCCCATGTTTCTGTCGTGGAATCATAGCGATAGCCTAAGTAATACCATAGTAATTGTTTAACAGTAGAATCATCAATTGTATCATTAATGATTGCCCAAATTGTTTCTGTATTCAGCGGTGGCAGGTTAGGCATAATTTTGAAGAAATAGGGGACAGAGAATAGGCGATAGGTAAGAATTTTAATCATTACCCATCACCAATTACTAGCCTTTGCAGATATAATCAGACAAAATATTACTTACCAAATATTTCTGTAAAAAACTGTCTCATAGCTTGCCAAGAACGCCGATCTGCAATTGAATTATAAACAGCACCTTTGGGATTATTTTTTGCTTCTGGATTGGTGAAAGAATGAAGTACACCACCATAGGATATTAATTGCCAATCTACATTACCTATACGCATTTCTCTTTCAAAAGCTTGAACTTGCTGTTCTGGTACAAAGGGATCATCTGCACCATGTAATACCAATACTTTAGTTTTAATATTTTTAGCATCACTTGGATCAGGCGTATCGAGATTACCATGAAAACTGACTACACCAGCAATATTGACACCACTCCGAGCTAATTCCAAAACTGTACCACCACCGAAGCAGTAACCAATAGCAGCAATACGTTTAGAATCGGTTAAGGGATGCTTTTGTAAAACTTGTAAACCTGCTTTTGCTCGTTCGCGTAGTAATTTTCGATCTTGACGATAAATAGTTGCTTGTTTACCTGATTCTTCAGAGGTTTTTGGCCTAATTCCTTTGCCATAAATATCCGCCGCAAAAGCAACATAGCCTAATTTAGCTAACTCTTTAGTCCGTTTTTTGGCATAAGACTGTAAACCATTCCATTCATGAACAACCAATACACCAGGACGCTTTACTTTAATCGCATCATCATAAGCAAGATATCCTTCTAAAATAGTATTTCCTTGCTTATACTCAATTGTTCTAGTTCTAATGGCTGCTAGTACATCCGTGGCACTTAACAAAACTACCGCAGGTGTCAGCAAAACAGAAAGTAAAAATTTCATAACTTTATGAAGTTGTCAAAATTGATTATGGTGAATTATCACCATAAAACCTGACAAATTAAAAGTAATTGCTTTAAAAAGAATTGCTACAATTTTTCTTTTACCTTCTACTTTCCCATTCTAGCAACAGACATCTGGTGAAAAAAATGTAGAGCCGAGAATCCCTACATCAGGAATGTCTCTACAAGGGTTCTAGAATACGCATATTTAATTTCTACCAGATGTCTATTGTAAAATTTTGTCGCAACAGGACATGATTAATTTTTTGTTTACTTAAGTTTTGTCTCAATCTAGTTTTCCTAAATCGCAACTCACTTAAATGGGACTACTCACTCAACTAATTTAGTTAAGTTTTTACGTTGTTTAGTTATACTCAGTTTTTGACTTATGCTGATCATATCACATAGAGTACCTGGAAGATGTTTTTAACCAAGAAAGAACGGGGTGACTTTAGTCACCCGTATCTCTGGTAACTTGGTCATCAGGAGACTGAGTTTTACGCTTACTAAGTAACTCTATAAAGAAAAATCAATCATTGTTCCCACTTAATTCATCGGCTACTAACTCACTACCATGCGTGCAACTGCTACTATTTCTCAGAATCCTCTACTTCAAAGTTGTGGTTTACCCCTATTTGCGGATATTAAACCGGAGCAAGTCGAACCAGCTTTTAGCCATCTGTTAGCAGAACTTGAAAAGCAGTTAGTTGGCTTAGAGGCAAATATAGAGCCTACTTGGAGCGGCTTAGTAGAACCTCTGGAAAAACTGACAGAAAGGCTAAATTGGAGTTGGGGGATACTAAATCATTTAATGGGTGTAAAAAATAGTTTAGAACTACGTACGGCCTATGAAAAAATCCAGCCGCAAGTAGTACAATTTACGAATACCCTGGGTCAGAGTAAACCCATTTATAATGCTTTTAAAGCAATTCGGAATAGTCCTACGTGGGAAACTTTAGAGTCTGCCCAACAGCGGATTATCAAAGCTGCCATTAGGGATGCAGAATTGTCTGGTGTTGGTTTAGAAGGAGAAAACAGAGAGCGTTTTAATGCTATCCAGATGGAATTAGCAGAACTGGCAACTAGATTTGCTAATCACGTTCTAGATGCGACTAAAGGCTTTATTTTAGTTCTCACTACCCCACAAGATATTGATGGCTTACCGAGTAGCTTGTTGAGTCTCGCAGCCCAAGCTGCGCGTGCTGCTGGAGAAGAAAATGCTACGCCAGAACATGGTCCTTGGCATATTACCTTAGATTTTCCCAGCTATTTCCCCTTCATGCAACACAGCACTCGGCGGGATTTACGGGAAAATCTTTATAAAGCTTATATAACCCGTGCATCTTCTGGGGAATTAGATAATAATCCGTTGATTACCCGCATTTTGGAGTTAAGGCAGGAACTAGCTCAATTAATTGGCTTTGAAAGTTTTGCTGAACTCAGTTTAGCTAGTAAAATGGCCAAGGATGTTCCCTCTGTAGAGAAGCTCTTAGAAGAACTCCGTCAAGCTAGTTATAATGCGGCTGTCAAGGATTTACAGAAGTTGACTGCTTTTGCTAAAGCGAAGGGAGCAGTAGAAGCTGAAAACCTGCAACATTGGGATATTAGCTTTTGGGCTGAACGTCAACGGGAAGAAAAATTTGCCTTTACATCTGAAGAGTTACGTCCTTATTTCCCTTTACCTCAAGTGCTAGATGGGTTATTTGGGTTGGTGAAAAGGCTTTTTGGTGTAACGGTGACTCCTGCCGATGGCCAAGCCCCAATATGGCATGAGGATGTCCGTTATTTTCAAATTGCGAATAAGCATGGTGAACCCATTGCCTATTTTTACTTAGATGCTTATAGTCGTCCCGCAGAAAAACGGGGTGGTGCTTGGATGGATGCTTGCATTCATCGTCGCAAAGTCACAGAAAATGGTGTGACTACTGTTCGTTTACCTGTGGCTTATTTGATTTGTAACCAAACTCCTCCTGTGGATGGTAATCCTAGTTTGATGGCTTTTGATGAAGTTGAAACCTTGTTCCATGAATTTGGGCATGGCTTACATCATATGCTTACTAAGGTGGATTATCTGGGAGCAGCAGGTATTAATAATGTCGAGTGGGATGCAGTAGAATTACCAAGCCAGTTTATGGAAAATTGGTGTTATGACCGCCAAACTTTGTTTGGGATGGCGAAACATTATGAAACAGGTGAGGCATTACCGGAGCATTATTACCAAAAATTGTTGGCAGCACGTAATTACATGAGCGGTTCAACGATGTTGCGGCAACTTGATTTTAGTAGTGTTGATTTGGAACTGCACTACCGCTATTGTCCAAATAGTGAGGAAACGGTGACAGATGTGCGTCACCGGATTGCTAAGTTGACGACTGTGTTACCACCATTACCAGAGGATGCGTTTTTGTGTGCTTTTGGGCATATTTTTGAAGGTGGTTATGCAGCAGGTTATTATAGCTATAAGTGGGCTGAAGTTCTGAGTGCTGATGCTTTCGCTGCTTTTGAAGAAGCGGGGTTAGAAGATGAAGCTGCAATCCAGGCTATTGGTAGACGCTACCGAGATACGGTGTTAGCACTAGGTGGCAGTCAGCATCCAATGGATGTCTTTAAAACCTTCCGGGGACGAGAACCCAGTACCAAGGCTTTACTCAAGCACAATGGGCTGCTGGCTGCTGTGTAAGTTGGCAATTGGCACAGGGGATGAGGGGGAAACAATTCAAAATAGTGCCGACTGTGGGCTACTTGCCAACAAGATTCAAAAAACTCTTACCTCTTGCCTATTGCCTCGGTAAATTTACATGACAACTTCTTCACGTTGGCAATCAAAGAAAAGATCAAAAACTGTATCAGGAATTAGTTGACGGATGTGCTGAATATAACCTTCTGCATCAGAACGACTGCGAAACCGAGCAACAATTACTTTTTCTTGTTCGGTAACGACACGGGCTACAGCCCAACCATTCAGCCTTTTTCTGTAGGTGTTAGCTTCAATTTCCGCAGGCATAACTTGATTTTCTGAATTGGTATTTTTGTAATCCGTATTTTGTGGCATGATTATTTTATGCGTATGAACTTGAGTGAAGGGCGTTGGTATGTCTCTTAGCCAAAGATGTACTAGCGCCTTTTATTAATGATGCCACCTTGTTATTACATATTTTCAAAATTGTCAATACTTGGTGCAACAACTTATCTTTTGAAAATCTTTAGTTTTATTTAATGCCAACGAATATGTACTGACTTATTCAGTATTTAAACATACAAATAAACAAGAAATTAGTATAAACTATACTCACTACTGTGCAATTGTGAAAAGGAAAAGATCAAACCTTTAATCTTTCTCTAAACCAATTTACAGCTTTCAGATTCTGAACCGACAAGTATTGAAACTATACCAATTTTCATTTATTTGTAATTCTGGACTATAAAAGATTTACGAATGTTGCCATAGTTTTTCAGTGTAATTTGAGATAATTTTGCCAAATAAAAATGTTAATAACATCAATCATCCAAAAAGTAGCATTGCAAATAGGGGCTGTAGTTTTAGTTGAACCAGAATATGGTTTTGTAGGACATATTACGTTTAAAAATGGTAAAAAGTCAGTTTTTAGTTATGCAAAATTTAATATTAACGGTTTTGCTTCAGCAGAGTTAGCAAAAGATAAAGCTTATGCTAATTTTTTCCTGAAGCAGTTTGGATATAGGGTAACAGAGGGAAATACATTTTTTAGTGATAAGTTATGTGCTAAATTAGCCAAGCCGAGAAATATTGATGATGGATTTAATTATGCTCAAAAATTAGGATTTCCTGTAATTGTTAAACCATTAAATCTTAGTCAAGGAATCTTGGTGACTAAGGTATATAATCAGACAGAATATTATGATGTAGCTCATAAAATATTGCAAATTAAATCAGGATTGATTGTTGAGAAATTTTACAATGGTAATGACTATAGAATTGTTGTTTTAGATAATGAAGTGATTGCTGCTTATCAAAGAATTCCCTTGTCTGTTGTTGGTAATGGTAAATCTAGTATTTGGGAATTGCTACAACAAAAGCAGGAAAGATTTTTGAATATGGGTAGGAAAAGTGGGATTAAGTTTGATGATTTCCGCATTCCCCAAAAATTACAAACACAAAATCTTGATGGGGATAGTGTTATCCCTAATGGTGATATCGTCTACCTCTTGGATAGTGCTAATTTATCCAGTGGAGGTGAAGCAGTGGATTTTTCTGAAAGTATCCATCCTGACTTTCAACAATTAGCAATTAATATTACTAAAGATATAGGATTGAGATTGGCTGGAGTGGATATCCTCACTCATGATATCACTATGCCAATGGTAGATTATACCTTAATTGAAGTAAATGGTTCTCCTGGTTTATCTCACTATGCTGCTAGTGGTGAGATAGCAGCAAAAAGGGTGGAAGGATTGTATGCAAAAATTCTTAAAGCATTGGAAAACGATAGTGTTGGTGGTATTTAAGAGTTACAAATTTTTCCCTAGTAGTGATTCCAGTTCCCCTGATAAATAGTTCATATCTGCTACTCTGGCTACAAGTAAACTATCATTGCCGGCATCTTGTAACCGAGATTTCCAATAGTTAATACTTTCAGCATTATTCATCCAAAACTCAATTACTGTATCTACGACTTGATCTAAGTTCCAACCCCATTTGACAGGAACTGGTTCTATAGATGCTAGGAACGCATCTAATGTGCAAGTATGAGTTCCTAAATATTCTATTCCTTGATGTTGTGGTTGAACTAAACTCTGTTGTTGGTGGTTAAAAAAATGCAATACAGGAGACACACCTATCAAATTGAAGCTGTATTTAATCATTCTAGTCCTCCTAATGAATTCATCAATTGCCGTGAAACCTGAGTTTTTGGCAAAAAAACTATTGAGGAAAAGTCCGTTAACTCCATCTATAAAAGTAGAATTTCTGCCTACTACATCAGTTTCCAAATTAATTGAATAACTAGCACTCAAGCCTTGTGAGTGCTAATTTCTATTTGGTTGTTACATTGTATTATTAAACAATATATGGCATTAATTCCAGGATGTAAATGATTTTTAATATTCTGCCAGCAAGAATAAATTTTTTAAAAGATTTAGGAAAAGGAAATCAGCGATTCCTTTCCCAATTTCTGCAAAAAGTCTATTACACCTATTTCACTTGGCCACGGAAGCGCACAAAGCCATAAGAATTAACTGGAGTTCCAGAACCAGTAGCAGGAGGTAGATTAAGTAAAGTAGTTGAATTAGTAATATCCACTACTACAGCACCATTAGTATTACTCCCACAGGAAGTTGGTGTAGTGGCATCATTAGCTGGATAAAAACTACCCCGATCTGTATCTATTGCATTACTTAAGTAAGCCGTAGGGGTAGAACTACCTACCGCCAAAGCAATACCCTGTATTGTTGATGAAGCACCATCATTAGGAGTTAAACCATTAAAAGCGTTAGGGATAAAAGTCACATTGTTTGGTACTAAATCACAAAATTTGACGTTTTTTGCGGCTGCTAGACCATTAGAAAGGAAATAAATAGTGTATTCTAATTCATCACCCGGCTGCACAGACCCAGCGTTAATTAAGCCTTGTAAGTAGCTGTTAGGCCATTTAGAATCATCATCATCAGCATCATTGGGTGCTGGAACATAGTTGGTAGCGTTAGGGTCAGCACTACTGCCATCAATTAGATCAGTTAATACTTGATTGTTAATGCGGGTAATCCGTTTAACTAATACTAATTTTGGGGGAAGAGAAACTGTGGAGACTGTAAACAAGGTAAGATCATCGTCTGCGGTACTAGCAGGATTGTTACCTGTATTTATACCGTCGTCAACAGTTTGGAGAAAATAATTGCTAACCGTGGGTGGATTAGTCGTAGCAGTAGCAGAATCTGCATCTGTCAATACAGTACCAACTGCTGCTAAGGGATTATCGGGTGTATTAAACTTAGCACTACCTTGATTAATAATCGGATTACCACCATTATCATTATTAATTTTGGCAGTAATTTTAATTGTAATTGTGTCTCCTACTCGCAAAGTTCCACTATTAGTTAACACTCCAGAGCCATTGTAAGTATTGTTGAGAGTGATATTATTACCGGAAGTGGCACTAGAAATAATTGCATTTTGAAAAGTTAGTTGTGAGGGCAAATCATCTGTAATTACAAAATTAATTGCATCACTATTACCAGGACTGAGGTTAGAATAAATAATAGTGTATTCGACAGTATCGCCTACAGTAACAGTGCTACTAGTATCAATATCCTCTAAAAAGCGTACTGATTTAGTACCTTGAACATTAGCTTTCTGGCTCGTAGTAATTACCAAATCTGTAAATACAGCTTGACTAGGGAAAAATGTCCAAGTGTCTATACCTTTGAAATCACCATAGTTATTAGTAAAAGAGTGTCTATATAAAGGATTACTACTGTCTATCCCTCTAGCCGCATTACGAGGGTTACTAGCTCCAGTACCATTTAAGTCTATATTTGTCCCATTAGCCGTCGTATAATTATCGTCATTGTAATAAATGGTGGAAGCACTGATATTTTGCCCATTTTGATCGAGAATATTAGGGAATGCTGATGGAGGGTTTTCCATTTTGATTATAAGCCCTGAAGAGTTATTCTCAGCATCAAGCAAGGGAAAGTGATATTCACCTGATCTAGTCGTAATTTGGGCGTTATAGGGCTGATTTAAAGGTCTGGCTGCTAGTGCTACCCCACTAGCGTTCTTCCCATCCCATGACACCACTGTTTGCCCAGCAGACATCACATTTTGTAATACTCGGTCTACACTAGGATCAAAAATGCCATCAATATTAGTATCAATAATAATTTGATAATAACCACTAGTAGTTACATCAAAACTAAAATTGCCTCCTACGCCCACAAAAGTCTGGTTTCCACTACCACCATTCCCACCTGTAAAGAGAAAATTTTCAGGTTTTGGTGGTGATATTGGTATGATCGGAACTCCTAACGTAGCTAGTGTCACGTCAGCAGGACGGTTAAAGAAAATATAATGGGTGATATCTGTGGCTGTATCTGCAAGAGTTGGGTTTTGAACATTCACATTACCAGCGAAGTTCAGATCATTATTGGTAGCACCAGCAGCAGAATGGTAAAGAGTAGTGTTATTTGTTTTGTCAATGAATCCTCGACTATTCGCAAAAAAGATGAAAGCGAAGGGATCAATTCCATTCATATTAGTTTCATATCTATACCCATCTTTAGTTTGAATATAAAGCCTGGAGTTGAGTCCTACCCCATTTCTTCCCATATTTAGGGCGATATAGTTGGCAAATACCCGTCCTGTTTGGGAATTTCCGCTATTAGTATCTCTAACTGTAATATCCCAAGCTGCCACCGTGGCTCTTTGATTATTATCTATGATAAATGCGGCTGTTGTCGTCACAGCAGGAGGATCACCTGACAAACTCGGAGCGCGAAATTCGACTTCGTAAATACCACTTTCTGAGGCTATGAAGCTACAAGGAGTATAACCACCTGTATTGGGTAAAGGACCAGCGCTTTCTTTAGCAAGGGTGTCAATTAAGCCATAACCAGTAGATAGCACATTGCAACTACCATTTTGACTCCCAGCGGGACTTCTATAGACAATATCTTCAATCCCATTACTACTTGTATGCACACTAGAGCCAAGATTGACGGTTTCTCCTGCGTTTACCACAACTTTAAGGAGCGTTTGCCGAGGAATACCCGCAGCAGTTGAACTTGCCCATTCTAGGTAAGGTCTGTGGCCACCATTAGTCACCAATTCTTTACTTCCTTCAGCCCAGCTAGGTTGTATCCCTTGTCCCCAAATACATCCAAAAAAGACCAGACTAGCAATTAATTTACCTGAGTAGTTATTTAGTAATGGTAGTTTCGTTGTAGCATTCATATTTTCAAAGTTCTTGTTGATGATTTCATTACAGATAAATTAAGTGTTTATACAAAATTAATTACCTGAATTCTGGGCTAAACTGTCTCCTTATTCCAACTGTAAATCTTCTTCTTGTACTATTACTTCAATACCCCGAATATCTTTAAAAATAAATTCTGAACGACGGTTTCGGGCATGATCTAATTTACTATTACCAGGTGTTAATAGTTCGGTTTCTCCCAAGGAACGAATTATCATTCTTTCTGGTGTAATCCCTTGACGGATGAGATAATTGCGGGTGGCTTTGGCGCGATTTGCTCCCAGTCGGATATTATATTGATTACTAGCACGATAATCGGTATGTCCATAAATTTCTACAATGATAGAGGGGTTTTCTCGTAACACTTGAGCAATTTTATCCAGGATTTTTGCACTAGCAGGACTAATATTATATTTGTCTAAAGCAAAGTGGATATTTTTGGGAACTTTGAGTTTTATGGGTGCATTGGGTATTTTTGAAACTTCAGGTGGTTTGATTGGTGGTTTTATACCAACTACAGATATTAAACATTCAGAAGATGGAGGATAAGCTCTATTTTTATTGCTAATAATGATAGGTTTATTAATGTCAATGGGGCGAATTACCGCCGGATAGGATGGTTCAGATGTTCCATATTGAGGTATAGTAGCGATCGCACTCACTCTATCTCCTGGTTGTAAATCATCTAAATTAAAGCTAAACTTGCCTTGATTATTGGCGGTAGTTCTTGCTAATGGTTCACTCAAAAAACCATAACCACTTTTACCAGTAATTCGATAAATATCAACTTGAGCATTAGGTTCAGCTACACCATCAATACCAACTTGAGAAGTAATTCCTGAGAAAAATTCAGAACTCAGAAATCTAGGGCTATTAATTGCACCATTAGCTGTATCTAATCTTCTATTGGCAGAATCACGAAGAGGATTAGGTCCATCACCATTTTGAAAATCCCCTACTCCTGTATTATGCTGATGATTTAGGTCTATACTTAATCCTTCTAAAAAATGAAATCTATTACTATCAATGATATTTCTATGACTTTGCGGATAGGATGTAATCACTACTCCTGCTCCTGCTTGATAACTAATTTTATTCTTATAAATTTCATGATCATTACCCATTAAATAAACAGCCGCTCGGCGAAATCTTCTTCCATTATATTTAATTTCATTATTAAAAATTTTAGTAGATCCTTGGGGTTTAAAAGCATAAATTCCACTACCATCATTTGCACAAATTAAATTTGATTTAATCTCTGATTTATCAATATTACCATCTAAACGAATAGCATCAGGTATCCCCGCTAAACCATTACCGATAATGAGATTGTTAATAATCTGCATTTTGGTGGCTTGCCAACCTGTAATAATGCCACTACCATCATGATAGGAAATACGATTACGCTCAATAATTGTTCTCTCAGAATTAAACACAGAAATGCCAAAAGCAGAGGTATTTTCTGGCATTGTTCCATCAGATTTAATCCCTAACCAATTTTTTTCAATGATGATATTTTGAGGAGGTGGGTTATTTTCAGTTTCAGGAATTTTTCCCACAAAAGATTTTAATTTAATTGTATGGGGATGAGTAAAAGTATTAGCAATAAAAATATCTGCTGGTGGTGTACTTGCGGTATCTCGATGAGAGGAATTAAAACCATAAATACTCAACCCACGAACAGTTATATTATCAGCAGTAATAGTTAAACCACGAAATACTTCGGCGTTATCAGCAGGTGTAATACTAACTATGGGTTGAGGAATCTTAATTTCCGCTGTGGGAGATTCTTCGCCATTGTATCCTGGTTGGCTTGTACCATCAACCAGTAAGCCAGGACTAGCTAGAGGTGGTAAGACTTCTTGCAGATAAATGGTAGTTTGTTCTGGTGGTAAATTAAATCTGATTCGAGAGTAAGCAGTTGTATTAATTTGAGTTTTTTCAAAATTACTTAATTGCTCAATTTTCAAAGTACCGTTAACTAGAGAAATAGCTTCTCGCAATGTTAATTTATCATCAGGTGTAATTGCTCCATCTTCATTACTATTAACTATAACATCTACGCTTGTTATCATCGGTTGTGATAAAGCCAGATGCGGAAATATTAATGATGCTAAATAAGCCAATATAGAGAAATTAATAAATGTTAAATTTGGCTTTTTCTGCTGCTTTACTATCTGTCGTTTTTGATGTTTTTTCATAAAATATTGGCTGATATTATCTAAATATTTAAAGTTGATATTGATGATTGAGTATTATTTTTGAACTACCTTCTTGATTGAAGATTCTTGTTGTTGTGGTGGTACAACTCGTTGTAATCCGAAACCATCAAATAGTTCATTGAGTTTTAAAGTCAAACCGAGATAGGGACCACCCGCAGAACGAGTTCCTGAAAAGTCTGGATCATCAACTTTACCAAAGGCATAACCAGCAGCAAGGCGTAAATTAGCTGTTAAATAATATCCAGCTTCAATCACAAAACCTGTTTCCGAATAGCTAGATTGACCTATTAATCTGGTTTCACCTACGATATCTACCTTATATCCGGGGCGATAGGTAACGCGAAATTGTCCTAAGCTGACTGTACTTGTCCCTGTCAGATCCTTAGCCAAATAGGATGTACTGTTTCGCATTGCCAATTTGCTGTAAAATTCCCATTGCCAGTTAGGTGCATATATGCCTTCTAGGGCAAAGGTATGATCTTCTGAACCAGAACCAGTACCTTGTATAAATGTTTCTGGTCTTGTGGAGGGATTTTGACGGTATTCATAACGTAATAAGGCGTTAAATTTATCGTTTTTGGGGTTGCGGTAGGCTAAACCAACTTTGAAGTTGATAGTGTCTCCTAAGTCTGTGATAGTTTGATTGGAAGAACTAGCTTGCTGATATCGTGCTAGTCCTGTGAGGGCGGAGGAAATTTTACCTAATGCACCTGCGGAAATGACTGTGTTACTACCACTGGAAGAGTCTCGACGTTCGTACCGCGCACTGGCTTGGAAGGCGGGGTTATCGGTGTATTCTAAGCCGATGCTGTAACTGTCACCACCTCCAAAACTCATGGATGATGCACCTTGTCCGAAGGCGTAAGGCTGGGCAAATTGTTGTCCAGTGGCTTGACGTTTAAAGAAGCTACCAAAAATATGTTCATAGGCAAGATTTAAGCGTAATCCCGGCAAAATTGCCCAACGGTTGTTTAAACCGATCGCTCCTTGGGTGGTCATTTCGTTCGCACCACCAAGGATGGAATAACGACCGGTGATGGTGGTATCTGTGCCGATTTTTTGTTCACCGTTGACGTTTAAGCTGGTGATACCGTTACCGTTATATTGTCCACCGCTAAAATATTGTTGTGTGAGGCTGACATTTACACCTTTGATGGCTTGCCAATTGAGTCCAAATAGGGTTCTATCTGGATAAATGCCATCTTGTTGAGAAGATAATGTCCGTTCGTTTTGGGCTAAGAATGTCAGGTTAGTAGCTAGAGGATAACTAAAGCGCGATCGCAATTGTTGGGAACTACCATTAAGATTTTGAAAGGCTATCCTATCTGTGCGATCGCGGGAAATCCAATCTACGTTAATATTAGCTTTACCTAATCTTTGTTGTATCCCTGCCATAATTGTTGTCAAGGAATTATCTACCCGACTCCCTGGAATAGGATCATTCAACGGTAAAAACCGATCTATTTCTGGTAATCTCGGCTGTGGTGCTACACCAAAGTTATCCTCATGGTCATAATTTAACCGCAGATTAGTAGTATTTGTCAGCTTACCTGTAATTTGCGCTCCATAGCGAGTCTGTCCAGGTACAAAACTAATCGTAGCATTATTCGCAAAACCCGGATCAGCCGTTCTATAATAAGCACGACCTTGAACACCACGGAAAAGCTCTCCTTGTAATTCTGCACGATAAGCTTGACCATTAACATTACCGGCTACATCAGAATTATTGCGAGAATGGGCATATTCAGCAATAAATTTACCAACACTACCTAAAGAAATTTGTGTATCTGCACCATAAATTTCAAACTGTCGCAACCCTTGATTTTCTTGTAAATAGGTGGCTGCTAACCAAGAATTTTGACCAGTACCACGACTAAAATCATATTGCAAACGACCTGCATAAATTTGTCCTTCGGCATTTTGAGAATCATATTGATAAGTAGCTACTATCCGTCGGACGAGAATCTGTCCATACTCGTCAATATCTGTACGTAATAATGGTTGACGGAATAATACAGTACCGCGATCATAGTCAATATCATAATCATTCCCCCTGGTCAAAGCAGTTCGTTTAACTACGGTCCCTGGACGGTTAAGTTCTTCTAATTCAATAAATAGGTTTTCACTACCAGGTAATAAAATTCGTCGAGACAGGAAATAATAACCACTTGTCCCATCAGGAGCAATTGTATCCCTTTGGAAGCCTTCAACATTTCTACTATAAAAACCAGTTATTTGTAAATTGCCTAAATTATAATTTGCTTTAAACCCGTGTAATTGTCTAGTAATCGCTGTAAACTCTTGAGAAGACCTAGCAAATTCTTCTGTATTATAATCTCCCCACATCCCATAATCTGGGTTTGCTCCGGGAATTTTGCTCGATCGCTCAAACCGTAAAAATACACTATCTATGGAAGGTGTAACTATACTAGAGGTAGAACTATCACCATAAACAGGATAGTTTTGATCATTAAATTGTAAAGCTCTAAATAATCTGTTCTCACCATTAGTATCTTCATTTAAACTGCGTGAACTATTATAAGCTCCTGTAAATAGCCATTCACCGATTTTACCTGTAGCAAAAATCGCAGAGTTAAACTCTACTTGGGTATTGTAGTCTTTATCTATAGGTAAAAAGTCTCGATAACGACTGTAATAATTAGTACCTCTTGCCCCTACTCTTAAATCTATTACCCCTGTAACTAAACTTGGACGCAGTGCTGTTTCAAATTGTAGTTGGGTATATCCTTCTAAATTTGTTGTAGTTGCTTGAATAGTTACCGTTTGTGCTTTTAAGTCAGCACGTAATGTTCCTTGAAACTCTCCGGCTTTAGCTTCAACTTGAAAACCAGGTTGATCCGGTTTAGCATCTATACCAGCAAATTCACCCGCACTAGATGTTAAGGTAATAATTGCATCTTGCTTAGATATATTCCCATTTTCGTCTAATAGTTTGCCTTCAATGGTTGCTAAAGAACGACCATCCGCAGGAATACGGGTTTCCCGACTGAGGATAGTGAGTTTTTTCGGACTACCTCTGACTACCACTAAAACTGTAATGGGTGGTTCTTGACTACCTACTATCTGAGCAGATATGCTATTGTCCCCTTCTTTTAAACCAATACCATACCAGGTTTGAGTAACGAGGTTAGCTGCTGCGTCTGTTTCTGTGCGTCCAATTAAGTTAATATCAGCTAATTTGTCGTTAATACGTAATTCTACTGTACTCCCTACAGGATACTGTATAATTACTGGAGTTGTTGGTTGGTCGAGAATTGCACCTGGTTGAATATTCAGGATTTTAACGCTATTCGATACCTGGGTAATGGTGGTGGGTGGTGTAGCGTTAAAGTCTAAAGATGGTGCTAGGGGAACAGGTGGTTGTTCTGTTTCTGTGGTGGTTGGTAGTTGGTTCGGTTTGGTAGCTGGGGTATTTGTAAAGTCGAGAGAGGATGCTAGAGGAACAAGTGATTTTTCAGATTCTGGGGTTTTTGGTAACTGGGTGACAGGAGTAAATGTTTCTACTATGGGTGTATTAACTACTGGTTCTACAGCTTTAACTTCTGGAGTTGCAGTAAAATCCAGGGAAGGGGCTATAGGTATTGATGACTCAGTAATTTTTGGTAGTTGAGTTATTGGTGCTGATGCTTCTAACTCGGTGTCTTTGACGGTTGGTGCTAGGTTAGCATCGGCATTTTCTGGTATTTGGGAGTTAACTTCATCACCGTTTTCCGGTTCGGGTTCAGAAGTTGATTCTGGTTGGGTGGTTTCGGCTTTGACTAGAGATGTAGAAAAGAGGACGCTAAATGCTCCAGCGATCGCTCCTAATCGTCTCAGGTTTTTTGGTAGATTCATCTTAGAGGTGGATTTTTCCGCCCCCTGATCATGATTTGGGTTATGATTTGAGTGCAGCCTGGGTTTCATTTTTCGACTTGCTCTTTAAAGCTGGGTGTGACTGCAAAATTCATCCGCACTAAACCACCAGGTGCTAGATGAACTAAGCGAGATTGGCTATTACGTTCGTTGAATTTTCGGTTTGGGGCTAGGGTATAACCAGGAAGACTGGTTAGGTCTAATACTCCTGCGTAGTGTCCTGGTAAGACGTTGGCTACTGAAAATAAGCCGTTAGCATCAGTGGTAATACGGTTGCCATCTTGGAGGTATACGACAGCGTTAGGTACTCCTGGTTCATCATCTTGTTGTTCTCCATCAAAGTTTTTATCAACAAATACACGGCCAATAATCGTACCGGAATCACTAACTATACCTTGCACAATTTTCAGTAGGTGACTAACTGGACCGTCTCTAAGAATTAAGTTAGAGCGATCATCTCTTTGCCCTTGGACTGAGGCGGTATTGCGACCTGTACCCCGTTGAGCATCGTTGGTAAGTTGGGCTGCATAAGCAATATTAAGAATTTGTCCTACTTCCATAGTGATATTGGTATTAAAGTTCACTATGTTGCCTGTATTAGTAGTAGTAATATTCACTGGTTGTCCGTTGATTTCTGCTTTGACTACGTTGGCTAGAAATCGAAAACCTACGGGTAAAATATCAGTGACTGAAATGTTATTAATTGCTACATCTGAAGAGTTTTTTACAGATAAGCGATAGATAACTGTATCTCCAGGTGCAGCGGTGGCGCGATCGCCTGATTTAGTAATTCTGATTTGATTGTTTTGACACAAATTTGTTGATAGTTGTAAAGCGGACAAAATCAATCCTTGTCTCTCAGCATCTTCCACTAAAACTTGTGTAGCTTCTATCTGTTCTTGTCCACTTAAAGTAATAGGTAATCCATCTAAGGACACGGCTGTATAACGTACTTGCCGATTATTCCCACTACCGATAATTTCTTCAATTCTAATTTTTATTCTCCGTTGTTGATAAATAGAATTAGCTGAGGGATTGATTACTAAAATGTATGTTCTACCAGGATTAATTTGACCTTTACCTTCATCAAATAGAAAATTATAAGATCCTGCATAATCGGGCGGATCATTAGGCACAGGAAAGGGATTAATATTATTACTATTGGGTCTAATTCCCAAAGGAATGCCATTACCGGGAAGATCGGGAATTTCTGTGCTAGTTAAATCCACTAATGCTCCTAATTCCACAGAATTATTGTTAGCAATTTCGTGAATAGAAACAGAAAACCCTGTATAGTCTGACAATAAGCGACCATCGCAGCCTAAAATCCTGCCTAAAGGGTCAACTAACCCACTATTAAGGCGATTTTCAGCCGATAAAGATTCGATAACTGTGGTGTTTGCATCTTCTGGTTTATCTGGATCTGTAAAGGTATATTTATAACCTGCTTGGTTAATAAAGTTGTATGTTCTTTCTCTTAATTGAGTTGTAGTTTGTTGAGCATTTCCAGGTGTAACCATAACAGTTTGTAAACTACTGGCCAATAAAATAGATGCCGTGAGTTTTTTGTACCAACTCCTGCTAATAGTTAGTTGTTTGTGAGCTTGAGAATTGTTGATTAAACAACCTTTGTTGGTAAATATCACTGGTTTTGTTATTCAAGGCTTGGGTAGGATTTTTGATTAACAAGTCAGGATCAAGAATTAAATTTTTAATTCTTTATCGCACTTGGGTTTCATAACTTGTTTTAACTGTAGATTTAGGAGATATAGCTAATACTTGTACACGAATATTGGTATAAGCACTGACTGGAGCAGGTTTTGTTTCTGTTTTACCATTTGGTAATTTTACGGTGATTGTGGGATTAGTCACAAAACTACGTCCACCGTCAATACTGTATGTAATTTGAGCCGCACCTGGTGCTTTGATTGACTGCAATACTAAAACTGTACCCTTGGGAATCGGTCCATTGAGTGCTAGGTTTTTGAGGGGGCGATCGCTCTTATTTTCCGCAACTACTGTATAACGCACCACATCACCTGGTTTCACCTTACCTGTTAAAGCTTCCCAAGTAATTTTTTCTTTACCTTGTGCATCCTTAGTAATTACCTGCTTTTCACCCTGTAATTGGACCTGTACAGGTTTTTGTTTTTGGGGAGTTTGAGCAACAGCAATATTGTTTGATTTAATCAGTTTTAATACAGAAACCTGAGTAATAAATGGTAATCCAGCAATTAAAGCAACTGCACCTAAACTGGCAAAACTAAAACGTTTCATAACATCACCTTCAAAAAAAGAAATGATCAAAATAGGAATTGATAAGTAGGGGTTCAGTAATACTAAACCCTTATAAAACCGACAAAAACCCTAGTTCACCTTACGTCTAAAAGTAAAGGTTCTTTCTACACCAGGAGCTATCTGAACAGTGATACTATTCTCATACTTAGTAACATCCGTAGCTTGTGTAGTTCCTGTTGTTGCTGCGCCAGCAGAACTAGTAGCTGGACTACCACTAAAATAAGTAATGGTTGCACTAGCAGGTACAGAATCTACCGCACTATTAGCAACATTACTAGTATCAATGATGCCATTTGCATCTTGATCTAACGCCCAATTACCATTAGTTCCAGTACCATCTTCAGTAATTGTCAGTCCGGAGACATTCAAGATCACATTATTGGTAGCAGGTGCTGTATTAGTCTCAGAAGCAATATTCTTGTAACGGATTTGATACTCAATAATTTCTCCAGGTTGAGGATTTCTGGGTACGTCATTACTTATATCAGCATCAACATTAGGAGTAGTAGCAAAATCACTTTGACCAGATCTTGGTGCTGGTAAAGCATTACCACTAGCATCTAAAATGCGAGAGAATTTTACCAATTTCAAGAAGCCTGTATAGACTCTATTAATGGTGGTATTTTGAATGTCATTGGCATCTAAACCAACAGTACCACTATCAATAAAGGCTGTAATAGGAACTGGATAGCCCCTTTCAATATCTGTAGAAAGCTGTGTACCTGCTGGTAAATCTACGGCCACAGTATAGTTAGCCGTATTTGTAACACCAGCAGGAACATTAATTACAACATCTGCTGTACCAGCAGTGCGAGTAAATGTTCCCGATGCTTGGTCATAGGTATATGTTGCGGTATTAGCCGCATTGTTGAAATCAGTAATTTTTACAGTGGTATTATTTGGTAAATCTGTATTTAGGGCTGGTCGAGTAGGCAATAATGTAATGTTAGATGCAGCAGAACCATCATTTCTGACAGTGTTAGTAAACGCTACCGAAGCCGGATCAATTGTGCTACCAGGGGCTGTATTTGCAGGTACAGCAGAAGATTTGTTAGTGAAGTCATCATTATTATTTGTCGGACCTACCGCAGCAGGTTGACCACTTGGACCATTGAGGAGAGCGGCAGTATCAATTGTGAATTGATTAGCTTCACCAAGTGGTCCAGCACCATCGTTACCATTATTGGTAGTTTCTGTACCTGTTTCTGGAGTAGCTGGATTATCTATATAACCATCATCAACAGCCGTCTCGTCTATCGTATCAGGAACACCATCACTATTACTATCAGTACCAGGGAAGCCAGTACCAGGTTCATAGTTACTGGGGTTGTTGTCTCCAGACTCTTCGTAAACAGGTAATGTACCCGGAGTATTTGGAGTGTTAGTACCCCCAAACAATTGGGCAATATTTGCAATACTTAGAGGTGCAGTAGCTGTTAACTTCACTTTAACTGTGACAGAGAAGCCAGTTACTGATGTACCAGGAGCTACAGAAGTTAGAGTAGCTTTGTTAATAAAACCTATACGAGTGACTTGTGATAATGCGTCACCACCTTGTAAAGTACCACCTAGATCAAAACGTTTCCATAGTGCTTTATTGGCATCTTTATACCCACTAACGTTTTGATCCGCAGGTTCGATAGTATAAACAGCTTCCCAGTTTGCATTGGGTGGAGTAGGTGCTGCATTTAATTCCGTATCTTTAGGAATCGCATCAGATATTAAAATGTATGGTGTAGAAGGATTAGCATTACCATCAATATTAATACCGTTGATACCTTGCAGTGCTACTGGGGTAATATTTGTACCTGCTGGTGCAGTGGTAGCAACATTAAGACTTAATCCATAAGTAACAGTATCATCTGTGACATTTGAAGGTGTACTGTTATTATTGTGATTGCTGCGTGTTTTCAGTAAAGTTGCCAAGGCGTAATCTTTAGCACCAACAGTGGCCGTCTGATTTGCAGATGCTTCTTTTTCCCCTCCTAATGGTGATCCATCCACATCATTAGTATCGGAGTCAGGTAAATCTTTAGTGCTAAGTTCTTCCGTTGCAGTAGTAACATTTGATGGTTGGTTTTGAGTATCAGGATCAGGTGTATTACCTAATTGCACGTTAATAGTTGTTCCTGGTGTAGCAGCAGGATTAATTGTTACTGGTACACGAATTAATATAGTACCAACTGGAACTGTAGTTGATGGTATATTCTGTGCTGGATTGTAAATAGGAATTGTGGATGTTACTGGGGTTGTGGCAGATGAAATCCAGTTTTGTCCACCATCTATACTATATTCTATAGTTCCTACTGTGCCTGCACCTGCCACTGATTCTGCAAGTGTTACTGTGGTAGGAATATTAAATGTAGTAGGATCGTTACCAATGTTAGTAACTTTAAAGTTGTAGGTTAATACATCTCCTATTTGAATTGTACCAGCCGTATTGTCACTTATACCATCAGCAACTGCATTAATACCAGTTACTTCGGCTACTGTTACTGTTACGGTATTGGAGGTAGCTGGTATTTTTGTCCCTGGAACATTGGGATCTTCGTATTCAGCGGTAGCTGTGTTACTTATACTTGTCCCCGCAGCAGTACCATCGGCCAATGCAGGAGTAATAAAGGGAAAAATTCCATTAGTAATAAATGCTGTAGCAACTAAGGCACGCAACACCCGGAATTGCCGCTGTTTTAAGGTTTTTTTGGTAGAATGCATCTGAAAACTATACCTGGTTAGTAGAAATAAAATGGAAAGACTTGTTGTTTACAGCTATTTAAAGAATGGGACACCAAATCAAGTTTTATTGCCTGTATTTGGCGAATTTTTAGTTAATAACCAATTAGGCATTTAATTTACTTGATCCTTCGTCTTAGACAGGAACAAGGATTCTTGTATCAATTAGCAACTTTGCTTAAACTTGTCTCCCTTAGGGTTAACTACATTTAGAGCAATTTTTGCTAAATAAAATTGAAAATCGTGATTATTTAGATATTTTTCACGATTTTATAATTTCAGTAGATTACTTACTCTCATGGTCAATCATAAACACTTTATGACTATACCTTTGAAGTATCCCAAAATATACTCGATGCCAAAAAAAATTTACAAACTCTTCATATTTTCTTCAATAAAATTACATAGAAACCACTGAGGTGTTTCAGCGCAAATAATTATTAATTTGTAAATTGGTTTTGTGACACTATTTAAACAGTCATCCAGGCAGTTTTATACATTTATATAGTTTACGTAGGTATATAAGATATTAAATACAGGTAGGATTTGTATCCAGAAAATATGCCCAGAAAGCTTTTTAGAGAGAGCATCCTAGCTGTAGAATGCGTCAGATAATACATTACAAAAACATTAGCAAAACTAAAATTGAGAATAAATTCGCCAGGTGCATCAGTCATAATTTACTTTCATGTTTATGGAGTTATCTTGTGACACTATCTTTAAGTGGTCATTTAATACAGTTACAAGACGTACAAGCTTGCGGATAGTTAACAGCAATTGTCGGGTAAATAGACATCTCTCATAAATATCATACCCAAATATAGTAAGTAACAGGTGCTATATCACGGGGACAGAGTTGAAAGTCTCTTTGTGTATAGGTTTGATCATTAGTTAATGTCCTAAATTACTTTATCCGTTGCTATATCTGAAATCTTCTGCGAAAAATCCCGGATTTTAGTTCAGCTTATTTTTAGTTTCAGAAAATTAATCCCGACAAAAATAGTCGGGTATGTTTGACGTGTATTTTGCCTCGTGCTAGTATCATTTCAAAGTTGACGGACATCCAGGGAAAGCGAACTTATGACTCAGGCGATTACAAACCTCAACCAAGCCAACACTTCTATACTAAAAGCCTTGAAGTGTAAAGAATGTGGAGCAGAATACGAGCTAAAAGCTACTCATGTATGTGAGTTGTGTTTTGGACCGTTGGAAGTCAAATATGATTACAATGTGCTGAAAAGCTTGGTAAGTCGGGAAACTATCGAAGCTGGTCCTAATTCCATTTGGCGTTACCGTCACTTTTTGCCCGTTGCCACTGATAACTTTATTGATGTGGGAACAGGAATGACTCCCTTGGTGCGATCGCACCGTCTTGCCCGTCGCCTGGGTCTAAATAAACTTTATATTAAAAACGATGCCGTGAATATGCCCACCTTGAGCTTCAAGGATCGGGTGGTGTCAGTAGCACTTAGCAGAGCCAGAGAATTAGGTTTTACTACCGTATCTTGTGCTAGTACAGGTAACTTAGCAAATTCTACAGCCGCGATCGCTGCCTACGCTGGTTTAGATTGCTGTGTATTCATCCCTTCTGACTTAGAAGCTGGTAAAGTCATTGGTAGTTTAATTTATAGTCCTACCCTGATGGCAGTTAAAGGCAACTATGATCAAGTCAATCGCCTTTGCTCAGAAGTTGCTAATACACACGGTTGGGGTTTTGTCAATATTAACCTCCGTCCTTACTACTCCGAAGGTTCTAAAACATTAGCCTTTGAAGTTGCCGAACAACTAGGTTGGGAATTACCAGATCATATAGTTGCACCTTTAGCTTCTGGTTCTTTGTTCACTAAAATCTATAAAGGTTTTCAAGAATTTGTAGAAGTGGGCTTAGTAGAAGGTAAAGACGTTCGTTTCAGTGGCGCTCAAGCGGAAGGTTGTTCTCCCATTGCCACAGCATTTAAAGAAGGTAGAGACTTTATTCAGCCAGTTAAACCCAATACAATTGCTAAATCCATTGCTATTGGCAACCCAGCAGATGGGGTATATGCTGTAGAAATAGCTCAAAAAACCAACGGTAATATTGAATCAGTTAATGATGCAGAAATTATCGAAGGCATTAAACTATTAGCAGAAACCGAGGGCATCTTCACAGAAACAGCAGGTGGTACAACCGTTGCTGTTCTGAAAAAATTAGTAGAAGCTGGCAAAATTGACCCAGATGAAACTACAGTGGTTTACATCACTGGCAATGGTTTGAAAACCCAAGAAGCAATTCAAGGCTACATTGGCGAACCTTTGACAATTGATGCCAAACTAGATAGTTTTGAACGAGCTTTAGAAAGATCCCGCACACTTGATCGCTTAGAATGGCAACAAGTTCTAGTTTAGAAGCTTTGGCGGTTAAAAACCGCAGCTATACAAACAAAGTCCACCTCCGTGGACTCAATAAAAATTAAAGCTCACTTACTAACAATTAACGTTTAAACAATGGCCGTAAAAGTTTTAGTTCCCACCGTTCTACAAAAGTTTACAAACGAGCAAGCTGTCCTAGAATGTAGTGGTAGTAATATTTCTGAATTGTTTGATTACTTAGAAGTCAGCTATCCTTCTATGAAAGGGCGTTTGCGTAAGCCAGAAGGAGAGCCTTTACGGTTTTTGAATTTCTATGTCAACAGCGAAGATATCCGCTTTTTACAAAATACGGAAACACCCCTTCATGATGGTGATGAAGTGAGTATTGTTCCCGCTGTTGCTGGTGGTTGATAGGAGTCAGGAATCAGGATTTTTTCCCGATTCCCTATTTCCTGATCTAGTTAATTGCGATCGCCATTCTAAATTATTTGGGACACTATTTAAAACTATTCTTTTATAATCTTCGTCTTCTAACTCAATATTTAAAACATTACCAAAATCATCTTTTTTGGTGACATACCAAAACTCCTTACCTTTGTCTGTGTAATAAGTTCCAGCTTTAATTAATCCAGGAACAAAACTACCAGGTGCGCGGATTTCTTTCCAGTTATTTGGCGGTAAGTCTGTTGTAACTTCGATAATATGAGTTAGTGGTATTTGCCAAATCTTATGAAAGCGAACAGCTAAAAGTTGTTCTTTTAAAGAAAATTCTATTTGCAACTTATCGTCAATTATACTTAAATCCATAATTAACCTTGTTAACTTTACGCCAACATTGCATTCCTATAATAGCATTATCCGTTGCCAATTAATTACCCATTACCAGGCTAAACTAGTACATAAGAGCGTAAGTCAACCAACCATTAAAATACTGGAAAAGCCTGTTGAATCAGCTTTTTTAATTTTTAATTATTAATTTTTAATTCCGCCTTGCGGTACTGGTATGTCAAAATAAAAATAACTGACTACCCCAAAATAAGCAATGGCAGAAGAAACTAATCAAAATCAAGCCGGAGATGTAGCTTCTAATCCTGCTGCAACCGCCCCAGAAAAGCCCCCAGTAGAAGCTAAAGCTGCCAAAAAGGAAAAACCTCCCGCTGTGGAAGATAAGCCTTTTGAAGAGTTTATGCAGCAGCACTACCTCCCAGCATTGCAAGAAGCAATTACCAAAGAAGGTGTGCCAGATATAAAGCTGACTTTTGCAAGACAGAAGTATCCTATCATTGGTTTTGATTCAGCGGAAGAATGCTGGCAAGTTATGGGTTCTTGGCAAGAGGGAAAGCGCAAGTTTAACGTATATTTCCCTGATGCAAATATTCAAGGTAAAAAGGGATTTTCCTGTAATGAAGGCAAAAAACCGAGTACCCTGGAATCATTTTTAATTGACGAGCGCAAAACTACTCTAGATTTATTAGTATCTCGGTTAGTATACCGCTTGAACGGACAAAAATGGCTAGGTAGAAATTAGTCAACAAAATTATAAGTAACGACTTCATAAATGGGGTCGTTACTTATTTTTAGATAATTTGACAGAAGAATAAATCATAAATTATTATGCTATGGCTAGAACATTAGCAAAATTAGATGGTTCGCAATAATTTCTAATTAAAGCTTTAGCATTATCTCGTTTTTCTCCTGTGAATAAATTAAATATTACTTCTTCATTTTGGGAGTAAAGATGTAATAAACCAAAGTTTTTAATTCGTGAATAAAGTAGGGGAACTCCTGCTAATTTTAGTAAGTGTAATTTTTTATTATCACGCTCTCTTGCATCATGAGAATCATGATATGTAGATTGAAATTCCACAACTAAACAAGGTTTATAGTCTTTGTTTGTAATAAGAGCGTCTACACTAGAGCTAAAGAAGAAGT
>NZ_VIKW01000001.1:0-9784 GCF_009711975.1 Anabaena sp. UHCC 0204
TATTTAATGATGTGAAATTATGATTCAGATAAAAATATATTTTCTAGGACTTACGCATTGACAAGATCAACCAAATATGATGTATGGGTTTCGGGCATTTTAACGTGATTTTTCGATGATTTTTGAGCGATCTCTATTGATCGGAAGTTAATCGCCAAAAGCCTGAAACGACGGATTTTCGTTCATTCACATCATGGTGAATTTGTACAGTGCGTAAGTCCTAATTTCATAAAAAACATCCTGTTAATCCTGAAAATCATAAGTTCGAGTTATAGCTTGATTATAAAGCTCTGACACTGGTTGCAGAATCTTGTTGTAAAGCAAGGGATGCGATCGCTTGTGCTTGTGTCATCGTTAATCTGGTAATCTCTTGTTTGAGAGGTGCTATGGCTTGGGGATTAACACTCAACTCATCTAAACCCAAACCTAATAAAATTGGTGTAATCATAATATCTGCGGCCAATTCTCCACATAATCCTACCCAGATATTTGCTGCATGGGCGGCTTGCACAGTTTGCTGAATCATCCTTAATACCGCAGGTTGCAAAGCATCAGCTAGATTTGCTACTCTGGGATTATTGCGATCGCCTGCCATGACATACTGACTTAGATCATTAGTCCCTATACTAAAAAATTGTACTTCCTTTGCTAACTGATCAGCGATCGCTACTGCTGCCGGTGTCTCAATCATAATTCCCACTTCCATATTTTCATCAAAGGGAATTTCCTCCTGGCGCAATTCCCCCTGCACTTGGGCTAAAATTACCTTAGCTGCCCTAACTTCTGCTAAAGTAGCAATCATCGGCAACAGAATTTTAATATTATTCCCAGCACTAGCGCGTAAAATTGCCCGTAAGTGAGTTTTAAATAACTGTGGATTTTCTAAACAAAAGCGAATTCCCCGCACTCCCAAAAACGGATTTGCTTCTGTGACTCCTGTACTCATGTAAGGAAGTGGTTTATCTCCACCAACATCAAGAGTCCGAATAATTAAAGGACGATTTTCCAAAACTTTAGCAATAGACTGATATACTGTTAATTGCTTCTCTTCACCGGGTAAGCTGTCACAATCGAAGTATAAAAACTCAGTTCGCAATAGTCCAACCCCTTCTGCTCCATTACTAATTGCTACTTGAGCATCCGCAATACTGCTGATATTTGCTAAGATCGGAATCCGCTGCCCATCCAGAGTAATAGCTGGTTGATGTGCCTGTTTTTGTGCTTCCTCTTGGGCAGTTTGCCAAGCTTGACGTTTTGCTTCTAAAGTTTCTACAATCTTTGCATTTGGCGTAATCCAAGCTTTGCCACTTTCCCCATCTAGGGCAATTAAAGTTCCATTTTCTACCTTGAGGATTTTTGCATCTACACCCAAAACAGCCGGAATTCCTAATGTTCTGGCAATAATCGCACTATGAGAAGTAGCACTACCGAAAGTCGTACAAATACCTAAAACCTTCTGTGGATCTAATCTAGCCGTATCCGAGGGAGTTAAATCTGTAGCCAGAATGATAGATGGTGTAGTTATTTCCAAGTTAGCAGGCGCATTCCCTAGTAAAATTCGTAACACCCTCCGCCCCACATCTACGACATCATCCACCCGTTCTTGTAAATAAGCATCCTCAAGTTGATAATAGGAATTTGCTACTTCATCCACCACTGTTTGCCAAGCTGCTTCGGCATTAATATGTTGTTCAATAATCCGTTTGCGCGCCGCTTCGAGTAATAGAGGATCTTCTAAAAAGAGCAAATGGGCATCAAAAATAGCTGCTTCCGCATCACCAATTTGTACATAAGTATGGGATAATAAACCCTGAATTTCTTGTTTAGCGATTTGAATCGCCGCTTGTAATCTTTGCCACTCTATTTCCACATTTTCGATGCGATATTGAACAATAGACATGGGTACAGATTCATAATGAACTACCGGAGCGATCGCTATTCCACCAGAAGCACCAATTCCCAACAGTTCCCCTTCTGTTGCTGGTGTCACTTCCTGGGGTGCAACCCGTCGGACTTTAATCAGACGATCATCTTCACCAAAATTATTGACAATTAAGGCTTGTAATGCCGTTAACGCCGCTTGAGCATCTGTACCAGTAGCAGTAATTAATAATTCATGTCCTTGACGCGCTCCCAAAGTAGCAACTTGATTAATACTATCACTGCGAACCGCTGCCGTACCTCGTGTTAAATTTTGTACCTGAATTTGGGATTGATAGCGGGATGCAGTGGCGACAAACTGCGCTGCTGGGCGGGCGTGTAAACCTAAGCGGTTCTTGATTGTGAGGCGAATTTCCCTAGTTTTTTCTGCACTGACACCCCGTTTCCTCGCCATAGGACAAGCGTGAGGTTTAAGATTGTCACTCACACCCAAAAGTGTGGCTTTGGCTAATAATGCCCCTTGAGCTTCAGCAATGACCGTTTGGATGCTGTTACCAGCCGCAGCCGAAACAGCCGCCGCTATAGTCCCTTCTACGAAAGGTGATGAACATAAATATACCTTGGCTCGTTGTTCGGGAGAGAGGAATTCTAAAGCCATTTCTGCGCTCATGACGGCGCTACCCAAATCCATCAACACCAAAACACCAGCATCGGAAAATACGGAAATTATGGCTTCATATACCTGCATTGCGTCCGTACCGAGAGGATTTTCGGGATCTTCTATCCCCGCGGCTATGGCTATGGGAACTCGTTCATGAACCATCTGTACAGTAAGTTCTCGTACTCCCAGTGCTAATTGTTTACTATGAGAAACTATAACTAATGATATAATGCTCATATTCAGTTTATTTAGATAACTACTTGAGTTTAGAAAATCGAGCTTTTTGGGGCAAAATACTGAGAAGTTATAGCTAAAAACAAGTTATCGTTTTAACTGTAAATAAATACATTTAGATCCATTCTTTAGACATCTACTCTAATGTTATCAACTTAGCGATCGCAGGTCTAAAGTCTGAAGATTCACTTAAGATTAGGCAAATGGGTAATTATTGATGATGTCCTCTTGCCTTTTGCCTTTTCTTGGATAAGATAGACTGATTTACCACCAAATTGTCAGAAAAGATAAATTGGTTTGTTTCCCTAATAACAAGGTTTTTAAGTGTACATGAACAAAAAATTTATTTTAACTTTAATTTCTAGCCCCGTATTGTTTACGTCCATGCTATCTATGGTGATGATGGCTAGACCGGCTCATGCTAATCAAGTAATTAAACCTGCTACTACTACTTCTCTATCTTGTGTCCGTTCTTCTGACTCTGCAAGGTTAAGTTCGAGATGTATAAAGGAAAGTAATGCTGCTACGACTGTTACAGAATCATCTATGCAAGGAACACAAGCACAACCAAATAATCCTGATGAGCTAGAATTCACCGATGCAGACAGTGATTTAGCTATCAAGTTATTTGGCTGTGATTGTCCTGTTTGTGTTACTGCTGCCCGTCAATTAAACGGTATCGCACCTTTACCTGTTTAAAGGTGTAGAAGTAGGAGCATAGAAGAAGGAATGATCAACCACGAAGACACGAAGGACACGAAGGAAAGAGAGTTTGAGAGATATTTTGCGTAAGTCCTTAAATCCTATTCTTTCTCCTCTTCTTGTCTCCTGACTCCTGTAGGGGCGAAGCATTCGGGCGATAAATTATCCATTTTTCCCAAGTTTATTTTCCGAATGCTTCGCCCTTACGACTCCTATTCCCTATTCCCCAATAATACTTCTCGAATCATCTCCGCTGGTACTTCGTCGGTAACTTTGACTTCACCAATTTGGGTTGGTAGTACAAATCTGACTTTACCAGATTTGACTTTTTTATCTAATTGCAAAGCATCAATAATCGCTTCACTATCTAAACCTGCGGGTATTTGGGTTGGTAAACCTGCTTTTTTAATTAAGACGTTTTGACGTTCTGTGTCTGCTTGTTGCCAAAGTCCCAACTTTACAGAAATTTCTCCTGCTGCTACCATACCGATTCCTACAGCCTCACCGTGTTTCAACAAACGGTACTCTGTTAAGCTTTCCACCGCATGACCAATGGTATGACCATAATTTAAAATTGCCCTCAGTCCAGATTCTTTTTCATCTTTGCTGACAACATCTGCCTTTGCTTGACAGGAATGAGTTAATATGCTGTTTATCAGGTCGGATTTTACATAGCGGAGTTGGTCAAGGTGTTTACTTGCTTCTAGTTGGGTAAACAATTCGGTGTCCCAAATAACGCCGTATTTGATCACCTCTGCCATTCCTGCTCTGAATTCCCTCGCGGGTAGGGTTTTTAATACTTCTGGGTCAATTAAAACTAGACTGGGTTGATGAAATGCACCAATCAAGTTTTTGCCGTGGGGATGATTTACGCCAGTTTTGCCACCAATAGCCGAATCTACCATTGCTAAGAGACTGGTAGGAACTTGCACAACATTGATGCCTCTGAGCCATGTAGCGGCAGCAAAGCCCGTCATATCACCAACAACTCCTCCCCCCAAGGCTACCATTGTAGAGGAGCGTTCTAGGCGATTTTCCAGGGCGATATCATAGAGTTTTTGAATAGAGTTGAGGGTTTTGTAGCGTTCACCGGGAGGTAAGTTGTAGCTGACGACTTCAAAACCGGCATTTTGCAAAGATGCGATCGCTCTTTCGCCATAATATTTAAATATCATCGGGTTAGAAACTAGCAATACCTTCTTACCTAGTTTCAAACTCGCCATTTGTTCACCTAGTTGATCTAAACTCCCAGGTGCGATCGCAATATCATAAGACTTTTCTGGTATATCTACTTTAATTACAGAACTCATTCCACAACCCTAATATCAGCACTCGTCCGCGTATTTTACCCCAATTTGGCAACTTCTTTCCGGTTGCCTATTCCCTCTTCCCTGTTCCCTTTCAGAATTATTGATGATTCAATATAAATAAGTAACTAATTTGGAGAAAGGAAAATGGCTGTAATTGAATATGTTGTATTTTTAGGTGTGTTTATGGGTGTAGCTGTAGGCTTATTGTTTGGTCTGCGTTCTGCCAAGATCCTTTAATTGCCAATTGATTCAGCTTTAACCCTGATAGTACAGGCATTTTCCCTGCTACTCAAACCCCCCTTAAAAAAGGGGGTATCTAACAATTACCTAGTACTTACGCAAAATCATGAAAAGACGTATCCCTTACGGGATTCGATAGCTTGCGTGGCGACGCAGGAGCCATAGACATACCGCAGAGGACACAGAGAAATAAGAGTTTCGGAGGGTTATTTGATAATACAAAACAGGTAGAAAATACTCCAGCTATTCCTGTGATTATGATGTCTAATTGTAGTGTGGAATTAACAGATAAGACCTCGTTTAGTAATTCACAAAATATCTATTTATAACAAAAAAGTAATGTTTTTGAGCGTATTAGATTCTATTCTTTTAGTGAAAAAGCAATTGCTGATGCTATAAATCAATTAGAAAAACTATGTTCTCTAAATAATTTTTTTGCCCAATCTATATCATAAGGTATGGGAGGTTTCACCGGACGATAATCTTTTTCATCGCTTTGCCCGTGCTGTAAAACAGCATTGACAACTATACAAGGTTCTTCACTAAGATTAATTGCACCATGTAATACCCCCGGAGGAATTGTAATAATTGTTGGTTCTTTTTCACTCAAAAATGTATATTGATATTGGCGGTTGTGCAAAGTAGTTATTAAAATCTGTCCCTTCACCACTAATAATTGATCTGTTTGATGTCTATGCACAAACATATTATCTATAAAATTCCCCGAAACATGAACCAACATAGTTTGATTACTGTTCGCTAAAGAGTAAAATGAAACCATGCCCACTGTCATGGAATTTAACTTGCGAATTTCAATTGTTTTACTGCCAGTCATTTTTGTACCTCGTGATTTTCCTAATTGGAGTAAATCTAGCAAGCGTGCCATGAGAAGCAAGTAATACAAAACCTCAGTTTGTAAGATGACAGAATATAGCTAAAACCTTGATTTAGGTATAGATTATTTCATAGAAACCAATACCTAAAAGTATATTTAGTAACATTAAGAATAAGTTGAATAGCTTTTAGTATAGAAATTGCTACATAAAATCATTTCTTTGGAGGATTTGGCGACTTTTTACAAGTATTTAGTTTAATACTTATCTATCCACAATGCTACGCAATTCAACAGTTTTGACCAATTGAACGCAGATCGCTCCTACCATTCAAAGTAAAGCGATTCCTACGGAGCGCTTCGCTATCGCCTATTTCCGTCAATGCTGAAAATTATTAAAGCAATGCCTTCAGCGATCAAGAGAAAAGTTACAATTATTTTCTAATTACCCATTTTATCTGTCAAAAACTGAATCAGCAGTTTGTTAACTTCAATGGAGCGTTCTTGTTGAATCCAGTGACCAGCCCCCGGTAGCAATACCTTCTGCTTTAAATTAGGTACGTTGTGTTCTAAGTTATCAAATGCTTCATGGTACATTGTAATTACTGCATCTACTTCTCCTGCCACAAACAGTGCTGGTTGGTAAATCTTTGCACCACTGAGAAAATGTGTTAGTTCCCAATTTCTATCTATATTGCGATACCAATTCAGTCCTCCCCGGAAACCAGTTCGTTCAAACTCAGAGGTAAAAAAATCAATATCTTGCTCTGTTAACCAACCAGGAAGCTTATCTGGTACAGAGCTTGTATCGAATGACTTCTCTGACTTGTTGTACAGAAAACGCCAACGTTTAGCAGGTGGTGGATCTCCTGATGCAGAGTAGAGAATTGAAAGTATATTTGTACGGATATCTGATTCTAGTTCTGCTTCTGCTTTGCCTGGTTCTTGAAAGTTTAGTTGATAAAATTCTTGCTCACCTGCCATCAGCCTCATCGCTTCTGTTGGTTTTATATTATCCCAAGTACGGGGTTTATAAGGCACACTAAGCAGGGTGAGAGAGCGAAAAATATCTGGACGGAGCAAGGCACAATACCAGGCCACAACTGCACCCCAATCATGTCCAACGATAAATGCTTGTTCTTCACCTAAAGCATTGACTAAACCAACAATATCACCCACCAACTCAAAAATATTGTAATCTTCAATGGCTGCTGGTCTGTCTGTCTGTCCATATCCACGCTGATCTGGTGCTACTACATGAAATCCTGCTTCAGCTAATGCAGATAACTGATGTCGCCAAGAATACCAACTTTCCGGAAAACCATGACATAAGATGACTAGTTTACCCTGCCCTTGTTCGGCAATGTGCATCTGAATGTTGTTGGTTTTGATAAAACGATGAGTTACCGAAGTCATGTTTATTACCTGCCAGATTGATGTTATTAAAATAGAGTTTCAAATACGCTTGAATTCAGGTTCAGGATAACTAGTACCGCTTTCTCGGAATTAAAAATTAAAAAAGCAGATGATACAAGCTTCTTGAGAATTTTTAATGGTTGGTTGATTTACGCCGTTATGTACTAGTATGTACCCTTCGGAAGCTCGTGTATCTAAACTAATGACTAAGCCTGGATATCTGAGATACAAACAGGTTGGTACTATGTTACAGCAAGCAAAATCTAATTTTTCTGTTTCACCCAGCTTGAATGATTGTTGAGCTAAAAAAAAAGTTAATTGCATCTCTTTTTCAACCATCATCTTGCCGTTGCGGCAATTTCAAACTTGAAATCACACACTTTAGCGGACAACTCACAGATAAAAATATGGACGGTATTGGACTCGAACCAACGACCCCATCGATGTCAACGATGTACTCTAACCACCTGAGCTAACCGTCCCTAATGACATAGATTATTAAGATAGCATATAAAATATAATCTGTCAACCACTAAAACCAAAATTCCATCCTACATATATCTAGTCAATTGCACCCGATAACGATCCTTTTTCGTAACCGCAATTTCCCCAACTTCCAACCGCCCTTTTCCGCGAATAGCGATTAAATCCCCTGATTTAACGTGGGAACTGGCTTGAGTGACTTCCTTCCAATTGACACGCACATCATTAGAGTCAATTAAATCCACCATTTTACTGCGGGACATTCCAAACCCAGCAGAAGCAACCGCATCTAACCGCAAAGAAGCCTCCACAGTCGTCATTTCCTTCTTCTTCGGTTCGCGGATTTTTAACTCACTCATATCAATGCGTTGAGTTTTCACTGGTACAGAACGCACCTGTTTTAAACTCATCTCTAAAAATTCTACCAATTCAGGTACAACAATCACCTGCGCCCCTCTTTCCCCCAATACAATCACATCTCCCGTTTTTTCGCGCACAATCCCTGTTCCCAACATTGCGCCTAAAAAATCCCGGTGATTTGCAGTATCAAACAAGAAATTACCAGCAATTTCTAAAGCATTGATAGCAACTTGAGATTGATCTAATGGTAAATCAGAACGAGCGATCGCTAATCTTTGTCTTTCGGCTTGAGGATATCCACCCCAAGCTACCAAATGCACTTCTGTCAAGCGGCTAAATACCCGTTGAACTTCCGCTAACTCCGGCGGAGACAAAAAATCTGTAAATACCACTTCCCACGTCTTAATAGCTTGATCTGCCTGATCAATCACACGGGCAATAGTATCGCGGTTTTCAACACCTTTTAAAAGTTCTTCTCTAGGTAGCATGGAATTATAGGAGTTACGGGAGTCAGGAGTCAGTGGGAAATTACCCAGTCACCAATTGTCAATTGTCAATTGTCAATTATCAATTAGTTTCTGCATAACCTTGAATATTTTCCGGTTCAAACTGACGCAAAATACGAGTAGCTTGACGAGTCAGAGTTTCCGAACCCTGTACCACAATTAAATACTTACCTGCATCCAAGCGATTGCGATAAGGTAAAGCATCACCACCACCCTCAAATAAACCAACGCCACCACCTACAAATACGCTACCCATTGCACCACTACCAGCCCCTAGAATGCCGCCAACTACATGATTTCCAATTTCCCCAGCCCAAGCAAAAGTATCTAAACCTGTGATTAAACTGAAGGTAAAACCGGAAAAAAAGCCAAATGGTACTAACCAAATCGCCATTAGCTTTACTTGTTTTTTCGCTTGTTCTTTGGGATCAATTAAACCAAACTCATCAGCACTTTTGTACCCTCTACCGAGAATAGTTCCATTTATGCCTTCTCTTTCTAATGCTAAATCAGCGGCTTCGGCTTGGATGCGATCTGGTAATACTGCAACAAGATAATTCATTAATTTTAAAGTAATATTTAAATTAAAGTTGACCTACGAGTATATTTACAACTCATGATTGATGTGATTTGAGCAAATCCAATGGCTCACAAAAGTTATTCACACCTTGTTGAAGAATATAAATCAAGACGGGTGTAGCCAGACTTTTGGGAAATGTCGGTATTGTCCTTAGATGTACTATCATCTCTTGAATTGACCCATTTAACAAGTCGCCTCGATATTCTTGTTCACAAATGGCCGCCCGCCATTTTTTGGCTAAAGCATCTAACCACTCGGAATTAGTTTGTTCTGGTTCTTGTCCGGCTTTAATAGCCAGAGTCATTACCGCATCCTCTAAATCTCCATCGCAATCCTCTATCAAGTCTAATGCTTCCATAGCTTGAGGATCATCTACCAACTGAGAACGAAACTTTGCAATCTCTTGTGATGTGACTTTAGCCATAATTTTTTGACTAGCCCAGGTTTTGAAGACTATTTTACACCATTAAGGATTGGTAATTGGTGATTGGTGATTTGTCAGTTGTCAGTTGTCAGTTGTCAGTTGTCAGTTGTCAGTTGCAAAAGAAGATTTTTCTCCCCTGCTCCCCTGCTCCCCTG
>NZ_VIKW01000001.1:9979-106545 GCF_009711975.1 Anabaena sp. UHCC 0204
CCTGTCACCTTCCCCCTCTAACTGATTCAAGCCTCTAGAGGTAACAAATCTTTGCAATTCGGTGAGAGCGCGGTTGTACTCTAAAATTGCTCTGATGCGATTACCTTCGGAACGGGTGAGGTCATTTTCTGCGTTAATAACATCAGTTTGAGTCCCTACACCAGCTTGGAATCTTAACCGGGCTAATCGTAGAGATTCTCTAGCTTGTTCTAAAGCTGCATTAGCAGTTTGTACATTCTCTAGGTTTGATGCCTGGGTGGAATATGCTTGTTCTACTTGGAAGCGGATTTGGTTGCGTTGTTCAGAAAATTGAGTTTCAGCGATCGCAATGTTAGTTTTAGATTGGGCTGCTCTTGCTCTTGCTGCTCCCCCGTCATATAAATTCAGGGTTGCTTGTACTCCTACTGAATAACCATCACTGACGCTAGTTCCATCATCAAACTGATCTAACAAGTTATATCTAGCCACTAAACTTACTTGTGGACCCAAAGTTGCTAATGCTTGTCTTCTTTGTGCTTCACTAATATTGCGTTGTGCTAAGTTTTGTTGTAGTTCAGGACGATTTTGATAGGCTAAGACGATACTTTTTTCTAGGGGATGTTGCCATAAACCTGCTAGTTTGACTGGATCAGCGGCGCTAATACTGACTGACTGCGGTAAATTTAATAGGGGTGCTAACCGACGGCGGGCAATTTGTTGTTGAGAAAAGGCGGTAGTTAAGTCTTGTTGAGCGTTGGCTAAATTTACCTGCGATCGCAACACATCAAAACGAGTTCCCACACCAGCCCGTTCTAAAGCCACTGCATCTCGCAAACTCGCCTGAGCATTCTCCACTGCTGACTGAGAAATCCTTACCTGCTCATCAGCTTGTTGCAAGTCATAATAAGACCTGGACACATTTAAACGAATTTCTTCAGACTGCCTTTCTACATCCAACTCCTGCACACGTATCCGTTCTTCAGCCTCTTTAATAGCCCCATTGCGTCTACCAGAAGTGTATAAATCATATCTTAACTGTGCAGTTCCACTGAATGCCGTATTAGATGGAGGATCACCTACCAGAGGATTTGTCTGCCTAGCTTGATCAAATTGTAGTGTACTACCAACACTACGACTATTTGTAATATCAGCACTCAAATCCACACTGGGCAATAAAGCCGCCTGAGCTTCACGGAGAACCGATTTACTCCGTTCCAGTTGCAATATAGACACCTGTAAATCATTATTATTTCGTTTAGCCAATTCCAAAGCCTGAGACAAACTAATTGGCTGATTTCCCTGAACCTTTACTTCTTCTGCCTGTGTCGGAAATAGTAGTGGATTAGGGCTAGGATTCAAATTATCTGGAATATTAGAGAAATCTACAGACTGATTAGGTGCAACTGGTACATTTTCCTCAGGAGTAGGTGCAACTGAATCTGATGTAGTCGGCACAGTTGTTTGCGCCAGCCAACCAGTAGTATTTTTAGATAGACAGCGATTAGAAGCCAGTAGCAAAGTTGCCTGACTCTTGTTTTGTGGACACTGATTAGCTTCTAGTAACTTTGTCACCATCACATCACTGCTGGCTAATTGCTGTTCACCTTCTGGGAGCGTGAGCCATTCAGAACTAACTAATTTTTGATCATTAACACTCGGTAAATTACTATTTGATAAAGCTGAAAAATTTACAAATCTGACTTCATCTTGTTTAGATAATTTTTTTTGCTCAATGCTGAGATTATTTTCAGCCATGACTATAGGTAAACTGTTGTTGGCAACAGGTTTTACCCTACCTTGACTGAAATAATTAGCAGGTAATAATGCTGGGTTACTTTTGGGTAAGAAGCTATTGTCTGTCAGGGAATTTTTACCATTGGTAGAAACCACCGCACTAGAAGAAGACACTAGCTGTACACCATTCACTTTCACAACATTAGCCCAAGCGGGCTGGGTTGTTAATACCGCTGCTGTAACACCAGGTAAAATACTATGGAATAATTGCTGTCCTTTCACCGCATCCCCTCACACAAAAAAAATCAATTTGGCGGCAGAATACTTGTCTTCACCACAGAATATAGCACGATACTAAGATTTGGGAAGGAATATCGCACCATACTCTATTTTAAACATCAGAACTCGATTTGTCTTCAAAACGTTTGACAATCCGAGAAAGTTCTGCCTTTTCATCTATACTAACGCGAGTAGGCGCACCACTGATAATTCGTTCATAGTTACGGAATGAATCTTTAATATCAGGTCCATCTGCCGTAATGTTATATTCACGAATTCCCTTATCATGCCAAGAACCCCGCATTTTAAATACGTTAATTGCCCGCGACATTTCGCCCCGAATCTCTACGTATTGCAACATCAAAATTGTGTCTGTAATTGTTGAAATATGGGAATCAGTAATAGAATGAGAACCCATAAATTGGTCTGTGGTATTAGTGAAGAAACCAGTAATTTCTTCTTGTTTGGCATAACCTGTAACACCAATTACAAACTGACGAAAAGCATTATTACTAACACCTCTAGCCATTGCTGACAGTGAATCAATTGCAATACGGCTGGGTTTAAAATGAGATATTTCTGATTTAATAATTTGTAAATGATCTTCTAAACCAGTAGATTCTGGATAGGTACAAATTATTTTCAATAACCCTTGATGTTCTAATTCTTCAAAATCAATCCCCCAGGAAGAAGCATTGCGCGAAAGTTGGGCGCGAGATTCTTCATAGGCAAATAATATTGCTCTTTCACCACCAATGCAGCCATCTTGAAGAAACTTACTTACTAATAAAGTTTTCCCCGTACCTGTTGCTCCTGTGGCTAAAATAATCGAGTCTTTAAAGAAACCACCGCCACACATTTGATCGAGAATTTTCACCCCAGAAGATACCCGCACATTGGAAGAACGCTGTGTTAAGCGCATTGCACCCAAGGGGAATATATTTACGCCTTCATTAGTAATAGTGAAGGGATATTCGCCTTTCATGTGAGTTGTCCCTCGTAATTTGAGAATCTCAATAGTTCGACGACGGCGTTCTCCTTCTAAAACGTTGCGAACAATGACTACATTATCGGAAACAAATTCTTCGACTCCAAAAGATGCTACTGCTCCATATTCTTCACCCCGTTCTGTTGTGATGATTGTCGTCACATTCAATTGTTTAAGACGTGCTACTAACCGAAAAATCTCGCGGCGGACTACTCCTACAGCTTCATATTGTTGAAATACCGCCGTCATGGAATCAATGGAAACCCGTTTGGCTTTATATTTACGAATGGCATACTGTAACCGTTCAATTAGGGCAGATAAATCAAAATTACCGACAATATCTTGACCTTCGGGATCAGGAGATGCGTCCAGAATAAATAATTTACCTTCATCAATTAAATGTTGTAAGTTCCAATCGAAACTACGAGCATTTTTAATAATGTCAGTAGGTGATTCTTCAAAGGTGACAAATACTCCTGCTTCATCAAAACAAGTGATGCCATTAAAAAGAAATTGAAGCGATAATAAAGTTTTGCCTGTCCCAGAAGTACCGCTGACTAAGGTAGTTCTACCAACAGGCAACCCGCCATGACTGATATCGTCAAAGCCCTCGATCATTGTGCGAATTTTTTCTACACCACCAATAGATATATTTTTTTGTTCAGGTTGCTCTTTTTTAGTCATGGTTTATCTAATATGGATATTCAACCCAGTTTTTTAAAATCAAGAAATTTTTTAATCATTTTTAATAATTAAATAAATATTTTATGCTAATCTTTGTCATCTTCTTCACTCAGTTCTTCATAAAGCAGATCCAATCCAATTAATACTCTTTCTCTATCTGTTAAATCACCAATAATTTTTCGCACCGGTGGGGGCAAAATTTTTGATAACGTTGGTGTGGCTAGGATTTTATCTTCTTCGGCTAATTGGGGGTTTTTCAGGACATCAATTACTTTTAAGGCATAAACACCTTGAAATTCTTGATCTAAGATATTTTTGAGTGTTTTTAATGCCCGCACGGAGTGAGGAGTATTTCCTGCTACATAAAGCTTGAGAACATAGGTTTTTTTGGCTTGATTCATATAAAATATAGACTCCTAAGAAAGATAAAAAAGCAAATGATTTGATATACACTCAGGTTGTTATTTACCATGAATGCAAATAGAAATTCTACTTTGCGGTATTTTAAGTGATTTTAGCAATAGAACACCGATAGATTTCACAAAGATGTGCCAAAATATCTATTAATGTCAAACGGTAATCTAGCAATGTTTCATCGCTTCTACCTTCTAGTCTTAGTTGCTTGGCAAATTCGTCAATGACTTCCATGTGCATTTCTATAATTTGTGGCATAGGAATACTAGCATAAAATAAGGCATTGATAAATTTATCAATTTTTTCTTTTAATGCTTTGTCACTGATAAAATAATTTATAATAATTTGACGGTAATCTGATTTAAGTTCTTCTAGAAGTTCCTTTTTTTCAGTAGCCGTCATATCTTGAAAAATTTGTGACTTCCTCTCCTGTCCAAAAGCAAATAAATCATCATCATTTTGATGAGAATTTTCTGGCTGACTGTGAGGCAAATAATATATGTTACTAGGTGTGGTAACAACTGGCTGCCAGTACCATTGAGTTACTAGGCTATCAATAAAATTCCACGTTTGAGAAACTAAATTTTTGCGCTTCTCTTGTGGAAATGGTCTATCAAGAATTTGTTTTATATTTGTTTGTAAAAGCAATATAGGTACTAACATCTACTATTTAGAGATCATGAACCGTTGAGAGTAAGATATATAAACCAATAACTAAGTCTAATTACTCAGGTAAGTAGAATGACTTATATATTCTTTTGTGTAGCATTTAATCCAGGAGAAGTATGGGTCATTGATAATGTGTATCAGCATATCTAGCGGAAGATAGATTATATTATTTCACTCCTTGATAAGATACTTAAACGAACTTAAAGAATTGTCGCAATTTAAATCATTATAATTCCTCAAGGTTCTAAAGCGAATCTTTAGCGCCATAATTGTTGTAGTTGTCACTATAAAAAATGATGACTTTCAATACCAGCACTAAGTTGGTGACAATGGTTACTTGCTGAGAATGGAAATAACAGTAAGCGCCATGAGGGTCGAAATTATTGGTGATTGGCTTTGAGACAGTTTAGGTCGAGACGAAACCCCTAGTTTGAGGGGTTTGTCAATTGTAACCAGAATCGCTGATAGCGTAGCGTGGCGTAGCCATTCTAAATATTCTTGGAGAATATTGCTTCAGGCTTGAAGACCATCTAAACCAAGTGCTGATGGTGATGCCGGAGTTGATCACAAGAAGAATGACCACCGAGGACTTATATCAATGCTACAGTATACGCTTTATGAACTTCTAGCAACTGTACCAATCTGCTTAGAAACGAATAATCTAGCAGCAGTGCTGGATATTTTTGCCGAAGAACAGTGCGATCGCTTGGTAGTAGTCAATTCACAACAACTTCCAATTGGATTGTTATACTCTGCTCGATTGTTACCACAATTATTAGCAGCCACGACGGATGACTATCTTCTAAATTTACAGCAACCACTCTCAACAGTGGATAAATCCTTAATAGAGCCAATACAAACCATACCAGCCGCACAGAGTCTGGAAGAATTTAGCTTATCTTTAAAATATCCAGAAACTCAACAACAAAGAAACTTAGATTGGGTGCTAGTTGACTCAGATGGTAAATATTTGGGAATACTGAATACTCTACATCTCTTCCAGTTGTTAGCTAAAAAGAAAATTCCCATTAACTCAACCAATGAAAAAGTAAATTGCACGCATAATAACGCTAATAAAAGCCAGCCAAAAATTCACAAATCTATAGTCCATTTATTGGCGCGATTACCCTGGCCAATGATGTTACAAACGAGTCATGGTGAGGTAGTTACCCAGAATCCCGCTTGGTGGCAACAACTAGGAGTATTAAAAGACCTAGAAGGAATTAGGAAACAGGTAGAAACTATACTTGCTCCGACCCATGTTCAACAATCGGCTTATGTTTATGCCAATGGTCAAGAAAATCAACAACTAAATACTTTCACAGCCCAGAGAAAAAGTATTTCCCCAACGGTTTTTTCACCCCATTCACCATCAGTTGTACCATTTCTCCAAGAACCGCCCCTAAGTATCAATAGTGGTTCTAATCGCTGTGTTTTAGATACAAAATTGGGCATTTGTACTTGTGTAGTCGAAATCAAAAATGGTCAAGAACGAGTTTGGCAGTTTGCAAAAGTTCCCTTGGATAGTAGTGAGTTGAAAATTTGGGTTTCCGAGTCAGAAATACCACCGAATACAGAAGAACTATGGCTAATATTAGCCACAGACGTAACTGAACAACAACAACTTTGCAAAGAATTGGCTGCCAAAAATGCCGATTTAATTCAACTCAATCGGTTAAAAGATGAATTTTTAGCTTGCATTAGTCATGAACTAAAAACACCGCTGACAGCAGTATTGGGACTATCTCGACTACTTATAGATCAACAATTAGGACAACTAAATGAACGTCAGGCCCGCTATGCTGGACTAATTCATCAAAGTGGCAGACATTTAATGAGCGTGGTCAATGATATTTTAGATTTGACTCGAATGGAAACAGGACAAATGGAACTCACCCTTACCCCCGTGCAAATTCAAGTAGTCTGTGAACGGGCTTTGTCAGAAGTTAACAACATTCATAATCAAACTAACAAAACTAAACAATTATCCAAATCAGAAAATCAAAATTTATCTAACCACCAATTTAGCCTGACTATTGAACCAGGTTTAGAGCAGATGGTAGCAGATGAATTACGTTTGCGGCAGATGCTGGTACATTTACTTTCCAATGCCTTTAAATTCACAGAAATATCTGGGGAAATTGGGTTAAGGGTAAGCCGTTGGGAGGGTTGGATTGCTTTTACTGTCTGGGATACAGGAATTGGTATTCCTGAACAACAACAACATTTAATTTTCCAAAAATTCCAGCAATTAGAAAATCCCCTTACTCGTCAGTTTGAAGGAACAGGTTTAGGTTTAGTCTTAACCAGAGCCTTGGCTCGTTTACATGGTGGAGATGTTAGTTTCTTATCTCGTGAGGGTAAAGGTAGTCAGTTTACCCTGCTGTTACCGCCAAGTCCACCAAAAACCAGTTTTACTGATTCTGAAGATATCGCACTAACAGAGAGAGAAATAGGCAATACTCCCAATTCTTCCCATCACAGTCTGAATAATTCCTTACAATACCAGCCTAAATCCTCCCAAAGATTGGTGTTGGTAGTGGAAGCGGTAGCCCAATATATTGAGGAATTAACTGAACAACTCAAAGGTTTAGGTTATCGTGTAGTCATTGCTAGATCCGGAACTGAGGCACTAGAAAAAGCTCGACGTTTGCAACCAAAAGCTATTTTTCTGAATCCTTTATTACCTTTACTATCTGGTTGGGATGTCCTGACTTTACTGAAATCTGATAGTTTAACTTGTCATATTCATGTCGTTGTTACGGCGACAGCAGCAGAAAAAGAGCAAGCATTTACTAAACAGGCGGATGGATTTTTAAGCTTACCAATCAAACATCAAATATTAGCATCACTCTTAGAACAATTATCAACATCTTCAGAAGTTCAGCTTTTGGAAATGAAAAATAATGATCTCAATCCCCAAAATATTCCCCTACGAATTCTGAGGTTGGTAAATCCAGAATTAGAGGCGATTAATCTCTATCCTTCCCTGCGAGAACATCGGGTGATTGAAGTAGATGATTTAGATCAGGCGGATTTGTTGGCAAGAGTTTGGCAGTTTGATGTGGTATTACTAGATATGCAGATTTCTACTGCTCACACTTATTTACAACAATTAAGCAAACACCAGCGATTGGCAACTTTACCCTTGGTAACTTGTGATGTTGCTACTACTTTAGCGGCTTCCCAAATACCAGGATTGTGTGTATTTCCTTGTTTAACTCCTTTGAATCAAGAAAATAATAGTCATAGTCATCAAGGAGATGCTTTGTCATCTGTATTACAAATTGCTGCTGGTATTCGTTGTCCACTAAATATTTTAGTGGTAGATGTAACTATGCTCAATGATTTACCCAAGATAAATCGCAGTCTCGGTAAAAATTATCAATCTATTAAAAATTCTGCTCTCAAGTTTGAAGATGAGCCAGGTAATCGAGGGTACGAGTGGTTTCAAGCTTTAATTCAATACTTACAAACTGCTGGGTTTAGAGCTTCTATTGCTAGTTGTTGGTCGGAAGTTTTGCAACAAGTTAGTTATAAAAGTGTTGATTTACTTTTAATTTGTTTGCACGAAACTGCAATTAATAATGAAGTTCAAAAAGCTTTAGAATCCTTGGCTGATTTACCATTGAGATTGCCTCCTATTTTGGTACTTGACCAAAAATTAAATCAGGCTAATTATGGAAATGGTGAAAAATCTCGTCAGAGGAAATATACATCTTCTTTAGGGACGGTATTGAATGGAATTGCTACCCAAGTATTACCCCGTTCTATTTCTATGGAAGAGTTATTAATTCAGGTGAATCAAGCGTTAGCTAATTATCAGCAGGGAAGTTCCTAAGCTTTACAGAGAAATTGTCAGAATCAGGATATCCAGGATTTAAGGATGTACAGGATGAGAACTCGTACCGCAGGGCGGAATTAAAAATTAAAAAAGCAGATAAAACAAGCTTTTTGAGAATTCTTAATGGTTGGTTGATTTACGCCGTTGTGTACTAGATTGTTATTACCAATTACCAATTACCTGTTCCCTGTTCCCTGTTCCCTTCTTATAGTTTAAGATATGTTTGATTTGTCCTTTTTAACTGTGTTCAGAGGAAAGCGGATGAGATGATAAGCTCCTTTACTATGTAGGCTTTTGTAATTATCGGGTGGTAATTCCATTTCTCGGAGTTTTTCCTGTTCAACTAAGATTAATAATGATTGTGGTCTAGTTTGTTGAGATGCTTGCTTTTGAATATATTCTAAAACTTGTGGGGACGATGGGATGTAATTAATTAGCTGTTGGGTGTAGAAAGTGACGGTGGGTTTTTTGAAACCAACCATAATTACTTCTTCATTGGGTTGTTTGGATTCAACAATTAGGGTTGATAATTCTCTTAAAGGTAACTGACGCTGTTGATCCATGATGCTGACAGCAGGCATTAAGGCAATAGCAATAAAGGCTATAAATCCGACTAAATTAATTGTGATGATCTGCCGATAACGGTAACTTAATATTAAGCTGGCAGTAATGATGGCAGATAACAACCAAATTATGCCTCCAAATTTCAGTATTCCTGATTTCTCCATTTGTACATATAATTCAGGTGCTGCGGGATCAGGTCCAGCGATTTGGGTGAGATTATATAGGGCGATCGCCACAACTGTCAAAAAGGCTACGTTTACCCAAGCACTGATGCGTAAAGATTTGAGAGGTTGTGAACTGGGAAAAAGATCACTCCAGAATAATGCTACGAGAATCGCCGCTGCTGGCATTAAGGGTAATACATAGCTGGGTAGTTTGGTAACAGCAATGCTGAAAAAGCCAAAAACACCCAGAAACCAAAAACAGGCAAATAAACCTAAATGTTGGGAACGTTCTTGTTTTAACCAGTGCGATCGCTGCCAAAATTTTACTCTAGCTAAAGCAGCGGGTATGTATACTGAATAAGGCGCAAAGCCCAGCAATACGACTAAAAAGTAAAAATACCATGGGGCTGAGTGGCCATTAACGACTTCGGTAAACCGTTCTATGTTGTGATAACCAAAAAAGGCGTTAATAAAATTCCAGCCATTGCGCCAAGTTACTAAGGCATACCAAGGAACTGAGAGGAATAAAACTATCCCTATTCCTAAAATCGGCCGCATTTCTCGCCAAAGTTCCCAAAATTTCCCTAAATATAAACCAAAGGCAATCATAATTAATCCTGGTAAGACTATTCCTACAGGACCTTTAGTTAAAATTGCCCCAGCCATTAAGACATAACAAGCTAAATACCATTGATTGGGTAGTCGAAAATTAGCAATGATGATGGGGGGATGATTTTGAGCATATCCCAGGAAAAAACATAATAAAGATGAACCTATACAGCCAGTGAGTAACATATCTGAGACACCGATTCTTCCCCAAACCATCATTTCGGGGTTGAGTGCCATTAAAGCTGCGGCAATGGCGGCTGTGAGGTAACGTCGGGGCAAATTTTTGACTTGTTCTAATTCGTCTTGTTTAGCAAAATGCCATTGGACGGTATAAAACGCTAAAGCAACTACGCCCATTGCTGCCAATGCTGAGGGAAGACGGACTGCCCATTCATTCACCCCTATGATATGGTAGGCGATCGCTTGACACCAATAAATTAAAGCAGGTTTATCAAACCGAGTTTCACCGTTAAAAAACGGAGTTATCCAATCACCTGTAATCAGCATCTGTCGAGAAGCTTCTGCAAACAGCGGCTCAGTTTCATCAATTAAGCCCATATTTCCCAAGTTCCAACCAAACGCTATCCAACCAATTACCAATAACCACAGGCTGGAAACAGTCACAGTCAGGGCTGGACTTTCTTCTAAATTCTTGAACCAATTGTCAATTACTTGACGAGGAACACTTAGTTTTAATCTCATGAATTCATACTTAGGGCTAGAAGAAGGTGACAGGTTACAGGTTACAGGTTACAGGTTACAGGTAAGAAGAAGGAAGGAAGAACGAAGAAGAAGAAGAATGAACCACGTTCGCGGAGCGTCCCGCAGGGATAGGAACGAAGGACACGTTCGCGTTCGCGGAGCGTGGCGTTAGCCATAGCGTCCCGTTAGGGATAGAAAGGAGGGTTTCAGAGATATTTTGCGTAAGTCCTCAAGGAGAAAAAAAGCCAAAAAATTACTTTCAATTACCCATTAGTTATCTTCTAACACCAACTGCCATTCTTGAGTTTGCGGATTCCATTGGGGAGAAGAAGTTTCCCCGACGACATAAGGTCCCCAATAGCGCCGAGAACCATCTTGAGCAAAGGCTACTAAAATATTACCCTTCTCTAGCTTTAAATTACCTTGAGGTAACGATAAAACTAGTCCAGTCTCACTTCCTTCTTCAGGAGCAAAATCCCAATGTGCAGGAATATGAGATTTAGTGTTATTGATAGTGGTACTTTTGAGGGATGATTGTCTGGCTAATAGTGCTAGACGTACTGGTTGAGTGGTTTTGTTGCTCATACGGAGTGATCCTGATAGCCCCGGATTTGCTTTAGCCATAGCCTTGGTTTTACTATCCGATTCCAATTGATAGGCTAAGACAGTAGATGCAATATTTTGGTTACTTGATTCTACTGATGCAGTTGGTGTACTATCTAAGTTAATTTCATCCTCATTAATTCTAGTGTTTGTAACTATAGTTGGGGTTTCTTCTGGGATTGTTAATCCTGTTTCGGGATTTGGAGAATCAAAGGATATGCTCCTATTTAGGCATCCTGTCATGATCCCCATCAATCCAAATACGGAAACAGCAACAATGAAGTAACGATCGCGGTACAGGGAGTTTTTCATAATGGTATAGATTTAGAAATAAGATTTTTTTAGGCTAAACCCAATGATTCCTGATGATCCCCGATGGGAATGAGATCAATTAATTGAGTTTCTCCTTCTGGAAAATGCAGCGAAATCGTGTATAACAGTTGTCAATAAAAGACTTTCAATTCTGTCACTTATCACCTGTCTCTTCACTCATGCAAAATACTCGTCTGAACAGCTTGTTAGAAACAATTTTCAGAAGATTGAGTCAATGGTTTCTTAATCCTTGGCGGCGGTTATCACTACTACTAATTAGTTTTTTGTTTGGGTTTTTTTTGGGATCGGCAGTATCAACAACCACTGGACAACAGGCAGTATTAGACATTGTGATAGCTGCATTTTTAGTTCTACTAACTGAAGTTACCAGTCGGATATTTTATAGCCGCAGCTTTTTTGCTAAACAAGCATTTTGGGTAGAAACTCTTAACTATCTCAAGGTTGGTTTTATCTACAGTCTATTTCTAGAAGCCTTTAAGCTGGGTTCGTAATTTTATGAGTAGCGAGTGGCTAAGTAAAATTTTGACTACAGATACATCTTGGCAAGTATTGGCGCAAGCAGAAGCTTTGGCTGATCCTTTCCGAGCTAAGGTGTTTAATATTACCCCTGAAAACGTAGCTGAAGTTATACAAAGGAGAGGAGATTTACTGAAGTTAGTTTTGCCTGATTTTAGTAAATTCTGTCAAACTAATCTCAAAACCCAACCCCAAGAAGTTTTGCAGGTATTGTGGGATTTGTGGCTACCTTTGGGGATCAAAATTGCCGCACAACGTCAACAGTTAGGGAAACCTTTGATCCAGGGGATTTTAGGCGCACAAGGTACTGGTAAAACTACGATGTCTAGGATACTGGGTTTGATTCTCCAGCACTTGGGATATCGAACGTTAAGTTTGTCTTTAGATGATTTGTACAAAACTTATAGCGATCGCTTGGCTTTAATGCAGCAAGATTCCCGTCTAGTTTGGCGTGGTCCGCCTGGAACACACGATATTCACCTAGCTTTAAGTGTACTCGATCAGATTCATCAAAGCAAGTGTCCTGTGATAGTTCCTAGATTTGATAAGTCTGCTTATGGTGGTGCAGGCGATCGCACTACTTCTGAAGTTATCACAAATCCTATAGATATTGTTCTGTTTGAAGGCTGGTTTGTGGGTGTGAAACCAATTGATCCCGGTGTGTTCATAACTGCACCACCACCCATTCTTACGGACGCAGATAGACAATTTGCTAATGATATCAATAATCAACTTAAAAGTTATTTACCACTGTGGGAAAGGTTGGATAGTTTAATAGTTTTGTATCCTTCAGATTACCGTTATTCCCTAATATGGCGGAAGCAAGCAGAAAGAGAAATGATTGCTGCTGGTAAATCAGGGATGACTGATTCGGAAATAGAAGAGTTTGTTAATTATTTTTGGCGTTCTTTACACCCAGAATTATTTATTAATCCTTTGCTTAATTCATCAGCGGTTGATTTGGTAATTGAAATTAATGCTGATCATAGTTTTGGTAATTTTAGATTCCCAATTTCTTGAAACGAACCGCAGAGACGCAGAGGGCGCAGAGGTAGAGAGAAAAGAGATGTAAGCATCTCTTTTATGAGCGATATAATATTTATTGCAATTATTTTCCTGTTTTTAGTGTTTCTACTAAATCATAAAAAGGTTGCCAATTATCATCTTCTGTGATTCGTTCCCAAACTGATTCAATTACAGGTCTTAATAATGCTGTTTTTGGGTTAGATTCAATCAGGGTTTTCCCAATTTTATCCATTTGATCTAGATCAAAATGATTGAGGATTTTATGATATAGTAAACACCAATTATCGAATGTTGCTGATTTTCCTAATGCGGGGATAATTTCTGAACCATCCATTACCAAAGCTGGATCATCTCGCCATTTACTAGAAAATGTACTAGCCATATCAGCAAAGAATTGATGATAACCAATTTGACTATCATGTAAAAAGGTGATAGTTAATCGCAAAAATTCATTAGTTTCTGCTAATTGTAAATCTGCAAAACCCAATTTTTTCAACATCAAAGCCCGATATTCAGCTTGATAATATTCAGCAAATTTAGATAAAGCACTATCCAAATCACTTTGATCAATTATCGCCTTTAACGGTTCTTGTAAAAGCTCTAAATTTAACTTACAAATTCCTGGCTGTTGACTATAACAATAACGTTTATAATGATCAAAATATGCAGCCGTAAATTGGAGATCGTAAGTAGGAATAAAAGCATAGGGTCCATAGTCAAAACTTTCCCCGGTAATTGACATATTATCAGTATTCAAAACTGCATGACAAAAACCCGCCCCCATCCATTGGGCTACTAATTCCGCGACACGCTGGACTAATTCGGCATAAAATAAGGCATATTTATCATTTTCAGCCTGTAAATGGGGATAATACTGTTCAATTACATGATCTAACAATTTTTGGGTTAAATCAGGCCTTTGAAAATAATTTAATCGTTCAAATGTACCAAAACGAATATGAGATTTACTCATGCGGATCATTACAGAAGAACGAGTTGGGGAAGGTTCATCACCACGCCACAGTCCTAAACCTGTTTCAATCATACTCAAACAGCGAGAAGTACGAACACCTAAACGATGAAGTGCTTCAGCGGCGAGAACTTCCCGTACTCCCCCTTTAAGTGTCAGCATACCGTCACCACCGCGCGAGTAAGGGGTTCTTCCAGAGCCTTTTGTGCCAAAATCGTATAATTCCCCATCAATACCCCGTACTTGTCCATAAAGAAAGCCTCTACCGTCACCTAATTGAGAGTTATATTGTCCAAATTGATAACCGTGATAACGTAGGGCTAAGAGGGGTTTTCGTCCTTCAAATTTACCAAAGGCGGTAATAAAATCTTCGTCTTTTACCGTTTGGGGATCAAGTCCTAACTGGGTTAATAGTGCATCATTGCGCCAACGGAGAATATGCTGGGGGAATTCCTCGGCTACAACTTCATCATAGTAATCATCACCTAGAGATTCTATGGCTGATTCATAATTGAGGGTAAGTAAAGGATTACTAGCATGGGTGTTATTGGCAGTTTCATCCAGAGTCATTATAATTACGCTTAATTGATATTTATTTTAGGACTTACGCAAGATTGAATTCAAAACCTGATTCTTGCGTAGGGGTAATTCATGAATTACCCCTACTTCCGTTCGGTTTTGCGTAAGTCCTGATTTAATAATAGACAAAAAGCTGGCGGACTAGGAGTATAGATTCCAGACTTTTCTAAGAAGTCGGGGATCTGAAGTATTATGAATGCGATCGCCAGTGGGGATTTGTTAAACTTGTCAGAATATGATCTTCCCATTGACCATTAATCATTAAATAATCTCTAGCATATCCTTCGACTACAAAACCAACTCTTTTGAGAACATTGCCGCTGCGGCGATTATGTGGCATATAATTAGCCATAATTCGGTGCAGATTTAATTCTTGAAAAATATACTCAGTAGAAACAGATAAAGCTTCTGTCATGTAACCATAACCTTGTGCAGATTCGGCTAAACTATATCCTAATTGACAAAATTGAGCAGCATTATAGACGAAGTTACTAAAATTAGCAGTTCCTAGAATTTTTCTCGGCTGGTGTTGAAGATAAATAAATAGTTTTAAGGAATAGTTGTGAAAAAATTCCCAGAAACTGGTTTCTACTTGATACTGCCAATATTCTTCAGTAAAAAAATTTTCATCCCAGATCGGATAAAATGGCGTAAAGTATTCTTTATTTTCAGTAAAATATGTGAGTATGTAGGGAATATCCTCCATAACTGCCATTCTTAATATTAAGCGATCGCTTGTCAGAATTGGTGGCTCTGAACTCATATACTTATATTCAAATTTAAATATTTTGTATCAGCTATACTAATTTGAACATTACACCCAAAGACTACAAAAAGGATCATCACTGTGGGAATACGCTACGATTGGCAACCAACAGAAATATTGACAATATATAATACACCATTCCTGGAGCTAATTTATCAAGCTGCTACTGTACATCGTCAATATCATCAACCGCAACAAATACAAGTTTGTAAGCTTATCTCCATTAAAACCGGTGCTTGTCCAGAAGATTGTGGTTATTGCGCTCAATCTTCACGCTACAAAACCGAGGTAAAACCCGAAGCATTGTTAGAAAAAGCAACAGTGATGAATATTGCCAAAACAGCTAAAGAAAGCGGTGTTAGTCGGGTTTGTATGGGTGCTGCTTGGCGAGAAGTGCGGGATAATTCCCAATTTGAGGAAGTCCTGGATATGGTCAAGGATGTAACTGGGATGGGTTTAGAAGTATGCTGTACCTTGGGAATGTTGACAGAAAACCAAGCCAAGCGTTTGGAAGATGCGGGATTATATGCTTATAACCATAATCTCGACACCTCAGAGGAATATTACAGCACTGTAATTACTACTCGAACTTATAGCGATCGCCTAAATACCATTGCTAATGTTCGTCAAACTAATGTTACCGTATGTTCGGGCGGTATTCTGGGTTTAGGGGAAAATGTCGCAGATCGGGTGGGAATGTTACATACTCTCTCAAATTTACAACCTCATCCCGAATCTGTACCCATTAATATTCTTTCCCAAGTTCCCGGTACACCTTTAGAAAATCAACCCGATGTCCCCATTTGGGATGTAGTGCGGATGATTGCGACTGCTAGAATTATTATGCCTAAATCTGACGTGCGATTAAGTGCAGGTAGAGCGAGACTTTCTCAAGTAGAACAAGCTTTATGTTTTATGGCTGGTGCAAATTCCATCTTCTCCAGCGATGATAACAAAATGTTGACGGTAACTACTCCCTGTCCTGATTATGATGCAGACAGAGAAATGTTGAATTTGTTGGGTTTGGAAATGCGTCCCCCATTCCAAAAACAGGAAAAAACTCCTACTGCTGTAACTGTGTAGATACACCTCCACAAGCGACTTGCTTCCCTTTTTAAGGGGAGCGAAAAATTAATTCTTTCTATATATTAATTACAAATTTTTCTTAAAAAAGAGCTACTAATTATTTATGCAACCCGTTATTAAGCATTTATTAACTGTTGAATGTTAATTCCTTTTTATGTTCAAAATGAGTCAGAAACAGCTAAAAATGGCGGTATCTACTCCATATAGAGGATAGTAATTTTTGACAATAGGATTGTCATAACTAAAATTTTACAAAAATTCATCTTTCACAAGTGATAATTTCTCTCAATAAATCTGATATGATCTGTTTAGAGCTTATTGAGTATCTATATCAATAAGTTAAGTAAGCATCATTACTATTTCCCCCCACCCACACAAAATTACACCATGACTAGTACAGTACGGCGGAAGTTAACCAACGATTAAAAATGCTAAAAGCCTGCTTAAGCTGCATTTTTAATTATTAACAGGACTTACGCAAAACAGGAAGTAGGGGTAATTCATGAATTACCCCTACACAAGAATTAGGTTTTAAGTTCAATCTTGCGTAAGTCCTAATTAATTTTGCCATGCGGTACTAATTGTGAGGTAACTTTGTGTCCTTTCTTGCTGTTAATTCATAGTAGTTTATTTTCGTAAATCAGTAGGTGTGAAAATGTCGAAAAAAATTGGTTTGTTCTACGGTACTCAAACTGGTAAAACAGAATCTGCTGCGGAAATGATTCGGGATGAATTTGGTAGTGTTGAGGTGACACTTGAGGATATTTCCCAAGCTGAAGCTGCTGATTTAGAAGCTTATCAATGTTTAATTATCGGCTGTCCTACTTGGAATATCGGTGAACTCCAAAGTGATTGGGAAGGCTTTTTTCCTGAACTTGATGAAATAGATTTTACTGGAAAATTAGTTGCTTATTTTGGTACTGGTGATCAGCTTGGTTATGGGGATAATTTTCAGGATGCAATGGGGATTTTAGAAGAGAAAATTTCTGAGCGTGGTGGTAAAACTGTGGGTTATTGGTCAAAAGATGGTTATGATTTTAATGATTCTAAAGCCTTAAAAAATGACAAATTTGTAGGTTTAGCACTGGATGAAGATAACCAATCTGATTTAACTGATCAACGAATTAAAGCTTGGGTGTCTCAGTTAAAGAAAGAATTTGGTTTGTAAAAGATTCTGTATTTGTTAGTTATCACGGTGTGGGTAATTTGATTACCTATACCTTCCTTATTATCCTCTATCCTATTCTGTGAGAATATTTATGTCTGATATTTTTGATGCTGTCTGGTTAAGTTCTAGTCCGGCTTTAGCAAGGTTTGATCAACCATTATTAAAATACTTATCTAAGTATATGAAGATTGCTCAATGGGAGTACCATCAAGATAAAGATGAAGGTAGTTCTCTAGATGAAGCGGTTGATTTACTCAATGAATTTTTGACACCTTGCACTGATTCTATCCATTTAATTGGTCATAGTTCTGGTGGTGTAATTGCTTTAGATTTTGCTCGTCGCTATCCCGAAAAAGTGCGATCGCTAACTTTATTATCTGTGTCTTCTCAACCTGCACATACTTGGCACACTCACTATTATGTCCAAAGAGATTTATTTACTATTAGTCGTGAACAAATATTAGCAAATAGTGTCCGCAATCTCTTTGGAAAACAACCTTATGATATTACTAAAAAGCTGATGACAGCTTTAGATAAAGATTTAGATCAAACCCCCTTGTCACATTCTCTATTCAAGTTGGTTGATTTGCCTAAAGGTGGAGTTTCTATGCCGATGATGGTATGTGGTAGTAAAGATGATTCCATTGTTGATTCACCTGCATTACACAACTGGTTAAAATATTTTAAACCGGAAGATCATCTTTGGGAATATCCTCAAGGACATCATTTCTTTCATTATTTCTATCCTCAACCAGTCGGGGAACAAATATTGAGTTTTTGGCAACTTCATCATTTACAACCAATGATGGTATCTCAACTTATGTCCCAAAATTTATACAATTAACTGAAGCCTGAATTATTACTTTTTTAGGGGCATATATAGGACTCCTATTCACTTTTTTTCGGCGACAAAATTACCTATTGTCGCCCATTTTCCGTTGCGATATTTATCTTAATTATTAATTGTTAAGGTTATACCGTAACAGTATAAGTAGGTGAACCAAAAAATTTAAAGGTATGTGAAGAAAAGTAAAATCGCCCAAAACTCTCTTCCTGTTCCCTGTTCCCTGTTCCCTGTTCCCTGTTCCCTGTTCCCTGTTCCCTTTTAAAAAACTACAGTTCTCAACTTGGACTAGGTTTAGTTGAATATTTGACTGGGCAATTATGAGCATTTGGTGATATGGCGCGGTAGGATGGATAATATCGCTAAGACTTGCAACCATAACTTACAAGTATTCAAAAGACAAGCAACACCTAAGAGTTTTACCATCTGCTATCACGGTAGAATTACGCCTATATTTACGTTGAAATAGGAAAATAGCTGGCTTTTCTAGCGGTAGTTTGACTAGTTAGCATTAAATATAGTTACTCAAGGCGCTTTCTGAGAATGAAAAATAGCCTGTAGTCAGATACTAACACCTGCTGTAATCAATCCTTCGATATTCGCAAGGTGACTAATTTGCTGATATGGATAATAATCACAACAGTGTTACTCAACTAAACAAGGAGAATCGGGATTTGGTAATGGAGCGGTTGAAACAGGACTTAAAAAATGATCTGATTGCTGGTTTGTTGGTGGTAATTCCCCTCGCAACCACAATCTGGTTAACGATTACCATAGCTACCTGGGTAATCAACTTTCTTACCCAAGTTCCTAAACAACTCAATCCCTTTGATGGCTTAAACCCAATTCTAGTAAATATACTTAATCTTTTTGTGGGACTAGCCGTACCACTACTAAGTATTCTTGTGATTGGGTTAATGGCCAGAAATATTGCAGGGCGGTGGTTATTAGATGTTGGCGAACGGCTATTACAGGCGATTCCTTTAGCAGGACAAGTATATAAAACCCTCAAGCAGCTATTAGAAACACTCCTAAAAGATTCTAATGGTAAATTTCGCCGTGTAGTCTTAGTAGAATATCCTCGTCAGGGAATTTGGGCGATCGCTTTTGTCACAGGAGCAATTAGTAATGAAATCCAAAATCAAATGTCACGCCCCGTCATCAGCCTATTTATCCCCACCACTCCCAACCCGACAACAGGATGGTATGCAGTAGTACCAGAAGAGGATGTAATCAACCTCTCTATCTCCGTTGAAGATGCTTTTAAAATAGTTGTATCGGGTGGTATAGTTGCCCCCAATATCCAGCCATCTCACCTAACTGCACTGACAGCCGCATCACCTCTAGAAATAAAACAACAGGTGATTTCAGCAGAAGAAATTTGACACAAATGTAGCAAAGTAATCAAGAAATAGATAAGCTAATTGTCTAACTGTGCCAGAACTCACATATTTATCATTATCCCCAACTGTATGCAACGTCGTAAACCCCAACAAATAGCCCGTGAATTGGCACTGTTAGCCTTGAGCCAGTTACCAATAAACCCTAAAAAACTAGAGACACTATCAGACGAGCAATTAGTATCTAAACTAGTCTTGGGTGCAGTCCGTACCCTCACCTTAGAAGTACAGGATACATTGAATAATGCCGCTGGAGAACTGCAACGGAGTAATGATCGCCTATTGACAAGCGAAACTAGAGCCGCTGACTTGAATACAGCTAGAACCATGCTCAAAGAGGCGATCTCCTACACCCAAACAGCAATCAATCAATTAGGTACATCCGTTGATTTTCCGGAACTAATTCAGTTAGCTAATCAAGATAAAGAAGTTCGCAATTACGCCAAAGCAATTATTATTACCGTCAACGAAAACCGTCAAGCGATCGAACAATTTATATCTGAAGCCTTAGTAGATTGGCAAGTGACTCGTTTAGCCCAAATTGACAAAGATATCCTGCAAATAGCTGCCGCTGAAATGAGATATATGCAAGTTCCCCACAGCATCGCCATTAATGAAGCTGTAGAGTTAGCTAAACGCTATAGTGGGGAAGATGGGCATCGTTTTATTAATGGTGTTCTCCGTCGAGTTAGTGAACACAAACAAACTGTTTAAATTGGTGATTGGTGATTGGTGACTTGCCCTGAGCGTAGCCGAAGGGTTGGTCACTGGTCTCTAACTTCTGACTGATAATTAAATTCTTATCTAAAATAAACTACAAACAATGGCTTTTAATTGGTTTCGTCGTCCAAATAATGAATCTGCTGAACTTCCTACTCCCGAAACTCAAGAGGAAACACCCGCAGTAGAAGCAACTCAGCCAGAAACAACAGCACCAGACACGGCTGATTTATTGGCATTTGCCAAAGCTGCTTATAAGAATATTCAGGAAAAACAACAAATTGAGACAGAAGCACCTGTAAGTGTTGAGGAAGATACTACTACAGCAGAAATAGTAGAAACTGGAGTTGAGGAAGTAACTGCACTGGAAGAAACAGAAACACCAGCCGCAGAAATTACTGAAGATATCCTGAGTGAATCACAACCAGAAATAGAAACAGCTAATTTATCTTTTTTAGAACGAGCGGCGGCGGAAAGAGAAGCCAAACAAGAGAAATTAATCGCTAGTGCGATCGCCACGGATGTTCCAGAGACACCGATAACAACGACAATAGAACCAGAAGTAGAAATTCCGGAACTGGTATTTGATGATGGGTTTAGGTGGTCAGCAGAGGTTTTAGCCGCCCAAGGCAGAAAAGCCGAAGATATTTCCATAGAAGAAATTACTTGGTTGAAAAAACTTCGTCAAGGTTTAGATAAAACTCGGCGGAATATTCTCAATCAACTGAAATCAATTGTTGGTCAAGGTCCTCTTAATCAAGAGGCTGTCAACGAAATTGAATCTGTGCTGCTACAAGCAGATGTAGGGGTAGAAGCAACAGACTATATTATTAGTGCTTTACAAAAAAAATTACTCGCAGAAGTAACTCCACCAGAACAGGCGATCGCCTATCTCAAAGAAATTCTGAGAGAAATGCTAGATGCACCATTGCAAAACAACTCAAAACCTAGTTTTGCACCAGAAAAAGACAGCCTCACCATTTGGTTAATTACCGGAGTTAACGGGGCTGGAAAAACTACCACCATTGGGAAAATTTCCCACCTGGCGCAAAAATCTGGTTATAAATGCTTAATTGGTGCGGCTGATACCTTCCGGGCGGCCGCGGTAGAACAAGTGAAAGTTTGGGGAAATAGAAGCGGTGTAGAAGTAATCGCCAATCCAGGGAAAAACACAGATCCAGCCGCAGTAGTATTTGATGCGATCGCTGCTGCCCAATCTAGAGAAACCGAACTGTTATTAATAGATACGGCTGGAAGACTGCAAAACAAAAAAAACCTCATGGACGAACTCAGCAAAATTCGCAGAATCATTGACAAAAAAGCCCCTAATGCCCGCGTTGAATCCCTTTTAGTGCTAGATGCGACTCTAGGACAAAATGGCCTGCGACAAGCTGAAGTATTTTCCCAAGCAGCCCAACTCAGCGGCGTTGTCTTAACCAAATTAGACGGAACAGCCAAAGGAGGCGTAGCCCTCGCCGTCGTCCAACAGCTAGGCTTACCAATTCGTTTTATTGGTGCTGGTGAAGGAATTGAAGACTTGCGTCCATTCTCTAGTTATGAGTTTGTAGAAGCACTATTGAGTAGTTAGCACCCAGACTGAGTTCAAAATTCAAAAAATTCATACAACAGGAGTCGGAGGGGCGAAGCATTTGGGCGATAAATTATCGGTTTTTTCCCAGTAGGGGCGAAGCATTCGGGCGACAAATTTTCGGTTTTTCCCCAAGTTTATTTTCCGAATGCTTCGCCCTTACACTTTTCCGAATGCTGATGCTTCCAGTCCCGTCAGGGATACGCCCTTACACTGAATGCTGATGCTTCCAGCACGCTTCGCGAACGCTCCTACTTGGACAAAAATGGATAATTTCTATAGTCAATAAACCTGTAAAGCTGATGGAATCAGGCTTTGAGAATCTCAAATCTCAAATTTCAACCCCAAAATGGTAGATTTCATCCTTCTGCTTTAAGATATTTTCACAAAAAATGGGGAATTTTTACATAAAAGAAATCTATCTAAGGAAACATTTCGAGAATTTATGGTATATAGGTTAAATGTTTGCAGCTAAAATTTGCACATTTTTGATTAAAAGCATGATTACAACTCTGTTTTTACCAAAACCCTATCAACTCAAAAACCAGATGGTGTTTGGTTTGATCATTACTAATACAGCAGAATTCACCCCATCAGTAGAGATGTTCCACCAAAACGTCTGTACAAGAAGCAGGAGTGAAAGTCGGTTGATGCTGAACTTTTGATTTTCAGTTTGTATCTTCTGCACTTGCAACCTGCTGTATCTATTCTCTAAGTTATAGAGGTAATTTTGTTGAGGACAAACTTTTATTTCTCAAGATATATGAATGGCTAATTCAGTTATGAAAAAATTGGAGGCTGCTAATTAATCATAAAAATCACTGATTGCCAAAGATTTATTTTTGACAACTCAGAAAATTCATTATCATTGAGAATCAACCCCAAAAATTTTTGTCAGCAAATATAATACTTGAAAAAATCCGTTCCCTAGTTCTGATACTCTTGCTAAAATAACGAATTTCGTTCAATATGATCTAACAATTTATCAAGAAAGAGTATTTATAGAGAACTACAAATTTGCTATTCTCAACTGCAATATTAACCTGTGTCCCAATTTCCCCCTCATCCTACTGATAGCAATAACAGTGCCACAACAGATGTCACTCCTGTGGTGGCGCTAAAAGAACTTGTGGCCAGGCTGCATCGAGAACAAAATAAAATTCAAGACTTGCTGAGTTCTTTGGGATTTGCCCTCAGAAGTTTTAATAATTTAAATCAGTTTTTGGAACTGATTCCCCTAATGGCTACAAGGGTTACAGATGCAGAAGGTAGCGCACTTTTTCTTTATAAACCCAACGGACAAATTAGATTAGAACAACTACATTGGCAAGATAGTCAGCAAAGAAAAAATATTAGAAAAGCCCTAGAAAACGCTAGTAGTCAAATTACCCTTTTACCTAATTCCTTTCCCCCAGCTATATCCACAGGAATTTTAGATGATCAAATGCACCGTTGTTTGGGTCCAGATGTGCAAATATTTGGAACAGCTATTTTAGTCAAACATACAGAACGGGGTTGGTTGTATGTTTTAAGTCGTGATCCAGAATATAGTTGGACAGAAACTAGACAAAAATTAGTGCGGTTAGTAGCGGATCAAACAGCAGTTGCAATTGAAAATGATGAACTTGCTGTAGAACTCAGAAAAAAAGAACGTTTAGATCAAGAGTTAGAAATTGGTGCGGAAATTCAACGCCGACTTTTACCGCGTCAATGTCCAAATATTCCTGGTTTATCTTTAGCAGCACGTTGTAAACCCGCTAATCGTGTGGGTGGTGATTACTATGATTTTATTCCTACTAGTCAAAACCAGTTAAAATCTCACCTCCAAGAATCTACAGAAAATGCTAGTTGGGGTTTGGTAATTGGGGATGTTATGGGTAAAGGTGTTCCCGCAGGTTTGATTATGACCATGTTGCGGGGAATGTTGCGAGGTGAAGTATTACACGGTAACTCTCCAGCCGGAATTTTACAAAATTTGAATCGCGTTATGTATGCGGATTTGGAAAATTCCCACCGTTTTGTAACTATGTTTTATTCAGAATATGACCCGCAAACGCGGATTTTATCTTATAGTAATGCAGCCCATAATCCGCCTTTATGGTGGCACGCAGCGACAAAAAGTGTCACCCGTTTGGATACATTGGGAATGTTAATTGGTTTAGATGCTAATAGTGAATATGAAGATGCTCAGGCACAGTTAGAATCTGGGGATACAGTTATTTATTATACAGATGGTTTAACGGAAGCGGCAGCGGCTGGAGGCGATCGCTTTGATGAAGATAATTTTGTTACATCCTTCAGAACAGCTTGTAAGTATTGCAATACTCCCCAGGAAATTGTGGAATATCTATTTGATCAAGTTGAGCAATTCATCGGTTCTGATAGGCAAAATACCGATGATATGACGTTGGTGGTTTTGCAGATTTTGTGATGGTTTATGGCAAAAATTCTATGTCCAGAATTTGAGTCACAGTGTAAGGTAAATCTGTTGGAAAGGTACTTTGGTTAATTCCAGTTTCGTTACTTGCGAGTTTTTTTCCTCTGCGGTAACACTCAACTAAAACTTCTTCTAGATAAGGGTTAAGACTGGGACTATCTTGGAGTAAATCTTCAATACGGTTTCTTTGTTCTGCGATCGTATTTTGCCAAGAGCTACTTCGCAAATTAGGCTGATATTGCCATTTTAGCAAATGCTGTAACAATACCTCCAATCGGCTTTTTAACTCTCGTCGCTCTGACCTTCCCAAGCTTTCAATCTCCTCAACAACGGCTTCCCAATCTACCCCTTCCCATTTCCCAGCACGAATTAATTCAGCCGTTTGCTGTGTCCATGCTACAAAATCAGTATCATACAACTGGATTGCTGTCTTGGAAATAGAAACCATGATATTTTTGCAATCTTGTTTGGATGGGTTATTAATAATCTTATTTTAACTCTAAGTCTGTAGAAAATAGATGTACGCAGATGAACTTGGATAACTTGGTGTGCAGTTGCGTATATTTGCGGTTTTGTTTTGAGACATTAAAATATAAACTGGCAATCAAAAATCTATTCAAAAATTAGGACTATGGGATTTATCGACGCAATTTTTGGAGGGTTTGGATCTTTTGTTATCAAGGGAATCAACACAGCTCATCAACTAGCAAAAAATTATATTGCTAGACTTGTTGATGAGGCTTTAAAAGAGAGAGTTGTAGAAAACCAGTCTGCATCAAATCCAACTTCTGTTACTGTCAATGTTTACAATGTTCAAAAGGTTCAAAATGATATCAAAAACATTGACCTTGAGCAAACAGAGATTGAGAAAAAGCGGGCGCATGATGGTTCTCTCAACTTAAGTGATAGAGAGAAATTAGAAGAACTCAAAAAGCAAGGTGAAGATAAATTTGAGCAGTGGCAAAAGGCTAAAACTCAGGAAGTTGTCACTGAACAGGCAAAAAATCCTGATTCCTATGAAACATCATTCTTGAATAATGATAAGGTTCATCTACTTCAGTTTCAGATGGGGCAAGTTGTCTTAGAAAAACGATGTGTGTGCGGTAGACCAATGATTTTACAGCATAGAAATCGCGCTGACGGTAGTATATTTCTATTGGGTGATTTTTTTTGGTCATGTGTTGGTTATTACAATAATCAATGTAGAGGTACACAGTCATTTCAGACGCAAGATATCGGGCTATTGCACAAAGCAAATATACTTGAACTTCAGTTATCAAATACCGAACTCAGTCAAAGTTTTACACGTCCATTAATTCAAACGACCGTTGTTCGTCTTAGACAACATTTAAGAGAGGAAGATAAGGATATACTCTGTCCAATACATCATGTACCTATGATTTTGCGAGAAAAAGACAAATCTAACCACTCAAACATTGTTCTAGATATGTTTTATCTAAAATGCCCACATTTTCAATGTCAGCAGATGGTGAAGTTGAAATCACTTGCACAAATTGCAGCATTTTTACATCGGAAAGAAGAACGTGGAATCTTTTAATAACTGCAAGTTAAGCATTTTCTAAACTTATCAAAAAGCCATTCAGTAAATTTGTGTCTACTCCAAAATCAGATAAAAGCTGTAATTTTTCTCCTCCCAAAAAATATCAACAAATTCAAAATACACCAAATTTAACAGATGTTGATCCTAAAGGTAAAACTTGGGAAAAACATCGAATTAATGCTGATAAAGTTGCTGAATATTACGCAAAATCAGATAATGACAGTTTTAATGCGTATGCTTGGCGGGTGAAAAGCTGTTCTGAGTGGCTAGAGTTTCGTTTAATTCCAGAAGAATCAGCAGATATTCTCAAGTTAAAATTAACAAATGCGAGATTCTGTCGAGTGCGTCACTGTCCGGTTTGTCAGTGGAGACGTTCTATGATGTGGAAAGCAAAAGCTTATCAGATTCTCCCTCAAGTTGTCACAGATTACCCTAAATACCGTTGGTTGTTTATCACTCTGACGGTAAGAAATTGCAACATTGAAGAACTCAGAGAAACCTTAGATGAAATAAACAAAGCTTTTAAACGTTTATCCGAGTTGAAAGCTTGGCCAGCTAAAGGTTGGGTAAAGTCTATAGAAGTCACCAAAGGTAAAGATGGAATATCAGCACACCCGCATATACACTTTTTAGCGATGGTACAGCCTTCATATTTCAGTCATGGCTATATTTCTCAAGCTAAATGGGTATCATTATGGCAGCAGTGTTTAAGGGTTAATTATCAGCCAGTAGTTGATGTCAGAGCGATCAAAAAACATCATGATCCAAAGGTGGTAATTCCTGAAATTCTGAAATATCAGGTAAAAGAGTCTGATTTATTGGATGATAGGGAATGGTTTCTAGAGTTAACCCGTCAACTACACAAAACTAGAGCGATCGCAGTTGGGGGAGTTCTCAGACATTATATGCGAGAATTAGAAGAGAAAAATCAAGACCTCATTGGTGAGAGTGAAGAGATAGATGAGGTTGAAGATAATAGTATATATTTCGGATGGAATAGAAGATTACATAAGTACATAATAGAGGGATAACTAAGATTAGTCAAAATACTGACTATCGGGTAAATGAGGAGGTTTCAGCCCTCTGAAAAAAGTAGATGTATTTCTCAGAAGATACAGAGTATAAGCGGCAAACCTGGGATTAGGATATCGAGAAGCAAGGGAATAATACAAAGAAACAGGTGCAATAAACCAGATACACTTAGTATGTATATAGGAACGTTCACCAATAACATGAAATAAAGGAAGCCAAGAAAGAAAAAGAGGATGTGTAAGGAAAGAGTGAGAAACATAAAGTCTGCCAACAGGAATACCCTCAAACTTGGGATAACGGGTAAAAATAGAAAACTCAACAATCATTGAAAAACCTCAAATAAACAAAATGATTTTTAAACTAGAGTCATTTATCCTCACCACCAAACAGGCGATAGCCTTGTAGATGAATGGGAGAACAAATAATATCCAAAAAAACAAATGTGCGCTACGCGCAAATAAAAACAGCTTTGTCTTTCACATTGAGATTAATGACAAAGTAAAAACTCCCAATTACATAGTGTTGTAGTAAATGGGAGTTTAAAATAGCCTTCACTTGAAACTAATAAATATCTTCCAAAGAATTTCATGAAATAAAAATGATCTCACCAAAACAATGGCGGATCGGTTTCATTTGGGAAAATGGAAATGCTTATAATGTAGAAATAGTGGATTAGCATTAGGAGAAAATGTCATAAAAAACAACTTATTACATATATAGATTTGCGCCTTTGTCGCTATTTTAGACTTTCAGATGGTTATTTTTTAAGACTGCAAAATGCTTATGAAATAATGGAAGCCAAAAGAAATTTAGGAGAAATTTTAAATCAAATTATTCCTCATTCTTTACTTACGACAGATTAACATAAATACGTTATATCTTCTTATCTGTTATAATGGTAAATAATAAAGTTACCAGCAAAGTAATGATTAAATTACAAGAATTGCAAGAACAGGTATTAGAATTACCAATCAAAGAACGCTGGACTCTTGCACAAACCTTACTAGCATCAATTCAACAAGAAACACTATCTTCTATTCCTACTCAACCCACCCTAGAAACCTTATCTGAACTTGACCCCTGGACACAAAGCCTCATAGGTGTAATTCGCTTAGAATCAGAAAATTCAGAGGAAAGTTATGTTAATTACCTAGAGGAGAAATATAGTTAAAAAATGACATTTTACAAAATTAGTTTAACTCAACAATTGGGTAAATTAGAAGCAGAATTACTAGAACAGGCGCAAAATATTCTGCGGCAATACCTGAGCTTAAATAACAATTAATCATATTTTTTCAAATCCTCATGTATGACAACATCTGCAAATTCTTAGCCGAAAACTTCAAAGACGATTTAGCAACATGGTTACTAGGTTCACCAATTAAATTAACGGAAATTAGCCCCACAGAATTATCAAACGAACCAATTCGCGCTGATTCATTAATTTTATTACAATCAGAAGAATTAGTTTTACACATCGAATTTCAAACCGACCCCGACGAAAATATAGCATTTAGAATGTTAGATTATCGAATCAGGGGATATCGTCGCTTTCCTCACAAAAAAATGCGTCAAATAGTCATCTATTTGCGAAAAACAGGATCAGAATTAGTCAATGAAAACAGTTTTAAATTAGAAAGAACCTATCACGAGTTTGATGTCATCCGCTTGTGGGAACAACCAACAGAGAAATTTCTCACAGTTCCCGGTTTATTACCCTTTGCGGTGCTAAGTCAAACAAAAGATCCTACAATGGTATTAACCCAAGTCGCCCAAGCTGTTGAAACAATTACCAATCAACAGCAACAAAGAAATATAGCTGCGGCTAGTGGAATCTTAGCAGGTCTGGTGTTAAAGCAAGATGTAATTAGGAAAATTTTCAGGAGTGAGATTATGCGCGAATCAGTCATTTATCAAGAAATCCTAAAAGAAGGTAAAGCTGAAGGTAAAGCTGAAGGTAAAGCTGAAGGTAAAGCTGAAAAAGCCAGAAATGTGGCTTTAAACTTGTTACGAATTGGTATGAGTTTAGAACAAATTTCTCAAGTTACGGAATTATCTCTTGAGCAAGTTCAAGCTTTACAAAAGGAGATTCTGGAGTCTTAATTTTAACTATAGTGATTCTCCTGGGGATGAAATACACTTTGGCCTCTTTCCTAAAAAGAAAGAGGTTTTGAATATTACTTCCTGGCTAGAGAATTGGTTTGGGGTTAGGTCAGCCATAATTGCTAAGGAATGTTCTGCAAATTTTAGACAAAAATAAAGCAGTTGCTTGGGTTGAAGTATCGCTTAAAAATCAAGACGATCGCCATACTCCAAAACGTACCTAATTAATGGGAGAATAAAAATTTGCAATCATCCTTGACTTATTATTGCTTTCAGCCCAAAGGAATTTTGAAAAATGTGGAAACGAATTACTTTAATCTTGTTACTGGTATTGAGCTTCAGCCTAAGTAGTCCTAGTGTAGCTGCTGCGGCTGGACTAAAAAGCTTTGTTGATAGTGCTGATGGTTATCAGTTTGCTTATCCTAACGGTTGGTTACAGGTTAAAGTTGCCGATGGTCCAGATGTGGTATTTCACGATTTAATTGAAGTATCAGAAAATGTCTCTGTGGTGATTAGTCCTGTTCCCGAAGGTAAAACTTTACCAGAATTGGGAACACCTTCAGAAGTTGGTTATAAATTAGGTAAGGCGGCTCTTGCTCCTGTAGATTCTGGCCGTACTGCTGAATTAATCAATGCTGCTCAAAAAGAAGTAGATGGTAAAATTTACTACTTACTAGAATATGAAGTTAAACTTCCTAATAACCAAGAAAGACACAATATATCTAGTGTAGCTGTGAGCCGTGGTAAGCTTTTTACCTTTAATGCTTCTGTACCTCAAAGACGATGGAAAAAACTGCAACGCATGATTGATGAAGTCGTTAGTTCTTTCTCTGTCTATTAATTAAGTAACTGGGGATTGGGGACTGGGAACAGAATTTTTTGGTGAGCAATTACCTATTACCCGATATTTTTGATTATGACTATTCCTCAATTTGTACTTGCTTCTGCTTCTCCAGCGCGTCGTCGTTTGCTGCAAACTGTGGGTATTGAAGCAATAATTTGTCCTAGTGATTTTGATGAATCACAAATACAATTAAATGAACCAGGGGAATTAGTAAAAACTTTGGCTCAGTGTAAAGCTGAAACTGTAATTTCTCAGTTTCCATCGGCTTTGGTAATGGGTTGTGATTCTGTTTTGGCTATGGATGGCGAAATTTATGGTAAACCTGGAAATGCGAATGAAGCGATCGCTCGTTGGCAATTAATGCAAGGTAATTTTGGTGATTTGTATACAGGCCATGTTTTGATTGATACGACTAAAAATCAGACTCTAGTTAAATGTCAAGTTACTAGGGTTTATTTTGCCAAGATGAGCGATCGCGCAATTCAAGCTTATGTAGCTACAGGTGAACCCCTCCAATGTGCTGGAGCATTCGCTATTGAAGGGTTTGGAAGTTTATTTGTGGAAAAAATCGCAGGTTGTCATAGCAACGTCATTGGTTTGAGTTTACCATTACTGCGGCTGATGATAGGGGAATTAGGATATGAAGTTACGGATTTTTGGCAATAATCTATTCTGCTTACTGTTTTGATCTAAAAAATTACTTTTCAATCACAATTTTCAGTTAACCAATTACTATTTCCAAACACAACAGAATAGTACAGATAGTTGTAAACTAAACAATAAATTGTATTTTCCAAATAATTATGTCTTCTACACCTTCCCTGCGTGAACAACAACATCCCCTAATTTGTCAACTAGCTGATTGCATTGAAGCAGTTTGGCATAAACACCTAGACTTATCACCTTACAATTTACCAGCGGAATTGGGATATGTGGAAGGGAGATTAGAAGGAGAAAAACTGATTATAGAAAATCGCTGTTATCAAAGTACTCAGTTTCGCAAAATGCACTTAGAACTGGCCAGAGTGGGGAATATGTTGGATATTCTGCACTGTGTAATGTTTCCCCGTCCAGAATATGATATACCCATGTTTGGCTGTGATTTAGTCGGAGGTAGAGGTCAAATTAGTGCGGCTATCGCTGATCTTTCTCCTGTCAACTTGGAGCGGATTTTACCAGATGGTTATAATTCTGCTTTGGGTAATTTAACCAAGTTTAATTTTTCCCAACCCCGTGAATTACCTGAATGGGGAAACATCTTTTCAGATTTTTGTCTCTTCATTCGTCCTGCTTCCCCAGAAGAAGAAACAATGTTTCTCACACAGGTTCAATCATTTTTAGAAATACATTGTACACAAGCGATCGCATCTAGTCCAGTTGCACCAGAAAAAGTAGCCTCGATTAGAGCCGGACAATACAATTACTGTAGCAAACAGCAACAAAATGATAAAACCCGTCGAGTCCTAGAAAAGGCATTTGGTATAGATTGGGCAGAAAATTATATGACTACAGTTTTATTTGACTTACCATAATTACTGGTGGAACTTCAGAAAAGTTCCCAGCAAATCATGACATATTCTGATTACTAAAAAGCAGCTACATTTTTGATACACCATCAAAAATAAAAAGCTGCTATTACTATATCTGTAAGCTGCGTTACGTTTTCTCTCAACTGATAAATGTAGAATTTACATGAAGTAATCACCACCGATACTTTCCTAAGAGAGAACTAACGTTAATTACCCAAATTGCCAAGCTAATTTACCTATCCCCCGCGATATGCTCATTTGTCAACTTTAAACTTTCTTAATTTTCCTGATCAAAAGTAATCAATTAACCGGATATTTTAAAAATTGCTAGGAATGTACACAAAACTCTCAAATTCCTCTCAATCAACCATAAGCATGGGAGTTGGAAACTGTTATTTATTACTCAGATAAATCAAGGTGAAACTTGATATAGATTAGCTTTATCACTACCAGAAACTATCAATTATCATCCTTTTTACCCATCTCCTCAATCATGAAATGGGAAATATTGATGATTGATTCAATTTGCCAATTTTAGACCAGGTGGACTTGAGACAAAAATTTTCATTTCAGTAGACGACATCGAAGCAAATTTTAAATTAGGGATTTTGGATTGAATAATTCAAAGTCTTCAATTTACACACTTATTTCCATACTCACCCGCCTTATCACTGAGTCCTAATTTAAAGACTCAGGGTGATTAATTCCACTACAGCTAATTTACTTTTTTAGTTTTTTAGTTTTATCACCAAAATTCAGATAAATAGGTCACATATCATGTCAAGGGTGAATGAACAGTCAAAATTTAAAGAAAAGTCACTTGAACAACCTAAAATTTGGTTGAGTATTGCCGTAGCCCTACCAGTAGCGATCGCTGCCGGGTTACTAGCTACAGCCAGAATGGAACAATTGAAAAAACTGACTTCTGCTGTATCCATAGCACCAGTTCCTAATACTGTTACTGCCATAGGACGCTTAGAACCAAAAGGAGAAGTAATTAAACTTTCTGCCCCAGCAGGGTTATCAGGCAGTTCACGAGTCCAACAACTTTTAGTTAGAGAAGGACAACGAGTTCAACAAGGGCAAGTTGTGGCTATTTTAGATAGTCGAGACACTAGCATGGCAGTTCTCGAAGAAGCCAAAGCCAGACTTCAAGAATCCCGCGCCAATTTAGCCCAAGTCAGCGCCGGTCCACCAAGAGACGCTCAAGCCCAAAGATTTATTGTTGCTCGATTACAAGCCCAGTTAGCGGGAGAAAAAGAAGCTCAACAAGCGACAATTAGCAGAATTGCCGCCCAGTTAAGTGGTGAAAAAGTTGCCCAGCAAGCAACAGTCAACCGCTTAGAAGCAGAACTAGTAGGGCAACGAGGTTCTTTAAAAGCTAACATGGAGCGCATTCGAGCCGAACAACGCAATGCTCAAGTAGATTATGGACGCTATGAATTTTTATACAGTCAAGGTGCTATTTCTCAACAAGAACGCGATCGCCGGAGACTAAGTGCAGTCACAACAAATCAACAATTAATAGAAAGTCAAGCCAGTTTAAAACGGGCAATAGAAACCATCCAACAACAAGTTTCTGAAGCTAGAGCAACTCAAATTCAAACCCTCGCTACCTTGCAGCAGCAATTAATTGAAGCTACAGCCAACCGTAACAAAACTATCAGCACATTACAAAGACAAATAGATGAAGAAAGAGAGAGATTAAGCAGAATATTAGTAGTTAGTCCCTTAAATATTCAAGTAGCTCAATCCCAAGTTACTAATGCACTTGCCATAGTCAGAAAAGCTCAAGCAGAACTTCAACAAAGCTATGTCAAAGCACCTAGTTCTGGTGAAATATTAAAAATTCACACCAAATCAGGTGAAATAATGAGTGCCAATGGTATTGCCGAAATTGGCCAAACTGATCAAATGTTTGTAGTTGCAGAAGTTCCTGAAGATAGCATTAGTAAAATCCGTTTAGGTCAAACAGCTACTATCTCTAGTCATAACGGCGCATTTGATGGTGAATTAAAAGGCATGATTACGGAAATCGGTAGAAAAATTGGTAAGAAAGATGTCCTCAATAACGATCCAGCCGCAGATATTGATGCCAGAGTTATCGAAGTAAAAATTGCCCTATCTCCAGAATTTAACAAGCGAGTTTCAGGTTTAACTAATGCAAAAGTTACGGTGGAAATTAATTCAAATTAATTTCCTGTTGTCCTGAAAAATATTGATGTTCAACTATTTAGTATCAAGATTCAAAAGGCTAGAACATGACAGGAAAAATACCTTTATCTTGGCTACAACTGACAAGAGAAAAAACTCGCCTAGCGGTAGCTTTGTCAGGTATTGCTTTTGCTGATATTTTAATGTTCATGCAGCTCGGTTTTCGAGATGCTCTCTATTACAGTAACGTTAGAATGCACACCAGTTTAGTAGGTGACATAGTTTTAATTAACAGTCAATCTAATGCTGTGCTGTCAATGAAAAGCTTTTCTCAACGACGCTTATATAAAGCCTTGGATTTACCAAGTGTTCAATCAGTACATCCTCTTTATTTAGACTATACAAGCTGGAGTAATCCCGTCACAGGTCGTCCCAGAAATATCTTAATTTTTGGGATGAATCCAGAAGTTAATTTATTTGATTTACCTGGAGTTGAGGAAAATCTTAATAAACTCAAACTTCCTGATGTCGTTTTATATGACCGTTCTTCTAGGGTGGAATATGGACCTATTGCTGATACTTTTAATGAAGGTAAAATTGTTACAGCCGAAGTGCGAAGAAGACGAATTAAGGTAGCTGGTTTATTTACTTTAGGTGCATCTTTTGGTGCAGATGGAAATTTAATTACCAGTGATGTTAACTTTTTACGAATTTTTAATAACCGTCAACCGGGATTAATTGATATTGGCATCATTAAACTAAAACCAGGTGCAGATTCCATTCAAGTAGCTCAACAATTGCGGAGTTATCTGCCTACAGATATCAATGTTTTAACCAAAGAAGAATTTATTGCATTTGAAAGAAATTATTGGGCAAGTAGTACGGCTATTGGCTTTATTTTTACGTTAGGAACAATTATGGGTTTTATTGTAGGAACTGTAATTGTTTATCAAATTCTGTATACAGAAGTCAACGATCATTTATCTGAATATGCTACTCTCAAAGCCATAGGTTATACTCAAAACTATTTACTAACAGTGATTCTTCAAGAAGCTTTTTTATTAGCTGTTGTTGGTTATTTACCTGGATTTGCCTGCGCTCTTGTTCTTTACAATGTTGCTAGAGATGCTACACTTTTGCCCATATTTATGAGTTATAATCGCGCCATTATGGTAATCATGTTAACTATTTTAATGTGCTTTATTTCGGGAATGATTGCTATTCGTAAATTAAGCTCTGCCGATCCAGCAGATATTTTTTAATAGTTTGATTTATAACATATTCTTTCAACTTTCTTTCCTACCTCCTAAATGGGCGCAGACCCTGCGCCCCTACCTCCTAACTTCTTAATTATGATCAACAAAGAACCTGTAATTTCTATTAAAAATATTAATCACTACTATGGTAGAGGAACTCTGAGAAAACAGATTTTATTTGATATTAGTTTGGAAATCTATGCTGGTGAAATTGTGATTATGACGGGACCATCAGGTTCAGGGAAAACAACATTATTGAGTTTAATTGGTGGATTAAGATCGGTACAAGATGGCAGTCTCAAATTTTTAGGCGAAGAACTATGTGGTGCTAGTCAAAGTAAACTAGTACATATGCGACGAAATATTGGTTACATTTTCCAAGCTCACAATTTATTAGGTTTTTTAACTGCTAGACAAAATGTGCAAATGGCCGTGGAATTAAATAATAGTATTTCCCAATCAGCCGCTATTTCTCAGTCAGAAGCAATGTTAACATCTGTAGGTTTGCAAGAACGCGTTAATTACTATCCAGATAACTTATCTGGTGGACAAAAACAAAGAATAGCGATCGCTCGCGCACTAGTCAACCATCCCCCCTTAGTCTTAGCAGATGAACCAACAGCCGCTTTAGACAAACAATCAGGAAGAGATGTCGTAGAAATCATGCAGCGTCTAGCTAAAGAACAAGGAACTGCTATTTTATTAGTAACCCATGATAACCGGATTTTAGATATTGCCGATCGCATTGTAGAAATGGAAGATGGTCTTCTTACCCGTGATGCTCAAAATATAACCCCAAAGTCCCCAAACAAATAATCACAACTCGTTATCTATTTGAGCTTGGTAATTAGTAATAGGTAATTGGTGAGTAAATTTCTGTTTTCATCCTCTAAAATACGAATTTGCTTACTGCCGTCTTGTCGCCACAGGGGTTTGACGACTAGTTCTAAATGTCACATTAACTCCTTCATTTGACTGTTCCAGTACCAGCAAAGGAGTTGGTTTAGCCTTTTGATCCCAGTGCATATAAACAATCCGACCTTGAATAGTGGGTTGCCAGGTATCATCTTCTTCTCTAGGACTCAAATAAGTTTCTATACAATCAATGATTTGACTGATAGTAGCCGAAGTCGCTTGAGTTGGTAACTTCATTAACCGAATTTGTACTCGGAATAACACCCGCTTAACAATATTTGGGGCTACACCAGTTTCATGTTCGACATCGAACGTTTCATCTACCTGTTTACCAGTGCTACTAGCAACCCCTACTGCACCTTGGCTAGATTGACTAGGACGCAATGCTTGAGAGATCTTATCTTTAACCTTGAGTTTAATTTGATTAACCAGCGCAAAATGGAATACCTCCTCTGACATCCGCATTCGTAGATAATCGAGGTTAAAATCCCGTGAGTGAACTAAATCCGGATTAGTTTCCATTTTGCGAATAGTTTCTAAAGCTAACTTCAGTTTTTTCTCTAATTCGCGCGTGCGGAATTTTTCAAACTTCAGTTTTTTCTCATCCTTTTTGATCAAAATTTTGCCATACACAATTAAAGCAACTAGAGCTATAAGCAGTCCTCCACTCGCAAAGAGTAGTAAAGGTGGACTTTGGGACTCATTAGCGGGTACGACTTTATTTGTTTTTATTGTCTTTGACCCAGAAGATTGAGCCAGAAAAATTGTACTGACCATAATTTACAACCTGAAACCATTAACTCTGATGTTTAGGATGCCCCAATCTTGCCTAGTAATGTACTGTGTTATAAATATTTTTTACACTGTCCTGATAATTTTATGTACAGACCCATTAGTGACTTTGGCAAGCATCTCATAAATATACAGCAGTTGTCTGATAGAACATCTACGCATTTATACCAAATTTGCCTTTTAGCCACAGACATGGATGGTACATTGACTAAGTATGGCAAATTTACATCTAAACTGCTAGATACTTTAGAGAATTTAGCAGCAGTGAAAGTTCCGGTACTAATTGTCACTGGACGTTCCGCTGGGTGGGTAAGTGCCATCAGTAGCTTAATGCCCATTGTCGGTGCTATAGCTGAAAACGGCGGGTTGTTTTATCCATCCAGTAATTCTGAACCTGTAACATTAACACCTATTGCTGATTTAACCAGCCATAGAGAACATTTAGCTAGAACCTTTGCCAACTTACAAACGTATTTTCCACAAATCCAAGAATCTGCTGATAATCGGTTTCGAGTCACTGACTGGACATTTGATCTTACTTCATTGACAACCGATGAACTCAAAAATATAGGTAATCTTTGCGAACAGATGGGTTGGGGATTCACTTATAGTAATGTACAGTGCCATATTAAACCCCAAGGACAAGATAAGGCGATCGGTTTATTAAAGGTATTACGTCAATATTTTCCTACATACTTCCCAGAACAGGTGATTACTGTTGGTGATAGTCCTAATGATGAAAGTTTATTTAACCAGCGTTATTTCCCTATTTCCGTAGGTGTGGCTAATATACGAGAATACGCAACTCAGTTACAACATCAACCTACTTATATCACTACAGCAGCAGAAGGAGATGGATTTTGCGAATTATGTAGTTATATTTTGCAAAGCTGTCAGCATTAAGAAAAAACCATTGATAGCAAAGAAAGAATATTACATCACTAACTAGCAAGATTCGACTCAAAAGCTGGTGGAATCTGCTTTTTTGATTCTGCTTTGTGGCAAATCTCGATTATGTCCTCTTGGAATCGAGATTAAGTAACTTATATAACATTTTTATTGATCTTTGATCACCTAAAATTAATTGTCATCGTTTCCTAATGCTTGGTTTCTAAACCATGACTGGAGGCTTTTTATATGAGATTACTATATGAAATATCAGGAATCTATAAGCTGAGGCTATACCATTTTTATATTTTCTTTGTTATTTTGTATTTAACAGGACAGTTATTTCACATAAAGCCAGTTTAAATAAAAATTAGTTCAACTACTTTACCTTTCCTCAAGTCCAGGACAAATTGTAGAAATAAGTTGTAGTATAAACTGCCAACTTGGTAAAATTTTCTCCAAATCGCCAACACAGGATTTACAGTCATGCTAAAAACAAATAGTCAGCCGATAATTCTCCATACTTTCATTAACCAAATTGCAGAAAATCATCAAGTTAGGTCTAAGTTTGATTTATTAAGAAAAGTACGTCAATGGTTTGATGCGATCGAAGTTGATAATCCTGAATTCGCTAAATTTATTGCTAAACTAATTCCTGCCCAATGTCCTTTTGAGCGTGATATCATCCTTTTCGGTCGAAAAATTGTTCACATTCCCCCTTTATGCAAATTTAACCCACTATATGACCAGTTTGTGGGCTTGCGTTTTCGGGCATTATGTTATTTAGTAGATGAGTGTGGAGAAGATATTCAATCTTACTACTAAAATTCAACTCTATTAAATGGCACATGGAAATTCAAGTCGCATATCAAGCTAGTCAAGTACATCTCAATGAGTTAGGTGTATTCAAATGGCCGATTTGGCAAAAGGAAATATCCAAATTCCCTTGGACTTACATTGAAGAAGAAACTTGCTACTTTTTAGAGGGTAATGTTATTGTTACTCCTGATGGCAAAGAAGCAGTCCACATGGGTAAGGGAGACTTAGTAACTTTTCCGGCTGGGATGTCTTGTACATGGGAAATTACTAGCGAAGTAACTAAACATTATTGCTTTAATTAATAATTCTGCAATCCAAATAACCTATCTTTAAAGATGTAAAATTGCTGTTATCTGGAAATGCACTATGAAAGTATTAATCCTAAAATATCTTCTACAACTAAATTAATTTCGGGAAAGGATGGGATTGACAATTTGACAATTTCTCTCCTCGACTTAGTGATTGAACGTCGCTATAACTATCTTCACCAGGATAGCGATAAACAACATAGGGCGGGAAAACCCCACCCCTACAGGTTTTGCGATTTAATGACTGTATCTCACAAAGAAAGAGTGCATACCGCTATAACCAATGCTACTATAGCAATCTTATGGAGAATTGCTATACTTTGATTTACAAATAATCAAAGAATATTTCGGGAACTAATCTTAATTCACCAGATTTAAATTTGGATATATCTATCCATAAGGCGCGATGTTGACGTTCTGGTGTTTCTGAAAAAGTTAAACTTTCAATTTGATAAAATTTAGGATCTGCAAAATCGCATTCATAAAGTTGAATTATTTCATGTCCTTGTTTACCGTTAAAAGTAAATAGGTTTTCAATACAATTCAAATAGCGAATATTGGTTAATTCAGCTTGAATTTCTTCTTGGAATTCTCTAGCTAAGGCTATACGGCTAGTTTCGCCAAATTCTACGCCACCACCTAAAGCCCGATAAAAGATTGATTGTTTGGTAGGATCATAACCTTCCGAAACAAATATTCTATTACCATCTCGAATTAGTGCGAGAACAATTACCCGAATTTTACCTTCTTTATTCATGGTTGCAATTAATTATCGTACATTGAAGAGGGGCGACTTTCACTATCTTCTATCGGCCAATCTGGATTTTCGCCACCAATATATAGTTCTTCAATAGTGACATACTCTTCTGTTAGTTGAGTTAGGGCGTTGATGAGAATGTCTAAGGCGATCGCATCACTTGTTCCTAAATCAAACCAACAACGCCCCCATTCTCCTTCATATTCAAATTCACCCATGTTGTGCATCAAAGCTAGTAAGCTTTTGTCATAACCTTTGGCATCATAATCCATGTAGCTGATATCAAGTCCTGTATCTTGGATTTGCAGATTTTCGGCATTAAATGCACCCAATTTACCTAGATAAAACCAAGAATTAAAGACTTCTTCTACATATTGTTTTTCCTGTTTTGAGGGAATGGTACTGAATTTCAACCAAATCCAAGCATCAAAAGGATTGAACTCGCGGAATTGAATTTGCATTTTTGTAATTGGTAATAGATAGAACCAGTAGTTTTCAACAACTGACTAATGACTACTGACTAATGACAGCATAAGCTTGATTGCGTTCATGTTCAATTTGTTTAACTAAATTGGCAGGAAGTTGGGATTTTTTGGTTAATGCTTTGTCAAAATGAGATATCGCTTCCTTAATTAAATTCTGGCTTTTTTCCTTTTTACCCTTTGCATAAAGAATTTGGGCTTTAAGATAATAAAGTTCTGGATTGTCAGCAGTGGTTTTTAAAGAACGATTGACATAATCTAAAGCCGGTGGGTATTGTTTCAAATCCCGGTATGCGATCGCAATACCTCTATCCACCAAATAACTAGGGGCGGCGTTTTTCTGTAATCGTTGAATGACATCATCAGGACTAGAAAAAGGCAAATTCACAGCTAACATTAAATCCATATAGCCGCGAATTAAGTTTAATTCTGGATCATTAGCAGAAATGCTTTCGGCTTTGTCAAGATACATATAGACTTTTCGTAACCGACTAAAGGCTTGAGATGCACCGTTTACAGTTCCTTCCCGTCTCAGAATTACCGCCCCTTCTAAAAAATGACCAACAGAACTGTATAAATTACCACGTAATGGGTCAATAGCAATGAGATTTTGTGCAGTTTCCAGGGTTTTTTTGCTGTTTTTGTCTAAACTAGTCCAATCTCCATTTTGATATGCTAAAGAAGCTTGGATTGCATAAATTAAAGGTTCATTGGGTTCGCTAGAGATAGCTTTTTGGAGATAATCTTTAGCTACGGGGTAATTTCCCTGCTGAAAAATCGCCTTAAAAGCGGCTTCTGTGCGATCGCCAATATTATGAGGATTTCGACTCCGAAACGGATCACCCGCAAAGGATGGATTTACCAAAAGATTTAAAAGTATTGACGTAGTAACCGTCACCTTTAAAAATGCAGGAACTCGACTGAATCTCATGAATGGAGACATAAAAAACTGTTTAAACATGATCATCCTCAGAATAATTACTGTTGAAATTGTTGTATCTATTACCTAGAATGCAAAAATAGTCAACTATAAATTACGTTTATTTCCAGCAGAATTTTCCATAACTTGGTAATCTTAACAAATGCTCTATCTCAAAAATCTAACTTATCACCCCACAGCCTGTCCCCAAGCAATTCTCCAATCCATTAATTTAGAATTACCACCCCAAAAACTGGGTTTAATAATTGGTCCTAGCGGTTCAGGTAAAAGCACCTTATTAGAAATTTTATCTGGATTAGCTGAACCCACATCTGGTGGAGTTTTCTGGAGAGAACAGGGACTCATAGCCGAACAATTACAACAACTAGCAGGTTTAGTATTTCAATTTCCAGAAAGGCACTTTTGTGGTGGTACAATTTTAGAAGAATTGCGTTTAGGACATCCAGAATTAGGAACAGAACAAGTTAAACAAGCATTAATAGAAGTTGGATTAGAGCATTTATCTTTGTCTACACCACCCCACGCTTTAAGCGGTGGACAACAACGGCGTTTAGCTTTAGCAGTGCAATTAATTCGTCAACCAAATTTATTATTATTAGATGAACCTACAGCAGGCTTAGACTGGTCAATGCGTCGCCAACTGGTAAATTTATTAGCCAAACTCAAAAAAGATTGGACACTATTAGTTGTAACACATGATGCTGGTGATATGTTACCGATAGCGGATTATTGTTGGAGACTAGATCATGGTGTCTTAAAATCAGGAGTCGTAGGGGCGCAGGGCCTGCGCCCATTAATGAGTGAGTCAGAAAGTAAATTAACCAATTACCCATAAAAACGTCAAAAATTTATTAAATACCAATGGATATAGAATCTTTACCTATAAACAGTTTGCCAGACATGGGGGAAATATGGCAAAAAACTCTGAATTGGCAACCTACAAATTTACAACAAAATCAATTTCAACAACTTTATCAATTAATCATTACTGGAAATCGTCAACTAAATTTAACTCGCATTACTGAACCGGACGAATTTTGGGAAAAACATCTTTGGGATTCTTTGCGGGGAATTGCACCAAAACAACAATTTATTCCCGGAATTGAAAAGGGTAAACGGATAATTGATATTGGTACAGGTGCAGGTTTTCCTGGTATCCCCATTTCTCTAGTTTTCCCGGATTCTCAAGTTACGCTTTTAGATTCTACACGCAAAAAAATTACTTTTATTGAGGAAATTTTATCTACACTTGCTCTCAGTAATACTCAAACTCTCCTGGGAAGAGCAGAAGAAATTGGTCAAGAAAATAAACACAGACAACATTATGATCTAGCTGTAATTCGGGCAGTAAGTAATGTTTCGGTTTGTGCTGAATATAGTTTACCTTTAGTGAAAAAAGGTGGTTTAGTAGTAATTTATCGTGGTAATTGGACAGAAGCAGAAAATCAAAGTTTAGAAGATGCTGTGATCCAATTGGGTGGAGTAATTGAATTAATTGAAGAATTTTCCACTCCATTAAGTAATAGCATTCGTCATTGTCTTTATTTACGAAAAGTAGCTAATACACCAATTAGTTTTCCCCGTGCAGTTGGGATACCTACTCAAAAACCAATTTAATTTTTCATTGTGCTATCAATCATCAATCCCTATAAACGCTAGAGTCACAAGGTTAATTAACGGATTCCTTGATTTTAGATTAGATTGGTGATTAGAGAGCTAACAGCGTGAGAGCATCAACATCGTTATCGAGTAGCTAAACGCTAATAGCAATAATAAACCTAAAATCCCAAAATCCAAGTGTTAAATTTGTCTCAAAATGGGTGTTCTGTATGGGTTGCTTCTTCGACAGAAGGGCTACTGACACCGACTGCTGTTGCTCTTGGCAAATTTGATGGTGTTCATCTTGGTCATCAAAGAGTAATTCAGCCAGTATTGCAGTCTGCATGGGGTGGAGAGAAGTGGAGAGATGGGGAGAAAGTAGTAGAAGATTTATCCTTTCCGTCTACCAACCTACCACGCCCCTACCCAACCGTTGTCACCTTTGATCCTCATCCCCAGGAGTTTTTTACCGGACAACCCCGGACTTTGTTAACACCACTGGATGAAAAAGTTCAACAATTGCGATCGCTTGGGGTAGAGCAATTGGTATTATTACCCTTTGATAGAGAACTATCAGCCCTCACTCCTGAAGAATTTGTAGATAAAATCCTTGTCGAACAACTGCAATGTCAACAAATTAGCGTTGGACAGGACTTTTGTTTTGGACAAAAGCGCATGGGTACTGCTCAAGATTTGCAAATCCTCGCAGGCAAATACAATATACCCGTTACCATAGTCCCTATAAAAACTGATACAGACAACTTAGCCGCCACAGATGATACTCGCATCAGTACCTCATTAATCCGGGACAATTTGGAAGCAGGTGATATTCAAAAAGCAAATCGCCTCTTGGGAAGACCTTATACCCTTACAGGCGTAGTAGTAGCAGGTCAAAAACTAGGTAGAACCATCGGCTTCCCTACCGCTAACATCCAACTACCAAAAGACAAATTTTTACCTCGTCATGGGGTTTATGCGATCGCCGCCACCATTCATAACCAAACACCAGATATCCCTCCCACTCAGCAATTAGGAGTAATGAATATTGGCAACCGTCCCACAGTTAACGGTATAGATACCCGTGTAGAAGTACATCTATTAGACTGGTCTGGTGATTTATACGGAAAAAATTTAGTAGTACAGCTAGTCAACTTTTTGCGCCCCGAACAAAAATTTGACTCCTTAGCAGCCCTGAAAAACCAAATTCAACTTGACTGTACAGCAGCCCAAGAAATTTTTAACTCCTAATGTTGGATTAGTAATCTTCAGTGGGAATACTGTAGGAAAGGCTAAAGTATTAATAAGTTTTTGAGTAGGGGTTGAGTATTGTGCTTTACCCCCTACAGAAGTGCAGAATAACTTTTCTGGTTTCTCACATCCTTTTTTATACTCCATAACTACTTTTATATTTCCCCCCTGGTACTGCATGAGAGAAAAAATTGACGCTTTAACACAAAATTTGGCTCGTACCATCGTTGGTAAACACGAAGCCATCCGCTTAGTTATAGTAGCTTTACTCGGTGGTGGTCATGCTTTACTAGAAGATGTCCCTGGTGTCGGTAAAACCCTCCTCGCCAAATCTCTAGCCCGTTCTGTAGATGGCAGATTTCAACGGCTACAATGTACCCCTGACTTACTCCCTACAGATATCACTGGTACAAACATTTGGAATCCCAAAAGCGGCGAATTTACATTTCTCCCCGGTCCCATATTTGCTAACGTCCTCTTAGCTGACGAAATCAACCGCGCCACACCCCGTACCCAGTCAGCTTTGCTGGAAGTGATGGAAGAACATCAGGTAACTGTTGATGGTGTCTCCCGTCTAGTTCCTCAACCATTCTTTGTGATTGCTACCCAAAACCCCATTGAGTACCAAGGGACATTTCCTCTTCCAGAAGCACAAATGGATCGGTTTATGCTGTCTTTAAGTTTGGGCTATCCTTCTGAATCAGACGAATTACAAATGCTGCAAAATCTGCAAGTAGGTTTTAAAGTTGCTGATTTACAACCTTGTATTACTTTAGAAGAAGTCCAAGCATTACGCCAAGCTTGTTCCCAAGTTAAGGTAGAAGCATCTTTGCAACAATACATTTTAGAATTGGTGCGAACCACCAGACAAGATGAAGAAATCACTCTCGGTGTGAGTCCCCGTGGTACGGTGGCATTACAAAAAGCTACTCAAGCTTTAGCTTTTATTTTAGGTAGAGAATATGCTCTTCCCGATGATATTAAGTTTCTTGCACCTCATATTCTTTGTCATCGTCTCATTCCTAGAGGGGGACGGAATGCCAAAACTATAGTTGAACGTTTATTGCGATCTGTGCCTATTCCTTAAAATATAATTGTTGCAAAGTATAAAAATATCTCGGCAGGAAAAATTCATGATTGGTAAAAAGCAACCGGAACAACCCAGTCAATCCCAAAGTATGAGCGATGTAAAAGTTAATGGTGGTGTGGTTCAACAAGGACAAGCAGGGCGTGATCTCCAGCTAAGTCAATCAGGAACACTGGAAACACAACAGCAAATCACTAATACGGATGTAGTTAAGCAATTAGAAAATCTGGAAATAGCCGTAAAAGCTGCAACACTTACTCAAGATGAGAAAGATGAACTGCTGGACTATTTGCGACCTGCCAAGCGTGAAGCAGCAAAGGATAGTGTGAATAAAGATATGGTGGGGCAGTACCTAAAACCAGTTAGTGAGACGCTCACAATCATGAAAGACACTACAGAAGCCGGAAAGAGCCTGTGGACAACTGGACAGGAAGTTTTTAAGGCGATCGCCCCTTGGCTAGGAGTAGCAGCAAAATTAATCGGAATGTAGAGACATTTAGTTAAAATTGCGACACAATATAAACAGATTTCTCCACTGGTAATTAAGACGCTGGTGGAGTTCTTTATGGGTGTGGGTAATGGGGCAAAATCAGGATATTGGCAATAGCTCACTTGCAAATAGTGAAGTTCAGCAAACTCAAACAGGGCGAGATGCAGTTAGTTTTCAAAATAGCCAAGATAACCAAGTCACTATTAATAATATTATCTTGCGGATGTTTGGCAAATCAGAGTCACCGCAGGTTAATTGGGAATGGGGAAAGTTATTACTAGAAAAAAAGCAGTTACCTGATATTCGTCAACGCTTAACTGATACCTTGGGACAGAAACGCATTTCTATAAATGTATCTTTTGCGGAACAACTATCTTGGGTCAATCGCACTTTACAGATTGATGGCCAAGATTGCGGAAATCTTGATGCTAATAAACTACTGATTGAGACTTATGGACGGGATGATATTGCCGGGAAATTGCTGATTTTAGGAGCGCCAGGAGCAGGAAAAACTACAGCATTGTTGAGTTTAGCAGAGCAGTTAGTGTGTGGTGCGCTGAAAAATCCGAAAACCGTAATTCCCGTTATCTTTGAGCTTTCCACATGGCGTGATGATAAACAAAGTATTGAAGAATGGCTAATTGAGCAACTTTATGAACTACATGGAGGAAACCGCAAACATAAAATTTATGAATGCTGGCTAGAGCAACAGATATTATTACCTCTGCTAGATGGGTTAGATGAACTGGGACTAGAAAGACAGAAAAAATGTACCATTAAACTCAGAGAATTTGCCCAAAATTATCCTCATGTCGTTGTCTGCTGTCGTCTGAAGGAATTTGAAGAGGTAAATCTAAAGCTAAAAACCCTTAGAGGTGCAGTGTGTCTCCAGCCTTTATCAGATATACAAATTCAGAATTATCTCAATGACCTAAATCGCTCAGAATTATGGTCAGTGATTCAGAAAAATCCTGATTTGGGAAAGTTATTAGAAGCAACTTCAGAGGGTGAACCAGGTTTGTTGCGAGTGCCTTTGTTCGTTAAGCTAGTTGTTGATGTATATGACCCACAGCAACCTATTAGCAGTAAAACAGACTTATTAGATAAGTATATTGATCGTCAGTTGTTGAGAGATACCCGTGAACAAGATCGCCGCAAAGAGAAGGAACGAGGTAAATGGGCATACAAAAAAGTGGAAGATGAACCCCACTGGAGACAAACCCGCAATACTCTTAGTTGGATAGCAAAGCGATTGCAAAGTAACAACAGTGTGGAGTTAATCATTGAGCAAATGCAGCCGAGTTGGATTGGGTGTATACCCTTACTGCATCGCTATCGGCTAATTTATAGGCGTAATTTCCACTTAATTTACGGGCTGATTATCGCGTTGATTATTATTGCGCTGATTAATGAGCCGATTTATGGGCTGATCGGACTTATTTATTCGATTGGTGGATTGATTACCGATCAGATTCTTGAAAAGAGTGGGGAAATATATAAGATTGATATATATAAAATTGAACCTTTAGAAGCATTTGAAATTCCGATTTCATACGCCAAGGGAAGAAAAATTTTCAAGTATTCAATCTATTTACTGAATTCACTCATTTTGGGATCAATTTTAGGATTAATTTTAGGATTAATTTTGGGATTAATTTTGGGATCAATTTGGGGATCAATTTTCATACTGATATTTGGATTAATGCTTGGTTTCATGCTAATTTTCGGGCTAATTATTGGGGTGATTTACGGATTAAAACAGGAATTAAAGGAGCGATCACGCCCTAATCAAGGCATCTGGAACTCATTCCAAAATATGCTGTGGACGACCGCCTTAAGCTGTCCTTTCGGTGTGATTTTTGCCATGACAATTGTAGTGGTTCTTAAAGGAGTAGAAAAAAGACAGAACTTGCTGGATATGCTCGGTATTGTTTTCCGCAATTTGCCCCATTTGTTACTTCCCGGACTGTTAATATCGCTATTATTATTTGGCTTCCTTGCTGGCGGTGGACAAGCTTGTTTACAGCACCTTTCGCTGCGTTTAGTCCTTTGGCAAAGTGGCGCTATCCCCTGGAATCTTGCCCAATTCCTTGACTACTGCGTTGAGCGGCGGTTACTGTTGCGCGTTGGTGGGCGCTACCGCTTCCTGCACCGGGAACTCCTCGACCATTTTGCTCAGTCCAGTAATCCCTGAGCTTGCATATTATGATTAGCCAATAAGCGTGACATTTATTTGTGAGTGTGAGGTGTATGTCAAATCTGGTTAAAAGTAAATCATCCCACCGCCGCCTAAAACGCCAACTGCTTATTGTCATGCTGGTGATTTTCGCTTGGAGTGTGGCTATTGGTTGGTTATTGGGATTTGCTACTAGCGCCCACGGCGCAAATCCTGCCACTCCAATTGGTACTGTTGATGTCGTACCGGCACAATACCAACTAGGACAACAACTGTATTTAGAAAACTGCTCATCTTGTCATATAGCCTTACCACCGGCTGTGTTTCCCACTCAAACTTGGAAAAACCTTCTGGAAGACTCCCAGCACTATGGCGCACAAATTCAGCCTCTAGGGAAGTTTCAAAATCTTCTAGTATCAAGATATCTATTTACCTTCTCCCGTGTGCAACTGCAAGAAGAATCAACACCCTATCGCCTCAAGGACTCCCGTTATTTCCGGGCTTTACATCCTGGTGTACAATTCCCTAATCCTGTAAATATGGGTAGTTGTGTTAGTTGTCATATTGGTGCAGAAAAATATGACTTCCGCAGCCTCACGCCAGAGTGGGAGTAGGGGAACAGGGGCAGGGGGGCAGGGGGGCAGGGGGGCAGGGTACAGGGTAAACTTTTAACAACTGACAACGGACAACTGACAACTAACCATTGACAACTGACAAAATGATACGATGAAGTAGTTTCAATATTAAGATAATAATTAAAACCTATCATTATATAAAGGCGACTGGTTTGTTTTTATTCGGTTTTTGAGTTAATTCTCATTTTTCACCCATCCATAAGCAAAATGGGTGGGTTAGATTAAACGTCTATAATCATATAGCCAAAGCTTTAATCTCCATCCTCCTTGATTTAGTTCTATAAACTGCCATGCTAAAACTTTTGTTGGGCGATCCCAACGCTCGTAAACTTAAAAAATACCAACCTTACATTACAGAAATTAACCTCTTAGAGGAAGACATTCAGCCGCTTTCTGATGAACAGTTAAAGGGTAAAACCACCGAGTTTAGGCAGCGACTGGCTAATGGTGAGACACTAGATGATATTTTGCCAGAAGCTTTTGCTGTTGTCCGGGAATCGGGTCGGCGTGTCTTAGGGTTGCGACATTTTGATGTGCAATTACTAGGTGGAGTAATTCTGCACGCTGGGCAAATTGCGGAAATGAAAACCGGTGAGGGAAAAACTTTGGTAGCTACTCTACCGAGTTATTTAAATGCCCTGACTGGTAAGGGTGTCCACGTTATTACTGTTAATGATTACCTGGCGCGTCGAGATGCGGAATGGATGGGTCAGGTACATCGCTTTTTAGGGTTGAGTGTGGGGTTAATTCAGTCCACTATGACCCCGACAGAACGAAAGAAAAACTATGACTGTGATATTACTTACGTTACTAACAGTGAAATAGGTTTTGATTATCTGCGGGATAATATGTCCACCTCAATGGCTGAGGTGGTGCAACGCCCATTTAATTACTGTGTTATTGATGAAGTAGACTCGATCTTAGTTGATGAAGCCCGGACTCCGCTGATTATTTCTGGTCAGGTGGAAAGACCGACAGAAAAATACTTACAAGCGGCGGAAATTGCCTTTACTCTTCAAAATGAGGAGCATTATGAGGTTAATGAAAAGGATCGTAACGTTTTATTGACAGATGAAGGTTTTGCAGAGTCGGAAAATCTGTTGGGTGTAACAGATTTGTTTGACCCCGAAGACCCTTGGGCGCATTTTGTCTTTAATGCGATTAAAGCTAAGGAGTTATTCCTGAAAGATGTAAATTATATTGTCCGCAATGATGAAGTTGTGATTGTGGATGAATTTACAGGTCGGGTGTTACCAGGACGACGGTGGAGTGATGGATTACACCAGGCAATTGAAGCCAAGGAACACGTAGAAATTCAGCCAGAAACCCAAACTTTGGCGACAATCACCTATCAAAACCTGTTTTTGCTGTATCCCAAATTGGGGGGAATGACGGGAACTGCAAAGACGGAAGAGGTGGAGTTTGAGAAGATTTATAAACTAGAAGTGACGATTATTCCCACTAACCGAATTAGAAAACGGGAAGACCTGTCTGATATGGTCTTTAAGACTGAACCTGGTAAATGGAGAGCGATCGCTAGAGAATGTGCAGAAATGCACGAAAATGGTAGGCCTGTGTTAGTGGGTACAACCAGCGTCGAAAAATCGGAACTTCTCAGTCGGCTTCTCAAGGAAATGGAGATTCCCCACGAATTACTCAACGCCCGACCCGAAAACGTGGAACGGGAAGCAGAAATTATTGCCCAAGCTGGACGGAAGGGGGCTGTAACTATTGCCACTAACATGGCGGGAAGAGGTACGGATATTATCCTTGGTGGTAACTCCGAGTATATGGCGCGGTTAAAACTACGGGAATACTTTATGCCCCGCATTGTTAGCCCAGAAGATGAAGATAGTTTTGGTATGCAAAGGGCTTCTGGTCTACCTATAGCTGGTAGCGGTGGTGGTCAAGGTTTTGTACCTGGAAAAAAGGTAAAAACTTGGCGGGCTTCTCCAGAAATTTTCCCTACCAACTTAACAAAAGAGACGGAACAGCTTTTAAAAGACGCTGTAGAAGTGGCTGTAAAAGCTTATGGCGATCGCAGTTTACCAGAATTGGAAGCAGAAGAAAAGGTAGCTGTGGCGGCTGAAAAAGCCCCTACTGACGACCCTGTAATTCAGAAATTGCGGGAAGCTTACCAGCAGATTAAGCATGAGTATGAAGAGTTCACCAGCACTGAACATGATGATGTAGTGAATCGAGGCGGTTTGCACGTGATTGGTACAGAACGCCATGAGTCACGGCGGATTGATAACCAATTACGCGGACGGGCAGGAAGACAAGGCGACCCAGGAACCACAAGATTTTTCCTCAGTTTAGAGGATAACCTATTACGGATCTTTGGGGGCGATCGCGTTGCCGGCTTGATGAATGCCTTCCAAGTAGAGGAAGATATGCCCATTGAGTCGGGAATGTTAACCCGCAGCTTAGAAGGCGCACAGAAAAAGGTAGAAACCTATTACTACGACATCCGTAAACAGGTGTTTGAGTATGACGAAGTGATGAATAATCAACGTCGGGCTATCTATGCGGAACGTCGCCGCGTTTTGGAAGGTCAAGACCTCAAGGAACAGGTAATTAAATACGCTGAAAAAACGATGGACGACATCGTTGATTATTACATCAACCCTGATTTACCTTCGGAAGAATGGGAATTAGATAAGCTGGTAGATAAAGTCAAGGAGTTTGTTTATCTGTTGGCTGATATGCAGTCTAGCCAGTTGGAGGATATGGGAGTTGTGGAAATTAAAGCTTTCCTCCATGAACAAGCGCGGATTGCTTATGATATGAAAGAAGCGCAAATTGACCAATTTCAACCGGGTTTAATGCGTCAAGCGGAACGGTTCTTTATTCTCCAACGCATAGATACTCTGTGGCGGGAACATTTGCAACAAATGGATGCTTTGCGCGAGTCGGTTGGTTTGCGTGGTTATGGACAAAAGGACCCGCTGATTGAGTATAAGAGTGAGGGTTATGAGTTGTTCTTGGATATGATGGTGAATATCCGCCGTGATGTGGTTTATTCGCTGTTTATGTTCCAGCCTCAACCCCAGCAGACTGTGCAGACTTCTGAGATGGTTTAAGAGTTTTTTCACGCAGAGACGCAGAGGCGCAAGAGTGGCGTTTTCTGCGTCTTTTTTGTTTCGCGCAAAGGCGCTAAGGAGCAAAGACGCAAAGGAAGAAAGAGATATGAGTTAAAATAGGAGGAAAAGGGGTTTTTTATGATTTATCTTTCTGCTAGTGAAGTGAAACAGAATTTTACAGAATTTTTAGATCAAGCTCAGAAAGAACCTGTTACTATTCAGGGTCAGAATGAAGATTTGGTGGTTGTGCTTTCTGTTGTTGAGTATCAAAAACTTAAAGGGTTGTTGAAAAGAGAGTTTCAGGAATTTTGTGATCAAGTTGGGAAAGAGGCTGGAGCTAAAGGAATGACTGAAGAAAAGCTTAATGAGATTATATTCAATGATCTTGAATAGCTTATCAATTTGATTAATATATAATTATCATCTAAATTTTGACCATAGTAGTAGTTAATCTATATTTTAAAATATGAACAATATAACTAAAAATCAACATTATGTGCCTCAATTTCTTTTAAGAAACTTTGGATGGAAGGCAAATAAAGGAATATTTAGAATCAATATTTTCGATACAAAAAACTTTAGTATTAGACCTAATCAGAACATTTCACAAGTATTTTCACAAAATTTTTTCTATGATCAAGATAATTCAATTGAAAAATTTTTAAATGAGATTGAAACACCTGCATCAACATTAGTTGAGCAAGTTATTAATGGAAACTTTAAGATTTTAGAAAATGAAAATAATAAGTCATTAATAATGGCATTTATTTCATCCCTATTGCAACGAACACCTAGCGCATTAGAGAAAGCAAACGAATTCATTAATACAAATTTAAATGAGGGAATAGTAAGACAATTACTTAGCTTAAATGGGTATGATCCAAATGAGGCTAATAACGGTTATTTTGAATTTTCTCAGCTAGTATCAGATATAACTCTAGAAGGAGTTATAAATTCTATGCTGATACAAGATTTAAACTTTCAAATTATCAAGAATGAAACTAACTTAGAATTTTGCATATCAGACCATCCCGTTTTTGCTTACAATTGGCTATACAGAGATTTAGATCATCCCTCTGTTACTGGTATTACCGCAAGAGGTTTTCAGATTTTTCTCCCATTTTCACCAAGTATTACACTGTGTTTATATGATTCTCATGTATATAAATATGGACATAAAAACCAATTAATAACTCATGTTTACAATGTAAATGATATAGAAATTATGAATTCATTTCAAATTATAAATTCATACTCAATCATAGGATTTCATTCCATAACCACTGAATCACATTTAAAGCACTTGTATGAGAAAAACAAGAAAATTCAACTTTATAAACATGAAAATACGATTTTCGATTATAAAGAAACTGAGGAAGGAGAAATTAGATATAAAACTCTTAATTTTACACGGCAAACAAAACTGAAAAAAATGCCATCATTTATAAGTATTAAGAGGAAAGCTAAAATTTATGCTAACTCATTCTCGTACAGAGATCCAGAACTTATTGCTCAGTACCTAGCAGTTAAGGATTTATATGAATAAAAACAATGTAAGTCTTCATCTAGTGACGACTTTAAAATTTGTCAGTAAATCTTTATTCTAATTTTGGAGTAACACACCTCTCTAAAAGTTTGTTTGTCTCTCCCAGTAAATTATAACTAATAATACGTGCTGTTATCGCCCCATCTTGATTATCATAAAAATATGAAGAGCAGTTTGACCAATTCAAAAATCCAAGGTGTTCCTGGTAAAGAATTACTAAGGTTTGCAGGTTCAATACCCAAAGAAGACTTACAGCTAATGAGTGAAGCAATAAAACAAGATGACAGAAAAGATTGAAATAAAAACCAGTAGCGGTAACGTATTTGCTGATTTAGATTTACCCAACCCAGAGGAAATGCTAGTAAAAGCTGAACTAGCACGGAAAATCAGTATCGCTATCACTGCACGTCATATTACCCAAGCTGAAACGGCTGAATTATTAGGAATTGATCAGCCAAAGGTTTCTGCTTTAATGAGAGGAAGACTTACAGGTTTTTCTCTAGAAAGAATGTTTAGATTTCTAAATACATTAGGAATTGATGTGGAAATTACTGTTAAACCTAAATCTAGAAATAATGCACGGATAACTGTAGTTTAATTTGCACTCCTTAAAAGTCATGAAAAAGCTATTATTCCTCTGTAGCCAAAATAGACTGCGTAGCCCCACCGCTGAAGCTGTATTTTCAGAATATCCAGGACTGGAAGTAGAGTCCGCAGGTTTAGACAGAACCGCCGAAAACAGAGTTTCTACAGAAGCGATCGCATGGGCTGATATAATCTTTGTAATGGAACAATCCCATAAAAGTAAGCTATCTAAAAACTTTCAACCCTTTCTCAAAAATAAAAGAATTATTTGTCTAGATATACCTGATGAATATGAATATATGCAAGCAGAATTAATTGAATTGTTAAAGCATAAAGTTTTTCCATTATTGGGAACTATCTCCTCTTGAATCAAATATCTGTTAATTTATTTATAGGCTTATGGCTAACACCACGCTTACGCTATCAGCAAGCCCTAATTAAAGGAGAATTTACAACATGAATAAATTATTAGATCAAACTCTGTCCAATGAACTTGCTAAAACCATCAAAAGTAAAGCAAAAAAACCTTTTCATAATGCTTATAAAGCAGTTTTAGTCACAGAGGGAGCAAAGTATGTCCAAGGCTTTTTAGTATTTGTAGGTCAGCCATATAAACCAGTTGAACATGGTTGGATTGAAGTTAATGATGTGATTATTGATCCGACACTGCCTTATCTACAAAAAAATCCCCAGGAATTTTATTATTTTCCTGCCCAAACTCTAAGTGCCAAAAAGGTGAAAGCTATTGTTGAAGAATCTAAAGAAGACTATCCAGAAGATGATCCTCTACCTATTTATGGTGAAGCCCCCTATGATTATTATGGTGATGTCATGTTAGGTGGTCAAGAATATTTGATAGCCTATCAAGCCGCAGAAGCAAAATGTCAAGAAATCAATGGATTAAATTCTGAAAAAAATTAATTTAGTATTCAGCTATAGCAGAGTTCACCGAATCTAAAACCTGTAAGTATAACTCTTTTAAATTTAAAATTTTGCATTTTGCATTGTTAATTATGAGCATCTCACCATCCCCCACTAAATCTGATCCAGAATACCATCGTCGGGACAATGACTGGCGATTATTTTTGCGCTTAGTACCTTATGGTCGTCGTCATGGCAAACTATTAACAGTATCTATGTTGCTGCTTGTTCCTATCGCTATTTCTAGTGCTATCAAACCTATGTTGGTAGGACAGGCAATTTCTTTAATTCGCAAAGAACCTAGCACCTATCAATTCCTTCAGAATATGCCTCTTGCAGAAGGCTTAAATATCCTCTTAGGAATGCTACTAATAGCAATTACTATTCGGTTAGTATTGGTAGCTATACAAGGTTTTTTAGTACAGAAACTGGGACAAAAAATTACAGCCGCTATTCGTGAGGATTTATTTCATCATGTGACATCTTTAGCTGTACGTTTTTTCGATCGCACACCTGTCGGTAAATTGATTACAAGACTAACCAGTGATGTAGAAAGTTTGGGTGATGTCTTTTCAACTGGGGCTGTAGGCATTGTTTCTGATTTATTATCTATGCTGGTAATTATTGGATTGATGTTTTCAATTCAATGGCAACTTGCTTGTTTGTTAATATTCCTTCTTTTCCCTGTGACGTGGTTAATGATTTATTTTCAACAGCAATATCGAACGGCTAATTATAAAACCAGGGAAGAACTTTCTAAACTCAATTCTCAACTCCAAGAAAATATTGTTGGTATTAATGTAGTCCAATTATTCCGCCGTGAAAAATTTAACGCGGAGTTATTTCGGGTGACAAATCAACGTTATGTACAGGAAGTAGATACTAGTATTTGGTATGATTCAGCAGTTTCTTCAACTTTGGAATGGGTTGGTTTAATTGCTATTGCTGGTGTGTTATGGATTGGTGGTTGGTTGTTGTTAGGTGAACAAATCACTTTTGGGATTTTATCGGCATTTATTTTATATGCCCAACAATTTTTTGAACCGTTGCGGAATTTTGCGGAAAAGTTTACTGTAATTCAATCTGGTTTTACGGCTATTGAACGGGTAGTTGATATTTTAGATGAACCCATTGAAATAAAAGATTACTCTCGTCCACAAATTTCTAATGTAGATTTTGAGTTTGGTTATATTAATGAGATAGTCTCTAAGTTAGAATCTCAAGATTTTACTCCTGTGCCGGCTTTGGGAGAAATCAAGTTTGAAAATGTTTCTTTTGCTTATAAAGATGATGATTACGTTATTAGAAATTTAGACTTTACTATTCACCCAGGGGAAAAAATAGCTTTAGTCGGTCCTACAGGTGCGGGGAAAAGTTCAATTATTCGGCTGTTGTGTCGTCTTTATGAACCAACTCAAGGACGTATTCTCGTTGATGGTGTGGATATCCGCGAAATTCCCCAAGTGGAACTACGTCGTTATATGACGGTGATTTTGCAAGAAGCATTTTTGTTTGCTGGTGATGTAAAAAGTAATATTACTTTAGGTGATCATTACAGTTTTGCAGAAATTCAACAAGCGGCAGAAAAAACTAATGTAGCCGAGTTTATTAACCAACTTCCCCAAGGTTATGATACTCAATTGCGAGAACGAGCAACAAATATTTCTAGTGGTCAAAAACAACTTTTAGCTTTTGCTCGTGCTGCTATTCGCAACCCCCAAATTTTGGTATTAGATGAAGCTACAGCTAGTTTGGATGTGGGAACGGAAGCTTTGGTTCAAGAGGCTTTAAATCAGTTGTTGATACAACGGACATCTATTATTATTGCTCACCGTTTATCTACAATTCGCAATGTAGACAGAATTTTTGTGTTGAAACGGGGAGAATTAATTGAACAGGGAAGTCATGACGAATTATTACAACAAGAGGGATTTTATGCTACCTTGCACAATTTGCAAATGTTAGGAACGTAGGGGCGCAGGGTCTGCGCCCAGTCAGGAGTCATTACATTCTCTGGAGTCCTATTTAGGACTTCCAAGAAATAAATTACCCAAATAACTAACCGCAGAGGCGCAGAGGACACAGAGGAATAAGGGTTTGAGAGATTTTTGCGTTAGGTGGTTGAGAGTTTTTTTATTTGGAGTTCTCTTAATCAAATGTGTGCAGTATTTATGTGATATAAATCACTAATTTATGACTGCTGTAATCACTATTGTTTTCGCTAGTTAATCACTGAAATAAAATCAATTATAGGCGATATTAAAGTTGTAGAGTTCAGTTTTAACAAATGCCAAAAATCAATCTTCTCCCTGGTGCTGTTGCGGAAATTATGGCTGCTACTGCTGATACTGGTTCTCTTTCTTTAGCAGATCGTTATGGTTTAATGGCGGCTATTTTAAATGAATCTTTAGCAGAAGAAGAAATAGAATCTATCAATAGATTGCTACGTTTTGTCATCAAAGGTCGTATTAAGGTGACAAACGATATTTCTACTGATGTCTAATTTTGATGAGGATATGATATTTAAGATTTTGACTATATTTTGTTTAATTTATGAATACCATAATTTATCATTTATCAAGTTTTCAAGTATTTCCCCTTACCTATTCCCCTTCCCGTAATTGATTGTTTAATCTGCTTCGGTTTCTATTTTGTCGCTACGTTCAAGTTCCCAGAGAATTTGATTACCTTCCCGTCTGACACGCGAAACTATCCAATTTCGCCAGCGCCATTCATCTCCTCGACTGGTGACGGCGCTAGAGTGGACACTCATTAAGTCTGCTAATTCTGAACTGGTAATTAGGTAGCCTTTTTCGGCAATTTCGTCCGCAATACGCAAAGTTTCTACCAAGTTGCGAAGTTGTGAAACCCTGATTTCGGTGGGTTGTTCGTTGGTTGTAGTCGCAGTTGAAGCGGTAGATGGTTCCATAGTGGTTATATCTGATGCAGACGGACTGCTTTCCAGGGTATTTTTATTAATTATTGTAGAGTTTATTGGATAATCAGATACTTTTGCTACGCTTATTTCCCTAATTTTAGGTAAAGTTTCATGAAGCCGTTCAGGTAATAACTCTTGTAGATCAGGGATTTTGCCATTTGCGAAGGAGCGAGCGATCGCATCACAACGTTCATTGCCAATGTTACCAGAATGTCCCCGGACGTGCTGCCATTGTATGAGTCGGTTATTAAGTTGATCGAGGGTTTCTAAGAGGTCTTGATTTTGGACAGGATTCCCATCTGATTTTTTCCAGCCTTTCCTTTTCCAACCTGGCAACCATTTAGTAATAGAATTAATCAGATATTCGCTATCGGTGTAGAGAGTAATCGGTTCAGTTTGTCCAGATGATTTGAAAAATTCCAAGGCGGCGATCGCTGCTTGCATTTCCATTTTATTATTAGTAGTGTGCTGCGATGAATCACCCATTTCGTGAACCGAACCATCATTAAAATAGACGACTGTACCCCAACCACCAGGACCAGGATTGCCTGTGCAAGCACCATCTGTATATATACTTTGAATTATGCGTTGATTAGACATGATCAAATTCAGGAATTCTAGAGAGTTGATATATTAGTAGCAAACATTAATTCCAATTTCACAGGATTTTTTGTGAAACCCCAACGTTGATAAAATGGCATCATCTCTGGTAAACAAAAAAGAGCTATAACTTCAACTTCTTTTAATTGGGGATGATTAATGACTTCATCTAATAATTTAGCACCAAATCCCCTTTTTCTATAATTAGGTTTAACAATTACATCATAAAGAACTGCGCGATAAACAAAATCACTCAGAACACGACAAAAACCAATTAATTGTTCTTCCTCATTTACTAAAGCAATAATAATATCAGATGCAGCCAGCATTTTCACAACACCTTGATATGTCCTATTTTTACTCCAAAATTCATTTTTGTATAATTCCACAAGTTCAGAAATTTGGGTTTCATTTAATTGATTAATTATTTGGTAATTCATGCTTTTTAACTTTTATTAATCACCTGGATTTTGAACTTTACTCAAAGGAGTTGATAAACCATCAATACTCATAATATTTTTCTGCTGTTGATATTCCTTAATTCCCTCTTCCCCTTTTTTACTAGCCCAATTAACTAAAGTTTCTCTTTGTCCTTGATATTCATACAACGGAACACCAAAACCACAAGAAGTTTGTACTCTTTCAATATCTGCAACAATAATTTGCCGCGTTCCTGGAAGAGGAGAAAATAGAGGATAGAGAGAATTCCAGTCAGGAGAATCTGGCAAAATAGTTTGTCCCTGACCGTAAAGACGGAGAATACAAGGAGGTTCTTGAAAAGCACAAAACATCAAAGTTATACGCCCATTTTCCTGCAAATGAGCCGATGTTTCATTACCACTACCTGTAACATCCAAATAACCGACTCGGTGAGGAGAGAGAATCCGAAAACTTTCTAAACCCTTGGGAGAAAGGTTAACATGGCCTGTAGAACTTAGAGGTGAAGTCCCGACAAAAAATATTTTTTGACTAATAATAAACTTTTGTAATTCTTCCGTAATCGAATCAAAAACTTTAGCCATAATCCAGGTTAATAATTTTTTTTTGCAATCTTAGTATTTTCTACTAATCTAGTAAAGTTTAACTTTTTTGGGAAATGTCGTCAATTTTTTTACCTCCACCAATTCAAAAAATTAATAGTGAGATAGCAACTAACGCAGGTGTTAACTTATATATCTTACGTCTTGATCTCATGCACCCTCAAATTAACGGTAATAAATGGTTTAAATTGAAGTATAACCTAGCAGCAGCTAAAGAGAAAAATTTCTCAACCATTCTCACCTTTGGTGGTGCTTATTCTAACCATATTTATGCCACAGCAGCAGCCGGAAATCTGTTTGGTTTCCGCACCATTGGTATAATTCGGGGTGAAGAAAATATACCCCTAAATTCTACTTTACAATTTGCAGTTGCACAGGGAATGCAATTAGTATATATTAATCGGCAAACATATAAACAACGCCATACAGAGAAATTACAAACCCAATTACAACAGCAATTTGGGGAAGTGTTTATTATTCCTGAAGGAGGTTGTAACTTAAATGGTATGCGTGGTTGTATAGAGATATTAGCAACAATTAAAGAATTTAATACTGTCTGTTTAGCTTGCGGTACAGGAACAACATTAGCAGGAATGACACTATCATTAAATCAAAACCAAAAAATGATTGGTTTTCCTGTCTTAAAAGGTGGTAATTTTCTTCAGGAAGATATCAACAACTTACTAAAAAATTATCTAGCTTCTGACTTACCAAAACCTGTTAATTCTCCTGCACCTTGGGAATTAATTTGTAACTATCATTTTGGTGGATATGCTAAAATAAACAATGAATTAAAGCTATTTTGTCAAAATTTCCAAGAACAACATGACATACCTTTAGATTATGTATATACCGGAAAAATGTTTTATGGAGTCATGGATTTAATAACACAAGGTTATTTCCAGTCGGAATCTTTACTTTTAGTACATACCGGCGGATTACAGGGGAATATCGGATTTACAAATTAGTAGATTGGGTAAAAGACAACATTATCAATAATTTTGTTGGGTTTCCTTCCTTAACCCAACCTACTTTTTTGAATTAATTTATTTGATATTGCTGATAGCCATATTAAAGTATGAAATTGAAAAATTCTTACTCTCTGAGACTCTGCGACGGCAGTCACTCATGGGGGAAACCCCCAAGACCGCGCTGCCTCGCCTCTGCGTGAGGTAAAATCATATTCTTAATCAGCAATGCCATTTATTTTCACTCCAATTAATAACGCCATTTCCAACCATTTCCAGTAACAGTCAACATCAGTAAAACCTATTTTTCTTAACCAATCTAGTTGTGTTTCTACATCTAAAAGTTTATTTGACGGGTCGTCTTTTGCTACTTCCATATCAATAGCTTTTAAAAAACGTTCGTGTAGTTCTGGTGTTGGAGAAGATACGTGTTCTAAATTGCAGAAAATACCACCAGGTTCGAGAAGTTGGTAAATTTCTGTATATAAATCAAATTTGCGTTCGTGGGTAAGATGATGAATCGCAAAACTGGAAACTATTGCATCAAATAAACCTAAATTTGGTAAAGGTTCATCTAAATTATGTTCTATTATTTCTACTGTTTTATCTTCAGCAAAGCGAGTTTTTACTAATTCCAACATAGTGGGAGAAAAGTCAATAGCTATGCTTTGCATTTGGGGACGTTCAATTTTGAGTAATGCGAGTAATCTTCCGTCTCCAGTTCCTAAGTCAAGAATGCGTTTAACGTTTTTGGGAACTTGTGATAATAAAACAGCCTCTCCTTCCGTGCGGTGAGGTATTTTATCTGCTTTTCCCAAATAACGCAAAGCGTGTTCGGGAGATGTCCACAGGTTGACGTTATTCATGAAGTTATCCTTATCTAAATTAAGCGTGTAAATTGGCTTGTTCTTGTAACCAAGAATCTACAGGTTGTCCATCTTTGCGTTTGAGTTCTATTTCTATTACCATTACTTCTTTAGAACCTGGAGGTGCGGGTTTTTTATGAAAGAGAATATCATAATCTAAAGGGTTTTGATTATGTTCTTTTAACCAATCTTGAACTTTAGTAAGTGCAAAAAATGATTGTCCTTGTGCAAACATTTGGGTAATTTGCATTTGTAAGGTGTAAGGATTGATGCGACTCATTTTTTGATAACTCCTGTGTATGGTTATAGAGAGAGAATGATGGATTTGATGAGTAGATTATAAATTATAATCACATAATTAACCTAAATACAAGAACCTAAAAATGAGCCAAACTGCAATAAATCTGATTGCTATATCTGTGTTTTTGATGACTTTTTCCAGTTTATTAGGACCATTAATCCATCTTTCACCAACAATACCAGCTTTAGCTACGGTGACGTTTTTGGGAATTGCGACTTTGGATAATTTCAGTTTTGAAGGAAAGGGAGGAACGATAGTATTAGACGTGGTGGCGCGATTTTCTCCAGAATATCGAGAAAGAATTATACATCATGAAGCCGGTCATTTTTTAGTAGCGCACCTATTAGGAATTCCTGTGACTGGCTACACCCTCAGCGCCTGGGAAGCTTGGAAAAAAGGACAACCAGGACAAGGTGGGGTAACTTTAGAAGATAGCGAGTTAGCAGCGCAATTAGAAACGGGAAAAATTAGCGCCCATAAGTTAGATCGTTATTGTAATATTTGGATGGCGGGAATTGCTGCGGAAACTTTAGTTTTTAACTCTGCTGAAGGTGGAAATGATGATAAAAGTAAGTTAAGAGAAATTTTGCAAGTTATCGGTTTTACTGGAGAAATGTATCAGCAAAAAGAAAGGTTTCATCTTCTCCAGTCTAAAAATCTCATTCAGGAAAATTGGTCAAGTTATGAAGCTTTAGTTATAGCTATGAAAAATCGGGCTTCTGTAGCTGAATGTCAACAGGTTATTCTTAGCTAAGAAGAAACAGTATGTAAATGGCAAATATGATGGTGGTAATCCCAATTTACCACTTTATTTCTGCCAGTTGCTTTGGCTTCTAATAAGCATTGATCAGCACGATATAATAAACTTATACCATTTCCGTCATCTTCGGTTTCTAGAGTCGCTACACCTAGACTAATGGTGATATTAATAGATAGTTTATTGTTAATTACAAATGAGTTTTCTTCAACTACTCTATTGAGACGACTACTTATATTTAGTGCTTCTTGAATGTTAGTATTAGTCAACAAAATGACGAATTCTTCTCCACCATAGCGGAAAGGAATATCTTGCGATCGCAGATTATTTTTGAGTCGCTGACATAGTAATTGTAACAGGCGATCGCCTACTAAATGCCCATGAGTATCATTAACTTTTTTGAAAAAGTCTACATCTAAGATAATCAAACTAAAAGGATCTTTTAAAGTTCTAGCTTGTTTAACTTGTTTAGGTAAATCCCATTCTAAAGCGCGGCGATTATTTAATTCTGTTAATGAATCAGCTAAAGCGATCGCAGATAATAACGCATTTTTATCCAACAAATCTCGATATTTCTGAGCTTTCCGTAAACCAACCGTAAACTGAGCTATAATTATTTGATAATTAGCTGCTAAATTTGCTAAACTATAAGTAGTTTGATCTTCAGGAATTTGCCAAATATAAGCATCAGCACCTTGTTCTAATGCAGCCGCATTTACTAATAATTCCCATTCCCAATTTTCCTGACTTCTCTGAAAAAGTAACTCAGGACGATCCTCAAATAAAATGCAGTATATATAAGATAACTTAGTTTGTTCTTTCAACCAAAAACATAGCTCTAAACTTCCCACTAAACTCGCTTGGACTAAAATTATATCAGTCGGTGTAATTTGAATATGTGACTGAACATAATTGAGATCGTCAATAATATCTATATTAAAGATACTCGCATCAAGAATCTGATCTGGAAGTGTAGCCAGAAAATCATTACTTCCAAAAACCAAGATTGAACTTTTCATTGTTTTCCATGTTCCATATTTCTAAGTTAAATAAACTATTTTCCACCAATAGCTTTGTCTAACTATTTTTGACAAGCATCAAGAGGATTTCTGCTGTTTTATTCACAAATTGTTAAGTTCTATACTATTTACTGTCTGATTTTTGTCCTTGACTTTCCAATGGTAAAAATACGGAATAATATCTTTGCCTAAATAAAGATATATTGCCAAAATTTAAGTTTTGTAAATAAAAATGTTAAAAAACGTGAAGAAAGAAAGGAATTTTCTTATTTTAAGAGTTGCTTAACAACTGAATTGTCAAAGCCTTTCGACTACTGGCTTTGTGCAAACAGTAGTCATCTAAAATTAGGTAGTAGATGATCTAATGTGATAAGAGTTTTTTGTTTATCCTTTATTTGTATCTTTATTCGTACACCTATACCGTTTTTTCACAAGTATTTCTTAATAATTCCATCTCAATATTTTCTCTGTCAGCGTTGGTATTAAAATCAAATAAAGCCATCAGTAATCAATAATTTGCTTGATATCGGGCTTTTTAGCCCACATTCCCCAAAACTCAGACAGGTAATAAATAATAACTTTAAGCGTTGCTATGTAAAAGCAGGAATAAACTTAACGCATAGACGCAAAACAGAACGGAAGTAGGGGTAATTCATGAATTACCCCTACGCAAGAATCTAAATTCAAGACTTGGTATTTTTGGAATTGGTGTTGCTGAGTGAAAGTATGAATTTGTTTTACGCAGAGGCTTAAAAAGAAAGAGTTTGAAAGTTTATATCTAAATTCAGCAACGCCGAATTTTACTAATCACCAATTAGCAGCCTAAACTAGATAACTAGCAACTTAATTTATTATTTTTTTGTAAACTCTCATGTCTTCAACTTCCCAGTATCTTAGCGGTAACGATATTCGCCAAATATTTCTTGATTTCTACACGCAAAGGGGACACCAACCGCTTCCGAGTGCTTCCCTTGTTCCTGAAGATCCTACGGTGTTGCTAACTATTGCCGGAATGTTACCATTTAAGCCGATATTCCTGGGACAACGCACATCAGAATTTAAACGCGCTACGACTTCGCAAAAATGTATTCGTACCAATGATATCGAAAATGTGGGACGGACTAAACGCCATCATACATTTTTTGAAATGTTGGGTAATTTTAGCTTTGGTGATTATTTTAAACCACAGGCGATCGCATGGGGTTGGGAATTATCCACCCAAGTCTTTGGTTTTTCTCCTCAAAATCTCGTTGTTAGCGTCTTTGAAGACGACGACGAAGCTTTTACCATCTGGCGCGATACCATTGGTGTAAGCGAAAAACGTATTAAGCGCATGGGTGCAGATGATAACTTCTGGGTATCAGGAATTACTGGACCCTGTGGACCATGTTCAGAAATTTATTATGATTTTCATCCAGAATTAGGTGAAGACAACATTGATTTAGAAGATGATTCCCGGTTTATCGAGTTTTATAACTTGGTATTTATGCAATATAATCGGGACACGGCTGGGAATTTAACGCCGTTGCAAAATAAGAATATTGACACAGGAATGGGTTTGGAAAGAATGGCGCAAATTCTCCAAAAAGTTCCTAATAATTATGAAACGGATTTGATTTTTCCGATTATTGAAACTGCGGCAAAAATTGCGAAAATTGATTATCATCAAAGTGATGAAAATACAAAAGTTTCTTTAAAAGTAATTGGTGATCATGTGCGTTCTGTTGTTCACATGATAGCCGATGAAATTCGCGCTTCTAATGTTGGTAGAGGTTACGTTTTACGGCGGTTAATTCGTCGCGTTGTTAGACATGGGAGATTAATCGGAATTTCTGGGGAATTTATGAACCAAGTTGCAGACACAGCAATTTCTCTTTCTGAATCAATTTATCCTAATTTGCGACAAAGAGAAGCTGCTATTAAAGCTGAGTTACAACGAGAAGAAGTAAATTTCTTAAAAACTTTAGATAGAGGAGAAAAGCTATTAGCTGAAATTATCCAAGAGGTAAAACAAAAAGGACAAACTTCTATTAGTGGAGAAAGTGCTTTTACTCTCTATGATACCTACGGTTTCCCATTAGAATTAACCCAAGAAGTTGCAGAGGAAAATAACATTACTGTTGATGTTGATGGTTTCAATGCAGAAATGCAAAAACAGGTAGAACGCGCAAAAGCTGCACACGAAACCATTGATTTAACTGTACAAGGTTCTTTAGATAAACTTGCAGAACATATTCACTCTACAGAATTTATTGGTTATACCCAATTAACCACAACTGCAAAAATAGAAGTTTTATTAGTTGCTGGTATTTCTGAAGAAGCAGCAGAAGCAGGAACAGAAGTACAAATTGTTTTAGACAAAACTCCATTTTACGCTGAATCAGGTGGACAAATCGGAGATAAAGGATATATTTCCGGTGATGGAATTTTAATCAGAATAGAAGATGTGAAAAAAGAATCTGATTTCTTTATTCATTTTGGACGAATTGAAAGAGGGACAATTAGAATTGGTGATGAAATTACCGCCCAAATTGATACCGCTTGTCGTCGTCGCGCTCAAGCTAATCATACAGCAACTCATTTATTACAAGCTGCTTTAAAGAAAGTTGTTGATGAGGGAATTTCTCAAGCTGGTTCTTTAGTTTCTTTTGATAGATTGCGATTTGATTTTAACTGTCCCCGCGCTTTAATTGCTGAAGAAGTTATCCAAATTGAAGAATTAGTAAATAGTTGGATTTCTGAAGCACATTCTGCAAATATTGAAGTATTACCTTTAGCAGAAGCAAAAGCTAAAGGTGCAGTAGCGATGTTTGGAGAAAAATACGGTGATGAAGTGCGCGTGATTGATTTCCCTGGAGTTTCGATGGAATTATGTGGGGGAACTCATGTTAATAATACTGCGGAAATTGGCGTTTTCAAAATAATTTCTGAAGCCGGAGTTTCTTCAGGAGTGAGAAGAATAGAAGCGGTTTCTGGGGCTGCGGTATTGGATTATTTGAATGTACGTGATAAAGTGGTTAAAGATTTGAGCGATCGCTTTAAAGTCAAACCCGAAGAAATACCCGACAGAATCACAACTTTACAAACCGAACTCCGCAACAACGAAAAAGAAATTCAAAGTCTAAAATCACAAATAGCAATAGTTAAATCTGACAGTTTATTAGAAACTGCGAAAACCGTAGGAGAACATCAAATCATTGTCGCCCAAATGGAAGATGTTGACGCAGAATCATTAAAATCTGCTGCGGAAAGATTACTGCAAAAAATCGGTAATGGTGCTGTAGTTTTAGGTTCTATTCCCGAAGCAGGAAAAGTAAGTATTGTTGCTGCTTTTAGTTCTGAAGTGAATAAAAAAGGTGTACAAGCAGGAAAATTTGTCGGAACTATAGCGAAAATTTGTGGTGGTGGTGGTGGTGGAAAACCCAATTTAGCGCAAGCTGGGGGACGTGACGCAACCAAATTACCAGAAGCTTTAGAAACTGCGAAAAGTGATTTGTTAGCAGCATTAAAATAGGATTTAGATCCCCGATTTTTTAAAGAAGTCGGGGATTTGAGTTTATATTGTCACTGCAACTTTACCAACTTCTGTAGAAGGTTTAGGTATAGGTTTTCCATCTTCTTTTAACACTTCCAAATACAATTCTATCGCTTCTTTAATATTTTCCTGTACTTCTGCTAAAGTATCCCCAATGCTGATACAACCAGGTAAGTCAGGAACATAAGCACCCCAGTTGGTTTCACCACGTTCATAAATTACTGTGTACTCAATAATTATTACTTTCATAAATTTACTCCTAATTCACTTAGGTATCTATTCATATCATTCTCGGCTTTAGCACGTTCAGCCTCTAATTTACGCAGCTTAATAATTTCTGTCTTAATATCAATTTTGTCATCTTCGTTTTTGGGAGGTAGCACATAGCGATTGATGTTAAGGTTATAGTCATGGTTTGCTATCTCTTCAAGAGATGCGACTTTAGCGTACCCTTCTTGATCTGTAAAATCTTGATAACTGGTAACAATATCACTAATATCTTCAGATTGTAAATAGTTTTTATTTCCAATCTTTTGATATTTGCTACTTGCATCAATAAATAATACTTTCTTTTTCCTTTCTTCTAGTTTATTTCGATTAAAAATTAAAATGCTGGCAGGAATACCTGTCTCATAGAATAAATTTGATGCAAGACCAATAACAGCTTCAATTAAGTCTTCTTCCAAAATTCTTTTGCGAATTAAACCTTCTTGTCCTCCACGAAATAATACACCATGTGATACGATTATTGCGGCTTTACCTGTTGTTGTTAATGTAGACAATATGTGCTGAATAAATGCAAAATCTCCATGACTTTTAGGTGGTAAGCCATATCTAAAACGGTGATAAATATCAAAACTATCTAGATGTTCTCCCCAGTTTTTTAGATTAAATGGTGGGTTGGCAAATACTCTATCAAAAAGTATTAAGTCTTCATTTTCTAATAATTGAGGATTACGAATTGTATCTCCCAATCGAATGTCAATATTAAAGATGCCATGTAATAACAAATTTATTTTGGCGATAACCCAAGTTTCTAAGACTTTTTCCTGCCCATAGAAAGATACATCTTCTATATTTAATCCCACCTGTTTTATATAATTGGCAGATGTAACTAGAAACCCACCAACTCCGCAGACAGGATCACAAATTTTCATTCCCTTTTCTATTTCCAATAGCTTAACTAACAATTCTGATATTTTATTTGGAGTATAAAAATCTCCACTCTTTTTTCCAGAATCACCTGCAAATTTTTCAATTAAAGATTCACAAGCCTTTCCCAATATATCTGGTTCAGCAAGGTTACTATATCGGAGATTGAGATATGAGAAATGCCTAATTAATTGACGCAGTATCTGATCATGTTGTCCAGAATCAAAATTATTATGTTTATTTTCAAAATCAATACTAGTAAAAATTCTCTTGAGATGTGGATTGTTTGTTTCAATCTTTTCAGATGCTATATTAAGTTCATAACCAATGTTATGTTTAACACGCTGCAAATAAGTCCAGCGACAACACTCAGGTAAAAATGCCCCAAAGTTATTTAATCTATGCACTTCCAAATTTCGATCATCTAGTTCTTGTTTAATTGCTTTAGAACTTTCCTCAAATACATCAGATAAATGCTTGAGAAATAAGAGCCTTAATAAATATTTGTTATAATCTGTTACACTAAAATGACTGCGTAGAATATCGGCTGCCATCCAAAGTCTTTGCTCCAATTCTTGTAAAGTGATCATTGTACTCCTTCTAAAATTTGAGATAAAGCTACTTGAGTTAAATGATTCCGTTGTTCGAGTGTTTCTAATGTAATTTGAGTATATTGTTCAGCAGCTAAAAAGAGTTGAGCTAGTTGGTTTTGTCTATCTAAACTAGGTAATGGTATCTCCAACTCTCGCAACTGTGAAATTTTTAACAACTGAGTTCCAATAGATTGACTATATAACCCACTTATTTGTGTTTCTAACCATTTTGATCGCATCAACACAGCTAAAAACACTGGATTAAGATTTTTTGCTGGGCGTAAAATTGCTAAGTTTTGATTTGGCAAACATCCTTTTACTTGATCTTTTACTACTGATGCTTTAAGGGGAGTTCCTCGAATTGTAATAACTACATCATCAGTCTGCAATCTATACTTAGAGAGATTAGAAGAATCAAGTTGAGAAGTGCTTAATTCGCCACTTATATATATTTGTTCAAGATTTCGGGAGTTAATAATTTGTTCTTGTGAACCAAGTTCGTTTTCATATCGTTTGAGAGTAACTCCTTGGTATATATGTACTAAATCTTCAAGTCGAACAATAGGATTAGACATAAATTATAACTTTATTTGCAGTATCATCATACTTTACATAAAGAAGTATGTCAATGCTGCTTGACAACCTTGAGAAGTGTTGCTAGGATATCGGAAGATAAAATACAAAACGACGAAAAAACGCCACCTGGACTGGTACTCCAGATAGCGTCTTCTTGTAATTTTCGGAATTTTGTAGCTTGGTTAGCCATTAACGGTCTTGCCGACTGATTCTAGAACCTCAATATAAATCAAGGAACAATTTTTATGGCTATTAGCTTAGACAATAGTAACTCAAGCCAGCCTCAGTTTCAACCAGGTATCCGCCTACAGTTGCCAAACTTGCCAGGTGTGGAATACCAAATTGTGATGATTCCCCAGAGTCAAAACCAGAAACCAGACGCTAGGGTAAAGAATGAACTTGAGCCAAATGCCAAGGCTTGTAACCGCCTTATTGCTATCATCATAGAATATGCTAAGAGTCAGGGAAAAGCTAATAATTTGCCTTACCTCAAGAGCAAAAGTTATGAAGAACTTTGTGTATATATTGAACAATTTTGGCCAGTGCTAATTCCCCAGATATAAGAGCTTATAGTTGTGGCTATGGAATACCAAGGCTTCTAATGGAGGATAACTTGCTATTCCATAGCCATTTCTGGTTGACCAATCTCATCAGCTATAAATGGAGATATGAATATGACTGTACAATTTAGAGAAAAGGCTTTAATGGCTTATGAAACCATGCCATTGAATCAAAAACATAAAGTTTCTGAAGTAATACAGCAGCTAGATGTCAAAAATTCACAACACTTAAATTCTGACAGACTTGAGAACACAGATACATGGGTCATGAAAATAGATAGTAATGTCAGACTACTTTTTAAACAAACAGAGCAGGGTTTTTTAATCATTGATATTATTGAACGGAAAAAGGAAGACCATTAATGATCTCACTTCTTCCCTATAAATTTGACATTAACGAGTGTGATAAACACATCCAAGAACTGAAACATTTCCTCACAAGTAATCTAGAAATCAGAGAAACTGGAAAAAATGGACTACAGAAGTTTTTCTCAGAGCGACCAAACTTAATTCTTTTGCTCGGATATTGGCATTTTGGTCTAGAACCAGCTTTTTATAAGCCCGAAGTCAGTTTATTTAGTAACGAGTTTAGAGCAGATTTTGTTGTTGCTGATCGACAGAAAAAGAAGTTTGTTTTTATTGAATTTGAGGACGCAACAGAAAATAGCATTTTTAAGCTTAAATCAAAAAGTTCTGAGTCAGCGAATACTAGCTATGATTGGTCTCCAAGGTATGAACATGGGGTAAGTCAAGTTATAGACTGGTATTACCGAATGGATGACTATGAGAGAACCTATAAATTTGAAGAGTATTTTGGTCATCGTGAAGTTAATTATACTGGGTTGCTTGTTATTGGTAGAGATAAATTTCTACAACAATCTGGATTAATGCAAAGATTTCGTTGGAGATCAAGTAAAACTATCATTAATAGTAAGCCTCTCCACTGCATAACTTTTGATCAATTGCTTCAGGAGTCAATAGAAAAGCTGTCTACACTTAAAGCCAGTGATGAGCTTGAATAAAATTAGTCATTATTTCTCTATTATCTACATCTTAAAAACTATGCTCAAAAGTATAAAAATAGAGAACTTTCGCTGCTTCAAATCTTTTGAACTCCAACAACCAGGAAGAATTAACTTACTGGTTGGTAAAAATATCTCAGACAAAATAGTTTTAATTATGTCCAAAATTCCTGCATATTGTAGACACAGTAGCAATATTTTATATATATTGAACTATTCCTAAAGATAGATAAATCCTCTAATTTACAGACATAAATACAGGAATTATGTCCTAACTTTTATGTCCCAAGACTTGATAATCTGCAATTAATTAGCAAAAATACAAGTAGGTCTAACATCTTGTAGGCTCTCTTGGTGACAACTTAACCTTATCCAATGTCCAAAGTCCGCTAACGCGGACTTTTTTCTTTAGGCTGTTCTCAACTACATTTTCTCCTCAGTTTTTAGCTTTTCAATTTGTTGGGTAAAGTATGCTTCTTGATGTTTAAGTTGTTGGGCAATTTCTAATCCCTGCTGAAATGCTGTTAATGCTTTTGCATATTCTCGATTTTCTAAATATAAGTTACCAATTTGATCATAGGCTGACATTAATCCGTAAAAGTTTCTGGCTAATGTTTCTGTTTCAATGAGAATCTGGCTAGTTTCTAAAGCTGCATCTATTTGTTTTTGTGAACGGTAAAAAGCAATTAATTTTTGTAACGCTTCTCCAGCCCTAGCGTATTGTTCTAATTGCCAGGCGCTAGTATAAGCTTCTTGATAATTGTTGAAAGCCTGTTGTTTTAAATTGGGATTTTCTTTAGCTAGGGATTCATAATTTGCAGCGATCGCTAATTTTAAAGCCGGAATTTGACTCAGATTTTGTTCACGAGTGTAAATTTTTACTAATTTGGTTAATATATCTATGGCTGCTTGTGGTTGTTGCCCTTGGGCATAGATATAAGCTAACTGTTGTAAATATGCTAATTCATTAATTTTATCCCCTTGATTAATTGCTAAATTCAACAGTTTTTGGTAAGCATTAGCAGCTTGAGAATAATTAAACCAACTTAAATTTAATTCCCCAATAGTTTTTAAAGTCTCGATTTCTCCAACTACATCTTGTTGCTGTTGTACTAAGATCAAAACTTGTTCATAAACAGATAGCCCTAATTTAGGAAAACGCATTTTTTGATACGCATTACCAAGCGATCGCCATAATTCTAAATCGGTACTTTTTTGTTTCTCCATCTGGCTTTGAATTACTTGCAATCGCTGGCTAATATATTGCACCTGTTCGCGTTCATTCTCGTTCCATGCAATTTCTCCTACCCGTGATAACGCTTCCACTTCGGCCAATGTACCTAAAACCCGTCGCAATCGGAGTTCACGATTCCAAATCTCAAAGGCTTTTTTTCGATCTTCTCCTTGTAGTGTTATCAACGCCTCTTGATTTAACTCATCTAAATCCGTCTTCAATTTTTGTAATTCTATTGATGTTAATTCGCGCTTATTTGGTAATAGCGGATCTGGTGTAGTTATTTCTAGAGGACTCGGAGGAAACTTATCTAAATCTTCAAACTTTTTCTCCTTTGCTAGTGTGCTAGAAATACACAAATGCCAGATACTAATAGTAGCAATGATTAAAATTAAACGCTGTAACATGGTACTTCCCTTATTAAATTAATTAAACGCAGCATTGTAGATTAATAGAAGACATAATTTAGATTATAAGCAAATATTACAGATATTCCACTAGAACATCTCTACTCACTCCTGACTCCTTTTTTATGAATATGATTAAAATAATTCCTGCCATTAGTGTAAAAAACTTTGGTTTTTACTATAACCAGCAGAAAGTTCTTGACAATGTGTCTATGGACATTCCCCAAAATAAAATAATTGCCATTATTGGACCAAGTGGTTGTGGCAAATCTACATTTTTAAAGTCTCTCAATCGAATGAGCGATTTAGAAGGAGAAATCCAAATTGAAGGAAAAATCGAATTTTTTGGGCAAAATATTTATGAACGACGAATTAATCTGAATCGTCTCCGTCGCCAAATTAGTACCATCTATTCCAAACCTCATCTTTTTCCCCTGAGCATTTATGATAACGTTGCTTACGGGGTAAAATTAATTGGATGGCGACCAAAACCAGAATTAGATGAAGTTGTAGAGTTAGCTCTGAAAGCTGCTGATATTTGGGAAGAAGTCAAAAATAAGCTCCATAAATCGGCTTTAGAACTTGGTTACGGAGAACAACAACGTTTGTGTATTGCTCGCGCATTAGCGGTCAAACCCCAAGTTATTCTCATGGATGAACTTTGCGCTGGACTTGATCCTATAGCCATCATGAAAATTGAAGAATTAATTGAATGTTTGCGTTCGGAACTGACAATTATATTCATCTCTCACAATATGCAACAAGTCTCTCGGCTGGCGGATTTTACAGCATTATTTCAATACAATGAAAATCATATTGGACAATTACGAGAATTTGCCTCAACAAAAAAAATCTTGGCTCAATATACAGATTATAGTATCCGAGACTATGTTACCAGTTATCCAAGATTCAGTAAGTGAACATAAAAAACCCAGAAAATCAATCCCTGATTTTTTCAACAAGCATCAGCATTTGGTGTAAGGGCGAAGCATTCGGAAAATAAACATGGGAAGAAACCGATAATTTGTCGCCCGAATGCTTCGCCCCTACGTGGGAAAAAACCGATAATTTATCCTCCGAATGCTTCGCCCCTATTAACCTTCTAAAAATGAACGCAACAGGAAAAAACTAGCAATAGATTTAGCATCTACAGGTTCTCCTACCAAAATTGCTTTTTCTAATTCTTCAGGAGTGAGTAATACTATTTCGATATCTTCATCTTCATCTTTTGCTGGTGGTGTTTCCAGCTTTTCTAAATCTCTAGCAATAAAAGCATAGATAATTTCATCAGAATAACCAGGAGCAAGGAAAAACTCACCTAGTTTATCCCATTGACGAGCATGATAACCGGTTTCTTCCTGAATTTCCCGTTTGATTGTCTCTAAAACATCTTCATTGGGTTCTACTGTTCCGGCTGGAAATTCTAGTAATCTACCCTGTACTGCAAACCGATATTGACGCACAAGTACGAGCTTTCCATCTGCGGTCATGGGTATGGCTAAAGCGCCACCAGGATGGCGAATACATTCCCATTCTCCTTCAGATTTGTTGGGTAAACGCAAGCGATTAACTTCAAAATTAAATTTGCGTCCTTTATAAAACAAGCGTTGCTTCAGCAACTGTGGTAATTCTCTACCTAATGGCATAGTAAAATTCTAGGATCTGTAAATACAGAGAATGTATACGGGGTTTTTTTTTGTAATCAGTGCTTTTTGGGTTGTAAAAATGCTAATTTTTTTACCCACTACAATAAATGTACATCACAAGTGTCTACATCTTGAACTAAATCTTGAATTGCCCTTTGAGATAGGGGATCTATCCAATCTGGAGCAATTTCTACTAGGGGAACTAAGACAAAAGCTCTTTGGGCCATTTGAGGATGGGGAATTTGGAGATTTGGCTGATTCAAAATTAAGTCATCATACAATAACAAATCTAAATCTAGGGTGCGTGGCCCCCAGCGTTCCTGACGCACACGCCCAAATTGTTGTTCAATAGCGAGTAAATTTTCTAATAAAGCTATTGCTGACATTTGCACACATAATACTGCACAACCATTGAGGTAATCTGGTTGAGTTGGACCTACGGCTTTGGTGCGATACCAACGAGATTTGGCTTTTATAGTAATACCTGATGTTTGGGCTAAAGCTGCTAAAGATGCTTCTAAAATAGCCTGGGAATTACCGATATTACTACCAAGAGCGATCGCGGCGATCGCTGTGGGGATCGTCACCTGACTGGCAGTTTTCAACATAATTTTATCCAGACATTCTGCTTCTTGCTCACTGCTTCTGGATTTATCTTCATTTTTTGGCGCTAGTTTCCAAGTTTTTACTGTTCCGCAGCATTATGCAAAAATTGCATTTTTATTAATCAAAATTAATATTCAGTCTCAGATTTTTCACAAAACATATTCTAGCACTGAATTAAGTTAATTGTTTATGATGTATTATGTGAACACCAAGATATTGCCCGCAAATAAATCAGGAGCAACTGCTATTGCCAAGTGGTAATCGTCAACAAAATGAGGAGTCCGCACATGAAAACTTATTACCGAGAATGCAGGTGAAGGCGAAGCAGTTACTAAACCGGATGACAAACTTATCATCAGGAATCTTGGGCAAAATTGCCAGCAGCGATAAACCTTTTTATCGTCGTTTTTGGTTGTGGGCAGGTTTAAGTGTAGGTGGTGGGATCATTGCTTTCCATTATGCTGTCTTAGAAATAGATAGGAATTTACCAGACGACTCAGCACTCAAAGCTGTAGCGCGAGAGCAAACACTGACAATTAAGGCTGGTGATGGGACAGTTTTACAACAGCAAGGTGAAGCAACTAGAGAAGTTCTGAAAATAGAACAAATCCCAGATAACTTAAAGAAAGCTTTTATTGCTTCCGAAGACAGAAGATTTCATCAACACAATGGCGTGGATACCCTGGGAATTGCTAGGGCATTTATTAATAACCTGCGATCGCAAAACCTGGTAGAAGGTGGTAGTACCATCACCCAGCAAGTAGCACGAATTCTTTTCCTCAAACAAGAAAAAACCCTATCCCGTAAACTCAGAGAAGTGAGATTAGCTCAGAAAATAGAGCAGGAATTGACGAAAGATCAGATTCTGGAACGTTATCTAAATCTCGTTTATTTAGGCTCTGGTGCTTACGGTGTCGGCGATGCAGCTTGGGTTTATTTTAGTAAACCCGTAGATAAACTGACGTTATCAGAAATGGCCACTCTGGCTGGTTTAGCGCCTGCCCCTAACGTCTACGGTCCAGATAAAAATCCCAAAGTAGCTACAGAAAGACGAAATCTGGTACTACAGCGGATGCTAGAAGATGAATTCATTACACCAGCCCAAAAACAAGCCGCTACTCAAGAAGCATTGGTCGTTAATACCAGTTTACCCAAACGGTTGCAAGTAGAGTTTCCCTACTTTACTACCTACGTTCAACAGGAATTACCAAAGCACGTTTCCGCTGATGTTTTAGCTAATGGCGGTTTAGTAGTAGAAACTACCTTAAATCCAACTTGGCAAAAAGCCGCAGAAGCCGCTATCGCAAAAACCTTAAAAAATCGAGGCCGTTGGCAAAACTTTAAAGAAGCAGCTTTAGTGGCCATAAATCCTCGTAATGGGGAAATTCAAGCCATGGTAGGCGGTAAAGACTTTGGGAAAAACCAGTTTAATCGGGTAACTCAAGCCCAGCGTCAACCAGGATCAACCTTTAAAGGTTTCGTCTATGCTACAGCGATCGCTACAGGTAAAAATCCCTATGATAGCTATCTAGATGCACCTTTACTAGTAGATGGTTATGAGCCAAAAAACGCTAATAAGAAATTCTCTGGTTGGTTAAATCTCAAAGATGCTCTCACCAATTCTGTAAATACAATTGCCGTGAAAGTATTAATAGATGTAGGTTTTGAACCAACTATTAAACTTGCCCAGGATATGGGAATTAAGTCACCTCTTAAACCTACTTACTCTTTAGCTCTTGGTTCTAATGAAGTCAATCTCCTAGAATTAACCAGTGCTTACGGAACATTCGCTACACAAGGAAATCATACAGAAGTGCATGGTATTCGCCGTATCATTAACCGGGAAGGAGATATACTTTGGTCAGCTAAATATGAACCTAAGCAAGTTCTAGATGCTGATAGTACCGCCATTATGACTTGGATGTTACGGAATGTAGTCACAAATGGAACAGGCGGTGCGGCTCAATTAAATAATAGACAAGTAGCGGGAAAAACAGGTACTTCCGATGAATCCCGTGATTTATGGTTTATTGGTTATATTCCCCAAGTAGTCACCGGAGTATGGTTAGGAAATGATAATAACAGTCCTACCTATGGTAACAGTGGTAGTGCCGCTTATGCCTGGCATGAATTTATGAAAAAAGCAGTAGAGGGAATGCCTGTAGAAAAATTTCCGCCCCAGCCTAAATTAAAAAATCGCAAAGGTAGCATTAAAGCCAAGCCTATTAAACCCAAAAAACTTATTAATCGCGTTATTCGTGATCAAAATCAAACAACAGACGAAGATAATACCAACAATTCATCCTCATCCAGCCGACGAAGACGACGCTACAATCAAGAAAACTCATCAGTAAGCACATCAACATCAAGACAGAGACGACGCTTACGCAACAGTTCTGGAGAATCTAATCGCAACTCTACGCCTCAATCATCTCGTTCACGACGACAAAGCAGCAGCCAAAAATCACGTCCTGCAAATTCTTCCTCAGTCAATAATAATTCTGGTGGATCTTCATCACAACCATCCTGGAGGGAAAGACTCAAACCCAATTCTTCCCCAGAATAATTAAACCTATCTTTGAGTACAGTAAATATTTTCCCTGGGGTAGATGTAGGTGATTCGCTCAGTTTATACTTTGTTAAGAAGTGTAACCTAAATTAGGCGCATATACTCATGAGTTATTTATTGCTTCAAGTCCCTGTCCAAGATACTGGAAATCACTTTCCCTTGGCGTTTACTTTGGTCTATGTAGTGGGTTTTATCGCTGCTGTCACAATTGGTTCAATCGCCTGGTATAACTCCAAGCGTCCCCCCGGTTGGGAAAGTAAAGAGCGTCCCGATATTGTCCCTAAAATTGATAAGGAGTAGGTAACAGGCAAGAGGCAAGAGGTAAGAGGCAATAAGTAATCAATATTTCCCCTGCTCCCTACTCCCTGCCCCCTGCCACTAATTTTGTACGTCAACCCAACGACGGTAAAGCTTTTGGATTTGTTTAAGGAGTATGGTGTGAGCCGCTTGGTTAGCTCCACTAGACTTACTTAACTCTTCCAACCGGGAAAGAAGTCTTGCTTCTTCAATAGCTACATCACCGTCACTATAAATTAAGCCACTGATGGCTTCAATTAAATTCTCATAATCTTCCTGAGTTGGGCGATCGCCTAAATACTCTTGCACCCAGTCATAACATTCATGCGGCTTTACTGGTACTAATTCGTACAACCAAGGTTTAATCTCTGGATCACTAGCTAAACCTTTAGCTTGAGCTATTTCGCGCAGATATTGCCGCTCTTCTGGCTGGATTTTGCCATCAATCCAAGCCGCTCCAATCAGGATTTTTACTAGGTTTTTTACATGAGAATGATTAACCATTGCCGTCTCCTCTGGTAGATTCGGGCTTTGATAAAATCTTACAATCACTCTTGTGTATTCACCCAGAATCCTTAGTTTTTCTTAAGCGCACCATAAAAAATCCGTCCATATCCTGTTGGTGAGGCCAAACTTTTAACCAACCAGGAACAGCACTATCAAATGAATCAAAAGGGTGCGGCTCTATTTGCCAATGGGGATTTACTGCTAAAAACTCCTCAATTACCTGTTCATTCTCCACTGGATGCAGTGTACAAGTTGCATAAACTAAAACGCCTCCAGTCTTGACAAAAGTTGCATTATGTGATAGTAATTCTTTTTGGAGTTGGGAAAGTTGCTGTACAGATGTTGGTGTCTGTCGCCAACGGGCATCAGCGTGACGGTGCATAGTCCCCAAACCAGAACAAGGAGCATCAAGTAATACACGGTCAGCCGTTTGGTAGAATTGCGGTAAATTACGGCTATCTCCCGTACAAATTTCAATAGATTGTAAATGCAGCCGTTGGGCATTTTCTTTTAATTTACGTAACCGAGAAGCAGTTTGATCACAAGCCCAAATTTTGCCTTGATCTCCCATTAATTCAGCAATATGAGTTGTTTTTCCTCCCGGTGCAGCACAAACATCAATCACCACATCATCGGGTTGGGGGTCAAGTAAATGACTAACCAATTGGGCGCTACTATCTTGAACAGTCCACCAACCTGCACCGAAACCAGGTAAATTTTGAATTGCGCCATTATTACCAATTAATCGTAAAGCTTGGGGTAAATGGGGAATACGTTTAACTAAAATACCAGCAGACTCAAAAGCTGATTCTACCTCTTCCACCGAACTGCGAAGAAGATTTACCCGTAAATCAATAGTTGGGGTTTGATTCATCCAGATACAAAGTTTTTCTGTTTCCTCAAAACCCAATTGTGATAACCACACCTCAATGATCCAATCAGGGAAACTATGTAAAATTCCCAATCTTTCTATCGGATTTTCTGGTAAATTTAACAGTTCTGATGACTTTTCAGCCAGACGCAGATATTGACGTAATAAACCATTGACAAAACCTGTAAGTCCAGGAAAACCATTTTCTTTTGCTAATTCAACAGTAGTATTTACAGCCGCAGAAGGGGGGATTCTTTCTTGATAACGCAGTTGATAAAAACCGAGATGTAAAATCGTGCGGAGGTCTTTGGGTTGTTGCTGGGATTTTTTGGTAGCAATTTGGTCAATAAGAGCATCTAGGGTACGTTGTCTTCTGACGCTACCATAGACTAATTCTGTCATTAAACGACGGTCATTATCGGGTAACTTAAACTTTTGTAGCACTCGGTCTAAAGCAACATCAGTATAAGCCCCTTTGTGTACTTCTTTGAGGGCAATAAAGGCAACTTGGCGGGGGTTATTCATGGAATTTGATCAGGTGGGTTGATGGTTAGAGACAATTGGAGAGAAATAGAAATAACTAAATTTGTTACTTACAGCGATTCCTGCTGTTATCAGGTAAACATAGCGAGCAAGATGTCCGCACCACAAGAGTTTCATTATTAGGACTTACGCAAGTGTCACACTAAAAATCTGTTGTAGGGTGCGTCAGACTGCATAAATCCTGCAAATAAACAGATTATTGATGTCTGACGCACTTTGCCAATGTGCCAGTTGCGTAAGTCTTTGTATAGTTTGGGTATGTAAAATTTTATTTCTGATCAAGATTTGTCAAGTTTAACACGCTATTGTATTAAGCGAGAATTTCCAAATTGACGAAAAATTTACAAAAATATTCTTGACTAGCCATGATAGAAATAAAAAAATCAGCATCAGAAATTGGATTTAGAGTACCAACAGATATTTTTCAACAAATAAAGAATTGGGAATATTCTGTAGATAAAATCGTCTTTGAAGAACAGTTAGCAACTGGTTCTTTTAAAGGTTTTAATGTGTCTTCATCTATGAAACAGATAATGCAGATGGCACAAGAAGAAGGAAAAATTATGCCCTATTATGGTGCTGGGGGAAGTAGCGGAGCTTGCATTTATTATTTTCAAGTCAAAGACAATAAATGTAATTTGCAAGTGTACCATTCTGTAACAGATGAAGCTTTAGTTCTTGATTTAGTAATCAAAAAACTAGATTTCCAAGCACCGATGGATAGAACGAAAGAAATACAATTTTCATTTTTACCTTTTGTCACTGATGAACCATTAGAACACCCTTGGACTGGAGAAAGAAACCCCACAATGATCTGTAAAATTTTTGGTCAAGAATATGAAAGTTTAAAACAGTGGTCAAACTGGATAGATGAGGAAGCTTTAACATCAAGATATATTTATCAATTTGGACAAGTGAGTATGGGAGCAACAGGTTTTTCGATTGTAGTTAAAGATACTCAGCATGGAAATAGTATTGATATTTCTGACTATGATAGTTGGTAGGTTAATAGATGTAATTGCTGAAACATCATTCATACATATAAATACTACCAACCCATGATATTGGATCATCAATAACAAAATGAAACCGCTGCGCTGGAAAATCAATTGTATTGTAATCACGAAAAATTAACTCTGGTGGCAAGTTTTCCTAATTTCGGTTTAATGTTCTTTGTAAAGCGGTGGTAAAAGAACATTCAATCCAAAAAGATAAATCATAATATTGATAGAGATCCCATGAATTCCTTGATTATTCACCTCATTTACCAGTTTTTCTGTGATGTAACCTTTACCAGAACCATCAATTCCGCTAATTTTATGCCTAAATCCTGACTCCTGAAATATGCTAGATTCGCTACTATAAATCACAAAATCGGTAATCCTTTTCAATATCAAATTCCCCAAAACTAATTAACTCTAAATATTCAGGATTTTGCATTAATTCTTTTGCTAATAAAAAACCTGTAATTGTCCAAGTTTGATATCTCCGTGCTTGTTTACCAATTAATGAACCACTTGTACCATCATAATATTCCGGCCATTCATCTTGACTAAGCCTTGCTTGAGCAATTTCAATAGCACGTTCACCAATATTGGTTCTTCCTGTTTTTTGAGCAGCAGCAGTTAAAAACCATAACAAAACTGGCCAACTACCACCATTATGATATGACCAAGGGATATTTTTAGGATCGCAACCAGTAAAAATTTTATATTCTTCATTTTCTAAAGCCGGAAAACAAATTTTCATGGGCATTTGTCCCACCAAATCATCCCATTGTTCTTCAATCAAATTCATAATCGCTTGGGACTGAACTTCATTGGTAAGAGAACAAATAATGGACAATAAATTTCCCAAAGAAAAGAATCGAATATCTAATTGGGATGGTCCGATATTTCCTGCTAGATAACCTCCATGTTTGGGCAACCAAACAGATAAATCATTGTAGGGAATTGAATCTGCATAAATATTAAATGGATTTACTGCTTTTTGTCCATATTCTTCACTCTTAAACCGATAGATAACATTGAGACGTTTCATATCTATCCAATAATAATGACGAATATGATCTCTTAATAAAGGTAAACGATTATCAATAGCTGTAACAATTTCTTCATTCCCTGCACAAATCAACAATTTACGTGCTGCCCGTAAAGCCGCATAAAATAAAGATTGAATTTCTAAAGGATAGCCATAAATACCCATACGACGATAAATCATACAAGCACCATCAGGAACTAATAGCGTTGGGTTCATATCAAACCGAGTCGCTAAACAAAGTTCCATGATTAAGATAATGCCTTGCTGAAATTGAGGCTGCATGGCGAATTTTATATCTTTTGTAGCTTTCACATAAGCGTGCAAGATAATAATCCACCATAGACAAGAATCTACAGGTGTAACTCTAGCGATCGCCTTTTCACCAAAATCCGCTTCTAAAGATTCTTCTCCATCTGTTAATAAAATTCTAAAACTTGCAGGGATTAAACCTTTACTTGGTGTATAAGCATTAAATTGATTTTTCTTCGGTTGTAATTTTAAGGTTTTTTCTAGAAAATTGCGAACAATATCATATCTACCTTTAACTAGAAAAAGTAACGCTGATGGCACAAAATCCCGCACAAAGCAATGATCAAAATTTAAGACAATTTGGGTTTTATCACAAACAGCCATAGTACCTAAAGGCTGACCTTGATAATAAGCAATTGACTGTTCCAGAAGTTTCCAAGCTTCGGTTTCTAGAATATTGACGATTGATATTTCTTCTTTTTTCATAGAAATACTCGGTAAAGGGCAAAAGAGCGCATCTTTAAACCTGGTCTGCTGACAGGATAATTACTCTATTTTTATGACATTGCTTAGTCTGTCATACTCTGATTTCTGGATAAAAAACTGTTGATTTTTTGTTTTTTCTGTGATCCATTCTCTTATTATAATATCCTGTTTGGCAAATCTATTTAGGAATAAAATCAAAAAAGCCCCGGATTTTCTCAGAGGGGCTAAAAATATTGTTACCCTAGACAGTTTTGTCAATCAGGAAAAGTTCAACTATAGTGAACAGATATGAAAAACTAGAAACGAGTCTATTTTTAGCAGACTCTTGATCGGCAGAGACTTCTCGAAGAGTCACAATAATTGCTATGTCTTCAGCCCAGATAGTTTCAAAAAGATACATAAGGGTCTATATTGATACTACCAACTTCAAACTCACAAGCTCTAGAAACCGTTTCTTGTGGTAACTTATCAAAACTAACTAATGGTAAAAATTCAGGATGATCCATGAGTTCTTTCGCTAATAAATAACCTGTAATAGTCCAGGTCTGATATTTTCTAGCTTGTTTACCAATTAGTCTCCCTTTCTTGCCATCATAATACTCTGGCCATTCATCTTCACTCAAACGAGCTTTGGCAATTTCTAGTGCTTTTTTGGCCATATCTATTTTGTTAGTTTTGATTGCTGCTGCTGCTAACATCCACATTAAAACTGGCCAACTTCCCGCATTATGATATGACCAAGGAATGTTTTTTGGGTCACATCCTGTAACAACTCTGTACTCTTCATTTTCTAAAGCAGGGAAACAGATTTTCATAGGCATATCTCCCACTAAATCTTCCCATCTTTTTTCAATCAAAGTCATAATTGCTTGAGATTGTGCTTCTGTAGAAAGATCGGAAATAATAGCCATCAAGTTTCCGAGAGAAAAGAAGCGTGTATCTAACTGAGATGGACCAACATTACCTGCTAAATAACCACCTTTTCTGGGTAGCCATTTATCTAATTCATAATAAGGTAAAGAATCTACATAAATATTAAATAGATTCACCGCCGCTTTACCATATTCTTCACTCTTGAAACGATAAATTGCATTTAAACGAGGAAGATCGATCCAATAATGTTTACGAATGTGTCCACATAGCAATGGTAAACGATTATTAATCGCTTCTACAATATCCTGATTACCTTTACAAATTAGTAGCTCACGTGCTACACGCAATGCAGCAAAAAAGAGAACTTGAATTTCTAAAGGATGGCCATATATACCCATCCGCCGGTCAATCATGCAAGCTCCATCGGGAACTAATAGCGTTGGATACATATCAAACCGATTAGCCAAACAGATTTCCATGATTAATCTGATACCCGTTTGGAATTCAGGTTGATAAGCTAGGGAATAATCATTGGTAGCAATTACATAAGCACGTAATAAAATCAGCCACCACAAACAAGAATCAACAGGTGTGACTCTAGCGATCGCGTGTTCCCCAAAATCTGCTTCTAAATGTTCTTCTCCGTTAATAGATACAACTTTAAAGCTGGCTGGAATTAAACCTCTACCGGGTTTATATGCGTCTAATGCTCTTTCTTTAGGCTGTAACTTTAATGTTTCTTCCAGGAAATTTTTAACAATATCTGTTCTCCCTTTAATCAAGAAAATTAGGGCTGAAGATACAAAATCTCTCACAAAACATTGGTCATAATTTAAAGCCTCCACCGATGGATCATAAGCTGCTAAAGTCCCAATAGGACGACCTTGATAGTAGAGAATTGAATTCTCTAATACTTGCCATGCCTCATTTTCTATATTGTTACTTGTCTCTAATTTATTGAGTTGCATTACCAGACTAACTCCATTTAGATAGTAGATTTGTTGCGAATAGATGCACCTTTAATTATTCTTTATGCCATTTTCATCATAACTTTGAAATAGCAAATATCAATCCAGTCAAAATACTAAAAATCGGCAATGCAAAGGCATAACTGCATAATATTTAGCAGCTTTTTCAATTATTAGAAATATACACCCTTATATGTGTACAACCACCCAACTATAGTATATATACTTAATCAGGAATTGGCTATTGTGATGACGAAATCTATTATTCCCCTACAAGTTAACAATTTATAACGTTTTTTCCGAATATGCAATATAAACAATTAAATAAAATTGGGGGATTAATACTGATGAAGGTATATATATTGTACATTAATAACCATCCAAAAATAGAGCTTTTAGTCGCAAAATCCCCAAATTTTCACAAATTAATTAATTATGTAGATTTAATTGCTGCTGAAACTTTTGATATGCCTGATTCACTACTTGCATAGCACTTTTAGCACTAGGCGAACTGTTAATATCGGGGTGATATAATCTAGCTAATCTCAGATAGGCAATTTTTACGTTTTGAGGATGAGTTTTGGCTGCTACGCCTAAAATTTCCCACCATTCCCCAGTTAAGGGTAAATCATCACTGCTGTGAATTTGTCGCCAAATCTTGATAGTTCCACCTTTACCACCACTAATTAACATTTTACCATCTGAACTAAAAGCTAGGGGACTAAACCCAGAAAGAGTTTCTATTAATTCCCCAGTTCCGATATTCCAAAGTTTGATAATTCCATCTTGACTACTACTAGCAATAATTTTACCATCGGGGTGAATAGCGATCGCATAAATAGCTGTTGAGTGTCCTTTGAGAATGTGACGTAATTCCCCAGTCTGGAGTTTCCATAATTTAATTGTTCTATCTGAACTTCCACTAATCAGAGTTTGATTATCGGGAGTGATTGCTAATGTATTTACTGGTGCTAAATGCTGATTAATTATATAACAGTTTTCACCAGTTTGTAAATTCCAAATTCTGATAGTTTTGTCAGCACTACCACTAACAAGAGTTGTAGAATCAGGACTAATAGCAACAGCTAAAACTGCATCCGTATGTCCATTTAACGTGCGTTTAATTGTTCCCGTATAACTTCCCCAAATTCTGATAGTTTTATCCGTACTAGCACTAACAATAATATTACCATTAGGACTGTAAACAAGTGCATTGACAAAACCATTATGACTATAGGGAGAACTTAAATAAGAGAATGTGCGGTTATATTTTTTTGTTTCTAATTCCCAACTACTAATTTTCCGATCTATACTACCACTAATTACTTTTTTTCCGTCGGGACTAACAGCGACAGATAAAACAGCTTCAGCTTGTCCAGAAAAAGTATAAAGTAACTTTCCAGTTTGCAAGTTCCATAAATGAACTTGTCTGTCATTGCTACCACTAACCAAGATTTTATTATCAGGATGAATAGCTACAGAATTTACAGCGGCTGTGTGTCCCTTGAGAATTTTTACACATTGCCAATTTTCCTGGATTTGAGGAATTATAGTTAATATTTTTGGTGTATTTTTTGGATGCTCAACATTGTTTTTAGCCTTTAATTGTTTTAATTCTTCTTCAATTTCTAAAGCTGTAAATTTGGCATTAAGATCATCACCAGATAACTCTAATAATGCTTCAAAATAATAATCATTTTGGAAAATTTTTGCTTCCATGCGTTCAAAAAGCTGCATGGGAGTTTCCTTAAATTCAGAATCATCTAATAATTTAACCACACCATAAGCAGCAAGTCCTAAAACCGCACCAATTCCTGCCATTGGTACTGTACCAATACCAAAAGCTAAACCAATTTTAGGCGCAATAAATCCTATTCCACCAACAACATTATAAACCCCAACACCACCAACAGCACCTATTCCCATTGCCCCAAAAGCTGCTGTATCCCCTTCCGTGATTCCTGTGAAAGCACCATAAGCAGCAGCACCAACGACCGCACCCGCAACGGTTACAGAAGCAGCACCTATTCCCACACCACCAAAGCCTCCAGCTAGTCCAATTCCGCCGACAGCGGAGGAGATACCCGCACCTGTTAACGTTCCGGTAGTAATGAATGCTGCACCTGTTTGGGATGTTGGTTTCATAGTTGTTTCTGAGTTAAAGCCAATTACCAACTAGGATAAATGGGGCCCAGTAGTAAGGATTTTGGAATTGGGGTTGTTTGAGAATTGCCAATTGGGCGTTCCGTATAGCTTCGGCTTTGGTAACTTGAGAATTGGCTAGTTGGTTGTAAAATTCAATCATGAATTGGGAGGTGGAGTTATCGTCTACTGACCAAAGGCTGGCAATGGTGCTACGTGCGCCGGATCTGACTGCTACACCAGCTAGTCCAAGAGGGGCGCGTTTGTCTCCTGTGGCGGTTTGACAGGCGCTGAGAACGAGGAGTTCTATGGGGGTGTTGCTATCTTCGTCTCGGATTTGTAGTAGTTCGCCTAGTTCTTTGACGTTGAGGCGGTTATCCCAGGTGAGAATAAAGGTATTGTCCGCGTTGGAACTGAATTCACCGTGAGTTGCTAAATGGACAACGGGGAAGGGCGTACCACGCATAAGCCGCTGAAAATCTTTGCTAGTAAAGGTTTCATTAAACAGCACTTCGGTGGGAATTTCTGATTTGATGCCTTGAATTTCTACTTCTACACCAGGTAAGGCAGAAAAGCCTTGTCGAGATTCGGTGATTCCACCAATGAGGATTTTGAGTTGTTTTTGTTGTATGGGTTTGGGGGCGAGGAGTTTTAGTCCTGGTGTTTGGGCTAAACTGTATTTTTCTACTAAATATTGTTTACCGTCATATAGTGCGGCCATGGGGATGTTTTTCATTGAACCGTCCAGGACAAAGACGAGGGTTTTGATACCGCTATTTGCTAAATCTGCGTCTATGGGTTGGATGATCAGGTTGTAAGCTTTTTGAGCGATCGCTTGCCGTTGTTTTTGTCCTAAACTTGGTCTCAAGGATGATCGCATTTCCCGAATAATTTTTTCTAGTTCTATTGCGGAAATGTTGGTTGTATAGTGACGCAGGGGTTGATTACTCAGGGAAACGATTATTTCTAAGCGATCGCGTAATATAATTGGGTAAATTATAGCTGCTGTTTTATCTACTTGATCAATTTTTGCTGTCTGATTTATCAGGCAATCTTCTCCAAAGTAATTGTCCAATTCTGCTACTTTCAAAGATTCAATTAAATCTAAGGCTTTTTGCAGATTCTTTTGATTAATATCAGTTGCATTTTTAATCTTTTTGGTTTTCTGCGGTTCTAGTAATAAGCCGACTAATTCCCGATAAATTGGTTCTATACTTTCCTGAAAGGAATATTGTATATCCGCATTACCAGATACTAAATCTTTACGGAGATTGGCTAAAGTTTTTACCGCTTGGTTATATGCGTCTATGGCTACTTCTGGTTTACCAGTGGCTTGGGAAACTCTTCCTAATTGCCATTGCCATAAATAACTAATTTCAGCAGCATTACTGCTTTGGGCAAGAATTAATGCCTGTTCTGTAAGTTTTTGGGCTTCATTCCATTGCTGATTTTGTTCATAAAGTTCACCTAAATAACCCAGGGCATAGGATTCTGCTCTCAAATCACCTATACTTTTTGCTTGTTGGATAGCAGTTGCTAAAATTGGGGCGGCTATTTGTCGTTTTTGTTGAGCTTTTTGCAAACTTTGAACGAAGTTAACTCGTGCATAGATACTTGTGCGACTGGGAGGAAGATTTTCTATTTGGGGTTGAATTTGGGGCAGTAAGGCTTGAAATTCTGCTGCTTTTTTTGTATCTGCAAAAAGACGTAATTGATTAAGTTGGGCTTGCAGTTTGGTGTTAGGTGAAGTAGCTGTATCAATTGCCTGTTGATAATATTTTATAGCCTCTTCTGGTTGCTGTTGAGCAGCGGCTGTATTTCCTAAACTTAATGATGCTACACTAATATGAGGTTGTGATTTGAGTTTTTGAGCGATCGCCTGACTTTGTTGTAATATCTCTACAGATGTGTCTAATTTCCCCACAACCCGCAAAGTATCACCCAAATTCAACAAGCTAACTACTTTAAGTAAAGAATCTGGTTGATCTTTGAGATTTTGATTTATTTGTTCTAAAGTTTTCCGCGCTCTGGCATATAATCCTAATACGCGCAAAGCCTGAGTTTGGTTGAGTAAACTCTGATTGACTCCTACCTGATTTCCCAATTTTTGATAAACGTTTGTAGCTTGTTCCCAAGTAGTAAGTGCCTGTTCAGTCTCTCCCTGTGCCAGTTGTAGACTTCCCTGGATATTTAATGCCTGTGCTAACATTTCCCCATTTTTACCTTTGAGTAAGTTCAGGCTTTGGGATATAGATTCATTTCCCTGCTGCCATTGCCCTAATTGCTGGTGTGCTAGTGCTAAATTACTCAATACGGCGGCTTGGTTGGGAAAATCGCTATTTTTGGCAAATACTTCTGCGGCTTGTTGCCAAAGGGCGATCGCTTCTGTAAACTGTCCTAATTGGTAACGTTCTTTTCCTTCTTGTACCAATGCAGTCGGGGAACGATTGAGATTCGACTCCACCGTTACCGCAGCAACTACAGGCTGTTGTCCCAAATGTATACTTTTATCTACCTGTAATACAGTCAATAAGGTGACTAATATTCCTAAACAAATGTATTTTAGTCTTGACCAATTTAGAATCATATTAAGAAGTATTTCAATACTGGCAATATCTTCTAAAATTAGAGGATATCCATACTATAATAAGCTAAATTAGTCACTTATTTAATCCGTATTTACCGCAAAAAAAATAGACAACAGCTATTTAACCCAATTAGCTAGTACACAATGGCGTAAATCAATCAACCATTAAAAATTCTCAAAAAGCTTGTGTCATCTGCTTTTTTAATTTTTAATTATTAATTTTTAATTCCGCCCTGCGGTTCTAGTGATCAATTTTGATCTGTTAATTGAGGAAAAGGTAATTACTGCCTATTCCCTAATTGATTATCTACACTTTTTTATCGAGAGTAGATAGTTGTCTAATTGCTGATATTTCTATACTAAATAAAATTACAACCAATTTTTATGTTTGTGCAGCAGTTTGTTGGTGATCATAAAGACAAAAATCAACAAACCGAACTGAATTTGCCAAGGTGCTAATACTAAACTCACAATAAAAATGACTGCTGTTAAAACACCTGCAATATAGGTGATTTCATCATCATTTCTTTTGAAGAGATAGCCGGTGATTACACCTGTAACTAATGTCATCAAGAAAAATAAAGGCATTTCTACTAATCTCTAAACTACGAGCTACTGATTAATACCAGTAGGTTTTGATTATTTTCAGGAATGTTATTAATAGTATACTTAAGTAAGCCAAAATGGCAAGACTTTTTCCTGTAACGCTCAGGAATAGCCATTTTCAAATGATGCCATTATTTGGTAGATTAAACTAACACTATCCAACCGTACTGGAATCAATTTAACACTTTCAATTTAAATACCTAATGTTGAATATTTCTCAACTCCTTGCAAGCGAATTAAAACTCAAACCCCACCAGGTACAAAATGCGCTAGAACTCTTAGCAGAAGGAGCGACAATTCCCTTTATTGCGCGTTACCGTAAAGAACGGACTGATGAAATGAATGAAGTACAATTACGGGATTTACAAGATAGGCATAATTACCTAACAGAATTAGAAGATAGAAAGAAAGTGATTGTGAATGCGATCGCCCAACAAGATAAACTTACCCCAGAACTACAAACAAAAATAGAATCCTGCTTACAAAAAACCGAACTAGAGGATTTATATCTCCCCTATCGGCAAAAACGCCGAACTCGTGCTACTATTGCCAGAGAAAAAGGGCTAGAACCCCTCGCTACATTTATTAAGTCGCTAAATGTGAAAAATGGTATTGCTGCATCATTAGAAGAGGAATCAGCAAAGTATATTTCGGAAAGTTTGGGAGTAAAAACCGCAGATGAAGCTTTAAAAGGTGCATCTGATATCTTAGCAGAAGAAGTAGCAGAAAAAGCCGAATTACGCGCATATATCCGCGAATATCTCTTAGAAACTGGAGTGTTTATTTCGCAAATCAAAAACGAACATCCCGAAGGTACAACCAAATTTGAAATGTACCGAAATTATCAAATTAAAGTCAAAAATATTGCCCCTCATAATATGTTGGCTTTATGTCGGGGAGATGATGAAAAAATTCTCAACTTTGAGGTCGCTTTTGACGAAGATTTTGTCCTTGGTTATTTAGAATCTCAGGAAATTAAAACTAAAGTTCGCAACATTCGTGACTTTTATCAAGGAATGTTAAAAGATAGTTTTAACCGCTTGATGAAAAACTCGTTAATTAGCGAAGTAATTAACGAGAAAAAAACCTATGCTGACATAGAATCAATCAAAACTTTTGAAACGAATTTGCGAGAATTATTATTATCAGCACCAGCAGGAATGAAACCCACAATGGCCATAGATCCTGGTTTTAGAACCGGGTGTAAAGTAGCCATACTAGATGAAACTGGTCAATTTTTAGAATATCAAGCCGTATTTCCGCACCAAGCAACAGAACAACGCCAAAAAGCCGCACAAACCATTAAAAAGTTACTAGAAAAATACCAAGTTCAATTAATTGCTATTGGTAACGGTACAGCTTCACGGGAAACAGAAGAATTTGTCGCCGAAATATTACCAAATATAGCCCATAAACCAGTTAAAGTTATGGTAAATGAATCTGGTGCATCTATATATTCTGCCAGTAAAGTAGCACTAGAAGAATTTCCTGATTTAGATATTACCGTGCGGGGTGCAATTAGTATTGGTAGACGATTACAAGATCCTTTAGCGGAATTAGTCAAAATCGATCCGAAATCAATTGGTGTCGGACAATATCAACATGACGTTGATCAAAAATTGCTGAAAAAGAAATTAGATGAAACCGTAGAAAGTTGCGTTAACTATGTGGGTGTAGATTTAAATACCGCTTCCAAAGAACTGCTTACCTTTGTTTCCGGAATTACCCCCACAATAGCCAATAATATTATTGCCTATCGCAATGAAAAAGGAGCATTTAAAAATCGTCGTCAACTCTTAAAAGTAGCTAAACTCGGTCCCAAAGCCTTTGAACAAGCAGCAGGTTTCTTGAGAATTCGTGGTGGAGAAAACCCCTTAGATAATACCGCAGTTCATCCTGAAAGTTACCCCCTTGTAGAATCTATAGCTGCTGATTTAGGAGTATCCTTAAATCAAGTTACCCAAATAGCTGAAAACCTCAAAAAAGCCAACCTTAAAAAATACGTTACCGACACAATTGGAGAACCAACTCTGCGCGACATTCTCAGCGAATTAGAGAAACCAGGAAGAGATCCTCGCGCTGAATTTAAATATGCTACCTTCAAAGCTGGAATCAAAGAAATTAGAGATTTAGCAGTAGGAATGGAATTAGAAGGAATGATTACCAACGTTGCTAACTTCGGTGCTTTCGTTGATATTGGTGTACATCAAGATGGCTTAGTGCATATTTCCCAACTTGCTGATAAATTTGTAGATGATCCCAAAAAAATAGTTAAAGTCGGACAAGTCGTAAAAGTCCAAGTTTTAGAAATCAACGAAAAACTCAAACGAATCAGTTTATCAATGAAAGGAATCAAACAATAAAATTAATTCTCTCCGCGTCTTTGCGTCTCTGCGTGAAAAAAATTCTAAAATTGGTATGGCTATTTATCAAGTTCAACTCATCAATCCTAACATCGGATTAAATCGCACCATTCAAGTACCAGATGATCAATATATAATGGACATAGCAGAAGCATCTGGTATTCGTTTACCATCAGGATGTAAACAAGGAGAATGTTCCGCTTGTGTTGCTAAACTTATCAAGGGAGAAGTTGATCAAAGTGAACAAAAATTTCTTCGTTCCCAAGAAATTCAAGCGGGATATGTTGTTACCTGTGTCAGCTATCCTTTATCTGATTGCGTCTTAGAAACCCATCAAGAACAGGTTTTATATAAATCTTCTCTTTACTATAGTAATCAAAGCTAAAAGTATTTAGATCCCCAACTTTGCTAAGAAGTTAGGGATCTAGTTGTTGTTATTATGCTTAATCTAACTTAGGATAGATCCTGATTCCACCTATGAGAAGATGTCAAATATTCATCCATATTTAAAAATAGTAATAGCACTGATATTGCTGTTACTGAGGTAAAATAATGTTGGGATATTTTTTCATCGCACTCGCTACAGCTTTGAGTTTGCTAATTGTTGATTTAGTTGTTCCTGGGGTAAATATTGCTAATTTTCCCTCAGCTTTAATTGCTGCTGCTGTAATTGGTTTAATTAATAGTGGAATTAAACCCACTCTTACTACCTTATCTTTACCTTTGACATATCTCACTTTGGGTGGTTTTTCCCTCGTTGTCAACGGTATTTGTTTTTGGTTAGCATCAATTTTAGTTCCAGGTTTTCAAGTTCAAGGATTTCTGGCTTTTCTCCTCGGTCCTGTAGTTCTGTCTTTAGCTAATACCTTTTTGAGTAAATACTTCGCAGAAAAAGGGTTGGAATTACAAGATAGTCAGTAGGTCAACATAATATCAAAACGAGGAAATATCCATGAACTTATTGCGTATACTTATCGGTTTGTTCTTACCCCCCTTGGGAGTTTTTCTGACAGTTGGATTTGGACCAACGTTGTTAATTAACATTTTGCTTACCCTACTTGGTTGGCTTCCTGGTAGCATTCATGCAGTTTGGGTAATTGTCAAACATGGAGAAAACATGGATAGACGGGAAGGTACTTATTAAAACATCCCCGGCTTCGTAGAGAAGTCGGGGATCTGAATCTTACAAATAGGTAATAGGTGAACCTACAAAACTCTTAAGAATGAATATCTTTATCAGCAACTTCTTTGTCTTTAAACAAATCAGCCGTTGCTAAAAGTAACTCACGCAAAGTTTGTTTTAATTGACGTTCTTTCTTAGCTATTGATGCACCTGCATCTAACATTTTTTGTTCTAGAAGCGAGTATTTTTCTTTTACCTGTAAGCTGACAGATTCAGCTTGGGTGTGGGATTTATCATACCATTGTTTTGCTTCATTTAAATAATCCTGTACCTCTTGATCACTGCCGCTATAACGTGCAGACAAATTTGCTCTGACAATTGCTAATTGTGCTTGTAATTGTGCATAGCGTTTTTTTAATAAACCCACTTCATCACTATCTTTAATAGCATCAATTGCTGAATTAATAGCAATTTTTGTATCCGCCGATTTATCTTGACTTGTTTCTACTATCTTTGTTAAAATTCCTTCAACTTCTGATTGAAGTTCATCTTCTTCTCTATCTAATCGAGCTTGTAGCTGCTTTATTTCTCCTTGTGTTTTGACAATATCTGAGTGTCTTTTTATATTTATAGCCTCCATAGCACCTTCAATTGAAGCTACTACTCCTTCTTTAACTTCACTACCTTTATCTTGTAAATTCTCAATGACCGTAGAAACAGCATCATTAACTAAATTACGCAGTTCATGAGAACCTTCTTGAAACTCAGAACCTACTTGAGAAACAGCAGATTTAACAATTTCCCGAATCCGTTCAGCTTTTAATTGTCCTGTTTCTTTAGCTTGGCGTAAATCTACTTGGATTTGTTCTTTAACGTTTTTATTCATAGCTATATTATAATGTAATTTTCCTGTTCGTGCCTGCAATATCCAGCAACACTTGCATTCAATATCAATATGACGGAATATTTTTACCCTTAGCACCCTCCTACAGATATAAAATCATATCTATCTTCAGGTAGTTCGCAGTAAATTAACAACAATAGCCCTTAGATATCAGACTTATTTAATAAATCAGAGTTCTGAATTGAATTTTCTGAATTTTTTTAATTAAATGTTACCAATTTATGAAATAATCAATATTGGTCAATAAATAGATTTTAATTATGTGGCGGGTAAATATTACTTGTGATGGTGAAGCTTGGAAAGTGTCTGGTGCTGAATTTAAGAAAATGGTAGAAAATTACCAAGCTGAATTAATTGGTTCTAAAAAAATGCCAGACGGTACAAGGATCATGGGATATAAAATTGAAGATGTCAGCGAAGCAGAATCTTTTCAAGAAGAATGTGCAAAATTTGTTGGCTTTACATCTGATTTTGAATCTTTATGAAAAAAATCATAACACTGATATTCTGCACATTTTGCTTGTGGACAATCAATTTTACCTTACCTGCTAACGCCTTAGCTACCGCCAATGGAACAGAAATTTTTAGCCTCCATTGTGCTGGTTGTCATATCAATGGAGGAAACATCATTAGACGTGGTAAAAACTTAAAAAAGAATGCACTCAAAAAATATGGCATGGATTCTTTAGAAGCGATCGCAAATATCGTCACTAATGGTAAAAATAATATGTCAGCCTATAAAGATCGTTTAACAACAGAGGAAATTCAAACCGTTGCAGCTTATGTTTTGGAACAAGCAGAAAAAGATTGGAAATAACAATACACGAAAATATATGACTTTACCTGAAGAAAGCTATTTACAATTTACCCCTGATTTAAAAATTTGCCGCATTTTAAATGGAATGTGGCAAGTGTCTGGGGGACATGGACGCATTAATCCCCAAACTGCTATTGAGTCTATGTTTCAATATGTTGATGCTGGTTTTACGACTTGGGATTTAGCAGATCATTATGGACCAGCAGAAGATTTCATTGGTGAGTTTCGTCGTCAATTCATAGCGACTCGTGGAGAAGAAGCTGCAAATAATATTCAAGCTTTTACAAAATGGGTTCCTCGTCCTGGAAAGATGACAAAAAAACTGGTCGAGGAAAATATTGATATTTCTTTGAAAAGAATGGATGTTAAATCATTGGATTTAATGCAGTTCCATTGGTGGGAATATGGAGATTCTAGTTATTTAGATGCTCTCAAATATATGGCAGAATTGCAAACTGAGGGCAAAATTAAACATTTAGCATTAACTAATTTTGATACTGAACATTTGCAAATTATCACCGAAGCAGGAATCAAAATAGTATCTAATCAAGTACAGTTTTCTCTAATTGACAGAAGACCACAAGTAAATATGGTGAAATTTTGTCAAGAGAATAACATTAAAATATTTGCCTACGGTAGTGTTTGTGGTGGTTTGTTATCAGAAAAATTTTTGGATAAACCAGAACCAAAAAGCTCAGAAATCAACACCACAAGCTTGAGAAAATATAAACAAATGATTGTTAACTGGGGTAATTGGCAATTATTTCAAGAGTTACTAGCTACCCTAAAACAAATAGCAGATAAACATCAAGTGAGTATTGCCAATGTGGCTGTAAATTACATTTTAAATCAGCCAGCAGTAGGTGGTGTAATTGTGGGTGTAAGGTTGGGAATTGCGGAACATTTAGAAGATAATGCTAAGGTCTTTAGTTTCAATTTAGATGCTGAAGATATAGGAAAAATAGATGCTGTTTCTCAGCAGTCACGGGATTTATATAAATTAATTGGTGATTGTGGAGATGAGTATCGGCGTTAATTAAACAATAAGATTCCCGACTTCTTTTTTGAGATTATTAATAAATAAATTAGATCAGAAGTCGGGTATGTGCGGGTGTTAAATCCCACATAAAAAAATTTGTAAACAACCTCTTAGAGTATTCCAAGTAAAAAAATGCCCAATTGTCATTGCGTTCGCGGAGCGTGGCGTTAGCCATATGGAGCGGAGCGGAATGAAGCAATCTCTGGTTTTGGATCATTTATTGTTTGGAACACTCTTAGCAAGTTGTAGTTTTTCGGTATTCATGACGCTCTAACACGGGCAATTATCGGCATTTTGAATTTTATATCTCGATTTAAGGATTAGGCTTTTGATAGGCATAAAAAGCATCAATATACATAATTTATCTATCTGGGTAGAACAAGCAAAAACCCAATCATCTCAAGGGAAAGTTATTGAACGCATTCCTCCATTAGCTATAGTTGATCCTAGCTTATTTGCTGTTCACATAAGTTGTGAATCAGGAGAAAATTACAGTTTAGGAGATACAGATTGTGTGTTTCCATTCATGAGTGTGATTAAGCCATTTTCTTTACTATATTTATTGGAACAATTCGGAGCAAAACAGGTTTTACAATGGGTTGGGGTTAAACCTTCGGATACGCCTTTTAATTCTTTGACGCAATTAATAGCAGATAATGGATATCCACGCAATTCTATGATTAATAGTGGTGCTATTACTCTCGCTGATAAGTTACCAGGTAAGGATGGAAATGAATGTACACAATTTTTCTGTACATGGTTAAATGAATTAGCAGGTACTCAATTATATATAGATGTAGATATTCTCGCTTCACTTCGAGCTAATCGTTCTCAGATAAATATAGATATTACTAACTATCTCTACGAAACCGGGAATTTAAAGAATAGTGAATTAGCTCTTGACATTTATGAACAAATATGTTGTATCTCTGGGCGAGTGGCAGATTTAGCGAAGTTAGGAAAAGTATTAGCTTGTCAAAGCGAGATAATAAATCATCAACACCGTCACATTGTGAATGCAGTGATGTTAACTTGCGGTTTATATGAAGCTTCGCCAGAATATGCTGTCAAAATTGGTTTACCTATGAAATCAGGTATTGGTGGTGGACTAATAGCAATAGTACCAAATCAGGGAGCGATGCCTTCGGCGATCGCCAGCTACAGTCCTGCGTTAGATTCCGTAGGTAATCCTGTAGCTGGTTTAGCACTAATGGAAATGTTGTCTCAAAATTTACAACTGAGTATTTTTTGCTGATTACTCTTGAATTTTTTGTGCTTTAGGATTTTCCATTGTTTGGGTATCTGGTGCTGGTGTAACTTCAGTAAATTTAACTTCAGGAATTGGT
>NZ_VIKW01000001.1:106823-311480 GCF_009711975.1 Anabaena sp. UHCC 0204
CAGTAACTGGAGTCTCAGTTGTATAATTCGGTTCTACAATGCCACGTACCTGTTCCGCTGTCAGTTCTCCCCTGACAATTTTTGACAAGGTATCTTGACCATTGGGTTGGTAATTAATTAACCTGATAGTGGTATTGAAGGCATTTTTCACAGGTTGCCCTTGGTTATCGAGGAATTCTAGTTTTATCCAAGTTTTACCAGGTTGAAAGCCTTTGAGATAAATTGGTTGCCAACGATCAAGAATAAAGCTTTCACCATTGACTGTGCTACGAATGCGCCAATTACTCATTGTATCGTCAGGATTAGTTTCCGCGATACTATGTAACGGTGCATTAGTTAGGTAGAAGTCCAGCATAATTGGTTCTGCACCATAACCACCATTGGGACGACTGTAAGTAAGCAGAGGTAACTTAACATCAGGATTATTGTCCTCGGTTTTCGTCAAAACATGAAATGTGGTTTGGGCATAAGCACCTTCATTTTTAAAACTTTCATGCCACGGACGAGAGGCAAAAACGCGGAGGGTATGTGTACCTGGAGATAAATCTGGCAAGACCACTGGCTGATTTAAGTTGTAAACAGCTATGTAAGGTTGATTATCTAAAATTAGGTGTAAATGGGGTCCAAGTTGCCATTGAGGATCTTTAAATATCGGTAAATCCTTAACTTCTAACTGGACTTTAACTGTATTGTCTTGGAGAATTTCATCTGCTTGGGGACTCAGGATGCTGACTTGGGGTTGATAACCCTCTAAACTAGGGCGCAATGCTTGGATAACATCTGGTGGTGCTGTTTCCGCAAATGTTCCAGAAATTTTCGTGGCAGGTATCGCTTTGACGGGATTTTGCATCAATACTTCTTGACTGCTTGCTGATTCAACACAACTGCCTAATATAACAACTAGCACTAATGTGATCACCCATTTGAAAATCGGGAATCTCTTTGAAAAAAGCTGCTCAAAATTTTTTTTACACCCAGTATTCATGTTTTCCTCTGTTAATATTTTTTAACAATTAACGCAATCATTGTGACGCAAATTATGACCCATGGACTATGAACTGAAAGCATAAATCTATGGCCAAAGTTATAAATTTACCTACTTTTCTCTGATTACAATGCCAAATAAGTGATTTTTGTGACCTGATCATAGGACAAAAAGTTGCTTTTATCTCGCCAAATTTAGCCAAAAATCGCTAAACAGTAGTAGTTTCATCTGTTTTGCGTATCAACTATAAGTTTTACAAATTGTTGTTCTTTGTAAATTAAATGAAGAGTCTATTGACTTTTGGCAATGAATAGGAACTTGTAAAGCAAATTAGGCAATAAAATTGGCGATTTTAAATTATTGTTAAAATGTCTCTGACAATGTGCAAGTTCACACTCTATAATTCAACAGAAACAACTTTTCTTTTCCACACGGCAAGTTCATCGCTTTTTCAGAGAAATCGGAAAACTGCGACTATGTAACTCTAGGTGGTATTCATGATTCCCCATTCCTTATAGAGAGGAGGTCGAATGACGATTAGTCCTCCGGAGCGAGAGGAAAAAAAAGCACGAGTGATCGTTGACAATGACCCGGTTCCTACCTCATTTGAAAAATGGGCAAAGCCAGGACATTTCGACAGATCCTTATCCAAAGGTCCAAAGACCACAACTTGGATTTGGAACCTCCATGCCCTCGCCCACGATTTTGATACACATACAAGTGATTTAGAAGACATCTCTCGCAAGATATTCGCCGCTCACTTCGGCCATTTGGCTGTAGTAGCAATCTGGTTGAGCGGGATGTTGTTCCACGGTGCTAAGTTCTCCAACTACGAAGCTTGGCTGGCTGATCCATTAGGCATCAAGCCCAGCGCCCAAACAGTTTGGTCTATCGTTGGACAAGACATTTTAAACGGTGATATGGGCGGCGGTTTCCGCGGCATTCAAATCACCTCTGGCTTGTTTCAAGTATGGCGTGGCTGGGGTATTACTAGCTCCTTCCAACTGTATGTAACTGCAATTGGCGGCTTAGTATTAGCAGGCTTGTTCTTATTTGCTGGCTGGTTTCACTACCACAAACGCGCTCCTAAACTGGAATGGTTCCAGAATGTGGAGTCAATGCTGAATCACCACTTATCAGTGTTGCTAGGCTGTGGTTCGTTGGGATGGGCTGGTCACTTAATCCATGTGTCTGCACCAATCAACAAGCTGTTAGATTCAGGTGTGGCGATTAAGGACATCCCCTTGCCCCACGAGTTCATTTTGAATAAAGAATTGTTGACAAATCTGTATCCCAGCTTTGCCAGCGGTTTGACACCTTTCTTCACATTGAATTGGGGAACTTACGCTGATATTTTGACCTTCAAAGGCGGGCTGAACCCTGTAACAGGCGGCTTGTGGATGACTGACATTTCTCATCACCACTTAGCGATCGCTGTACTGTTCATCGTTGCTGGTCATATGTACCGTACCAACTGGGGTATTGGTCACAGCATTAAAGAAATCCTCGAAAATCATAAAGGTCCTTTCACTGGCGAAGGTCACAAAGGTCTTTATGAAAATATGACCACCTCTTGGCACGCTCAGTTAGCTACTAACCTAGCTTTCTTAGGTTCTTTGACAATCATCATCGCGCATCATATGTACGCGATGCCTCCCTATCCTTATTTGGCAACTGATTACGCTACTCAGTTGTGTATCTTCACTCACCATATTTGGATCGGTGGTTTCTTGATTGTTGGTGGTGCTGCTCACGCAGCCATCTTCATGGTGCGCGATTATGATCCCGTAGTTAACCAAAATAACGTGTTAGACCGGGTGATTCGTCACCGCGACGCTATCATTTCTCACCTCAACTGGGTTTGTATTTTCCTCGGCTTCCACAGCTTTGGTTTGTACATCCACAATGACACCATGCGTGCCTTGGGTCGTCCCCAGGATATGTTCTCCGACAGTGCAATTCAATTGCAACCAGTATTTGCTCAGTGGGTGCAAAACTTGCATACACTAGCTCCCGGCAACACAGCACCTAACGCTCTTCAAGTAGTTAGTCATGCTTTTGGTGGCGGTATGGTAGCTGTAGGCGGAAAGATCGCTATGATGCCCATTGCTTTGGGTACAGCGGACTTCTTGGTTCATCACATTCACGCCTTCACCATTCACGTTACTGTTCTCATCTTGCTCAAAGGTGTATTGTACGCCCGCAGTTCTCGTCTGATTCCAGACAAGGCTAACTTAGGCTTCCGATTCCCTTGCGATGGTCCAGGTCGTGGTGGTACTTGCCAAGTTTCCGGTTGGGATCATATCTTCCTCGGACTCTTCTGGATGTATAACTCCTTATCAATTGTAATTTTCCACTTTAGTTGGAAGATGCAATCTGACGTATGGGGAACAGTAGATCCAGATGGCACAGTAAATCACATTACTGGTGGTAACTTTGCAGAAAGTGCAATCACCATTAACGGTTGGTTACGTGACTTCTTGTGGGCGCAAGCTACACAAGTAATCAACTCCTACGGCACAGAATTGTCCGCTTACGGACTAATGTTCTTAGGCGCTCACTTTGTTTGGGCGTTCAGCTTAATGTTCCTGTTCAGTGGTCGTGGCTACTGGCAAGAACTAATTGAGTCCATTGTATGGGCGCACAATAAACTGAAAGTAGCACCAACAATTCAGCCTCGCGCACTGAGCATCACTCAAGGTCGGGCTGTAGGTGTGGCTCACTACCTATTAGGAGGAATTGCCACCACTTGGGCATTCTTCCACGCACACATCCTTTCAGTAGGATAAAAATCAGTGGAATTTTGGTGAGGCAGCGCGGTCTTGGGGGTTTCCCCCATGAGCGACTGCCAAACCTGAAAGGATTTTGGATTTTAAGATTTAATCCAAAATCCAAAATCTAGAATCTAAAATTTTACTGACAAATAATGGCTAAAGGTCAGAGGACAGATCACACCTATGGCAACAAAATTTCCAAAATTTAGCCAGGATCTCGCACAGGACCCGACTACTCGTCGGATTTGGTATGCGATCGCTACAGGCAACGACTTTGAAAGCCACGATGGCATGACGGAAGAGAATCTTTACCAAAAGATTTTCGCTACGCACTTCGGTCACTTGGCAATCATCTTCCTGTGGGCATCCAGCCTCCTGTTCCACGTAGCCTGGCAAGGTAACTTTGAACAGTGGATTAAAGATCCCCTTCACGTCCGTCCTATCGCCCATGCGATTTGGGACCCTCATTTCGGTGATGCGGCAATTGAAGCTTTCACCCAAGCTGGTGCAAACAACCCTGTAAACATTGCTTACTCCGGTGTTTACCACTGGTGGTACACCATCGGGATGCGGACAAACACAGAACTATACACTGGTTCAGTTGGTTTGCTCCTGTTGTCAGCATTGTTCCTGTTTGCTGGTTGGTTACATTTACAACCCAAGTTCCGTCCTAGCCTCTCTTGGTTTAAGAGTGCTGAACCCCGCCTGAACCACCACTTATCTGCTTTATTTGGTGTTAGTTCTTTGGCTTGGGCTGGTCACTTGGTTCACGTTGCTATTCCTGAATCTCGCGGTATCCACGTGGGTTGGGATAACTTCTTAACTGTAGCCCCCCATCCAGAAGGTTTAACCCCCTTCTTTACAGGTAACTGGGGCGTTTATGCTCAAAACCCTGACACCGCTGGCCAGATATTTGGTACTTCCACTGGTGCTGGGACTGCGATTCTCACCTTCTTGGGCGGTTTCCACCCCCAAACAGAATCCTTGTGGCTGACTGACATGGCTCACCACCACTTGGCGATCGCAGTTTTGTTCATCATCGCTGGTCATATGTACCGGACTAACTTCGGAATTGGTCACAGCATCAAAGAAATGCTGAACTCCAAATCCGGTTTAATTCCCGGTAGCAAAAGTGAAGGTCAGTTCAACCTGCCTCACCAAGGTCTTTACGACACCATCAACAACTCCCTGCACTTCCAGTTGTCATTAGCTTTGGCATCTTTGGGAACAATTTGTTCCTTGGTAGCGCAGCATATGTACGCTCTGCCTCCTTATGCTTTTATCGCTAAGGATTACACAACACAGGCAGCCCTGTACACACACCACCAGTACATCGCTGGTTTCTTGATGGTTGGTGCTTTTGCTCACGCAGCAATCTTTTGGGTCCGTGACTACGATCCCGAACAAAACAAAGGCAACGTTCTTGACCGAATTTTGCAGCACAAAGAAGCGATCATTTCCCACCTTAGCTGGGTATCTCTCTTCTTGGGCTTCCACACCTTGGGCTTGTACGTTCACAACGACGTAGTTGTAGCTTTCGGTACTCCTGAAAAGCAAATTTTGATTGAGCCAGTATTTGCTCAATTCATTCAAGCTGCTCACGGTAAAGTTCTCTACGGCTTAGACACATTGCTGTCTAATCCCGATAGTATTGCTTACACAGCTTATCCTAACTACGGCAATGTTTGGTTAGGTGGCTGGTTGGAAGCCATCAACTCTGGCACCAACTCCCTCTTCTTAACAATTGGTCCTGGCGATTTCTTGGTTCACCACGCTTTCGCTTTGGCTATCCACACCACCACCTTGGTACTCGTTAAGGGTGCTTTGGATGCTCGTGGTTCTAAACTGATGCCCGATAAAAAGGACTTCGGTTATGCCTTCCCCTGCGACGGTCCCGGCCGTGGCGGTACTTGCGATATCTCCGCATGGGACGCTTTCTACCTGTCCATGTTCTGGATGTTAAACACCATTGGTTGGGTAACTTTCTACTGGCACTGGAAACATCTAGGTATTTGGCAAGGTAACGTTGCTCAGTTCAACGAAAACTCTACCTATTTGATGGGCTGGTTCCGTGACTACCTCTGGGCTAACTCTGCTCAGTTGATTAACGGTTATAACGCCTACGGCATGAATAACCTGTCTGTTTGGGCTTGGATGTTCCTCTTCGGACATCTAATCTGGGCAACTGGTTTCATGTTCCTCATCTCTTGGAGAGGTTACTGGCAAGAGTTAATTGAAACCTTGGTTTGGGCGCACGAGCGTACTCCTCTAGCTAACTTGGTTCGCTGGAAAGACAAGCCCGTTGCTCTCTCCATTGTTCAAGCTCGTGTGGTTGGTTTAGCTCACTTCACAGTTGGCTACATTGTCACCTACGCAGCATTCCTCATTGCCTCTACTGCTGGTAAGTTTGGTTGATCCTGACTACTGATTTTAGGTAAGTAAAAAAAAATCCCCTGCCGCAAGGTGGGGGATTTTTTGTAGAATAGGCGTTTTATTTCTTTTAATGGTAAATTTACCAAATTCAAAATTATCAGGAAAATTACATCTAACTTGGATCTACATAGGCTTTATGATTAATCTATGACGTTTATACTGTTACTTTAGATAATCAATGACTGAACAAAATTTGACCATGATTTCAGATTTGGAACAAAAAGTAATTGCAGAAATGAATCTGGTAAGGACAAATCCTGCAACATATTTACCGATTTTAGAAAGCTGGAAACAGCTATTTCAAGGGACTAAGGTCAAAGTCGCTGAAAATTCTTATTTACAAACCCAAGAAGGGATCATAGCTGTTGATGAGGCGATCGCCTTTTTGAAATCAGCCGCTCCTATTCTTGTATTAAATGCCTCCACAGGAATGTCTTTAGCTGCAAAAGATCACGTCAAAGATCAAGGTTTAAAAGGTGGGATCGGTCATAATGGTAGTGACGGTAGCGATCCCTTTACCCGGATGAATCGCTATGGTCAATGGCAAAGCACCGCTGGAGAAAATATCAGCTATGGTACGAAAACTGCCCAAGATATTGTTATGCAATTAATTATTGATGATGGTGTCCCATCCCGTGGACATCGGACAAATATCTTTAACCCAGCTTTTCAGGTAACTGGTGTTGCTTACGGCAATCACACCACTTATGGCAGTATGTGTGTTATTACTTACGCCGGTGGTTATAGGGAAAAATAAAACTGCAAATGGGGATTTATGGGTGATGCCTTCGGCGATCGCAGCTACCGCACATCTCAGGCTGTACCACTTAATTTCTACATCCAAGGTCAAGGATTTCCCATTCTTGGTTTACATGGTCATCCTGGATCTGGACGTAGCCTCTCCATCTTTACCAATCATTTATCAAAACGCTATCAAACTATCGCCCCAGACTTGCGCGGATATGGCAAAAGTCAGTTTCAGGGTAAATTTGAGATGCAAGATCATTTATATGACCTAGAAGCCCTGTTAGACCAATTAGAAATAGAAAAATGCCTAGTATTGGGATGGTCACTAGGGGGGATTTTGGCGATGGAACTAGCAATGCGTCTACCGCAACGGGTGACTGGCTTAATTCTTGTCGCCACCGCGGCTAGACCTTGGGGCAATCATCCCCGGATTTCTTGGCAAGACAATGTTTATACAGGCATTGCTGGCATATTGAATTATCTAAAACCTAGTTGGCAATGGAATATTGATACTTTCGGCAAGCGATCGCTCTTTCGCTACTTAATTCAACAACACACATCCACAGCCTACAGTTACATAGCTAGGGATGCCGTACCAGCCTATTTAAAAACCTCTCCTGCGGCTACTAATGCTCTCTACAGCGCCATTAGAGCAGGTTATAATCGCATTCCCGATCTCTGGAAAATTCAATGTCCCAGCTTAATTCTTGCTGGTGAACAAGACCGACACATCACGGCCGATGCCAGTTTAGAAACAGCCCGACACCTCACAAATTCTCAATGGCAGTGTTACCCCAATACTGCCCATCTCTTTCCATGGGAAATACCCCAGCAATTACTAGGGGACATAGATCATTGGTTAGCAACCAACGCCCAGGTAATAAAAGTTTAGACTAAGGTTTGCTGATAGCGTAGCGTGGCGTAAGCAATATAATTAACAATTGACAATTGACAACTAACAACGCTTAATAACCCAGATTCAAGACCATTCTGATCTCCTTCTTCCCTGTCACCTGTCACCTTCTCCTAACGAAAAGACTTTTTCTACAAGCCCTAGACTAGGTGTAGTTCGTTCCCAGGATTGGCCTAGGAACGATAACAGCCTATGGAATTGGTAATTAGACTATAACTGACCGCTAAAGACAGGCTTTACTTTACGGTCAATCCATTCCCCCAAATCTTCAGCAATTGTCAAAACACTAGGTTTACAGCGTTTGATATTAACTATAATGCCCTGCGCTCCTTCAATTTCTAAATCTTCTATATAGCCTTTACTTGCTGAGTCCGCTTCCACGGAACTGAAAAATGGTCCGAAGTAGTATGTACACCGAGGGTTCTGCGTAACAATTTCTACCCACCAAGCAAGGCCGAGTCCATTTAATGTATTAATCAACCCTTCTTGGAAGTTATGCCAAATCGTTTTCATGGTTTTCGCCGATTTATAAACGTGTGACTGGGTGTGTGAGAATATGTTAGATTTTTTGTCTTTTACATTTCTTTATACTCTTTTACTATTCTTTTTTCAAAGAAATTGTCTGTAATTTATCAAGGTACAGTGTATTTAGCGATTTTTGACGATAAATTTCGTAAAGTGCCATACCAGTTGCTACCGAAGCATTAAGGCTAGGAGTCTTGCCCTGTAAGGGAATGGACACTAAAACATCGCAAGAACGTTGTGTCAACATACTCAGACCTTCGCCTTCACCACCGACAACTAAAACCACTGGTCCACTAAATTTAACAGTTTGTAATGGTTCACTACCTGTAGCCGCAGTCCCGTAAATCCAAAAACCTTCTTCTTTCAACTGCTCTAAAGCGCGACCGAGATTTACAACTCTAGAGACAGGAAAGCTTTCTAAAGCCCCGGCTGCCACCTTCACCACCGTTGAAGTAATTCCGGCTGCCCTTCTTTGGGGAATCACTAGACCGTGAGCGCCAATAGCTTCTGCTGTGCGAATAATTGCCCCTAAGTTGTGGGGATCAGTAATCCCATCAGCAACCACAATTACAGGATCAGTAACAGATTTAGCCTGACTAATCAAATCCTCTAATTCAATATAGGAATAAGGAGCAATTTGAGCAGCTATCCCTTGGTGATTTGCCCGACCAGTAATTTGGTCTAACCGCATTGGTTCAACTTCATCAATAACTGCACCATTATCCTTAGCTTGCAAAATCAAATGATGAAATCTGGGATCATAACGGAGACGGGTAGTAATCCAGAGACGGTTGATACTACGTTCATTTTCCAAGGCCGTCAAAACTGGATGACGACCGTATATGAGATCACTCTCTTCTGTAGATGTAGATGTAGATGTAATTTCTGAAGATTGCTGGAAAGATTGGTAAGAGGGACGATGTCTACTGGAAAAAGATTTCCCTTCATTTGCTAATGTGATTTCTGAGGATGGTTCAGAAGAGTAACGGGATGAGCGGGGTTTCGCAGAATAGGATTTCCCTTCATTTGCTAATCTAATTTCTGAGGATTGCTCAGAAGAGTAGCGAGATGAGCGGGGTTTTGCAGAATAGGATTTCCCTTCATTTGCTAATCTAATTTCTGGAGATTGCTCAGAAGAGTAGCGAGATGAGCGAGGTTTTGCAGAATAGGATTTCCCTTCCTTCGCTAATCTAATTTCTGAGGATGGTTCAGAAGAGTAGCGAGATGAGCGGGGTTTCGCAGAATAGGGTTTCCCTTCTTTATCTAATCTAATTTCTGGAGATTGTTCAGAAGAATAGCGAGATGAGCGAGGTTTCGCAGAATAGGGTTTCCCTTCCTTGTCTAATCTAATTTCTGGGGATTGTTCAGAAGAATAGCGAGATGAGCGGGGTTTACCGTCACTTTTGCCTTGATTACGGATAGGGTGAGGGACAACGCGCTTACCTTTAATTTTCACAGATTGACCACGCTTAGATTCGCCACTATTATTGTATTTTTTGGGTTGACTTGTCATATGAGTATTGAGGTTTTATTTAGATGAGTGAACAGCCCGATGACATCAATTTAATGAACCATTACAAATCAGTTTCCTATCACCAGATGTAGCTTTTTACTATTTCTCTAGATGGAGTTTTTGTAATAATTCGGTTAAACGGGGGTAATCAGTAAGATATAAGTAGCCAACTAAGGTTTCTAAACTAGTTGCTTGTTGATAAATTTCGGGATTCAGTCGTTTATGACGAACCGTGGCAGAGTTACGACCTCTGCGAACAATTTCTAATTCGTTACTCCTCAAGTAAGGAGTTAACATTCGCAAATGTATCGCTTGTGTTTCTGCTCTTACCTGATCCACTACTGAACGATGGTAATTTTCCAGTCGCTGTTGTGGCCACAGGTAAAACATTCTAACATATAGTTCATAAATTGCATCTCCCAAGTAGGCTAAGGCAGAAGGAGATATCTGTTTTATTTGATCTGAGGATATTTGCTGGGGTAGTTGCGTTGTATTTATCAACCATGGGTCAATATCTGATGAATCCTGCATGACAGTTTCATCTTCTCCATTTTGGCCTGTTTCCTCCTTGGACTTCACAGATTAATCATTCCTTAATAAAGCACTACATTGAGAGATAATTTTCACAAACATTGCTCTAATTGCAAAAGTAATGTTCGCGTACCTAGCATATTCCAAACTAGCAAAAATTACCAAAAATTACTGATCTTGTTTTCTGAACTCTTGGGAGTTGTTCTTGTCAGTTAGCTGAACACAACAACTTTTCAAGCTATTTAGCAGATTGTCCGAATGATTCAGGATTATACTTCCCAGTATTTTTGGCTGGGAGAGGTAAAGCCATAGTGGTGTTATGGGAACTGTATATTTACTAATAGACACATCTGTAAATTCACAACAAACCTTGATAAATCAAGGACGTAAACTAATTCACGGATAAGTTTAATAGAGAAAATGAAACTATGAACACGCAACAAATACGGTATTTCTTTACCAAAGATTTAGGATTGCTATATCTATAGTAATATGAACTACCTCTAGTTAGCTTCGCTTGAACTAGAGGTTTCTACATCCTCTAGTTTGTTATTAGCAAAGTCCCCTTGAGATTTTTGACGCTTCTTTTCCCCTAGTTGCCTCATGCTTCCCGCTTTTTTGCGGGTGCGTGAAGTAGAGCCAGAAAGATCAGCGTCTACGAGGCTAGTTCCTAACCCCGGTAGAGTGCCTTTTGCCCAATAAAGCATGACCTCAGCAGCAGCAATATCCCTGTCCTGAACATACCCACAAACACCACACTGATGCTCTCGTTTATCGAGTGTTTTCTTGTGCTGATTTCCGCATTTTGGACAGGTTTGACTGGGTTTGACTTGACGGGTTGGGACTTCCACGAAGACACCACCAATTTGTTCTACTTTGTATTTAATAGATGCTCTAAGCATCCCAAAACCCACGTCAAGAATTGATTTATTTAACCCAGCTTTTTGCTTTTTGCGCTTACCTTTTTTCGCTTTACTAGTCATATTCTTAACTTCTAGTTTTTCCGTTGCAATGAAGCTATTACTGCCGATTATTTCTACTGCAACTTGATGTACCCAGTCTTGACGTTGATTAGCAACTCGTGCGACTAGTTTACTAACTTTCAATTGGGCTTTTTTATATCTTCTAGAAGCTTTGATTTTTTTGTTTCTATTTGGTGCGCGTTTACGTCTCTTCTCCTTAGAAGCTTTTTTGATTTTCTGTTCAGCAATTCTATAAAACTTAGGGGCATCAATTTGTTGATGATTTTCCCCGTCGGTAATTGATAATGCTGATTTACACCCTAAATCAATTCCTACCGCACCAATGGGTAAAGTTTTTGGTTTTAGGGCTTGCTCTAAAACATTAACTGTTATAGAGGCGTACCATTTGCCATTGCGAAAAACAATAGTGCAAGTAGTAGGTTTCCCCCAATATTTGGCTTGTCCACGCATTTGAATCTTGCCAATTTTGGATAGATTCAGATACCCATTCTCGCCATTAGATTCTACTTTAAACCCAGCAGAATCTGGATATGTCCACCCCGAATAATGCCTGATTGATTTGAATCTAGGGCGTTTACCCAACCCTTTAAACCAGCGTTCAAAAGCAAAATCAACCCGCTTTAAAGTCGCCTGTAAAGCATGGCTAGGAAGCTCTTTGTATTCTACCCAGACTTCTTTAAACGCTGGCAAACAATTTTGTTGCTCAAAATAATCAACCTTGTGGTTAAACTTTTGATATTGGGTAAACCTGTTATTGACTGCGGCGTTATACAAGTCTTTATGTAACTTCCGGTGATACCGCAATTTCGATTCAGTTGTCTGATTTGGATATAACCGGAAAGTCATACGTCTTATCGCCACAGTAAATATTTACCCTCTGTTTAAAATCTGTAGAATAGAAAGATTGGTTATTTTCGCTTCGCTGCAATAACCCGCTCTAACCCCTACCCTATGGGTACATTGAGGGTAGGGACTGCCGCGAGTAGTTCAATTTTATTTAACCTTCAACATAATACATTAAATAGATGTTAAGTAGTTACTGTGAAGAGATAGATTTTTCCTATAGGCAAAAATTAAGCTATCCAGATTTAACATCGGATAGCCTAATTCAGATTTTCCAGTTAAGCAATCAAGATGCTGTGATGTTTTCTAGGGCTGCATCAACTGAAACTTGTAGGGCGAGAAACTTCTCCAAGCGAACAAGCTTAACCGTTTGGGTAACACGGGCATTAGTGACAATTTGCAAAGTGCCTTTAGCTGTTTGAGCCTGTTTGGCTAGTTGTACTAGCGCACCCAAGCCCGAACTGTCTACAAAGTCTATTTGTGAAAGATCCAAAATTATGTTTTTTGGGCCTTCATCAATTTTACTGCCAAGTACCTTACGAAATGTCGGCTCAGAAAAAGCGTCTAATAAACCTGTGAGGCGGAATAGCTGACAGTTATCCCGGACTTCGCGTGTACCTCTCAGGCTCACGGTTAGATTTAGTGGTTCAGCTATAATTTCCTCCTCATTTTTTTTACTAAAAGTAAACGTTCCAGTATAGATGGTTTGTGAGCAAGTTGTCTTGGTTGGGGGGTTGGCAAAGATTTTTACCAATTACCATCATGACATTTTTTATTTTTACTCAAGCTAGGCGTTACTCGCTCCGCTCGTTGCTTGCCGTGTTGCTTGCATTTGGATCACAAACTGCTCAAACAAGTAATCAGCATCATGGGGTCCAGGACTGGCCTCTGGATGATACTGAACAGAAAACACAGGTAGAGACTTATGACGGACTCCAGCGACTGTCAAATCATTGAGATTCAAATGACTGATCTCAACGGTTGCCGTTGGTAAGGAGTCTGGATCAATGGCAAAACTGTGATTTTGGCTGGTAATTTCCACTCGTTGTTTTAAGCCAGCAGGTTGATTTAAACCCCGATGTCCAAATTTTAGTTTAAAGGTTTCTGCGCCAAGAGCATGACCTAAAATTTGGTGTCCCATGCAAATGCCAAATATTGGTTTTTGACTTGAGAGCAGGGCTTTAGTGGTGGTGATACCCTCTGTTACTGCTGCGGGGTCTCCTGGACCGTTGGAGAGGAAGATACCATCTGGATTGTATTTGAGAATTTCTTCTGGTTGTGTATCGGCAGGAACAACTATGACGCGACAACCATAACTGGCTAGACGACGCAAGATATTCCGCTTTACGCCAAAGTCTAAGGCCACGACGGTAAATGTTTCCCCAATTTTAGCGATCGCTTCGGAGTTAAATTCCCAAGGGGTGGTGGTGGCTTCATGCCATTCATAAACTGCTGGTGTCGTTACTTCTTTAACCAGATTTAATCCTGTCATGTTGGGAGCAGCTTGTACCATTTCTAACAATTCTACTTCGTCGAGAATTGCTGTAGAAATGCCGCCATTCATTGCTCCAACTGTGCGAATTTTCCGGGTGATAGCGCGGGTATCTATGCCGTATATGCCGGGGACGCGATGCTGTTGGAGGTAATTTGGTAAGGATTGGCTGGAACGCCAGTTACTAGGTTTGTGACAAATGTTCCGAGCGATCGCTCCTTTGACATAGGGTTTAGCAGATTCCTCATCTTCGGGATTAATGCCAGTATTGCCTAATTCTGGATAGGTAAAAATGACAATTTGACCGCAATAACTAGGATCAGTTAATACTTCCTGATATCCGGTCATCCCAGTATTAAATACGACTTCTCCAATGGCGGTTTCTGTAGCACCGAAAGACCAACCACGATAAGAAGATCCATCTGCTAAAACAAGTAAAGCTGGTATTGCGTCAGACAGGGACATAGGTAATGGGGGAATAGGGGGCTGGGGACTGGGGATAAGTAAAAGTTTTTTGTAGGCGCGAATTGTGTCGTTAGGCTATTTCAAATTAATGTTTGCCCCAGTTTGCGACTGCGATTGTTTATTATCCCATGAGTTAAGGTCTTTAGATTTGAGACTGGAATTAATTAAAAATTAAATGGTTAAAGAGTAGAAGTAGAGCATCTTTAATTCTGTGGGGAGAGTACACTTGGAAAGAGCAGCCAGGGCGGTTAAAACATTTAATATGCTTCAGTCTTTTTTGTCCCGTACAGCCCTCATTTCTGGTTTCGTTAGTTTAGCGGTTTTGACTGTTGCTTGTGAACAAAACCAGCAAACAACAGCACCTGTTGGATCTAAATCATCTTTATCAACTGGGAGTTTGGCAGCGATCAAGCCTTCTAGTCAAGTTAAACCAGCATCAAAGCCCCTAAAACCTGCGCCCACTCAATTAAGTGCTTTTGAAATGGCACTAAGCAAAGCCGCTGGTGCTAAGAGTAGCAGTAAATCTGCAAATACAGCAGATGATTGGAATTTGGTGATAAATCAGTTCCAAGAGGCGATCGCTTTCATGAAAAAAGTCCGGCGAGATAGTCCCAATTTTCCCTTTGCTCAACGCAAAATCAAGGAATATAACCGTCAAATTGCACTTGCTCGCCAAAAAGCTCGACCTCGCAATTGGATATCTTCCATTACTGAGCCTAAAACTGTCGTAATTGAAGTTCCCAAAGCACAAACTACCGTTACAGTTCCTCCCCATCCCGTCATCAAAGCTCAAAAACCATCATTATTAAAACCAACTTCTCCTGCATTGGCGATCGCTCCTTATCACAATGAGGTATTTATTGCCCCAATTAAGCGACGCATTGGTAAAACACCAATTATTGAAGTTACTTTTAATGGTACACAGCGATTTGAGATGATTGTAGATACAGGGGCTAGTGGGACTGTGATTACCCAGAAAACAGCAGCGGCTTTGGGAGTAGTACCCGTGGGAAAAACTAGAGCTAATACCGCTAGTGCTAAAGCTGTAGAATTTGCCATTGGCTATCTAGATTCAATGGAAGCCGGGGGGATGATGATCAATAAAGTCCCAGTAGCGATCGCTGGTACAGAATTAGATACAGGATTATTAGGGCATGACTTTTTTGGTAACCACGATGTCACTATCAAACGCCATGTTGTCGAATTCCGTCCCCAAATCAATGAAGTTAATTCTGTAGGAATTGAACCAAATCCTCCAGCTTTTTCCAGGGGCTACCGCTTTGTAAAATTTCCCTAGCTACAGTCACCCCTTGGGCATGATTTAGCAAAGGAACTGCACCAGCTACCTGTAACGCAAGGGAAGCATTAAGCGCCACTATATCCTGTTGCGCTATTGTCCCCTTCCCTTGCAAAACTTCCTTGAGAATAACTGCATTTGCTTCTACATTGCCACCTTTTAAAGCCGTAATAGGGGCAGGTGTCACGCCTACTTCATCAGGATCAACAGTGGATAAGTGTACTTGACCATTGCTTAATATTGCCAAATCAGTAATATCCCCTAAACCAGCCTCATCTAATTTTTCTCTCCCATGTAGAACAATAGCTGTTTGTGTCCCCAATTGATTTAAAGCTTCTGCAATAGTTTCTATCAGTTGGGGATCAAATACACCAATTACCTGACCGGTTGGAGATAGGGGATTTACCAGGGGACCTAGTAAATTAAACACTGTTCGCACCTTGAGATTTCGCCGTAATGGGGCAACAGCTTTAAGTGCTGGATGCCAACCAGGGGCAAATAAAAATGTAATTCCTACCTCCTCTACTGCTGCTTGAACTTTTTCACTCGTAGCAGTCAAATTAATTCCTAATGCTTCTAAAACATCAGCACTTCCCGTCAGGCTAGAAGCTGAACGACTACCATGTTTAGCCACAGGTATACCAGCCGCTGCAACTACAAAAGCCACCGCTGTGGAAATATTAAATGTTGATGCTCCATCACCACCAGTACCACAAGTATCAATTAACCGTAGGGGCGGGGTTTCCCCGCTCTTAGCTCTCGGTACAGAAGATAGAGATTTCAATACTTCCGCCATTCCTGTCAATTCTTCAGCACAAACACCTTTGAAGTTCAAAGCCATTAAAATTGCCCCTGATAGTTCTGGGGGAATCGCTTCATTGATCCATCCTTGCATCAATTCGGCTGCTTGTGTGCGGGTTAATGATTGACGTTCTAATAATTGTTTGAGTAAGTTAGACCAAATAGTAGAATCCATGCTGCGGTTTTTTATGACACTGGATGTGATTTTACCGAAAAATGGTTATCTGTTTCGCGCGATCGCTTTTAGTGGCTATTTGATGCGAAGAGAACGAACCGCAGAGGCGCAGAGGACACAGAGGAAGAGAAGAAAGAGATGTTTTGATCTTATTTAGTGAGATCCAGTCAGCCAATCGCAAACTCTGTAGGGGCGCAGGGTCTGCGCCCTCGATTGTATTTTATCCTAGTGATAACTGCTATATGGTGTTTAAGCCGTAAGTTGAGATTTTTCTGAATATTGGTTAATTTTATAATTACTAATAAATAGTTCTTTGCCTTTTTCAGCTTTTTTCTGTTTATAATTATTCATCCCATACTGTAATTCCCATTCTAGGATATTTGCCCAATGAAAATTATCTCTAATTTCTGGAGAATCATCATAGGTAATTAGCCACTGATGAGGGCATTCTTTTAAAATTTCTGCAAATCTGAGATGATCAAAACCAGTGTGTAAATTTCCTCTTTTCCCATACAGTTTAGATTTTTCAGCTTTAAAATAGGGGGGATCTAAAAATATAAATACATCATTGCCACCCATATTTAAAATTTGACTATAATCTAAGTTAGTAATTTTAATATCTGTCGTTAATATGTTTTCTAACTTCTGCAAACGATCTATTGATGAATGTGTAAATCTTGTATGAAAAGACTCTAAAGAAAATCCACCTGATTCTATAGTTCCCGAAAATGTAATTCTGTTAAGAACAAAAAAGCGCACTGCTCTTTCTAAATCTGATAAAGTATTCACATCTACACTCGCTAATTGGGTAAATAGTAATTTCCCATCTTTTGAGTTTTCTTTAATTTGACGAATTTCAGAAACTAATTTCGATAAATCAGATTGAGTAAAATGCCAGAATAGAAATAATTCCTGGTTTAAATCATTAATAGAAATCTTTAAATTAGGGAATTTTTGTTTTAAGTAAATAAAGACAGAACCACCACCAACAAAAGGTTCTCGAAATTCAGAAAACTTTTCAGGTAAATATTCAGAGATTTGCTTGACTGCTCTTGACTTTCCACCAGGATAACGGAGAGGACTTTTGATATTCATTGTTTCCGATGTTTGAGACGTGATAATATAAATTTTATATTTTATATCTACATCAAAATTAACCTTCTTAAAAACTACAATATCAGCTTATGAATCGTTCAGCCCCTTATCAACCCTTGATATTGCGAATCCTGCATGGTATCAGCGGAGTTTTAGTAATTGGTGCAATTATTAGCGGATTCTTAGTTTACAATACTTTTGACAAAAGATTTGGATATATTCCAATTCCCAAAATTAATCCAATACAAGATATTCATGGGACATTAGCAGTATTTTTCTTGATTTTACTGCCATTCTTTGCACTTTATAGCTTTCATGCTGGAAAAAGACGCTTACTACAACCAGACTCAATCCAAAATCTAACTCAATTCGGTAAACCAATTTGGTGGATAAGTCTGCAACGTTTAGTAAATACTAAAATCCTAATTGCTGCTGTTTTGGCAGTAATATCTGGCAGAATGATGAAAGAAGAATGGCTACCTATAGGAGAACTTGATCATATTTGGTATTATCTTCATCTAATAGCTTGGGTAATCATGATCTGCTTTTTAGCAGTTCATGTCTTGATGTCAGCTAAAGTTGGTGGTGTGCCATTATTAATATCAATAATATCATGGGAATTCCGCGCAGAAGATAGTCCTGCTAACTGGTACACTCGTTTGCGTGGTTGGTTAAATAATTTCTCTCATAATATTCAAGGAGAAATTAATCAGTTTATGGGGGGTAGTTTATTATTGAAAATAATTGAGGTGATTGTATTGGGGGGAATTATCGCCGCATTTGTTTTACCATTATTTTTTTCAGGTAGTGAATAAGTAAATTTAGACATCAAATAGACGCAAATATCATTCTTGGCATTTTAGAAAAACAGCAAATTGATACATTTTTCTAAATCAATTTTTATCTCTAAAGTTGCATAAGTCAAAATACCTATAGCAAGATATCTAAGGGTTTAAGATATAGCAAAATAGGATGACATAAGTTGTGACAAGGATAAAAATATGAAGCGTATAGCATCAATAACTCTATTAGCATTTTTGGGAACTACCGCTTTCGTTGCAATATTCAAAAATTCTCAAGACATAACGACATCACAAGTCATATTTGCTAAACAAAACCCGACTATACTCGTTCCAGCACCTACACCTACACCCGTACCAACCCCTACACCTACATCCGTACCAACCCCCACACATCCACCGATACCTACACCTATACATCCATTTTAGGATCATCATTTTGGTATTTTCAGTTTTTAAGAAAACAAAAAATATCCTGTAGTTACCTTAAAGTCCGAAATATAACTCTTCCTGGATACTCTTGCTGATTAATGCGGGCATATACTCGTAAACAAGTTAATACTTCACCAGGATTACCACCACAGTCTAATTGCAAGTCATCTTTAGAAAATTCACAGACATCAGCATACAGTCCTGATAATTGCTTAAGTCGGACTTCATTACCTACTTTTATCGCTTTATCAGCGGCTTTTCTGAGGAGACGACGGGATTCTTTTTGTAATTTTCCCCACCAAGAATAACGTTCAGCAGGAGGAATAAATACTAAGGAATGAATGGCTTCATCCATGTCAATCCAAGCACATAAGTTGAGGACTGTATCAGTATTTTGATCGGATTTTTGAGTGCGGTGAAAGCGATCGCTTAATGCGTCAATATATTGATTACGTTGTTCTGATTTGGAATATAAGGAAATTACATCAAAGCTAAAAACACTTTTTAAAGCATGATGTAAATCTGGTTCTATCTCAATAAATTTAATATATAAAAGTAAAAATCCGGCTATTAAATGAAGATTCTCAGATAAATGAGTTTGGGCAATTCCTGAATTTGCCAGTGCTTTTTGAGATAAACATAGTCCTTTGACTTTAACTGTACCACTCAAGCCTGGATAAATAATTTCATCACGCACAAATGGTAATTCATAAAGATTTTTATTATCTGCAATTGCACCTAATTCTTCTGCCAATTTTAAAGCCATTTGTCGCCAAGATGTGGCTAAATCTTCAGGAACACGCAATAATTTTCGGTGAATTTCATTCCATATTTCAGCATCAGTTTGGCTGTGGATATGAGAATTACCCAGATAATAATTTAATTCAGGATCGTAATTAAAAGCCTCTTTTAATTTCAATAATTTTAATTCATTTGTTGACTGAGGTTTTTCTGCTATGACTGGTATAGGTTGTAAGAGATGATCAAGTTCTTGGAGTAGTTCTTCGCATATCCCAATTCCAGAATCTAAGGGGTATTCTTGATGGGCTTTTGTTAAAGTTGCGGTTAATCCATATAAATTAAACCGTAAGATTTTGGCTAATTCTGAGTTTTCTGTATTTAGTAGTTTATATAAATGTTGCATGGTTTTGTGAGGATGAAAATAGAAGATTGTAGATCCCCGACTTCTTGAAAAAAGTGGGGATTTTGGACTTAATGAATCCCACAAAAAGGATCACGTTCTTTATCAACTTCATTAGGTTGTAATTCTAATTCTGCCCGATAAACACATCCTTCTTTTTGGAGACATTCTTGATTATTAGATGTCCAATAAGGAACTGCACCAGCGTGCATTCTTAATATACCTTTGTTATCAAGAGTTATATGATATTGACAAGGGTAATCTGTAATAATGTCTGGTTTACTGAGTGTACCAATACGTATCCATTTTTTAGTATTGGTTTCATTATCAGTTTGATAAATATAGAAGGTATGTTGACCACTTTGGGGGAATGGTGGTAAGGGTTTACTAATTAATCCTGTTCCTGGTTGATTAACACCATCTTGTAAATAATGAAATGTTTCCATCAATTTACTATCATTATTATCAACTGCAAATACTAAATGATAAGCATGAGGTTGATCAACAGTTGCTGACTCTAAAACATTGACGGCTATATCACCATCATTTAAGTTATGCGGTAGATTCTCAATGGCAATATTCCATTTTAAATTACCATCAGCAAATAGGGTATTTTCAGCAGACTTAGATATAACAGAATTGATATTAATTCCCGCTACATCTATTAAATAGTGAGGATTACCTCGACATAGTAAAACACTAAATTGTAAAGCTTGATCAATCTCAAATTGGACTTTGATTTTTTTGAGAAAGTCCTGTTCTTCCATGCCTAATTTATCCATCAATATCTTACCATCAAAACTCCCCCACAAGCGAAAAGTTCCATTTTCATAATCTTGACGATGGATAATATTAGTTAATTGTATACCCTGCCAAGGTGTCCGCACTTTCGCAACAGTGTCCCAAGGTGCAAGTTGATATAGTTCTTGTCCTGCGCTAAATATGGGTAATGGTTCGTTACTTTGGGTTTTGCGTTTGAAGTTGCAAGGAAGATAATAAAATAGGTTTTTGACATCAATTTCTAATTGATTTGCACCTTTCCGCAACAGATTTTTAGATTCTTCCGGATCAAATCGAAAGCGACGCAGTTTTTCGGCATAACAAGCACCTGCGGAGGTGGCAATTTTTGTAAATTCTAAAACAAAGGTAATCCGTTCTGGATTCCAAACAAAATATGGTGATTGACTAAATTCTTCGTAAATTTGTTGTTGAACAAGATCAAGATTACAAGTTTTACCAGAAAGAATTAACCAATCTACTTTTTGATTAGTTTCAGAATTTAGACGGCTTTCCATTAAACCTTTAGCAATACCAATAGCTTCCTTAATGGACGACATAGCAGATCGTTCAAATTGCTGATTGTCTAAGGTTAGAGAAATAGATTCAGGGCTTCTAACTTGAAATTTAACTGAACTTTGGGCGAGAAGTTCACCAATTTGCTGTTCATTTAAAGTGAAGGTTAATAAAGAACTGTCTGTGGGTGGTTTTTGTCCTAATTTGAGTTTAGCGGTTTCGGCATGATCCCACAATGTGTAAAATGTTTGGAGGCGTTGGGGTGCTTGTTGCCAGCGAGTTGGTAATACTTTTTCGGCTGTATCTAGGGCATCTTTAAAGGCTACATCACCTTCGGGATTTTCTTTATCTATACATTTCAACAAACTGCCAGTTTTAAATTTTCCATCTTCTAAAAAACGTTCATTTAATTCAGAGTTAATTAAGTCTTCTAATTTGTCGCTTTCGATATCACCTGTAGTCACTGCGGTGAGAAGAAAATCGGAAATAGCAACTTTTAAGAGGCGGAATATTCGTAAAGTAATTAACTCACCACCTAATTGTAAATGTCCAGAAGAACCTAATAGTTTAGGAGTAAGTTTATAGTAACGTCCTCCTAAGCCTCTATCTTCATTATCTGCAAAGAATGGGGTTTTATCTTCGAGAGTAAGTTCAATTAAAGCTAAGTCTGTTGTTCCGCCACCAATATCTAAAACGAGGACATTTTGTGACCATTTATTGCCGTTTTGACGACAGCGAGTTTTAAAAGATTCAATGCCAATATTGAGATTACCGCCAAATTCTCGCCAGAGGAAAAATATAGCCACAGAAACGGCTTCGTCATAGGCTGTTTGCACATCATCAATGCCTAATTCCTGTACCAATTGCTTAATTTCTTTGCGAACTACTGGAGGGGCAACAGCGGGATAGGTAACAACTGCTGTTAAAAAATCACCTTCCGAAAATCTGCGTCTAGCCCGTTGGCGATAGTCTTCTGTTAGTTCGATTAATTGCGCCCAAGCTGCTTGAATTAGTCGATTAACTTGAATATTTTCTTCATCTTCTTCTAAGATAACGGGAAAAGATCGATCTTGTCCAAAATAGCGTTTGGGTGAATGGTGAAATCTACTAATAATTTCTTTGACGGAAATACTTGATCCTTGGGCTATCGCTTTTTTTCGATTATCTCTTGCGTCTCTCCCCATTCGCAGTTTTAAGGGAATTAATTCTGATATTTCCATTTCACTGGGAATTTCGGTATTTCGCCGATCAATATCTAAAACTACGGGAATTAAATTTTGTGATTCTAATGTGGGAACACGAAAAACTTCATGATAAATGGAATAAAGTTTTTTGCTAACAGCCCGTCGAAATCTATCACTTGTTCCTAAACATAATTCAATTTGGCGAATTGCTTCTAAAAAAAGTTCCTTGTTATCAATTTCAAAAATTTCACTTAATTGATGTGATTCTATTTCTAAGTTTTTGCTAATATCAGCAAGGAATTTTTCCCATTCGCTGCCACTAACATCAATTAAAGCTAAATCAGGGGGAGAATTTAACCATTCGGCCATGCGTTCTCTTAATCTCAGTTCTTGTTCTCTGGGTAAAACTTCAGCAATAGGTACTTCAATAGGATCAAAAAGTGTAACCGTGGAGTTAGAAGTTCCAAAGTCTAAAGCTAACCAACCAGGGAATCTTTTTCTTTGTTTTTCGTTAAGTTTTTCACTAAGTTGTTGACTTAAACTATGAAGATATTGGTCAAATTGAGAATGGTTCATGGCTGTATTATTTACTGCAATTGGTAGATTTGATGATGCTTGTAAATTGGGGATAAACCAAAGATCACATTCAGCAGATATGTGTTTAGATATAGATAAAATTGGTTGTCCCACAGCATCAGATTCAAAATATTCAACAATCACCTTTAAAGTACAATCAACTACTGTCATTAAAGGTGAATCTAAGAGACAAGGATCTTGTCCTAGTTGACAAATATTAGATATTTGTTTAGGGATAGATGAGTTGAATTGTTTATAGGTTCTTTGAATTTTTGCTGCTAATTCATTTGGTGTGCCTCTAACTATACAGGTAATTCGAGAAATGTAAGAGATGTTGCTATTAATAGAGATAATTTGAATTGAGGGTAGATGCAACTGTGCATTTTCTCTCACACCTAATTTAAAGCTAGGTGGAATCTGAATTTCCACAGGCATTTTTGATTTTCCTTATTTAAGTTGATAGTTAATCACTGAATGCTGACCAATTAAATATAGGTATATGCTTCAGCTTCATTAATTGCGGCAATATCTCCTAAAATTTCTAACCAGGTGGGAATAGCTAATTCAGATTGTGAATCTCTAGCCGCAATATATCTGAGTAATGCTTCTTGTTTAGAAAGGTTTTGCAAACTGGGGATAATTTGATCTAAAATGCCATTGATTTCTATATTTACCTGTTGATTAATCTCACTCACATACTGGACTAGGTGAAGACTGGCACTAGCGGTAATTTCATCTCGTAGTCGCAAGACAAAAAGTTGATGATTGGTATTTCTAGATGGGTTTTGATTTCTCTCAGGAGACCAATCAAAAATTTGCCCAACACTGTGTTTTTCATCTTGTCTAGCTAGGGGAAAAATACTTTCTGGTTTGATGCTTTGATCATTGTTATTTAGTTCGGCAATAATGGCTTCTTTCCATTGACGAGGATCACATCCTAATAACAGTTTATAAAATAAATCTGCTTCTTCTAAACCAAATTTATTTTCAATTTCTTGTTCCATTTCTGGCTGAAGAATGGCTTGCAGTTTTTCCCGTTCTAAGGTGATTTGATGTGCCAATGAGTTTAATAAGTCTACCACAGCTTGACGAATGCGATCGCTCGCAAAACTTTCTAATTCTTTAATGGTTTTCTCAAAAGCTGGATAAAAGTCATCACTCTTAGTTGGTAGGGAATTATTCACCCTATTTCCTCGATCAAATAATTTCCCCGCTGCACCTTTAAATTCAGCTAAGGTAATTGTGCCATTTTGGACTTTATTAAAAAGTAATGTCCATTGACTCCAATTCAAAATTCTCAAAGTTAGTTCATCTTTAATCACATCACTAACTACAATTCCTCTTCTATCTTTAAGTTGTTCTTTTCCTAAACCTTTCTGGAAATTTCTGTAGGTTTTATCTAAACTTTCAATCACCAATCGCAATTCTATTAAAGCTGGAGTATCGGCTGTGGGTATACCTTGTTCATGAATTTCCGCAATAATTTCTTTGAGATATTCTTGTTGTTGACGAATGACATCAGCAGCCCGACGGGTATCTTCATACAATTGCTTTAAGCCATGATTAGCAACATGAGTTTGAATCAGTTCTCTTAATTTACTAATCCCTCCATCTTGAGAAAAATAACCCAATTGTCTGCCTAATTGATTGCGTCCATCTGCGGCTAATAAACCTGTGCTTAAATCACCCCATTTCTGTTGGAGTTTTTTCGATCTTTCTAGATATTCGGGATAATCTAAATTGGCGAGAAATTCCTCTGAACCGGCTTTAACTTGACTGGAACGTTTAGCTAATTCAGATAATCCTAACAGTGGTGATAATAAAACAATCCGGTCTTTTTGAGAAGTAAAAGCCTCTGCACCATCAATGATAGTTTTGAGAACTTTCAATTTTTGGAAAACTGTATTTGTTTGTAAAGGTTGTGAATCTGATTGATTAGCAATTAATAAATCTAGTTCTCTTTCACCACCTTCACTTTCTAAAGGTAGTTGATCAAAACGTCCCACACCCACCAGAATTAAATCCTTGAGGTCTTGTCCGGGGCGTTGTTGCTGCATCATTGTGAAAATTTTATTGGCGCGATCGCTCCCTGGTGATTTACCATTTAGCAAAACTAAAATTGTCTGTACCTGTGCCAATTCTCGCAATGATAAAAAGGTGTCTCTAGTTCCAGAATTAGCTGCACCCAAACCTGGAAAATCTAACAATACAAATTCTTCTGCACCTGTAACATCCCAAATTTCTCTGGATATTTTGACTTCAATATCAACACGACGAATTAAAGGAAAACTGTTTTGTAATAATTGAATTGCTAATCTTTGGGGCGCACTCGGTAAACGAATATGTGCTGCTGGTAAATCCTCAAATTTGAGCGATTGAATCGCTAGAGGCATTTCTGCCAGTTGTAAACCTTCGCGGGCAGTGACATCATCAATTGGGTAAAAGCGACCGCATAAAGCCTCACCATAGGCTTGATAAGCCCGCAAAAATGACACTAACTCCCTGACCAAATAGCGCAATTCTAAATTATTTGAGCTTTTCCAAACTTCTTCACACCAGGTACTAATATCTTTACCACTTCTAATTTTAGCAACCTGTAAAGGTGTTACACTTGCAGCAGTAGCGCGACGGTTTGCTTCTCTGAGCATGAAGTGTAAGCACTCATTTACCCCTTCATGAGATAAATATTCTACAGTGTAATTGTCTACTTGGGTAGTTACAAAACCATCCTGGGGTTTAATATGAATAGCAGTAACATTACCTGTGGTAGGATTTTCGCTGACTGGTAAAGCGTCTGCATAACCAATTAGACTGCCTAACAGTAAACTTTTACCACTGCTAAATTCTCCCATTACGCCGATTTTTACCGGTGATGTTGCCAATTCTACAGTTTTTTCAGCCGCTTCTCGCAGCCGTCGCAGACAATCATCAAGGCTAGTCGGAATCCAATCTTCCTCCTGGGAAGGGCTTTGAGGTACTGAGTCAATTTTGCGGAGGATAAATTCACCGTACTCTTTCAATCGCGCCAGTTTATCTGGTTCCATAGAGTAATTTTTCGCTTGATTTCATTGTCTGACAGGGTTATAACACAAAATAATCGCTACTAAAAATCCGCGAGAACCAAGTTTCAGTTCCCCAATCAAATTTATTTTCCTACACGATTATAGTGATGTCCGGTAAATTACCACCAGTAGGGGCGCAAGGTGTGCGCCCAAAAATATAGTTCATATCAATTTACGAAAACTTGATAAATAATATCAAACTTACTCAATTACCAATTAATCAAGAAGAACCCCACCCCCGTTTTACTTACGTAAAACTTACCCTCCCCTCTAGAGGGGAGGGCTAAAGTGAAACCGTATGACTGTTAGGACTTACGCAAAATATCTCGGAAACCCTCTTTTCTTCGTGTCCTTCGTTCCTTCGTGGTTTGTTCTTTCGTGATTCGTTTTTTCGTGACTTGTGCGTAAGTCCTGACTGTGTTTGCGTCTACCTCATATTCTGCTTTTTCTCGGCTTTAGGATCACGATTAGCTACAGCGGCTAATTCAGCATCCATTAAAGTTTTTCCGGTTGCAGCTAGGTAAACATCATCTAAACTAGGACGAGATTGGGCAATACCAAAAATCGGTAAACCTGCATTATTTAATGTTTGCTGAATCGTGATTAAAGTGTCATTTTGGGGAGTTACTACCAAATTCAAAGAATTACCTTGGGCGCTATTGATGATAATTTCTTGAACAAAAGGTAAAGCTGCTAAAAGGTTTTTCGCAGTTTCGGCTTCTTCACTGGGTGAAAATTCGCGGATTCTCAAAGTGATGCGATCGCCTCCTACCTGATCTTTTAACTGAGAAGGTGTACCATTAGCAATAACCAAACCTCTATCTATAATTGCCACTCTATCAGCTAAAGCGTCAACCTCTTCTAAGTAATGGCTGGTAATGACAACGGTAGTTCCCGCAGCCCGCAATTGACGCAAGAATTCCCACACCACAACCCGGCTTTCAATATCCAATCCTACGGTTGGTTCATCTAATACCAAAACATCCGGTGAATGGAGTAAACCAGCAGCCAAATCTAACCGTTTGCGTAAACCACCGGAATAAGTGCCGGTTTTTTTATCTGCGTATTCTTGTAAACCCAGTAAATCCAAAATAGTGTTAATTCGCTGTTTGATTAGCGCACCGGGAAGATGATAAAGTGCGGCTTGTAATTGTAGTAACTCCCGGCCAGTCAGTACCTTATCTAAAGCTACTTCCTGGGCGACATAACCCAACTTTTGGCGGGCTAATTTGGGGTGATCTAATACGGAAATGCCCGAAACTTCAATTTTCCCAGCATCAGGGGTTGTCAGCGTACACAAAGCCCGGAGAGTGGTCGTTTTCCCAGCCCCGTTGGGTCCAAGTAAACCAAAGATTTCTCCAGCTTGGACTTCAAAGGAGACATCCTGAACTGCGACGACATTACCGTAGCTTTTTTTTAGATTTTCGATGAAAACGGCAGCAGCCATAACAGCTATAATCCCTAACTATACAATTCGCAACAATCTATCTTTTATTGTACGAGTTGAGCGATCGCTGTGATGAGTTTAATATTTCATTTTGAGATAATCTTGAGTAAAGATTTAGCTAAATGATAGATTACAGGCACAGATACGGCATTACCAAATTGATGCTTGGCCTTATTTTCATTATGTGCGATTTGGAAATTTGCTGGAAATCCTTGTAATATTGCGTAATCTTTTGCGGTTAATGGTCTATATTTTTTAAGAAGATAAATTTCCTGAATAAACTTCTGTTTATATATTTTTGGTTCATCACATTCTAGCGATATAGTTGCTAAATAATCTCTCGTTCCCGTTGCAGTTAAAGTCCCAATAGCATCAGCATGAGGTAAATATATTTTAGAAATTCCCTTAATTCCTGATGAAATTTTAGAATTAACAAATTCATAACCTTTATTTTCTACAAAACGTAAAATTGATTTTTCAATTAAAATATTGATATCTTCAATATTTAACTGAGGAATTAAAGCTTGTAAAATTTCTATACTTAAAGGATTTCCGTCTTTATCACCGTAAATTTTTCTTCTACGATTTTTTAATATGGTTTGACAAATTTGCTTTTCTCTTGGAGTGGTTTCTATTAAGTCCCAAGAATGAATAGTAGTATGTCCATCTCTGACATCTGAAAATAGAAAAAAATCATTTAATTCATCTAATTTTTGGAATCTACCCCTAGCACCAGGAATTTTACCATCTATAAATAACACTGTTGGAGAAAATTTCTTTTTATAAAAATCCGTGCGTTGAATATCAGGAATTACATCATATAATTTCTCATGTTTATTTACAGGTTGAGGAAAGGTAAAACCCCAACTGTTATTTATATCATTTCTAATTCCCACAATAAATATTCTGTCTCTATCTTGAGGTAAACCAAAATCGTAGGAATTAAGCACCTGATATTTAACTACATAGCCAGATGATGTTAAATTATCAAGGATGTATTCTAAACTAAGTTTATTTCTCGGTTCAGTTAAACCTTTAACATTCTCAAATATAAACGCTTTAGGTTGATTAGATTTTATTACTCTAAAAACATCATTCCATAATTGACCTCTAGGATCTTTTAAACCTTTTAATTTTCCTGCTATTGACCAAGGTTGACAAGGAACTCCACCGACAATTATATCTATTTGAAAAGGTAATTTATCTAAATTAGTGATATCTCCTAAATATGGTTCGTCAGCATTGATATCACGAATAAAGTTATTTTTGTAAACTTTGATGGCTTCTTTGTCAATTTCTGAATAACCTAAACAAATTCCTCCTAGTTCTTCAAGAGGAATTCTAAAACCACCAATGCCGGAAAATAGGTCTATAAAGGTAAATTTGGTTGTGTTTTTTATGGTATTTGCCGGTTGGAATGGTTCTAGTTGTTCAGAATTAATACCAGATTTCATATTAATTTAATATCTATACCTCTCTTCTATGATATAGTAACCAGAATATATTTAGTGTTTTAATTAGGTATACGAATATTGATTGAAAATATCAAGTCTATAAAGATATCTATTTGCTTGCTAAATTTTGCTTAAATAGGTTAATACAAGTATTTTATGTCTATCAATTTAGCTGCTGAAACTCTCATACCGCTTTCTATAAAACAAAGAAAAGAATTAATTTTATATCATGCTTCATTAATAGATTCTACTCATATAATAGATGAAGATTTACATATAGCATATCAATATGGGAAAACTATTTCCTCAATAGGATTAGAATATTTTGAATATCAAATTCAAAAAGATAATCAAAATTACTCTGTTTTAGAATTAGAGACTCAATCTAATTTAATTAGCAATAAAACTGAGCAGTTTGCAGATCAGTTTATTGACTGGTTAAGAACAGATTTTAAAAATAAAAGTGCAATACTTGAGCATCATCCTAATCCACGTAATCTTTTTGAACTATGTGGTGCAAAGTTATTAGTTACTAGCAACTCAGTCACAAGAAGCCTTAGTACAAAAATGGGGCAACTTTGGGAAGAAATAGCTGATATTAGCCCTTATGTAATTGTACCCGAATTTGAATTTGGAATCAAAATTAAAGGAATAGATATTGTTCTACTAACAGACTCAAAAATTAAGTTTGCACAGTTAAAAACTTTAAAGGGTACTTTAACTGGTTCACAAACAAATAGAGCGAAAAAAGAATTAGGGATTCATGATAATCCCTTATTTATATCTGCTTTTAATTTAGGTTCATGGACATTTAACGACTCTAAAATTCCTCGCATAGCTGGTAAAGAATTTTGGGATATGATTCATCTTGAATATGAGCTAATTGAGAACCATATCAGATATATGTTGCAGAGAATTGATAATGAATTTGCTGAGTTAGCTGCAAAGTAAATTTTATAAAGAGAATAAAGAGAGTTGTTCAGTAACTTCTTTTCCTTTTGGTTGATTTCCCTGCATTAGATTAATCAGATATTCACCTAGTTCTTTAGCAAGTAATACCGGAACTGCATTACCAATTTGTTTGTATTTAGAACTTACCGAACCATGAAAAATCCAATCATCAGGAAAAGTTTGAATTTTCGCAGATTCGCGCACAGTTAAAGGACGAAGTTCTACAGGGTGACACATATCTGTAGCTTTTTGTTGGGGACTGGTTGTGATAGTTGGTGAAGGTTTATCCCACGATAATCTTCTGTAAAAACCAACTTTTCCCCCACCAGAATTATAAGCACCTCCCATTGCTTCTCTTTGTAATTCTTCTGGTAAATTTTTCCAATTTTGTCCTGCTTCTAATAATCTTAAAAACTTGAGACGATTTTCTGAATAAGCAATAAATTCTGGTTGGATATCAATAAAATCTGTTAACGCATCTTTTAAAGTTCTCCACTTTGGTAAAATTTTACCATCTTTACTATATTTAGCGAGAGGAAATGTCGCAGCCTCACCATCTCTAGAACCAATAAAAACTACACGGGATCTATTTTGGGGAACACCATAATCTGCGGCTTCTAACAGGTTGTAAACTACGTTATAGCCTAATTCCTTCATTTCTGCTAAAACGACTTTCAAAGCTGCACCATTCATTTCATCAAGTTCTAAAACTGGGTAATCTTTTCCTCTTTGATTAATAGGACGATGACGCAAAGAAGCAGAAAGTAAACCTCTGACATTTTCCATTAGGAAAAATCGGGGTTGGACTTCTTTAACAATGCGAATAAAATCCATAAATAAACTCCCGCGCGGGTCCATAACTGAACCACGTTTTCCTGCGGTACTAAATGGCTGACAAGGAGGACCACCCGTGACTAAATCTATTTCACCAACACGCAAAGCACGACCTAAATTTAAAACTCTTCCACCTTCTTCTAGTAATTCTTGAGAAGTAACTTTTTCTAATTCTCTGGGAATAGCACTTTCTTGAAGATAAGGTCTATTAAAAGCAATTGTTTTGACTGCATCACGGTCTTTTTCAACTACACTAACAGTATGAAATCCTGCTTGTTCTAGTCCTAAATCTAAGCCATAAGCACCTGTAAATAGGGAAATGCAAATAGGTTGATTATTGATCATTTTGCAAGTATAATTTATTGAGATGATATATTATAGCTAAAAATTGTAACTGATAGATGTCAGATTAAAAATCAAGACATTTACTAGAATTGAGATATTCATTAAAAATAAAAAGAGAACCAAATATTATCAAAGTTCGTCCTGAAACTCTATCAGACTATTTATCTATAACAGAAGTTAATATCAAAGCATTTGGGATTGAAAATGAAGCTAAACTCATAGAAAAAATTCGTTCTTCTCCCGGTTATATTCCCAAATTATCTTTAGTTGCGGAAATAGACAATCAAATAGTTGGTTATATGGAAGATGTTTTTATGGTAAAAATTCTTGCAAATTATCAAGATAAATATCAGGGAAAAATTGTTTATCCACCTGCATTTAATGAAGTATAATTAAGTAATTTACAAATCTGGAATGTAATGACAAAAAGATAATAGATATGATATAACTATTTATAAAAATTACTGAATATCAGTAACACCATTAATTTAATTTTGTTAAAATTTCCAAATATTAATTTTCCTGTCAAATCCTCCACTGGAGAGGGTTTTACCATCGGGACTAAAAGCGATCGCACTCACCCAATCACTATAACTAAGAAGTGATGTTTTCAGTTCACCTGTAGTTAAATCCCATAATTTAATCCCATCTTTACCCCCACTAGCCAGAGTTGTACCATTGGGATTAATAGCGATCGCATTTACCCAATTATTATGTCCTCTTAGGGTCATCATTTCTTCTTCAGCATTGACATTCCAGACTCTAATTGTCTTATCTCTGCTACCACTAACTAAGTTTTCTCCATTAGGAGTAAAAGCTAAAGATGTAACTATTTGCGAATGTCCCTTTAACTGACTAATTAACTCCCCACTACGCAAATTCCAAAGCTTAATCACACCTTTCTGATCACCACTCGCTAAAGTTTGACCATCAGGACTAATAGCTAAAGTATAAATAACATTATCAAATCGGACTAATGTTGCTAATGGGCGTTGTTGTTGTAAATCCCACAAACGAATCCCGTCTAAACCACCACTAATCAGAATTTTACTATCAGGAGTTATCGCTAAAGACAAAACTTGACTACTATGTCCCAGCAAAGAACGACTAAACTCTAAATTTTTCAGATTCCAAAGATTAATTCGGTTCTCACTTCCCGCACTAATAAAAGTTTGACCATTAGGAGAAATCGCCATAGATTCTACAGCGGCTGAATGCGCCCTAGCAATATTCCCAATATTTTTACCAGCTTGGAAATTCCAAAATCTGATTTTACCCTCGTTTTCACCTCCACCACTAATCAGCATTTTTCCATTAGGACTGAAGATGAGGGATTTGACAATACCTGAATGGGCGACAAAACTATGCAGCAGTCGGGGTTCTCCAATGTTACTATGATCTATGGGGTTGGGTATAACATCATTCGCCGCCCGAACAGACTTAATACTTAAATCTTGCCCAATTTGACTAAATATAACGACAAATACCATCAACCCCAGAATATTGTTTCTGGGTTTTTTGGGCTTAGTGGTACTTTTTCTAAGTTTTGGAAATAAATTTAACAATTTCATTGGTTATACCTACTGACGTGGTTTTTTCTTAGAAACCTTCAGTACAGGTAAAGGGGCCGTAGAAGATTGAGGCGGTAAATAATGTTGCACAACAGGTTCTTCTGGTAAAGACGGACGTTGCTGCATTCGCCATAATTTAAAAGCGAGGGCTACTCCTGCTGTTCCTAATCCAAAGGTAAATAATGACCAACTATCATCTAATCCACCAATCAGAGCATCTATGACACCAATAGTTAGTAATGCACTAATTATAGGTTCTTTCCGGTAGGCTGACTTTAAAAAACGAGGCAATACAGCATTCATCACAGCTTACTTATTTCCACTTAAGTTTTTGTATAGATTTACTCAGAATATTCCGAATACAATTTGCCAATTACATCAAAGGCAAATAATAGCACAAATAATTATAATTTCCTTGAGGGAAAAAAGGAGTACGGTAATTAACACCTATTGTAGGGGCGAAGCATTCGGAAAATAGCCTTTGACAAAAATGGATAATTTATCGCCTGAATGCTTCGCCCCTACTTGAATTCTTCCCGTTAAAATGAGGAATTTACTTTAAACCTAACCATGAAAGTACACCTTGGTTGGTAGAGTATTCAATTACTACCATTAAAATGAAGCCAATCATGGCGGCTCTACCATTTAATCGTTCGGCGTATTCATTAAAGCCAAACTTAGGTTCTTCTAGTTTGGGCGTAACTGTTGGTTGTGTTTGTGACATAATGGGTGATTCCTTTCTTGATAATTAGCAAACAAAGATTTACAGAGATTTTGGAAAAATTGCAGGGATGATTGTCGGTACTTTACAATTTTTAATTATTCTTTATCTATTGTAATAAAACTGGCAAATTAGTCAAGGTATAGTGCTGGGAAGATAAGGAACTTTGTCAATGCAGCTTCTTTAATCTCCGCAAGAGATTCGAGGCATTTTGAATCATGGAATACGGACATAGCAACATAGATACTGGCAGGCTAAAGTGAAACAATAAAATATTAGAGGCTGTCCATGGAAATAGGTATTCCCAAGGAAACTAAAGATCAAGAATTTCGGGTAGGTTTAAGTCCTTCCAGTGTACGGGTATTACGGGAAAACGGTAATAATATTTTTGTGCAAAGTGAAGCTGGTGCTGGTGCGGGATTTACTGATGAAGATTACCGCAGTGCTGGAGCAAATATTGTAGATAATGCTGATGCTGCTTGGAATCGAGAGTTAGTTATCAAGGTAAAAGAGCCTTTGGTCAGTGAGTATAAATTTTTGCAAAAAGAGCAGTTGTTATTTACTTATTTACATTTAGCAGCAGATCGTAAATTAACAGAACATTTAATAGATTGTGGCACTTGTGCGATCGCTTATGAAACCGTAGAACAACCAGGAGCAAATAAACTTCCCTTACTCACCCCCATGAGTATTGTTGCTGGTCGGTTAGCCGTACAATTTGGCGCAAGATTCCTAGAACGTCAACAAGGAGGAAGAGGTGTTCTTTTAGGGGGTATCCCTGGAGTCAAAGCCGGAAAGGTGGTAATTTTAGGCGGTGGTGTCGTCGGTACAGAAGCCGCCAAGATTGCTGTTGGTATGGGTGCAATGGTGCAAATATTAGATGTCAATGTTGAACGCCTATCCTACCTAGAAACCCTCTTTGGTTCAAGAGTAGAATTACTTTACAGCAATTCCGCCCATATTGAAGCCGCAGTTAAAGAAGCTGATTTACTCATAGGTGCAGTCTTAATTCCCGGTAAAAAAGCCCCTATTTTAGTATCGCGTGAATTAGTTAAAAAAATGCGCCCTGGTTCGGTGATTGTTGATGTCGCTGTTGATCAAGGTGGATGTGTGGAAACATTACACCCCACATCACATACGAAACCAGTCTATATAGATGAAGGTGTTGTGCATTATGGTGTTCCTAATATGCCAGGAGCAGTACCTTGGACATCAACACAAGCCCTCAACAACAGTACCTTACCCTATGCTGTTCAATTAGCAAGTCTGGGAATTAAAGCTTTAGACGTTAACCCAGCTTTAGCAAAAGGTTTGAATGTCCATAATCATCGTCTTGTACATCCTGCTGTTCAAGAAGTCTTTCCCGATTTAATTGGGTAATTGGGAATTTTCTTCTTCCTTCTTCCTTCTGACTCCTGTAAGGGCGAAGCATTCGGAAAATAAACTTGGGAAAAAACCGATAATTTATCGCCCGAATGCTTCGCCCCTACGATTCCTGTACTATTTCAGCATAGATAAAATGATACCAACCAGTGAACCAATAATTAGCACGATACTACTCAGAGAACTAATTGCAAAACCTGGACCTCGCTTTTCGGCTGCTTGATAATATCCCCAAGCATACGCAATCCTTCCCACTACCCAAGCTGCACCTATTCCAGAACCCCAAATAGGGCTAACGTAAATAGAAAATAACCATAAAGCGGGTATAAATAAAGCAAGTTGTTCTAAGGTATTTTGCTGTACCCGTAACACGCGCTCAAAATCGAGATTTCCGGTAGTTTGTGGTACGGGAACTTGATATTTGAATCTAGCTCTACCTACATTAATTGTGACTACAAAATATAGTAAAAGTGCGGAAACTGTGACTAAACTAGGATAAGGTGACATAAACTTTAGTAAAATTGGAAATTGGCTTGCTTGAGAAAATATTATAGATTATGGGTGATATTGGAGTTTAGACAAAATTAAATGAAGCTGCATAAAATAAGATTTCCAGAATAATTGACCGCAGATAAACGCAGATAAACGCCGATGCAGACGGATGAATTAATGGATTTCATGATTGTGTTCAGTCTGAATGAGGTGCTAAACTCCAATTCTATTACGTTTAACCAAGACAAGCAGCTAAATCTTGTTCTGGGGTGGTAATGAGTTGCAAATGATAGGTTTCTGATAGTAATTTGATGACGTTAGCTGATAGAAAAGCGGGAAGTGTCGGACCAATGCGAATATTTTGGATACCTAGATGAAGTAAGGTTAATAAAACGGCGATCGCTTTCTGTTCGTACCAAGATAATACCATTGATAATGGTAATTCATTGACACTAACTTGAAACGCATTTGCTAAAGCTACCGCAATTTGAATTGCAGAGTAAGCATCATTGCATTGTCCCACATCTAATAACCGAGGAATACCCCCAATATCACCCATCTTTTTGTCAAAGAAGCGGAACTTTCCACAGCCTAATGTTAAGACTACACAATCATGAGGAATCTGTTCTACTAAATCACTGTAATAGTTTCTTCCTGGTTTTGCACCATCACAACCACCTACTAAGAAAAAGTGCCGAATATTCCCTGATTTGACAGCATTAATCACTGTATCTGCCACACCTAAAACCGCATTTCTAGCAAAACCTGTGGTGACTGTTCCTTTATTTTCTTCATCGCTAAAACCTGGTAATTCTAAAGCTTTGTTGATAACTGGAGAAAGATTACTCATACTCAGGTGTTGTAAGCCAGGATAACCCACTGGACCTAATGTAAATACTTTATCTTTGTAAGATTCATGGGGAGGGACAAGACAATTTGTAGTCATGACAATTGCACCAGGAAAATGGTCAAATTCATGGGTTTGATTTTGCCATGCTGTACCATAATGTCCGCAAAGATGGGGATATTTTTGTTTTAATAGCGGATAACCATGCGCTGGTAATAATTCCCCGTGGGTGTAAACTTTAATTTCTGTTTTTGCGGTTTGTTCTAAGATGGCTTTTAAAGCTAATAAATCATGTCCTGAAACGAGAATAGCTTTACCAATTCTATGTCCTAAATTTACTGGTGTGGGGGTAGGATGTCCAAAGGTTTCTGTATTTCCTACATCTAAAAGCTGCATTGCTTTCAGGTTCATTTCCCCAACTTTTAAGGCTAGACTTAACCAATCTTGTAAGGTTTTATCTTGGTCATCTAAATGAGCTAAAACTTCATGGCAAAATGTATATAATCCTTCATCATGCTGATTTAATTCTAAAGCATGGAAAGCATAAGCCGCTAAACCTTTTAGACCATATAAAACAGTCAGCTTGAGAGAGAAAATATCTACATCTTTAGCTGAATGACTGATAAATTCAAATTCTAAATCTTTACCTTGCTGGATTTGTGCTGGTAAATTAATAGCAGGTTGGAACTGATTAATTGCTGATTCTATAACTTTATTCTCCAAAGCTTGAATTTGTAACTTGAGACTTTCGCGAAGTGCGATCGCACGATTCACAAAAGCCATAAAATCAGAAGTGGTAAAATTCACATTTGTTAATGTGGAAAACAGCATCTCACAGGTAAATTCATCTGTATCACGGGTAGTAATACCTAGAGATTTTGCTTGTAGTGCAACTTGGGAAAGTCCCCGCAAGCAATGTATCAACAAATCTTGCAAAGCAGCAACTTCAGGACTTTTACCACAAGCACCCCACTGATGACAGACATCTCCACGGGTAGTTTGTTCACACTGGTTACAGAACATAATTCGTTCCTCAACTTTTTATGCTTCCAGCGTATTCATTTCCGTTAGAGAACTCCTTGATTTAAGTCAAGTTTATTTGTAAAGTTTGGTAAAGTTTTTTCTAGTACAAATTCATTAATAGTCAGAAACTTATTGACAACAAGTAACATATAAGTTACCATAATATTATGTCTATTATAAAAGTTCAAGAATATCTTAAAGAAGATGGTTCAAGTCCTTATCAAGAATGGTTTAATAGCTTAGATGCCAAAGCTGCTGCAAAGGTTACAGTTGCTAAATCTCGTCTCGAATTAGGAAATACATCAAATGTTAAATGGTTTGATGGTATCGGTGAATATAAGATTGATTGGGGTCCAGGATATCGCATTTATTTGGCTCAGGATGGTAAGCAACTTATAGTCTTATTTGGTGGGGGAACAAAGAAAAATCAGCAATCTGATATTAATCGTGCTAAAGAATTGTACCAAGAGTACAAAAAGCGAAAAAAAGAAGTTAGTAAAGAGCAAGAAATTGAAACCGAGAATAGAGAGAAGAGGTAGTTATTATGGCACTGACTAGAGACTTTAAAGAAACTGTTAATGCACGAATTCAAAAAGATCCTGAATTTGTAATAGCATTACTTGATGAAGCTATTTCTCTTTTCCTCAATGGTGAACCAGAAACAGCAAGATTGATTTTAAGAGATATTGTCAATGCAACTGTAGGTTTTGAACAGTTGGCAATTGAAACTTCTAAACCGAGCAAGAGTTTACATCGAATGTTATCTGCCAAAGGTAATCCAACAATGGATAATTTGACTGCAATTTTCAATGTTTTGCGAAAAAACTTGAATGTTGATATTAATGTTCAGACGACGATTATTTCCCATTGAAAACTTATGTATAAATTACCATTGCTAATGGTTTTACGAAATTCTGAGATTAAATATTTTGGTTTTTTACCAGACCTAATTAAACCAAAAAATCTAAATCCAAATCTAGTAAAAATACACTTTTTGATATTTTCTCATACTTATCACCACACAGATAATATAATGAAAATTGGTAATTGATGATAATATCTCAGATTCCATCCTGTACATCCTTTAATCCTGGATATCCTGATTCAGACAATTTCCTTAACTATAAATTGAAGTTATAATCTGTAATAATATAACCAAATTTCCTGATATTTATGACTGTAACCGAAAAAGTCCTAGAAGTTAAACAATTTCTCCAACAAACCCCAATATTTCAAAACATCATTGAAGAACAATTACAAGCAGTCGCTAATATTGCTATTCTCCAAACTTATAAAAAAGGTGAAACCCTATTTTGGGAAGGAGACGAAGCCACAGGATTTTTTATTGTGCAATCTGGCAGAATTAAAGTTTTCAAAATAGGGAATTCTGGTAAAGAACAAATTCTTCATATATTCGGTGCAGATGAATATTTTGCCGAAGTACCTGCTTTTGATGGCGGAAATTTTCCGGCTTCAGCAGCAGCAATGGAAAATGCAGAAGTAGTATTTATTCCGAGAACTGCATTTTTAATAGTTTTGCAGCAACATCCAACTTTAGCAGTAGCTATGTTAGGAACATTCGCTAGACACTTGCGACAATTAACCCATTTAGTTGATAGTCTTTCTTTTCAAGAAGTTCCAGAAAGATTGAGTAATTATCTATTAAAATTGAGCCAACGTAATGGTAATATTAATATTGTAGAACTCGATTTACCAAAAGGACAACTAGCTGCTTTATTAGGGACAGTTCCAGAAACTCTTTCTCGGGCTTTTTATAAATTAAGTCAAGAGGGAAAGATTGAGATTAACGGAACAAAAATTAAATTGCTGAATTTTAATAAAAATTCGGAGGGGATGTCATCATAAGTCGAGAATATCATCCTCAATGGAGCGATCGCATCATGAAGCATCTCACAAATTCAGGAAAAATGGGGATTGTTCGTTGAGCTTCCCTGCACTCAGAATGAGAAAATATACTTAAGCTGTCTTTCTCTCAACCTGTTCCTCCCTTCCTAGTATACCAATGACCAATTACCAATTACCAACCACCGAACCATTAATTGAATTAAAAGGTATTTCTAAGACTTTTGGGAATAACAAAGTTTTAGATAATGTAGATTTGACAATATACCGAGGACAAGCATTAGGGATTATTGGACCTTCGGGAACTGGTAAATCCACGGTTCTACGGATTATAGCGGGGTTATTGAAACCTGATGAGGGAGAAATTTATGTCCAAGGGGTACGACGATCTGGGTTAATTGAAGATGCTGCTGATCCTGTGGGGATTGGGATGGTGTTTCAGCAAGCAGCCTTATTTGACTCCTTGACAGTAGAGGAAAATATCGGATTTCTACTTTACCAAAATTCCCGATTAAAGCGATCGCGCATTCGAGAACTGGTTAACGAAAAATTAGATATGGTAGGCTTATCAAGCATTAATCATCTTTACCCATCAGAACTTTCTGGAGGGATGCGAAAAAGAGTCAGCTTTGCACGGGCGATTATGTCTAACCCAGATCATCCCACAGATAGCCCAGAGGTTTTATTGTACGATGAACCTACGGCTGGACTCGACCCCATCGCCTCAACGGTAATTGAGGATTTAATCCGCAATTTACAACATACACATGGAGTCTGTAGTACATACTCCATTGTTACGCACCAAGATAGTACCATTCGCCGGACTTCAGATCAAATAGTATTTCTTTATCAAGGTAAAGTGCAATGGCAAGGTACAGTTAGTGAAATAGATAATACAGAAAATCCTTTGATTAGACAATTTATGAGTGGAAAGGTACAAGGACCTATTCAAGTCGCAGGTTAAGTATCTAAAAATTTCTAAGTTTAACTTTATGGCTTATGCCACGCTAAGGATATAGGTGGAGGAACAAATGCGAGATCTAATTAGCAGTTTCACGTCCGCACGCACATGGAGAGAAGGCTCTGTAGGATTGTTGCTCCTGCTAGGGTTAGGCGCATTTGGCGTAATTTTACTGTGGTTGAATAAAATTACCCCAGGACAAGATTCCTATAAAGCCATTGTCGAATTCGCTAACGCCGGGGGAATGCAAAAGGGTTCAGCCGTTCGGTTTCGGGGTGTCAAAGTTGGGAGTATTACTAATGTTCAAGCTGGAACAAATGCTGTTGATGTAGAAATTCAAATTAACTCACCAGATTTGAAAATTCCTGCTAATTCGGTTATTGAAGCGAATCAAAGTGGATTAATTAGTGAAAATATTATTGACATTGCGCCAAAAGAAGAGTTACCTAAAGAGGCGATCGCTAAACCCCTCGATAAAGACTGTAACCCCAGTCTCATTATTTGTAATGGTTCTCGTTTAAAAGGTGTAATTGGGATCAGTGTTGACGAATTGGTGCGTCAATCAGCCAGTTTTGCGGCTCAATACAGTAATGAACAATTCTATAAAAATATTAATCGCACCTTGGAAACCTCTTCCAGTGCTGCCGCCAATATCGCAGATTTGACCAAAGATTTGCAAAGTTTGAGCAAAAGCTTTCAGGGACAATTAGGTATATTTTCTGGTACTGCTGTAGCATTACAACGCTCCACCAACCAACTGACTGCAACTACTACCAAAACAGCAGATCAATTAGGAACAACAGCTAAAGACTTTAGTGTTACAGCCCAACAAGCAAGTCGTTTACTGACTAACTTAGATAATCTCGTCACTACTAATCGTTCTTCTTTAGTGGGAGCTTTGAATAGTATGACGCAAACTAGTGACCAACTGCGTCAGACAGTGACAAGTTTATCCCCAGCCCTTAATCGCTTAACCCAAGGAGAATTACTAAACAATCTAGAAACCCTGTCTGCAAACGCAGCCGAAGCTTCTACTAATTTAAAAGATGCTTCTCAATCCTTAAATGATCCAAAAAACATTGTCTTACTGCAACAAACCTTAGATGCAGCGAGAGTGACTTTTGAAAATACACAAAAAATCACCTCTGATTTAGATGAATTGACAGGTGATCCTAAGTTTCGTCAAAATCTGCTGCGATTTGTCAATGGTCTGAGTGAATTAGTCTCTTCTACCGAGGATATCAAAGAACAAACTCAGGTAGCTGCAACCCTAGATTCTCTCAAAGCTTCTGTCAACCAACCAAAAGTAGTAATTACCGCACCTGTTCCTCAAAAACAAACTTTAGTTATTAATCCTGCACCCAAAATTCTTAAGAAAGTAGATAACCCCCCTGAACCAGTCCCAGAACAACCCAATTCATCCCAAGAACAACTTCTACAACAACTCCGAAATTATCGAGAACAGGGGAGTAGGTGACAGGGAGCAGAGGGGCAGAGGGGCAGAGGGGCAGAGGGGCAGAGGGGCAGAGGGCAGGAAAAATAATTCTTACCAATCACCAATCACCAATCACCAATCACCAATCACCAATCACCAACGAACTAATTCCAATCCTGCTCTTCCTTTTTGCCACGAGTTTTGTAAATTCCGCCAATATCATGGAGTTGGCGAGTTTTTTCAAATAGTTCCGCCTCAGTTAAACCCCAGCTTTGTAAAACTTTATCTAAGTTGCTTTGGATGTCTCTAGCGCCTGGAAAACCTTGATAGCGAATTTTTAGTCTAGCTAATTCTGATAAATTGTAGTCCGTTGCGCCTTGAGCGAGTAAAATATCAATAAGGGGGCGATCGCGGCCGTAGAGGGGGTGTTGTTGGTCTTTGCTACCTAAAGGCTCTGTCATAATTATTATGAGTACATAATTGGTAATACATCAACAATATCAGACTCAAAAAACCTCTGTAATTGCTAATTATCCACCATTATCTGGAGAATGACGGCAACTACGCCTTGTTACTTACGGCTCTCACTACTGCCATTCAGCTTTAAATAAAGATACATTATCTTTAAGAAAATACAAGAAACTTTAGATGAGGGTGAACTTTATCTCACCCAAAGTCCAAGCAGCAAGGGAGCAATAACCCGCTATGTTTGAACACTTCACTTCCGAAGCCATTAGGGTAATCATGTTAGCTCAGGAGGAAGCACGCCGTCTGGGACACAACTTTGTAGGAACAGAACAAATTCTCCTGGGTTTAATGGGAGAAGGAACAGGGGTTGCTGCGAAAGTCCTGGCTGAGTTGGGTGTTACCCTGAAAGAAGCCCGTCGGGAAGTAGAAAAAATAATTGGCCGGGGTTCTGGTTTTGTCCCACCGGAAATTCCTTTTACCCCCAAAGTAAAAAGCCTGTTTGAGCAATCCTTCCGAGAAGCTCATGGTCTTGGCCATAATTACATAAACACTGAACACTTATTATTAGGTTTAACTGAGGCTGGTGAAGGAGTAGCCGCCAAAGTATTACAAAATCTAGGAGTGGACTTACAAGTTGTCCGTTCGGCTGTCATGAGCCGATTGGGTGAAGATACAACTGTTACGGCTGGCGGTAGAAATAATTTCCAGCGCAATCAGAATTTATCTATAGAAGAGTTTGGGAGAAATCTCACCAAATTGGCTCAAGAGGGCAGACTAGACCCCGTGGTTGGTCGTCAGAAAGAAATTGAACGAACTGTGCAAATTCTGGGGCGGAGGACGAAAAACAACCCGGTTTTGATTGGAGAACCAGGCGTTGGCAAAACAGCGATCGCTGAAGGTCTAGCGCAACGGATTGTTAATCAAGATGTTCCCGAAGTTCTACTCGATAAACAAGTAATCAGCTTGGATATGGGGTCTGTAGTGGCAGGAACACGCTTCCGTGGTGATTTTGAGGAACGCCTGAAAAAAATCATGGAAGAAGTCCGCACCGCAGGCAACATCATCTTAGTGATTGATGAAATTCATACCTTAGTTGGTGCAGGTGGTACAGAAGGCGGTTTAGATGCAGCTAATATCCTGAAACCAGCCTTAGCACGGGGTGAACTCCAATGTATTGGTGCAACGACCTTAGATGAATATCGTCAGCACATCGAGCGTGATGCCGCTCTAGAGCGGCGTTTCCAACCAATTTTGGTCGGTGAACCATCGATAGCCGAAACTATTGATATTCTCTATGGTTTACGTAGTGCTTATGAACAGCACCATAAAGTCAATATTACTGATGAAGCAGTAGTGGCAGCGGCTGAGTTAGCAGATCGTTATATTAGCGATCGCTTCCTACCAGACAAAGCCATTGACTTGATTGATGAAGCTGGTTCTCGTGTGCGCTTACGTAACTCGCGTATTGCCAATAATAAAGAACTCAAACGGGAATTAACCACCGCTACCAAAGCCAAATCTGAAGCTATCAGAACTCAAGACTTTGGCAAAGCTGGTAAGTTGCGGATACAAGAATTGGAACTTCAAGCCAAACTTGATTTAGAAGAAAACCAGCAACCTGTTAACGCTCCCATTGTCAATGAGGAAGACATCGCCCAAATTGTCGCCTCTTGGACTGGTGTTCCTGTTAACAAACTCACTGAATCGGAATCAGAGTTACTCTTACACCTGGAAGACACCTTACACAAACGGCTCATTGGGCAAGAACAAGCAGTTACATCCGTTTCTCGCGCTATCCGTCGCGCCCGTGTCGGCTTAAAGAGTCCTGATCGTCCCATCGCCAGTTTTATCTTCTCTGGTCCAACTGGTGTAGGTAAAACTGAATTAGCAAAAGCCTTAGCGGCTTACTTCTTTGGTGACGAAGACTCTATGGTGCGCTTAGATATGTCCGAATACATGGAGAGCCAAAATGTTTCTAAGTTGATTGGTTCACCTCCTGGTTATGTAGGATACAACGAAGGCGGACAATTAACGGAAGCTGTACGGCGCAAACCTTATACAGTGTTGCTATTCGACGAAATCGAAAAAGCGCATCCCGATGTATTCAATATGCTGCTGCAAATCTTAGATGATGGTCATCTTACGGATGCGAAAGGTCGAAAAGTAGACTTCAAGAATACATTAATTATCTTGACTTCTAATATTGGTTCTAAGGTAATTGAAAAAGGTGGTAGTAGTTTAGGGTTTGAGTTTGATAATCAACCAGATGCTAGTTATCATCGGATTCGCAACTTAGTTAACGAAGAACTCAAAGCTTATTTCCGTCCAGAATTCCTCAACCGTGTTGATGATATCATCGTCTTTACTCAACTCAACAAAGATGAAGTCAAGCAAATTGCTGAAATCATGCTGCGTGATGTTGCTACTCGCCTGAAAGATAAGGATATAGCCTTGGAAGTTACAGAAGCCTTTAAAGAGAAGGTAGTACAAGAAGGCTATGACCCAAGCTACGGCGCAAGACCATTACGCCGCGCTATTGTGCGTCTGCTAGAAGATTCTCTGGTTGAAGCTATCCTATCTGGTGAAATTACAGATGGAGATAAGGCGATCGTTGATGTAGATGATGATGGCCAGGTAAAAGTCAGAAAATCGGAAACCCGTGAGTTGCTATTAACTAATGTTGGTTAATTACGGGTTTTAATAGCATTAGCAAATTACTTATTTGGTGGGTGACGTTATTGTTAACCCACCATTTTTAATCAGTTCTGTTTATCAGTTAGGAGTTATAGCGATCGCTATTCTAGGAGAGGCGTTGCTGAATGAATGTATGAATTAGCCTCACGCAAAGGCGCAAAGGCGCAAAGAATTAAGAGTTAAACTAATTTTTAAATTTCATACTCTGATTCAGCAACGCCCTATGAGGTAGAGCAAATGCAAAAATTATATTGTCATGGCTTGACGCTATAACTTGTCGTTAAAGAGTTATTTTGATCCAAACTGGCGGAAATTCATGCAGCAAAGTCGTAAAAGTTAATCATGGGTGTTACCCTAAATGTTAAAGTTGCAAAGATATTAATTGCCAACTTTCTCTTCCAGACACTACGCAAACAGCGAGTATCAATGTTGAAGAAATTACAGAAAACACAAATTTATCTGCTTACGGGCGCTGGAATATGTGCCTTTTTTGCTGGTGCAATGGTGGCAGCCCCCCAAGCTGGCAAAACCCTAAGCCAATGGCTGAACTTGAGTCCAGATAAGCAGGAACAACTAACTGAGGCTAACAAAGCTAAGTCAGTTGTATTTTCTATACTGTCTCAATCTGTACCAGAGAGATTAACAAAACTTACGGAAATTGCTGAACGAGGTAGTTCCCCAGATCGGGAACGGGCCCGTTATCTGTTGGCCAGTGATTATGTAGAAACTTCTCAAGGGGAAAAAGCCCTGAGTTTATTATTAGGACTAGAAAAAGACTATCCCGTTTTAGCTCCTTATGTTTTACTAAAACAAGCCCAGGCACATGATATTTTAGGTGAAGGTAAAAAAGCTTCAGATTTGCGCCAAAAGGTGTTAAAGGAATATCCTCAAGAAGCAGCGGTAGTTAAAGCCATATATGCGATCGCTCAACCAAAATTGCATGATCAAGCGATCGCTCAATTCCCTTCCCATCCCCTCACGTGGGAAATTATCCGCAAACGGTTAAGAGAAAATCCTAATCAACCCAATTTACAATTAATCTTGGTTAAATACGCCGCTGATGAACCGGGAATTATTGGTGTATTAGATCAATTAGTAAAACAACCACAACTTAAACCCGCAGATTGGGAACTTGTTGGTGCAGTGTACTGGAAAAATAATCAATTTACTAAAGCTCAGAATGCCTATGTTAAAGCACCGAAAACAGCTACTAGCCTCTATCGCATCGCTAGGGGATTACAATTAAATAAAGAGCAAGATAAAGCGATCGCTGTTTACAAACAACTCATCCAAAAGTTTCCCACCGAAACAGAAACGGGAATAGCCCTACTAAGGTTATCAGAAATCGCTAAAGGTAAAGATTCCATAACTTATCTCGACCAAATTATCAGTAAATTTCCTGAACAAGCTCCTCAAGCCTTAGCAAGAAAAGCTACTCTGTTAGAAAGTCTCAAAGATGATCAATCAGCTAATGCTACATGGAAATTATTACTAGGTAAATATAGTGGATCTGATGAAGCCGCAGAATTTCGCTGGAAAACAGCCGAAGCTAAAGCTAAGAATAATGACTATTTAGGTGCGTGGGAATGGGCGCAACCAATTACTATTAATAACAAGACTAGTATCATAGCTCCCAGAGCCGGATTTTGGGTAGGCAAGTGGGCAACGACACTAAATAAGCAACAGGAAGCGATTACGGCTTATCAGTATGTAATTAGTGAATTTCCTTACTCTTATTATGCTTGGCGTTCTGCCAGTCTTTTAGGTTTAAATGTGGGTAATTTTAATAATATACGTTTGATGAACCCCACCATTATTCCTTATCAACGCCCTGTACCTCCAGCGGGTTCTCAAACTTTCCAAGAATTGTATTTGTTAGGACAAGATCGTGATGCTTGGCAACAATGGAAAACCGAAGTTAATCAAAAAACTGAGCCTAGTGTCGCGGAACAATTTACAGAAGGGTTGATGAGTTTCACTAAAGGTGATTATCTAATTGGGATTGACAAAATTTCTAAATTAGAAGATAGGAAAACTCCCACAGACAAAGCCGAATATCAAGCTTTAAGTCAACAAAGTATTTATTGGCAAGCCCGTTATCCTTTTCCCTATTTTAAAGAAATTGAAAAATGGTCTACTTCCCGTCAACTTAATCCGCTGTTAGTTACAGCCTTGATGCGGCAAGAGTCTCGCTTTCAACCGAAAATTAAATCGGTAGTCGGTGCAACTGGTTTAATGCAAGTTATGCCCAGTACAGGTGCATGGATAGCTCCACAAATTAATTTAGATTTTAAAAAACTCAATCTGGAAGATCCCACCGATAACATCAATTTGGGTACTTGGTATCTTGATCATACTCATCAACAGTATGGTAATAATTCCATGTTAGCGATCGCTAGTTATAATGCTGGACCTGGTAATGTTGCCAAATGGTTGCGAACTATACCCAAAAAAGATCCAGATGAGTTTGTGGAAGTAATTCCTTTTGATGAAACTAAAAATTACGTTCGTCAAGTTTTTGGTAACTACTGGAATTATCTCCGACTTTACAATCCAGAAGTTTCCGCTATAGTCACAAAATACTCAGAAGCACACCCTAAGTTAGGAACTTCCAAATAGGGGCAGGGAGTAGGGGAGAAATAAATATACTTTCTTCTTCCTTCTGATAGCGCAGCGTGGCGTGAGCCATACTCCTGTAGGGGCGAAGCATTCGGACGATAAATTATCGGTTTTTCCCAAGTTTATTTTCCGAATGCTTCGCCCTTACACCGAATGCTTCGCCCCTACGACTCCTGACTCCTGAATGGGCGCAGGCCCTGCGCCCCTACGAGATAAACGGTGTTAAATCTAAATGTTCTTCAATTTGAGTTGCTAAAGAATCTAAAATTTGTTCTCGCTGTTCTCGGTAGTTTGATACACCTGTTGGTAATGATTTCAAACCTCGTTGTTGTCGAAGACGATTTACCCAAGCTCGTCGCCATGGTCCATTATCAAAAATTCCGTGTAGATAAGTTCCCCACACCGATTGACAACTATCCACTAAACCTAAATTAACATCGTCAAATAGAGGATGACAGGATTTTTGATCAGCGGGGTTTTCGATACGCGATCGCCCTTGGTGGATTTCAAACCCGGTTACAGGTAAGCCCATTTGGGGATAATTGGAGGTAACTTGACGCTGACGGGCAATTTTTTGACCTGTAATGACTGTTTTTATTGGTAATAAATTTAACCCTTGATATCTGCCAGCTTGCCCTTCTACTCCTTCTGGATCGGCGATAGTTTGTCCCAGCATTTGGAAACCACCACAAATTCCTAAAACTGTTCCTCCAGAAGCTGCATAGTTTTGAATTGCTTCTGCCATACCGCTTTTTTGCAACAGGATTAAATCTGCAATTGTGGTTTTTGTTCCGGGGATAATTACTGCATCTGGATGTCCTAAATCTTGCTTAGGGCTGAGATATTTTACTGTTACCGATGGTTCTGATTCCAAAGGATCAAAATCGGTAAAGTTAGCAATTCTAGGTAAGCGAATTACAGCAATATTCAGTTCTGAATTAGCTTTTGCTGGTTTGCGTTCTAGTAAATCGAGGGAGTCTTCCGCTGGAAAAACCTGTTCTAAATAGGGAATTACCCCCACAACAGGTATACCTGTGCGTTCTTCTAACCATTTGATTCCTGGTTCGAGAATTGATCGTTGTCCCCGAAATTTGTTAATCGCGACTCCTTTAATTAAGGCGCGTTCGTCTGGGTCTAATAGTTCTAATGTTCCTACTACATGGGCAAATGCCCCACCTCGATCAATATCAACTACTAAAAGGGTGGGTGCATTTAAATGTTTTGCCACCCGCATATTAGTTAAATCCCGATGTTTGAGATTAATTTCTGCGGGACTACCAGCACCCTCGCAAACTAAAGCATCAAATTCTGTAGATAGATATTGTAGACATTCTTTAATAGTCTGCCAACCTAGTTCAAAATATTGTTCATAATAGTCTGTGGCGCTGACTTTCCCTATGGCTTTACCTTTAAGGATAATTTGGGATGTCATATCCCCTTGGGGTTTCAGTAAAATTGGGTTCATTTCTACTAAGGGCGCTACTCCCGCCGCCCAAGCTTGCACTGCTTGAGCATAGCCAATTTCTCCCCCACTAGCAGTCACGTAGGCATTTAAAGCCATATTTTGCCCTTTAAAGGGAGCTACTCGCCAACCGCGCCGCGAAAGAATCCGACAAATAGCTGTGGTTAACAGTGATTTCCCCGCGTGGGATGTTGTTCCCACTACCATTATTGATTTCATTTTTAACTATAATCTAGTATGTTCGGATCAGTAGTGCATCGGTAAATAAGCTGTGATTTTTTTAAAGTTGCATGAGTATGGCGGGCAAGATGCCCACCCCATAAGAGTTTTAACCACAATTCATTGGTTAAAAGGGTAAACGCAACCAGCGAGTAATAAAATCATTGAAGCGATCGCTTACTGACGGATTACGCCAATTTTGATCTTGTAACTTTCCTATGAGTAAATGTCCCAGCGGTGTCAGACGAAAACTATCTGTAATTCCCTGTCCATCAACTTCTCGCCGCAATACTCCTACGTCAATTAACCAGGCTAAAGCGTTTTCACAGGTTAATTCTGATAATGGACGATTAGTGTAACTTTGCTTGATGCCTTTATCCATGGCAATAGTGCCTAGTTGGATACTTTGACTGGCCATTGCTACAAATAAACTGAGATTAAAGGGCGAACAGATGAGCGATCGCTCGGCTCTTTCTAGGGCTTTATCAGTATAAACTAAGGGTTTGAGGTTTGGGGAATTCACAGTAGACATTTTTACTCACTATAAATTGTGCTTTTTGTCAATACTTTTGTCATGAATATTTCTGTTTGATAATATTCGTTAACAATTTATTTAAATATTGTAAATTATTGTAAAATTTTGATTGCATGAAGATTTTTAAACAGGACAAGGTGAATTATGCCTCTAGCAGTTGGTACAGACGCACCTGCATTTACAACTAAAGACACTAACGGTAATACAGTTTCATTATCAGATTTCGCCGGTAAAACCGTAGTTCTCTATTTTTATCCCAAAGATGACACACCAGGCTGCACCAAACAAGCTTGTAGTTTCCGGGATGCTAAACCAGAATATTCGACAAAAGGCATAGTTGTTCTTGGAGTGAGTGCTGATGATGAAGCAGCCCACCAAGCATTCACCTCCAAATATAATCTCAATTTTCCCCTGTTAGCTGATACCGATAAAAGCATCATCACTGCTTATGATGTTGATGGTGGTGGTTATGCCAAGCGTGTTACCTATGTAATTGGTACTGATGGCAAGATTACTCATATTGATACCGCTGTAAATACAGTTACACACGCTAGTGATGTTTTGGCAGCACTGAATTTGTAATCATAAATCAGTAGGGGCGCAGGCTTTGCGCCCAGAAGAGCAGCTTAAACCACTGCTCTTTTCTGAACTCCTTTTTTAGGTATTATTGACCTGATAAAGGTAAAATTTGTAAAGGCAATGTATTTGTAACCTCAGACGCACCTGGATTTTGTTGTGACTGAGTTTGCAGACGTTTTTGTTGTGCAGCTTTGAATGCGGCTGCGGCTTGATCTAACTGTTGACTTTGTTCATTAGCATTCCATTGGAGATTTCCAAATTGTGCCTGATGAATTAAGTTAAACATATTGAAATCTGAGGCATTACCAGATAAAGGATTACTATTACCATCGCTATCGGGACTACCAAAAGGTTGATTAGGATTAGCTAAAGTAGGTTCTACTACGAGAATAGAAGCAAAACTCATGCCGGCGATAGTGGCAACAATAATTTTGTGAACTGGTAAAAATGGTCTTTTCATGAAATTTCCCCTCATAATGATGCTTTTTATATTAAGCAAGAGTCCGACGCAATTGGGGTTGAATACTCAGTAAAGCTACTAATGCAAAACCCAACAACACTAATAACGCTACACCAAAGGTAACATCACCCCAAAAAGCGTGCATTACTATGTCATTTAATGACCAACTGCTGTGTAGATACAAATAGCGAATAGGTTCGATCGCATAGCTGAGAGGGTTGAGGGTAGCGATAACCTGCAACCAACCAGGCATAAAGGATAAAGGTGCTAAGGCTGTGCTGGCAAACAACAAAGGTAAGTTAGTAACAAAAATTACGGCGATAAGTTCAATATGTCCAGGTAAAGCAAAAGCCAAACCGAGAGAAATAGCCGTGACACCTAAAGCTAAAAGAAAGACAATGAGAGCGATCGCGCATAACCCAGCCATATCCGGTAAACCAGCCCCTAAAAACGCTGCTGCTGCCACAATTACCGCCGCTTGTAATAAACTTTGGCTAATAATAAAAATAGCAGAAGCAAACACAATTGAGAAGCGAGAAGCTAAAGGTGCAACCAGCAACCGATTTAAAAAGCCAAATTCTCTGTCAAACATTACAGGTAAACCGGCATTCAATGCCCCAGCAAAAGCTGTAAATACGATGACACCGGCTGCTAGAAATTGTCCGTAGTTTGTCGTACTCCCAAATAAACCCTTGGGGGCATTTTGGAATAAAGCCCCAAATAAAACTAACCACATTACCGGCTGAATAATTCCGGCGACAAGGGTAGAAGGACGGCGTTGCAGTTGAATAAAAAGACGACGAGTTAAAGCGAAGGTTTCTTGGAAAATTTCTCCCAGAAAATTAGGAGTAGTATCAGCAACTACATTTGCAGATGTTAATTGCTGCCAGTTCATATCAGCCTTTACAGCTATTTTATTCATACGAAATAATTGGATTTCAGGGTATAAATTATAAACATCTCTGCAATTTTCAATTAGCAAAGAATATTTATAATTCTTAACAATATATTATAACAAAAATCACTCTAGACTGTTCACAAATCAACGTTTTCTCCCACAGATACACCCCACTCTCTAGTTCCTAGTTCTTGCTGATAGTCAACTTGACAATGATATTTTGCTAGTTCTGGCCAGTTGAGTACGGCTTCTAACAAGTCTTGATACCCCAGCGTGTTGGGATGAAGTCCATCATTGCTAATGCGTTCACTTCTCCAAGCTGGACTACGTTGCATCCATTGGTCAAAAATATCTAAGTAGGGAATTTGCCTTTGATAACAAGCTTGACGAGTTGCTTCTTTGTAGCGATATTGGTCGGCGTGATTGTAAAATAGACAGTCAAGGAAAGGCATTTTAGTTTCTTCTACAGGAACCATGCCCACAAAAATTACAGGACATAATTGTTGTGCTTGATCTAGTAATGTAGCTATCTCCAATTCAAACTGATTAAAATCTGTGTAGTTTCTGCCGTTTGTGCGTCCTAATCTTGGTGTATCATTAACTCCAACAGATAAAATAATCAAATCAGGAACACGATGACGAATTTCCCCACGGTGACGGAATTCTATTTCTAGTCGTTGGGAAACTTGCTGTGTGCGATCGCCCCTAATTCCCAAATTATAAAGCACATGACCCACGCTGTCTGGTAACATCCACCATCGTCGGAGTTGTTCCACCCAACCACCTTTTTCCGGGTCGCCATATCCATATACTAAGCTATCTCCTAAAGCGACAATCTTTAAAGGCTGACATAGTTTTGGCGATATAGATCGTTGCATGGAGGTAAAACTCTGAAAATTTGGCATTATGAACAGCAATATAGTTGATTTCGGCAACAGATTATATATATTTTTACACTATTATCCATTAAATGTAAAATTAAACTTAGCTTGTCGGGTTAAAATTTTTACTACCACACAAGCACAAGCCCACTGCGGCAAGTTTTCTCTTTCTAGACTTCTATAGGACTAAGATTGGATTTTTGTTCGCGTAATGCACCCTGATCTTGATGAATATGCTTTTTTAATTTCGCTCTGTGATACTAGTAGCCGGTCAAATACATTTTTACGGATAAAGAACAAACGAACCACAAAGGACGCAAAGAGCGCGAAGGAAGAAGGAAGAAGGAAGATTATTTACCCGTCAATTACTTTTTGACAGACTACTAGTTCTTGATTAAATTCTTGATTACAAAAAAGTCAATATCAATTACAAAATTTTTTCATATCATCACGATGATAAATAGTAATTCTTTGTCATTTGCTAAATGTCAAAAATAAATTTTTGATGAGATTTGCGAGAAAAAATAGTCAAACCAGGCACTACTTTTGATCAACTACGTCAACTATCTTAAATTTAGTCAATCCCATTGGAATAGTCTCAAATCAAAATGAAATTCAATTTCTTAAAGTTTTGTTCCCAGAAATTACTTAAACGATTATTTCTGCCTTTGTTCTTAATATCCTTACTCACCGCCTTTTGGGGAAACACCTTCACTGCTGTTAACGCCCAAGCACCACGTCAAGAAATTCGTGGTGTATGGATGACAAATAATGATCTGAATATTCTCAGAGATAGGACTAAAGTTCAGGAAGCTGTAACAAAACTGCGACAACTCAATTTTAACACTATCTATCCTGTGATTTGGAATTCTGGATATGTGATGTATCCGAGTAACGTAGCCAAGAGATTAGAAATTCAACCCTTTGTATTTCGAGGTTTAGACGGACATGATATCCTTGAAGACCTAATTGAAAAATCCCACCGTCAAAATTTACTGGTAATTCCTTGGTTTGAATTTGGCTTTATGGCTCCCCCAACCTCAGAATTAGCCATAAATAAACCTGAATGGTTCACACAAAAACGGGATGGTAGTCAAACATCTATTAGTGCCGCTGGTGAAGTTAAATGGTTAAATCCTTTTCATCCCGAAGTACAACAATTTATTACTGATTTGCTGGTAGAACTGACCAATAAATACGATCTTGATGGTATTCAATTTGATGATCACATGAGTTTACCCCATGAATTTGGCTATGATCAATATACAGTTGCTTTATACACCAAAGAAACTAAAAAAAGTCCCCCAACAGATCCTAGAGATCCGGAATGGGTAAATTGGCGAGCAAATAAAATTACAGATTTTATGGTAAGACTCAACCAAACCATTAAGCAAATAAAACCCAAACTGATTTTCTCTGTTTCTCCTAATTACTATGATTTTGCTTATAAATTTCAACTCCAAGATTGGTTGAATTGGGTGCGGTTAAACATAGTAGATGAGTTAATTGTGCAAGTTTATCGGGACAACTTGAATGATTTTAGCTCCAAACTTTCCCGTCCAGAAATGGAAGAAGTCAAACAAATAATTCCTACGGGAATTGGAATTATGGCAGGTTTAAGAACTAAACCCGTTTCCATTCAACAAATTCAATCTCAGGTTCGAGCCGCTCAACAACGGGGACTGGGTGTAGCTTTTTTCTATTATGAAAGCCTTTGGAATGCAGCACCAGAACCATTAAAAGAACGCTTGGCTGGATTTAAAAATTTATTTCCATATCCTTCACAGCGAACGGCATTAGAACGAAATTACGGCAGAATTCAGGAGTCAAACTCTTTTGATGAATTCCAAATATTGCCAACCACAGGCTACGGACAACAAAATTAAAGATAATTAGTGGGGGTGTGAATCCCCCTTCTTCTTGTCTCAATCCCTAATTTTTACTTCCGCCCGGCGAATAGTTAAAAACCCACTTTAACCATTGTTGTAAAGAATTCACACCATTGATACTCTTCACCCCCGGCGCACGCGCAGTATATAATCCATCAACAGCAACTAATGCCGAATATTGTAACCCCAAAAAACTATCAACAGCGGCATAAGGTCCACCCAGGGTAATTGCTCCTGCGGCATAGATTTGTCCTTTGGTATTTCGCATTTCTAATAGTTCAAAATTATTCGCTACGGTTAATCTTCCTAAATGATTTAAAGGGAGATTGTAATGTTGAACTAAATCTTCTAATAAAGGACTAGCTTCAACTTTGGCATCTAATCCAGTAGCATCAATAATAAAGTCTGCGGTTAATTTCATTTCCCCCAAACCTTCTGCTTGAATATTAGTAATAGTCCGGTTTTGTTCATCTTTTTCTACACTAAATACCTGACCAAAAGTGATTTGATACCAACCTTCTTTGATGCCTTGTTCCGTGATATTTTGCCAGTCTAAACGGTCAGCAGTAGTTGTCCCTCCCCAGTCTGCTAGTAAGCTTTTACGTTCTTCGGGAGTAGCTTTTTCTAGCATTTCCCGCAGTTCACCACCCCAACAAGCTTTTGGCCAGTTAAAGGGCTGAAATTCATAGTGATTTTTAACGGTACGTTGTGCTTTTTGAAATTTGTTGCCTTGGGGTTTAGGCGATCGCATTAAATGTAAAACTGTAACATGACGATTTTGTTTTCTCGCTTCATAAATCCGCTGTATAACCCGTGAAGCCACAATTCCCCGTCCCCTAATCAACACTGTCCCACCTTGGCGTTCTAGTTGTTCATAAACATGATTGTGGTCTTCATAGGCATTAACTACAGATTTAAAATCCTGATACTTTTCTCGATAAGTTTGCAAATCTGGTAGAAACTGAATGGCTGGATATCCCGTAGCTAAATGTAAATAACGACTGACAATAAAAGCATATTCTCCTTGTCCTAAAGCATAAGCAATACAATATCTCCCATCTTCCGTTTTCCGAATTCCTCTTACTCTTCCATAACGATAAATTTGCTCCCAACCAATGCGTTTTGCTTCCCTATCTATAGAATTAAAAACATTACCTGCACGAGGAGTATAGGTTTGGGCAAAAGTTGGTTCACTAAAAACTTGCCATAAATATTTAAATGCAGACTTTAAATGACCTTGAGTTAAATCATGCCAAGATTCTCGTAAAGCATAACTAGGCCAACCCCAAATATTATCGGGACAAGAATCAGAATTAGAACGCAATCTTTCTGGCAAAGGAATTTGGGAATTGAGACAAAGCCGCTGATAACGGGCATAGGGTTGTGGTTCTAATCCCACAGCAATAATTTTATTAGCTTTTACACCACTAATTCTCAGCAAATCAACCCAAATAAAACTTCCCAAACCTGCCCCAATAGCTAGATAATCACATTCATGAATGGGTAAACCTGTAGCATGAAGCGCCTGAACTTCTACCTTTTCTGACTGAAAAGCCGACGGCGGAAAATTACTACCTACAGGCGTAGCTACAGGTAACGGTGATACACTAGAATCGGGAAGATTAGTATGAGGATTAAATTGAATTCTAGAAGGATGATTAGGAGTAGGAATAATAGTATTAATACCAAACTGAACAGTAATTGCATAAGGTCCAATTTGCACAGTATCGCCATTCTTTAACTGACAACGAGTTTGTTTTTGACCATTAACATAAACTCCATTCGCACTATTTTGATCAATCACAAATATATGATTTTCATCCCAGTCTTGTTCTGAGTCAATTAGCGCATGATAACGAGAAACTTCATTACTATTTAACAGCATTCTCGAAACACGCTGTCCCTGAATTTCTGTTGGTAAGCGGGCAAATTCTCGACCAAAAGCAATGGGTATATTTAATTTTGGTTCTCGTCTTTCTCCCGTCGCTGGATCTTCCCAACTTAATTGAATTTGTAAGTTAGTCATGAGTCAGTTATTTGTGGTTAGTGATCAATTATTAATGATTTAATTACTGGGTGCAACCAAAACGCTGACGGCTGCTGCTAAAGATGTACCACACCAAGGACAACCTATTTTTAAATTTTCGGCTGGGGAAATTTTATGACATCTGGAACATTGTAAACCATATACAGGTGTGGGTCTTGTCACAGGTGTGGGAGAATGTATTTGCAATTGTGGTGGTATAATAGTTGGGGAAATAATCTTGTGAACAGAAATAGCTGTAACTTCTATTTTCTGTTGTCCTAAATAAATGATGCTACCTTTTCCTAAAGCCATTTCCCCTTTAATTAATTGTTGATTATTGATTAGTGGAGGATTTGGTTCACGCAAGTTTCTGATATAAAATTGTTGCTGTTGTGCGTGAAAAAATATTTCGACGTGCAAACCCGATACAGTCGGGTGAGTTAAAATAATATCGCATTGTAAGGGATCTCGACCAAGACGCACAGTACCTGGATTTTTGCTGGACTGTTGCTCGTAAATATGCTGTGTGATATTTTGATCTTTATCTTGCCAATGTAAAGTTAATGTGTTCATTGTCTTTAAAGTAAATTTTTATCTCCTTTTAATTCCGACTCCTGACTCCTAAATGCTTACATTTTATGACTCCTACTTTACTTGGTCGTTGGCAAACGCGATTATTATTATTAGCAACTGTAGGTATCTTGGTATCTATACCTTTCGCTACAGGTTTATTTGGCAACAAATCTAATTTAGTATATTTTTGGATACTTGCCTATGTCGCCATTTTTGGACTAGGTTGGGATATTTTGTATAACTATCTGCAAAAATCCCGTTGGGATAGAGACTGGCCAGCAGCTTATCAGCTTTTTGCTGGTATCTGGGAAATGGTATTTGTCTTTTGTGGGGTGAAGATATTGGGATTTTTACCTATACCTATACCTAAGAATGAATTATCACCGTTTATCTTTTTGCTGCATTATAGTGTTGTTTGGTTAGCAGTTTTTATAAGTTCACAAAGCATAATGAGGATTATTTTCCCCCGGTGGCGGTTTCGCGGTGGAAAATGGTTGTGAGTTAACCCCCTTTGGGGAATTAAAAATTAAAGACAAAAAACTGAAACTATGAACAGTGAATTACCGATACATGATAAAGCTAATTGTGAGGTAGAAACTACCCTCAAAGTCATTGGTGGTAGGTGGAAGGTATTGATAATTAGAGAATTAATAACTGGGGTGAAACGGTTTGGAGAATTACAACGTTCTTTAAATGGAATTACCCAAAAAATGCTCACTCAGCAACTTCGAGAAATGGAAGTAGATGGGATTATACATAGAGAAATTTATCCCCAAATTCCCCCAAAGGTAGAATATTCACTCACACCTTTAGGGGAAAGTTTAAAACCTATTCTTTATGCTATGCACGAATGGGCAATTAATCACTTACAGCATAATTCCATAAATTAAGATTTAGGGCGTTGCTGATTAAGAGTATGATTTTGTTTCACGCAGAGGCGCTCCAGTCACAGAGAGTAAGGGTTTGAAATCTTTGATTTTTCAATTTCATACTTCAATTCAGCAACGCCAGATTTAGGAGTTAGTTTGTAAATAATCAATTGCGGCTGCTAATTTGTCAGGATAACTTTCAGCAAATTTTTCAAACCATAATCCTTCTGATGATAATGGATCTAATTTAGCTAACCACTTTTTGGCGGGTTTTTCTAAAGCTTGTCTTTGTTTAGCTTTAAGTTTTTCCTGACGAATTTTCTCCTGGATTAATTCTTCTTGTTTTCGCAGTTCTTCAGCCGCATCTTTTGCCGCTAAATCTGACTGAACATCTGCTAATAAATTATCTATAACTACATCTGATTTTGTCGTAGTTGAATTAACAAATTGAATGGAGTTTAAGTTAGTCTGGGGTACGGTAGGTTGATATGAAATATGTTCCGTTTTAGTTTCAGCTTCTGCAAAATCGGCTTGTACTTCTGATAATAAGTTATCTATAACTACATCTGACTTTGTAGTAGGTGAATGAACAAATTGAATGGAGTTTAAGTTAGTCTGGGGTACGGCAGTTTTAGTTTCAGCTTCCGCAAAATCAGCTTGTACTTCTGATAACAAGTTATCTATTAATACATCTGATTTCGTAGTAGAGGAAACCACAAACTTAATTGGGTTTAAATTAGTTTGTGGTGGTGTAGTTTTTGGTTGAGTATGTTCAGTTTTAATTTCAGCTAATAGCTTATCAATGGAATCCATATTGGTAATTCCTGGAAAAGAGATTGCTAATCATTAATGGCATTGAGAAGAACTTCTGATAAACTCATATCTTCCATATCATCCATTGTCACGGTGTCGCAAATATCAAATTTAGCACCTGCACTTTGTAGTTCATCATCTAGAATTTTCAGAAAGCGGGTAGCTTGAGCATCATTACCAACTTGAATAAAGGAAATACCTAATTCTTCATCTTTATCTAGACGACGAGAAGCTTCAATAATTACCTTCATTACGGCTTTGCGATCATCTGGTTCACCATCAGTAACTACTAAAATTGTTTCCCCATTGGGTTTAGCTGTACCAGCAGTTTTACGTTGTAGATAATCATCGGTAGCGTGTTTTAAAACTCCTGCTAAATCGGTTGTGCCAGAAGGATCATTTTCCATGAAAATTTGTGAAACTTTGGCAGATGTGACATTTTCATAACGTTTGAATTTTCCAGAAAACAAGTAAATAGTAATGCCATCTGGATCATATTGTTCACATTTACTTGCTAATGCTAAAGTTGATTCTTGTGCTGTTACCCATCTAGTTCTACCACCTTTTTGATCTGGGGTAGCCATGCTACCACTTTTATCAATAATCAAGGTGTAATCACGATTGTCTAGCATGGCTAAATTCTCCAGTTATTGGTAAGTAATTTTTAAATTAATCAGTTATCGCATTCATTAAAACATCAGCCAGACTCATGTCTTCTAAATCATCTAAAGTTATGGTGTCACAAATATCGAATTTTGCACCAACACTTTGTAATTGATCATCTATGGCTTTGAGGAATTTGGTTGCTTGAGGATCATTGCCAACTTGAATCATGGAAATTCCTAATTCTTCATCTCGATCCATTTTTTGGGTAGCACTGATGATGACTTCAAATACGGCTTTACGATCATCTGGTTCACCATCAGTAATAACTAAAATTGTTTCCCCGTTAGGTTTGCTTTGCCCGGCTGCTTTGCGTTGAAAATAATTATTCAGGGCATCTTGTAATACACTGGCTAAGTTGGTTGTTCCTGCTGGATCATTTTCTTGGAATACCTGAGCTACTTTGGCTGATGTCACATCATCGTAACGTTTAAATCTGCCGGAAAAAACGTAAATTGTAATGCCATCTGGATCATATTGTTCACATTTTCTGGCTAAAGCAATGGTAGATTCTTGGGCTATTTCCCATCTACTTCTCCCGCCCACTTGGTCGGGTGTGGACATACTGCCGCTTTTGTCAATAATTAGGGTATAATCGCGATCGCTCATCATAATCTTCCTTTGGTTGTTTTCTCTAGTTTAATGGTTAAGTACGAATACAGTACCATAATTAAATTCTTTGTAATATTTTTATGAGTATTTCTTATCTGTTCCCTTTTTTTGTAATTATCTATGAGTTAGAAATTACAAGTTACGAATTACTAGTTTTTGATTTAGGGTAAGCAATGCGTTTGTGATGAAATTGTTGCCAAACATCTACAAATATTTTGGCAATTTTTGGCATTTCTGCCTTTGTTAATCCTGAATCTATTAATTGTTCATCTTGCCATTTTGCTCGCAAAATATTATTCAGCATATTTAATGCTTGTTCTGGAGTTGCATCTTTGAGGCTGCGTAAGGCAGCTTCACAAGAATCTGCTAACATGACGATTCCTGTTTCCCGTGATTGGGGTATAGGTCCATCGTAGCAAAAATCGGCTTTATCTACTATGATACTAGGATTTTCTTGAGCTACTTGTTGGGCTTGGTGATAAAAATAGGCGATCGCCATTGTGCCTTGATGTTCGGGAATAAAAGCCTGAATCGCTGTTGGTAAGCTGTGTTTCTTGGCCATGATCAACCCTTGCGTCACGTGCTTTTTAATAATTTCTGCACTTTTCCAAGGATCTTTAATTTCTGTATCATGTTTATTTGGTCCTCCCATTTGATTTTCAATAAATCCTAATGGATCGTGCATTTTGCCAATATCATGGTATAATGTCCCCGCCCTAACTAACTCTACATTACATCCCAATTCTTTTGCAGCCGCTTCAGCAAGAGTGGCTACTAATAAAGTATGCTGAAAAGTTCCTGGAGCTTCCGTCGCCAAACGCTGTAATAATGGGCGATTAGGGTTTGCTAATTCTGCCAAGCGGATGGGGGTAATCACATCAAACAGCTTTTCCAGATAAGGGCTTAAACCCAAGGCGACAATACTCCAAGCCAAGCCCGATACAGCAAATAAACCTACTTCTTGGAAGATATACCAACCTGAACCGAATACCGTACCCGTAAAGATTTTTAATAATAAATATATGCCACCTTGGGTTAAGGCAGTAATAACACCTAATAAAGCGAGTTCTTCCCGCGATCGCAATATATGCGCTACATAACTGCTTAAAATTCCACCCCCAGCCCCAGCCATCAATACGAGAATACTTTTATCTACGGTAAATGGTAGTATTAATGACAGTAAACCTACTACCGTTACCCCTACAGTCGGACCATAGAAACTGCCTAACAACAAACCAATGGCACTCCAGCTAGTATAGGGTAAACCGATTGCTAATATTCCCGGTACAGTCAGGGTAAGTAGTAAGACTAACAGGCGATCGCGTTGTCGTAAATAATTATTACTTTTTCTTTCTAACCACACAAAAATCCGAATAGCTACACTCACAACAGCAGCTAAAAATGTTAACCTCATCCAATTCACCTGACGGCCAATCAGTTGATAATGTTCTAAAACTTCAAATTTCCATTGTGTAATTTTCTCTCCTTTACTAACAATTACCTCTCCTTTTTTCACCTGTAACATTACAGATGGTATTTCCTGCGCTGCTAGTTGAGCTTGTTGTTGAGTTTGTTCTTCATCTTTTTTAAGATTTGGTTGAATTACAGCTAATAATATTTTTGTTGCTAACGGTTCAGCCTCACTAGGAACAGATAATTGTACCTGTAAACTCACTGCATTATACAAAATACTTTTGGGTAATCCAGAGGATATTCCCTGGGCAAGAATTCGCTCTGCACTTTTACGAATTCCCGCCTGTGTATTTACCCAATCATTATCAGATAACTCTAAAATAATAGGTTCTATATAAATTTTTTTGAGTTTTCCAGTTTCTAGTTTTGATGCTTTCTCAATAGCTTGATTATATGCTTGTCTAGCTTGAATTATTTGCTTAATCAGTGCCGAAAAATCTCTTTCTGATGTGGTAGCTTGATAAGCTTCAATTTCTGATAATGCTTGAATAAAAGCTGCATCATCACTCGGTTTTTCTTGACTGGGTGTAGGTGTAGCTACCCCACTCAAGCTATCAGATAATGGTAATCCCGGAAAAATTGATGAATTAGATATGGGTTTTCCAGTTGCAGAAATTCGTTTTCTTAAATTTTGTTTACTATTATTTTCTAAAATTCCTTGTAATTTTTGCCATTCTAATATTGGAAGAGAACGCAGATAACGTTGAGTAGGAATTGATAGAACTGAAATATCAAAAAAAGGAAAAACGCCAACTATTGTCCTAATCTCATTACTGGCATCTAAAATTTTGTTCAATCTTTCATTAATCTGCTCATTTGTCTGATTATCAATCATCAAAATAGGCACAGAACTATTTATCGCTGCTTGACGTTGTAGTTCTGTTTCTTGCTGATCTTCAATATTATCCGTATAAGGAGCAATAAATGTTTGTAAGGCGATATTACCAACCTTCATTTTTGGTTGGTTATATAAATCATGCCCCAGCATACTTGTCAGTGATAATATTGCTAACACCAAAATTATTGAGGAGCGTTTTTGATGTATCCATTTAAAAAGAACTGTATCAAGTCCGCCTTTTTTTTTCAGTACGTTACCAGACGATTTATTTGTTTGCCTGTGTTTACCTTGTTTTCCTTGATGACTATTTGTTGATAAATAGAGAAGTATATCTTTGAAGAAATTCCTATGCAGTTTTTGATGGCGCTTTCCTTTGCGGAATAGCACTTTATACTGTCGCTGCCATTGCCTTAAATGCTGGCTCAAGGACTGCAAAAATCGCTGCGTTTTCATCTTTCCTTCCGCGAAATACCCCAAGTATGGCTGATGCCTCTGGCTCCCGAAGGGATACGCCACCCAAGTTAGATTAGAACTTAGGGATGGATAGCGGTTTGTATTTTACCTTATTTAGGGTTAAATACGAGTCTCTAAGTTTACTACATAATTGGTCACGTGCTTTGCCTAATCATAATTCTTTCAACGAATAATATGAGGAGCAGCAAAGATAGTATATCCTTTCTCTACAAATTCGCTAAAATCATCGTTTAGGTCATACACTCCCGACCATACCTCCATCATTGTATCGGCTAATTTTAGCATCTGAGCAAAACTATGAAGTCCCCATTTGGAGGATTTGTTAGCTAAAACAGGAATTTGCCAATTTATAGGTATACCGACGGAACTATTGTATGCACCTGATAATGATCCGGTAATTGCACTTATAACATCTTGATTAACTAAATCGTGATTTTGAGTAGCCCGTAATATTGTGAGGGGAAAGTCTTCTAGGGTACTCAGGAAGCAATAAATAGCTAAACTAATATTGCTAGTGAATGTTTCCTCTAACTGGTGCTGCGTGGCTATACTGCTCAATTCCCTGCACGCTATTTCTAGTCCTGCCCCTTTTTCTAATAAAGCATTGACTTTTATTAACTCTTGTGGTAAAGAAGTTGATGTGTTACCTAAAAAACTAACTGTTTCCGAAATGAGGTGAATGGGGTTTAGTTTTTCATTGAGAGATCGAGCGATCGCATATCCTATGATTAAACTAGCATCTGTGACAACTGGCTCATTTTGCCAATTCAATATTCTTTGCACTGCTAGGATATTTTCTCGCATTTTTGCAGTATCTTCATGAAAAAAAATTACTACTGGTAAGGTAGCGAAAATTATTTGTCCCCAGGAGTTAATATTTGTTTCTAATTCAATCCCTGCTTGTTGCTGACGCTTGAGCCAATCATCTACATCTAGTTTTCCTAAACTAATTAAACTTTCTGTCCCCAAAACGGCAATTTTACCCAAATCACAACTATTTCCGTTAGCTAAACTCTCTCCTAACAATGCTCCCAGAAATATACCCCTAACCCGATTAACGAGAGAATAACGCATGATTTTTAATTGTCAATTGTCAATTATCAATTGTCAATTATTACTGCCTTAAATAATACACCAGTGCTTGCAAGCCCAACACATAGCTTTGAGCGCCAAAACCACTAATTTGACCAATTGCTACCGGTGCTATATGAGAATGATGACGGAAATCTTCCCGACGATAAATATTACTTAGATGCACTTCGACAGTAGGTAAATTAACAGCCGCGATCGCATCTCGTAAAGCTACACTCGTATGAGTGTAAGCTCCCGCGTTTATGACAATTCCCTGATGCTTGCCTAATGCCCCATGAATAGCATCTATTAAAACCCCTTCATGATTTGACTGCACGGGTAACGTCTCTACTTGTAGATGCACTGCTTCTGCTTCTAACAAGCGATTAATTTCTGCTAAAGTTAAAGAACCATAAATTCCAGGTTCTCTGAGTCCTAGCAAATTTAGGTTTGGCCCATGCAGCACTAAAATACTTAAAACTGGCAAATTCAACTCCCACACCTTGAAAATTTTAGCGACGGCGCATAGAAGGTTCATGCACAGGAATAGGAATCAGTTCCGGTTCCGGTTCAGCCTCTGGACCTAGCAGGCTATCAATTAACTTTCGCGCTAATTCTTTCAGCTTTTCCAGTACCTTTTCTATATAATCCATTAAATTGACCGCTCCTGAGATACTACCTCAATTTTATTTAACCAGGTCGCAGAAACTCGCGTATTATCGCACCTTTAGCCTTTAATCAGGTTGACACTTTTCCATAATTATGGTAACAACCACTAGGAAATTGTAATTTTGTGTTTTCCCTTACTTATTAGATTATCACATCTACAATTCTTAATGAGTAATTAGTGATAGGAATCAATTTTAGGAGTCAGGAGAAGAAAGAAAAAGTATTATGACTTACGCAATAAATGGCTTAAAACCTGATTTTTCCGTAGGGGTAATTCATGAATTACCCCTACTATTGTGATGTTGTGCGTAAATCCTGAGTATATTTCTCCCCCTTTCCCCTGCGTTTAACTGGCTGTGTCTTTCTTTTTTCCTCTTGTAGTGGTTGACTTAGTTGTTGATTTAGTGGTTGACTTAGTTGTTTTGCGTGTAGATTTTGTAGATGCTTTGGCTGACAGTAATTCAATTGCTGTAGACAGAGTTATATTTTCTACTGATTCACCTTCGGGAATACTGACATTAGTTTTCCCATGTTTAATGTAAGGTCCATAGGGTCCATCATAGATATTTATGGGCGAATCATCTTCTGGATGTGGACCTAATTCCCGTAAAGCTTCTTTTGACTTACTCTTGGCGGATGCACGTCCTTTTTTAGGTTCTGCCAGTAATTCCAAAGCACGATCTAGAGAAATTGTCAAGACATTATCCGTAGATTTCAGGGAACGGTAATCTTTCCCCTCTTTCCCTTGGTCATGGACAACATAAGGACCAAATCTTCCTAAACTAGCTTGGATTTTTCCACCAGTTTCTGGATGAGTTCCCAAAGCACGGGGCAAAGACAATAGACCAACAGCCATGTCTAAAGTAATTGTTTCCGGTGTTACACCTTTGAGTAAGGACGCTTGTTTGGGTTTGGGATTTTCCTCAGTTTTGTCACCTAGCTGAACATAAGGACCATAAGCACCAATTTTGATATAAATTGGTTCTCCAGTTTCCGGATGACGACCGAGTTGATCCGGACCCACAATTTTTTGTTTAAGGAGGATTTCCACCTGTTTGGGATTAAGGTCAGCAGGTGTGAGGTTTTTGGGGATAGAAGCTGTCACTACCTCTTCACCATTAGTAACTTCGATGTAAGGACCATATTTACCAATACGGACTTTAGCATCTAAATTTTCTAGTTCTACAGTTCTAGCTTTACTGGCATCAATTTCGGTTTCCCGTTCCCTCACCAAAGTTTCTAAACCTTGTTCACCAAGATAAAATTTCTTTAAGTAAGGTAGCCATTTAGCTTCACCTGTAGCAATTTCATCCAAGGTTTGCTCCATTTTGGAGGTAAAACTAGGATCAACAATATCTGGAAAATGTTTTTCCAATAAATCAGTTACAGCAAAGGCAGTGAAAGTAGGAATCAGGGCATTATTCACCAATTGGGCATAATCTTTATCAATGATTGTGCCAATGATGCTGGCGTAGGTACTAGGACGACCAATCCCTTCACTTTCTAAAGTTTTTACCAGAGTTGCTTCAGTGTAACGGGCGGGGGGTTGGGTTTCATGTCCTACCGCTTCCAGTTCACGACACAATGGATGATCCCCAACTTTGAGAGGAGGTAAAATTACTTCCTGATCTTCTAAAGCGGCTTCAGGATCATCAGAACCTTCTACGTAGGCGCGGAGGTATCCTGGAAAATCTATCCGCTTCCCAGAGGAACGAAAACCAGCTTCTTCCACTTGTAGCTGGACGGTAATTTGAGTTTGACGAGAGTCAGCCATTTGAGAGGCGACGGTGCGTTTCCAAATCAAGTCATAGATAGCAAATTCCCGGCCACCCAAACCGGTTTCTTGGGGGGTACGGAAACTGCTCCCCGCAGGACGAATGGCTTCGTGGGCTTCTTGTGCGCCTTTCGATTTAGTGGTGTATTGCCGGGGTTGGGGACTCAGGTATTGTTTCCCGTATTTTTGTTCTACACAACTGCGAGCGGCAGCGATCGCTTGATCAGATAAATGCACCGAATCTGTCCGCATATAGGTAATATACCCTTGCTCATACAAATTCTGAGCTACCCGCATGGTGTCCCGTGCTGACAAGCGCAATTTGCGGTTAGATTCTTGTTGCAGTGTAGAAGTAGTAAACGGTGGTGCAGGTTTGCGAGTGACGGGACGTTCTTCCATATCCGTCACTGACCAAGTTTTTCCCTCTAGGCGTGCCTTTAGGGCTTCTGCTTGCTCCTCGTTGAGTAATACTACTTTGCGACCTGCGGTAATTTCTCCCGTTGTAGAGTCAAAATCACTACCTGTAGCAACTTTCGTACCTGCTAGAGCTACTAACACGGCGCTAAAAGGACTTTTTTCCTGCTCTAGGCTGGCTTTTAAATCCCAATATGCACCTTCATGGAAAGCCCGGCGTTGCCGTTCTTTTGTGACTAATAACCGCACTGCTACAGATTGAACTCGTCCGGCGGATAACCCCCAGGCAATTTTTTTCCACAACAGGGGCGATAGGGTATATCCTACTAATCGATCTAAAATGCGCCGGGTTTCTTGGGCGCGAACTAACTGCTCATCAATGGTGCGGCAGTTTTTCAAAGCTTTTTGAATGGCTTCTTTTGTAATTTCATGAAACACCATTCGCTTTGTCGGCACTTTCGGCTTGAGCAATTGGTATAAATGCCAACTAATGCTTTCCCCTTCCCGGTCTTCGTCAGTTGCCAAAATCAGTTCAGTTACACCTTTGAGGGCTTCTTTAAGCTGAGTGACAATTTTCTTTTTGTCTTTGGGAACGACATAAACCGGTTCAAAGTCGGCTTCTACATTTACCCCAAGCTGCGCCCATTTTTCTCCTTTGACGGCGGCGGGAATTTCACTGGCCGATTGTGGAAGGTCACGGACGTGACCCATGGAAGCTTCTACCTGATAGTCTTTTGGCAGGTAGTTGCGAATGGTACGAGCTTTTGTCGGAGATTCGACGATGACAAGAGTTGACATGGAAATTAAAAAAAAGAATAGCTATAAAGCTAAACAGTCAAGTTGGATTAATTTTTGCGAAATGTCAAGTGGAACTGTCAACTAAAATTATAGAGGTGCTGACTGTAGAAGCTAAGAGGTCAATTAGGAAATGAGAACGGAGATAGGATAAAAGTGGCAGTATTTACATCCTTGTTTATACTTTATACTTCTTATTTGCTGAGAGCTTAATTAAATTTTTGTTGTTTTCATCTCAACTCATCGAACCAGGTAACTTTTATATAAATTTCCCTAATAAATGTAAAATGAGATACATATTACCATAAAACACCACAAATATACATTTTTTTTCTGGTTTCTAGATGATTTGTGTTAATCTAAGTCTAGAGATATAAGTCCGGTGCTACAGATATTGTTATCAGTAAAAATGTCTGTTTGTGTAACTGTGCTACATCTCTATATCAATGGATTTTGGAGAGTTTCATGTCAATTTACGTAGGAAACCTAGCCTACAGCGTCACACAAGAGGACCTGACTCAAGTATTTGCTGAGTATGGTTCTGTTAAACGAGTTCAGTTACCCACAGATAGGGAAACAGGCCGTGTACGAGGCTTTGGGTTCGTAGAAATGGAATCAGATCAGGCAGAAGAAGCAGCTATTCAAGGACTTGATGGTGCGGAATGGATGGGACGCGTCATGAAGGTGAATAAAGCTCGACCACGGGAGGAAAAAGGCAATCGCTCAAGTAGTGATGGCTACTCTCAACGGTATTAATTTTTTAATCAAAATTACTTAGCCTTAACAGTTCAGTTTTATACTGGACTGTTTGTTTTGCGTTGTTGTAGTATATTTGCGGAGAGGGCAAAATTCAGCAATTCAGAATTGACACTCTCAGGGCTAAAGCCACTGAGATTCTTGGTTCAACGAGTCCACTTAACTTAGAACCCTTGCGGTATCTAAGCCAGAGGTGGTTCTCTCCCCAAGCGTTAACTTTCCCTCTGCCCGAAGGTAGTTGCATTACTGCAAATTTTGATTGAGTTTATAATTCTGTGTCGTGTTGATCGAAGTCGAAACACAAGTCTAGCTCCCATGAAGATTTTACCTATTCCTGGGCAGGAACTAGAACTATGGAATAGAACCCCATATCTTCAGTTGTCAAGGTACAGATTGCCGTTAGGCAGTTAGGTTTTTATACAGGTTGATTACCATTCCTGTTGTGAACAGTATAACACCATTGAGAGCAAAGATAACAAAACTTCGCGCACCTCAACCAATCTTGATGAAAAGAAAGGCTCTATGCGGTTAAAACCGTGGTCAGTGAGCTTGCCGAACTGCACGAGCGGTCACTGAGCTTGTCGTTAGCGTAGCGTGGCGTTAGCCATAGTGTCGCTTATATCTCAGGTCTAAAGACACTGAGCTTTACTCTTACCGGATGCTCTTGTAAAAACCACTTAACTTTAGATTTAGATTTGGGATTTTATTTACTAAAATGGCGTGTATACGAATTATTAACTATTGAAGATAGAAAGATTAATGCAATTTTAGTTAAGAAGTATAGATAGAATAAACTTGTGTTAGCCCTAATGTTTAATCGCTAAAACCTATACATCTCATGGATTTTGCTAATTTTGCATCCCAGTTAAATGCTGGAACGATTTTACCAGAGGGAATTGTCATTCTCACCCTCTTAGGGGTTTTGATCGTTGATTTGATCTTGGGACGGACATCTGCTCGCTGGATAGGATATTTAGCGATCGCTGGTTTAACAGCCGCGGTTATCGCTCTATACTTCCAATGGGATAGTAGTAATCCCATTGCCTTTACGGGCAGCTTTAATGGTGATGACCTGAGTATTATCTTTCGCGGTATCATCGCTTTGTCATCAATGGTGACAATATTGATGTCTATTCGCTATGTCGAACAAAGTGGTACGGCTTTAGCTGAATTTATCGCCATTTTGATGACTGCAACTTTGGGAGGAATGTTTTTATCCGGTGCTAATGAGTTGGTGATGATTTTCATCTCTCTAGAAGCCCTGAGTATTTCCTCTTATTTGTTGACAGGTTATACAAAACGTGACCCCCGTTCCAATGAAGCAGCGTTGAAATACCTGTTAATTGGAGCTTCCAGCACAGCCGTATTTTTATATGGTGTCTCACTGCTGTATGGTTTATCCGGTGGACAAACAGAATTAACTGCGATCGCTAATGGTATCGCTACAGCCAATGTTGGTCAATCTCTAGGCTTAGTTATTGCTCTGGTTTTTGTAATTGCGGGTATTGGTTTCAAAATTTCCGCTGCACCTTTTCACCAATGGACACCAGACGTTTATGAAGGCGCACCAACTCCAGTTATTGCCTTTTTATCCGTCGGTTCTAAAGCAGCCGGATTTGCCCTCGCTATCCGTCTATTAACTACTGTCTTCCCTATCGTTGCTGATGAGTGGAGATTTGTCTTCACTGCCCTTGCAGTCCTGAGTATGGTCTTAGGTAACGTCGTCGCCCTAGCCCAAACCAGCATGAAACGGATGTTAGCTTATTCATCTATTGCCCAAGCTGGGTTTGTGATGATTGGCTTAATTGCGGGAACTGATGCCGGCTATTCCAGTATGATCTTCTACCTACTGGTATATCTATTCATGAACCTGTGCGGTTTTACCTGTGTGGTATTGTTCTCTCTGAGAACCGGAACAGACCAAATCGCCGAATACTCAGGTTTATATCAAAAAGACCCACTCTTAACACTGGGTTTGAGTATCTCTCTGCTTTCATTGGGTGGTATCCCGCCACTAGCCGGATTTTTCGGGAAAATTTACCTATTTTGGGCAGGTTGGCAAGCTGGTCTTTACTGGTTAGTTTTACTAGGTTTAATTACCAGTGTTGTTTCCATCTACTACTACATTCGTGTAGTTAAAATGATGGTAGTCAAAGAACCTCAAGAAATGTCCGACGTAGTGAAGAATTATCCCCAAGTCCGTTGGGATTTACCAGGTCTTAGACCTTTACAAGTGGGTTTGATAGTAACTTTAATAGCGACTACTATCTCTGGAGTTTTATCCAATCCCTTGTTTACTCTAGCTAATAATGCCGTTGCTAACACTCCCATGTTACAAGTAACCAAGGTTGCCAGTACACAAGCTAGTGTGATGATCAATCAACAGCAACAGGAATTTTAATTTCTCAATAATGGGTAATGGGTGATAGGTGATGATTTTTTCTCTTACCAATCCCCTATTCCCCATTGTTGTTAATTGGTAAAGTAATAATAAATTCTGACCCCTTGCCTAGTACAGAATTCACCTCAATATTACCCCCATGTTTTTCAATAATAATTTCCCTGACAATTGATAAACCCAAACCTGTACCTTCACTTATAGATTTAGTGGTAAATAAATGCTCAAATATTTTTTCCTTGGTTGTCGGTGACATCCCTATGCCATTATCTTTAATTCCGATAATTACATGATTAGCATCTTCGCTCAGACTGGTTTGAATATGTATTTGATGAGGATTTGCTAAAATATCTTCTGCTTTTTGTTTATGATTAGATTCATCAATAGCATCAATTGAATTAGCTAATATATTCATGAATACTTGATTTATTGGTCCACTAAAACAGTTAATCAGAGGTAATTTAGCGTAGTTTTTAATTACTTGAATATTAGGACGATTGGGAGTAGCTTTGAGACGATGTTTGAGAATAATTAAAGTGCTATTAATACAATCATGAATATCACAAAGAACTTGGCGATCGCTATCTCCCCTAGAAAATGTTCTTAAACTAGTCGTAATATCCCGAATCCGTAACACACCTTCCTGCATAGACGCAATCAAATTAGGTAAATCATCACGAATAAAATCTAGATCAATCTCAGATATGGCCGCTGCTAATTCGGGAACAGGATGGGGATAATAAGTTTGATAAAGATCAATAATACACAGCAAATCCTGGATATGTTCTATAGCCGGTTGTAAATTACCCGCAATAAATCCCACCGGATTATTAATCTCATGGGCTACTCCAGCCACTAAATTTCCCAAAGCAGACATTTTTTCTTTCTGAACCAGTTGGGTTTGGGATGCTTGTAAATCCGCTAATGCTTGAGTAAGTTCCGACGTTCTTTCAGCAACTCTAAACTCTAATGTTTTTGTTAAATTCCGTAATTGTAAATGAATTTTCAGCCGGGCTAATACTTCCTCTACCTGAAAAGGCTTAATAATGTAATCTACTGCACCTAATTCCAAGCCCTTAACCTTGCTATCTATATCAGCTATACCAGTCATGAAAATCACTGGAATATCGCTAGTTTCAGGATTACTCTTCAATTTTTGACAAATTTCAAATCCATCTATACCCGGCATCACCAAATCTAACAAAATTAAATCAGGTTGTTGATATTTAACCTGTTTTAAAGCACTTTCTCCATTACTAGCCGTAGAAACATCAAAACCTGAACACTTTAATAAATCAGAGATGATTAACAAATTGGTATAGCTGTCATCCACTACTAAAATTAAACTATTTTCTTGTTTATCAGCCATACTTCTTCTTGAGAGTCATACAATAGTAAAACTCAAACTAATTTATTGGACAAATGCCAAAAAAAATCCTGCCGTTTCTTAGCTAGGTACAACCTAGCATTACTCAATCCATATTTTATCAGACTGAGGATTTTAGACGGCAAGAATCATTACCAAAAACAATACTACTTAATTTTCTGTTTAATGAAAGTCACAATTTGATTAAGCTGTTTCTTCAAGCCATCAATTTCTACTTGCATCTTGACAATTTTATCATTTAGTGATTTTATTTCAGCGGATGAATCTACTCCATTCACAGATGGATTCGCTGGAGTTGATTGATTGTTTCCAGGAATAACCAGGGATGGATTTAAGTCTTTGCGCTCTTTTTTGGACTTAACCATTGCTGACTTAATCGCACCAATGAGTTGCTTTTGGTCAAAAGGTTTGCCCAGAAATTCAAAATATTCAAATGGTTCTAGGAGTTTTTCCGTCACCTCTTCCTTCCGTCCGGACATAATCACCAAAGGGATTTTCCGTAACTCTGGTTGAGCTTGAATGTTCTGGAAAACATCCCAACCACTCATTTTTGGCAACAGAAAATCCAGCATGATTAAGCTGACTTTTTCCTTGAGGATGAGATTGTATCCTTCTAACCCATCTTTTGCTTCTATTACCTCAAAATTACCCGGAGGTAACATTTCTCGTACTTTCACCCTGACAACGGTAGTGTCGTCAATAACTAAAATTTTGTTACTTGCCACAACTGATTACTCTACTAAAAACTTTATGTTTAGATGGCGGATTGCTGATTGCTTTTAAGAATTCTCTCACTATATCCAAAATTTATGTAGATTGGGGAAGAGTATTTTCTAGTACAAACTTAAAAAACACAAGTATTGTGTGAAACCTCTACTGACGTGCTGATCAATTTGTATCATAATTATGGACTTACTCACGAACGGTAGGAAAACTAACTACAGAGAACATACAGATTACAGAGATATGAACTCTCCCAAACAAGTTGATATCAAGTCAGAAATTATAAATATGCCTAGCTGGTTGCGTCGCCCCCTGGGCAAAGCCAGTGAAATCTCTACTGTCCAACGTATCATTAAGCAGCGTCAAATTCATACAATTTGTGAAGAAGGGCGTTGTCCGAATCGGGGTGAATGCTACGCCCAAAAAACGGCGACTTTTTTATTGATGGGTCCAACTTGCACACGCGCCTGTGCTTTTTGTCAAGTAGATAAAGGTCATGCCCCCATGGCTTTAGATGAGGAAGAACCGCAAAAAGTAGCCGAATCGGTACAGCTTTTAGGATTACGGTATGTGGTGTTAACTTCTGTCGCCCGTGATGATTTGGCTGATGGGGGTGCTGGTCATTTCGTCAAGACCATGGAGACTATTCGCCAATTAAATCCAGAAAGTCAAATTGAAGTGCTAACACCAGATTTTTGGGGTGGCGCGGGGTTGTCAGGCCAACTTCGCAGTATAGAGATGATTGTCCAGGCTCAACCAGCTTGTTTTAATCATAATGTTGAAACTGTCCGCAGGTTAACTCCGAGAGTACGTCGGGGGGCAAAATACGATCGCTCTTTGGCAGTATTAGCAACAGTTAAAGAATTTAATCCCACGATTCCTACTAAGTCGGGTCTGATGGTGGGACATGGAGAAACCATAGCGGAATTAATTGAAACAATGGCGGATTTGCAATCTGTAAAATGCGATCGCCTCACCATTGGTCAGTATATGCGTCCTTCTTTAGATCATCTCCCAGTCCAAAAATATTGGACACCAGCCGAATTTGCAGAACTCGGTAATATAGCCAAGAACATGGGATTTAATCATGTTCGTTCAGGTCCCCTAGTCCGCAGTTCCTATCACGCTGGGGAGGATTGAAGGGCAGGTAAAAATTGACAATTGACAATTGACAATTGATAATTACCTCTGCCTTACAAAAATATTTTTAAAGAATTTGTGAAATTGGTGCATCAGTTTGCTATTTCTTAAAAAGTCACGAAATTAGGAGAACCGCTTATGACCGCTAAAGGAAAACCCGCTGCTAAACCTTCCTACGCTTTCCGTACAGGTTGGGCATTGCTACTTTTGGCTATTAACTTCTTAGTAGCAGCTTACTACTTCAACATCATTCAATAGTTAGAAGTAGACTGGTGCTGCTTAAATCGTGCCTTTGAATAAACCCTTGGGGCGAATAAGCAGCACCAAAATCATGATTAATAGAGCTACACCTTGTTTATACTGTGAACCTAGCCAAGGGGTACTGACTTCTTGAGCAATACCAATAATAAAAGCCGCAGCGATCGCTCCGTAAGGATTACCAATTCCCCCCAAAATTACCGAAGCAAATAAGGGTAAAATCAAAAACCAGCCCATATTCGGACGCACGGCTGTAATTAGCCCGTACATACTGCCACCTAAAGAAGTGAATGTACCAGCAATTATCCAAGTCCAGAGAATTACCCGATCAACATTAATACCAGAAACTCTAGCTAAATCTAAATCATCGGCTACTGCCCGCATCGCTTTGCCAATTTTGGTATTTTGCAACAGGTAGTGAAGTGATAAAATCGCCAGGATAGCTAATACCAGTACCAATAATTGATTTTGTGGTACTTTTAATGTCCCAAATTCTAAAGCAGGGATAACAGGTAAATTATAGTTTTGGTTTTTACCACCCCAGATAAAAATGATCCCATTGCGGAGGAATAAGGCCAGACCAATGGAGATAATTATTAATGTTGTCGAAGTAGCACGAATAGACCGCATTTTTGACCACAGCAACTTCTCCGCGAGTAGCATTCCTCCCACTGTCCCCAAAGCAGCTACGATCATTGACAGCCAAATATTTAAACCCATACCATTGACCATGAAAGTCAGATAAGCGCCCAAGGTGAGAAAATCACCATGAGCAAAGTTAGATAATCGTAAAATCCCATAGGTAAGGGTAAGTCCCACGGCTGCTAAGGCAATAATGCTACCTACAGCAATACCATTGATAATTAATTGAGCAAATTGTTGTATATCCATAATTATGAAGTTACGATGAAGTCATGATAAAGTTACGATGAAGTGGCTGTTGCGAAAATAGGTAGTAAGTGATTTCCTTCAATCATCTTGGGGATCTTCGTCACATTCAGCACTACCAGTGATAGGTTATATATAAAAAGCATTCGTAGGGTAATATACATAAATACTGTTTACATTTTCATTTGTGAGCAGAATATTTTTTTCAGCGGTCTAGTTGACCATGCAACAGTCTTCAAGCTTACCAGAACGAAACTCAAAAATAGACGGAAAGCCTCTTTTGACAACAATTGAACACCTACGGCATCAGTTGTGGTTGGAAAGCAGCTTAAACAAGTTGCAGATTCGCCTCAAGGATTATCTAATTTCTGTGGCTACTACGACTCAATTAGGAATAGCTCCAGAAGCAGAAATTTTCCGAATAGTTGTTAATGAACTTCATACGGCTTTCAGTGATAGTTTAATTGCGTTTACCCAGTGTATCGTAGGCATTGCCATATTTGAACCACAGCAACTAGTTGGTCAAATTTCCTATATTTCCTACTCACCATATTCAGCATCATTAACTCCCAAAGTGGAGGGAATCTCCCCAACAGCCAAGAACTTAAGCATCCGATTACATAAATCTATCAAGCTCAAAGATGTGCAACAAATGGAGACACAACAACTCCAAAGTGCTTGGTATTTATTTGGAGATACTCAGGGGGTAAGAGGTTGGTTGATAATGAATACAAGCAGTTTTTCACCAGATTGCAGATTATTTAAAGATGCCTTTGCACCTCTAAAGTTACAACTAATTACAAAAAGTGTAGAAAATTGCCGTACCGCTTTAGCACAACTTAAACAAATACAATCTCGGCAGCAAGATTGTCAACAGTTGGCAAACTTCAATCAAGAACTAGAACGCACTAATCAACTCAAAAATCAATTTTTAGCTAATACTAGTCACGAAATCCGCACACCTCTAAGTTCTATTATTGGTTTTACCCATTTGCTTTTAGCACAGGGTTATGAACCTGAAAAAGCCCGTCATCAAGAATATTTACGGATTATTCAATCTAGTGGTAAGCATTTACTCGGACTAATTAATGATATTTTGGATCTTTCCAAAATTGAAGCTAATCAGCTAGAAGTGCAATGGGAAATTATTGACGTTTCTACTGTATGCCGGAATGTTTTAGCTTTAGTAAAAGAGAAAGCCGCTAATAAAGGTTTAACGCTGCGTTTAGAAATTGAAACAGATATTAAAAATGTGATAGCCGATCCTTTGCGACTCAAGCAAATGCTGTTAAATTTACTCTTCAATGGGGTTAAGTTTACCACAAAAGGGACTGTAGGGTTACAGGTTGCTAGTCAAGAAGGATTTTTGCGGTTTACTGTTTGGGATACTGGTACAGGAATCTCTCTTGAAGATCAAGCTTTACTATTTCGTCCCTATAGTCAAGTTGTTAACCCCGCAGTCGGACGGAATGAAGGTACAGGTTTGGGGTTAGTAGTGACTCAAAAATTGGCAGAAATTCATGGTGGTTCTTTAGAGTTAGAATCTGTAGTTAATCAAGGTTCTCGTTTTAGTATTTTATTACCTCTTAAGCCTACAGGAAAAGTTTTAGCTGCTATAGAAACAACAGCAGAATATGATTTAGAAGTGGTAAGTCGTTCTTGTATTGATGATAGTAAGATTTCGGCTACTGTAATTTTGTTAGTGGAAGATGATTTACCTAATGGGGAATTAATGGGGATTTATTTGAGAAGGTTAGGATATCAAGTTAGCTGGGTGAGGAATGGGGAACAAATGTGGACTAATCTCCAAGAAATCGCACCTGATGTGATTTTAATGGATGTGAGTTTACCTGATGCGAATGGTTTAGATTTGGTGCAAAAATTACGAAACAATTCCCAATATCAACACATACCAATTATTGCTCAAACAGCAATGGCGATGAAGGGAGATAGAGAGATTTGTCTAGCTGCGGGTGCTAATGAATATATTTGTAAACCGATTGATTTACAAGTTTTAGCTAGTTTGGTAGCAAAGTATGGCTAATTATCTGAATCAGACAATAAAATCCTTGAATTCTGAGTATCGTGATTTAGACAATAAGTAGGCAGGCAAAATTAATTATATAAAAGATTTGGATTTAATGTAGGGGTAGCGCCCCCGTGCCTACCCCGGTATTTGGGGCAACCACAGGGGGTTTGCCCCTACAAAATTGATTGATTTAGGGATTTTTAAAGTACAGGATGATTATTTCTAATTATTTGTCTGCATCAGGATTTGTAGGATTTAAGGATGTACAGGATGATTATTTCTAGTGACTATTAATTTTATAGATTACTTTGGAAATAAAAATCCTGGAAATCTTTTAATCCTGTACTTCGACTTCGCTCAGTAACCAAAAATCCTGATTCAGACAATAATTGGTTAAAATAGAAGTGGTTAGGCGTTATGGGGTTTGAGTAGGATGAGTGGGATAGAAAAACTGGAGCAGTTAAAAGATTTATTTACAGAAATGGAGCAGGCTTTGATAGCCTATTCTGGGGGTGTTGATAGTACACTGGTAGCGAAGATTGCTTATGATGTATTAGGCGATCGCGCGTTAGCTGTCACAGCAGTTTCTCCTTCTCTATTACCAGAAGAGTTAGAAGACGCAAAAATTCAAGCCGCAACTATTGGAATTGCTCATAAAATTGTCCAAACCCAGGAAATGGACAATCCTAATTACACTTCTAACCCGGTAAATCGTTGTTATTTTTGTAAAAGTGAATTACACGATACCCTCAAACCTTTGGCTTTAGAACTAGGTTATCCCTATGTCGTAGATGGTGTAAATGCTGACGATTTACATGATTATCGCCCCGGAATTCAAGCTGCAAAAGAAAGAGGTGCGCGATCGCCTTTAGCAGAAATTGGTGTCTCTAAAGCCGAAGTTCGACAAATCTCCCAACATTTGGGTTTATCTTGGTGGGATAAACCGGCTCAACCTTGTTTAAGTTCTCGCTTTCCCTACGGTGAAGAAATTACCATCGCTAAATTACAGCGCGTCGGTAGAGCCGAAATTTATTTGCGAAATCTGGGTTGGCAAAATTTACGGGTACGCTCAGAAGGTGATACAGCCAAAATTGAACTATCACCAGATCAAATTAAAGATTTTGTCTCAACTACAGATTTACCAACTCTAGTATCCGCATTTCAAAACTGGGGATTTATCTACGTCACCTTGGATTTAGAAGGTTATCGTAGCGGCAAACTCAATCAAGTTTTACAACCTCTGCTTTGAAGGAGAAAAAAAGCCAAAAAATTCTTCTTTCTCAATCCTCGCACTTCCAGAGCAAGGTAATTGTCAATTATCAATTGTCAATTATCAATTGTCTTTGAGCAACTCTAGTTTCTATTTGCTCAAGTGCAGATTGCCATACCTCATATCCAGCGCGAGATAAATGCAATCCATCAGTAGTTAATTCCGAACGCATATTACCATCCAAATCTGTAAACCAATTGTGAATATTTAGATAATTAGCTCCTTGCTTTCTGGCAATTAAAGCGATTTGAGTATTAATATGACGAATACGACTATTAGCGATTCTCTGAGAACGTACAGGTAAAATAGATTGGACAATAATCTGGCTTGAGGGGTGACTCTGGCGTAAGTTGTGAATAATGCGGTGTAAATTCAGCAAAATTGACTTGTCAGTAGCACCTTTACGTAAATCATTAATACCAATCATTACATAAATTGCATCCGGCTTGGTGGACGAAAAAGCCGACAATCGTTTCAAGACACCCTGGGAAGTATCTCCAGATATGCCTTGATTTAGCCATAATTTACCCGTAGGTAGTTTTTCTTTCGGAAACCATAAACTTAAAGAATCACCTACCAAGACGCTCAAACGATTTGCACCTTGGCCTTTAGTCACGGCGTTAGCTTCCATCGCTAATAAGCTTTTCCAGTCTTGATAAGTTAGTTTAGATGTTTTGTGTAAATTCCGGGCTGATGCTAAATTTTCATAATCATTAGTCCGGGTATAAATTTGACCACTTCTCAACGAAGCTATTCTATGCTGATAAAGTTCACTACCAGAAGCTGGTACGGATCTAGCTTTAGCTGGTTGGAAATTGAAAGATGATTTAATCGGAGTTGATGAACTATTCTTAGAGGTAATTTTTCTAGAAATGGAAGATTTTCCTGATTTAGCTAAAGTGCGATCGCTAAATTCTGGTAAAGCAATTTCCTTAGAGGCCATTTTCTCCGTCTCATAGGATTGGAAACCCTGTGCTAAATCCAATAAAGTGCGATCGCTAAATTCTGGTAAAGCAATCTCCTGATGAGATGGTTTTTCGATGTCATGAAACTGAAAACCTTGTACCAAATCCAATAAAGACAAAGAACCTTCGGGAAGACGGGGTATTTGTGGTAGTGCTGATGCGGGTATTGTTAATCCTGTTAACAAGCTTGCGGCCAACAGATAAGGTTCACTCATCGTTGTTTTATTCCTTGTACGTATTCACTGCTTATCCTTATGACAGCCTTTACTAAGTGAATTCAGGAAGATTTCTGTTTCTATTGATTTGATTATTTTGTTCACAATATTTAACTTAGTTAAGCAATGTAACAACATCAAATTAGTTTATCGAAAGTCTATACCCTATGGGCAAGATTAAACAATCCTAAATTTTTGGGTTTTGGACTGCTAAAACCTTACTACATAAGGTTTATTGCTTTTTCTCTATGTATCATGTTTCCAATCATGTTACTCTTGTAGTTTATGAAATTTTGGGAATAAAAACTATCTCATACTTTCGGTAGATGACAATTTTTAGTAGTTTGTGGATAGAGTCATAAGAAGATTTAATAAGTCATTAAGTCAGCATAAATATTCATTTGTCAAAAATCAGCAATAAAAAGCTACAAGGTTGAATCTATAAGCTTTAAATACGCTATTAGTTTTTTGCTATATATACGTTTATTCATACCCACTAAGTACAGTGTTTTTGTAGGATACAAGCGTAAGCATACGGGGTTTATGCCCGTAGCTTAAATAACACAGTAATACAAGCCGAAGTATATAGATCCTAGAAATGCTTGCTATGACTAGGTTATGCCCGTAGACAAAAAAGTAAATTTGCAGAATTACTAGAACTGCTTGCTATTTAGAGTCTGGTTTAGACATATAAATATTTATCGAAACAAAAGCAGATCAGTTCCAGGAATGTAGAATTACTTCGCTAAAAGTGCTAGGATTTATCCGAAGTCATTAATGTTTCCTTTTATTCCGTGGCTAGAGCTAGTACAGCAATCGGTGTTAGTCCCATCATTAAGGAGATTGTGCAAAAACAGGCACATTCAACTCGCTTAACCTTGAAAGAGGTTATCCTCATGGGAATGTTGGCAATTGACAAGTTAGACGACCAAAGTTGTCAAGAGTTGGCGGATCAAGTTCATCAAATGCAGGTTAATGGTGAAATCTAAATCTGTAGGTAAGAGTTAAAAATCTCCAACCTCCAGTTCACAAGCTGAAATTGATAACAAGAGTGTTAGTGTGATTTATCACCTTTCTACTCTTGAATCAAACCAGAGCAATTTCCCATTTCATCATCCTGGTCTATGTCAAAATCTATCCAACGGTGTTACCAATTTTCAGTAACAACTCCCGTTGAGTTAGGACTCACGAAGGGATCTAGTTTTAGATCCCCTGCATCTGTCGAAAATTAAATAGAAAACTCAGCGCAAGCTTGGGGTAACTGTGCTAGATCAATTTTGATTCTTGTCGTTTTGCAGCGACATAAATAAGCACTGTTAAATTCACTATTAGCAATTTCTCATAAATTCTGTGGAATTGCTTTCTGATTCTCCTCTGGGGGTTGATTCAGAAATATTACGTCCAATTCGTAAAGTATTAAGCTTTATAGCCATTATTAAGTAGTTCTTGCTTAATCTGTCTATAAGGCTTTAATATTTTGCGGTTGTCTACTAAATCAAGTTATCTAATTGGTGATTGGTAATTGGTGATTGGTGATTGGTGATTGGTGATTGGTGATAAAATTCTAGTTATTATCTTGATAAAAATTCAAAATAACGCTATCACCGCAGCCGGAGAACCAGAACCTCCTTTTAATCGTAGAATACCAATGATTAAAGTAATACCTTGAGGTGGTAACTGATCTAAATTGGTGAGGTTTTCGAGAACTATGAGCGATCGCTCTAGCAACAACCGATTAATAGTAAAATTGGTATCCTGTCCAGAATCTATACCATGAGTATCAATCCCTACTCCAGTTATTTGTCTTTGTATAACTAAAAACTCAGTTGCATGATCACCAAAACCAGGAAAGTGCATTTTTCCTTCCATATCTTGGTTAAAAAATGCCTTCTGACTTAACCACTTTTTTTGCCAACCAGTATAGAGTATAACTAAACTCCCACTAGGAATTTCCCCAAACTGCATTTCCCAAGTTTGGATATCAGCAATAGTCAAAACATAATCAGCATTAACCCCAGCTTCTTCACAGACATTAATCACTACAGCGGGTACTATCAAAGATGGAGCAGAATATTTGTCTATACTCGCACCATTAGGATAAAAACTATTAGGCGCATTAATATGAGTGGCGCTATGTTCTCCTAAAGAAAAGCCTCGCAAATAATAACCATCATCTTGAATTTCTGCAACACTAGCAAATTCAACCGGAGGATCACCAGGCCATTTAGGTATATCCGTGTCAATGACATGACTCAAATGAATAACACGAGAGTAATTAATATTTTTTGCGTGCTGTGGTTCTTGTGTAGACAAAAGAATAAATTCGTGAACTAAGGAAAATCCATATCATTGTAGCAAATAATCCCCCCAGCCTTTTCACTTCAAGGTAATGGGGGGAGGTTAAATGTTGCAGCAAAAAGTGAAATTAATGTCAGTTAACACTTCAAAAGTTAAGCTTGCAATAAGAGAGAGTTAACTTAAAATAAAATTCTCTTACTTCTACCCTGCGACAAATTCTGTGACAACCTGCGGGGACTAATGAAAAATCGAGGATTTGAAATCCACTGAGGCGGTTTTTGTCTGTGTAGCTGCGACTGCTAGTCGCTTAATATTTTTCAACTTAGCAAAATATTTCTTCTTATATTTATTCGATAATATTGAATTATTGATTTAAATCTAGGCAGACAATTAATTATGTCATCCATTACCAACGTCACTGAAGCCACATTTAAGCAAGAAGTGTTAGAAAGCGAAACTCCTGTTTTAGTTGACTTTTGGGCCCCTTGGTGTGGTCCTTGTAGAATGTTGTCTCCTGTTGTTGAAGAAGTAGCGGCAGAATACGACGGACAGGTAAAGGTGGTGAAACTCAATACTGATCAGAATCCTACTGTTGCTAGTCATTATGGAATTCGCAGTATTCCTACTTTGATGGTTTTTAAGGGAGGACGACAAATCAATACTGTTGTTGGTGCTGTTCCTAAATCTACCTTATCTGCTGCTTTAGATAAGTATGTTGCTGCACAAGCTTAGTTAAAGATATGGGGAATTTCTGTAGTAAATCTGTTTTTCTGCGCGAGTGGGTGGGTGTAAAAAATCTAGGTTCAAAAAAAATGGCTGGAATTATTTCTCTGCAAGGCTTTCATGGTGTTTCTGGTCTTCACGTTCCCGCGCACCTTATACAGCAAGGGTTTCGGCTATTTTGCCCCTTGACACTTTTTCCCAAATGCACTATGATAAGACCATCCGCGCAACCGAACCTTGAAAACCAAATACAGTCAGGCTTCCAGCGCCCCGCTATTGCAATTTCTACTACTCCCTATTAGGGATTGAAACAATCGGTGAGAAGCACTTATAATTGCTTCTCTGATATTGCAATTTCTACTACTCCCTATTAGGGATTGAAACTCAATAGAGAACCCAGACTTACCAAACCGGGATTTTATTGCAATTTCTACTACTCCCTATTAGGGATTGAAACAGCGTAGGAAAAGCTAAATCCTTTGCTCCTAGCGATTGCAATTTCTACTACTCCCTATTAGGGATTGAAACGTCGCAAGGTACGACTAAAATCTTTCTTTCTACATTGCAATTTCTACTACTCCCTATTAGGGATTGAAACATGTATCAGATAACGATCTATTGATTGGTTTATTTGGAATTGCAATTTCTACTACTCCCTATTAGGGATTGAAACGATTTTTATGATCAGGTTCTTCCCAGGCTCTGTCCGAGAGCAATTGCAATTTCTACTACTCCCTATTAGGGATTGAAACCGAAGCTCTCAAGGATTTAGTCTGTGAACCAGATGCTAATTGCAATTTCTACTACTCCCTATTAGGGATTGAAACACCCTGATTTTCTCTAACAGTATGTGTAAATTATCAATATTGCAATTTCTACTACTCCCTATTAGGGATTGAAACAATAGTTCCAGGGAATAGATAATGCTGTTTATCGTGGTAATTGCAATTTCTACTACTCCCTATTAGGGATTGAAACCTCAATCAGTCGGGATGCGATCGCTTTCTGTAAATATTGCAATTTCTACTACTCCCTATTAGGGATTGAAACCGGCTTGTAGGGATACAGCCGCATCTTCCAGAGCATTGCAATTTCTACTACTCCCTATTAGGGATTGAAACTCCACGGTAACACTAACTGCTGGGACAGAAGATGATTGCAATTTCTACTACTCCCTATTAGGGATTGAAACAGAGAAGTATGCCGTTGTTCGGGGCAAGAATGGATAATTGCAATTTCTACTACTCCCTATTAGGGATTGAAACAACAAATGAAGTATCTACAGGCTTCTCTTCTCTATTGCAATTTCTACTACTCCCTATTAGGGATTGAAACCCGACTCAGTGAATATGGGCAAGAAAGATCAGTCTTGAGATTGCAATTTCTACTACTCCCTATTAGGGATTGAAACTGAATGATGTGCATGACATCAATGAATTAGACAAATTGCAATTTCTACTACTCCCTATTAGGGATTGAAACTTATATCCTCCAATAACTTCCACGCACAAAAAAGATTGCAATTTCTACTACTCCCTATTAGGGATTGAAACATGCTTAGGACGCAAGATTAAATTTTAACTTTGGGCTAAATTGCAATTTCTACTACTCCCTATTAGGGATTGAAACTTTGCGTGACAGGTTGTATTTGATTACAGGCTACTAATTGCAATTTCTACTACTCCCTATTAGGGATTGAAACTAAGTTGATCAATCTTACTTTAGGAGTCTAATATGATTGCAATTTCTACTACTCCCTATTAGGGATTGAAACCTTACAAATATTTAGCTCCAAAAGGAAATGGCGATCGCATTGCAATTTCTACTACTCCCTATTAGGGATTGAAACTTTTCTCTTGTAAACCGTTTCAAACTCGGACCATTGCAATTTCTACTACTCCCTATTAGGGATTGAAACGAATGGTAAATTGCATCTCCTAAAATGCTGGGTAAATTGCAATTTCTACTACTCCCTATTAGGGATTGAAACCCGTAATTTTCTTGATGGTCGCAGTAGCAACACCAATTGCAATTTCTACTACTCCCTATTAGGGATTGAAACGAAAATGTATCCCAACAGCCACTTAGCGTAAAATCTTCAAAATTGCAATTTCTACTACTCCCTATTAGGGATTGAAACATCTTCCTTTTTTTCTACAGGTTGACACACCCGGATTGCAATTTCTACTACTCCCTATTAGGGATTGAAACCTATTGTTTTTTCTGCCATGATGAATTATTAATTAGTAGCGATTGCAATTTCTACTACTCCCTATTAGGGATTGAAACGATGAAGCTACTGCTTGGCTACCTTGGGATTTAAATTGCAATTTCTAATAATCCCTATTAGGGATTAAAACGCCAAAAAATTCTTCCTTCTCAATCCTCATCTTAGAAGTACGAATTCATTGTCAATTGTCCATTGTCAATTGTCCATTGTCAATTGTCCATTGTCAATTGTCCATTGTCAATTGTTAATTGTTGAACTCCGTACAAAAAAGCGTTAACCTAAGCGCATAAGACTAAATACAGGAGAATCCCGTGAATTCAAGCACCCAAATCAAAGCATTAGACGTACCCAGCGCCATTTTACAACGTCGTTCCATCAAAACCTTCAAACCAGATCCCATCTCACCAGAACTACTCAAACAACTAGTAGAACTAACCGTAGCTGCACCCAGTAGTTTTAACGTCCAATGTTGGAGAATCGTATTAGTTCAAGACGAAGCGCAAAAAACAGCATTATGTGCCGCCTCTTGGAATCAAAAGCAAATTATTGAAGCACCAGTTACCTTTGTATTTGCTGCTGACGCTGCTGCGGGAGAACAAGATATAACACCCATATTAGAACAAGGTGCAGCCACAGGGGCTTGGAGTGAGGGAACAGTCAATTATTTTAGAAAAGCGATTCCTCAATTTCAAGCAGGTTTAGGAGACAAGCGCCGGGAATACGCCATTAAAGATGCCATGATAGCGGCTACGAACTTAGTCTTAGCAGCCGAAAGCTTGGGTTTATCCACCTGCTTCATGAATGGTTGGATTGAAGATCAGGTAAAAACTATTATTGGCGCTGAAAATAATCCAGATTTAGCGATCGCTGTTTTAGTACCCGTAGGTTATGCAGCCGAACCCCGTTTAAATCCCGGTCGTCTACCATTATCGGTTAATGTTTCTGTAGATAAATTGGACAACCCCTATCAAGGTTAATTAGGGTTTGGGGATTAGGTGGGTATGAATGCAGATATGGGTTTACAGTATTTTTTATTTCGCGCAAAGGCGCTAAGGAGCAAAGGCGCAAAGAATTAAGAGTTAAAGATATAGCGGTATGCACTCTTTGTGAGATACAGTCATTAAATCGCAAAACCTGTAGGGGTGGGGTTTCCCCGCCCTCGATTGTATTTCATCCGACCGATAACCGCTATATCTAATTTTTAAATTTCATACCCTGATTCAGCAACGCCTGAAAATGTTGGATAAATCTGTGGAAATTGCTGTAGTCTATGGGACTGATGTTATGTTTACTTGGAGGATGTTTAAAAATTCTCCTCACCTGACTATTACTTACTATAAAAATTATATATTTCGGTTCTTTAAATTACAAAGTGATAATTTGTAATTGTACATCAATAAACATAAAAATAATTGGTTTTGCTTTAAAAATATTGTAATACAGCAAAGATCAAACCTGTTGCTGCCTCTCTCATTAATTCTAGAAGTTCTACTTTTAGTTTTGCTGACAATTCATAAAAATTTACGTAACCTAAAAGGTAGGTCTAGTAAATTCAACCTCTAACAGTGATTTAGTTTAGCTACATCCATAATTACTGTTGTCAACAATGTTGGTAGGAGGAAATAACTTGACCAAAAGTAATTGGCTATTTGGCTATACATTGCAACAAACTCACGCCAAATTTATCAAATAATTTATTGATATGAGTGAGTGAGTCTCTAGCAATTATTTAAGTTGGGCTAAGGAGTAGTAAATAATTCTAGGAGAATGTAATGCTGGATTTTTTCACTTCATTGAATGAGCATAATTTACCATATCCAGATCCGTTACATCCTATCGTGGTTCACTTCGTAATTGCGATGGTGCTATTTTCGGTTTTCTGTGATGTTGCTGGGTATTTAACTGGAAGAACTCGCTTATTTGAAGTGAGTTGGTGGAATATGTGTATTGCTACAGTATCTATTTTTGTAGCAATTATCTTTGGTCAATTTGAAGCTGGTTTAGCTAAACCCTACGAACTTGCTAAATCAGTATTAAATATTCATACTCTCATCGGTTGGTCACTTTCAGGTATTATCGCGGCAATTACAGCTTGGCGTTATGTTTTGCGGAGTCGTAACCCGAAAAAACTCCCTTTTCATTACATAGCAGTGGCACTTTTATTAACAGCCTTGGTTGGGTTTCAAGTCTATCTTGGTGATGAACTTGTATGGGTGTATGGCTTACACACCGTACCTGTAGTGGAAGCGGTAAAGGATGGAATCTTACCATGAACTCAGAATTACTAGACCAAATTAGTCACCAAATGGGTGCAAATGGTTTACCTTATACCATTCCAATTCATCCTAATTTAGTGCATCTCACATTAGGTTTGTTCATCATTGCCATTATCTTTGATCTTTTAGGTGTATTTTTCCCTGTGGAAAAATGGCTATTCAATTTTTTGGGAATTAAAGTTGAACGTTCTCAATTATTTGATGTGGGTTGGTACAACATTTTTGCTGCGGCTGTGATTACATTTTTCACAGTTGGTGCGGGTTTTTATGAAATGTTATTAGCAGCCCCACCAGCAGATATCAAAAGTCCTTGGGGAATGCTGGCAATGCCGACAATGATGTGGCACGGTGTCGGTGGTGTATTACTACTGGCGATGATTGTGGGTATGACCTTTTGGCGAGGTTGGCAACGTTACGTTATCGGCAAAGACGAAGAGAGAGAAGTCCAAATTTCTTATCTAGTTGTTGGTGTAATTATTATGTTGCTGATGTATCTTCACGGAACATTAGGAGCGCACCTAGCAGCAGATTTTGGTGTTCACAATACAGCAGACAAATTACTGCGAGCCGGAAAGGACATCAATCAAATATTTGGGAATAAGTAATGGGTGATTGGTGATTAGTAATCGAAAACTGACTACTGACCATTGACAATTAACAACTGACAACTGACAATTATGAAAATTCGGCAAATTTTAAACTTTTTGACCCTAGCTACTGGGGCAGTTGCCGTAACTCTTACTAGTCTTTGGATTGGTAAACAGGCTTATTATTGGCTTCCTCCTCAAGGGGCTGCTGAATCTCATCTGATTGATGATTTATTTAGCTTTTTGGTAACATTAGGATCTGTAATTTTCCTGGGAGTAACTGCTACTCTTCTGTATTCCCTTACTTTCCATCGTGCTAAATCTACAGATTTTAGTGATGGTCCTCACATTGAAGGTAACGTTACCTTAGAAGTAGTTTGGACAGCAATCCCGATTATGTTGGTGTTGTGGATTGCAAGTTATAGTTACCAAGTTTATGAACAAATAGGTATCCAGGGTCCATCTCACCAGATCCACCTACCGAACCCAATGAACATGATATCCGCCTCTACTGAGCCAGATGAAGCTTTAGAAGCCGCAGCAGGTGAGGATGTAGAACATATTGATGTATCAGCTAAACAGTGGGCTTGGGTGTTTCATTACCCAGAAAACAAAGTTACCAGTACAGAATTGCATTTACCAAGCGATCGCCGTATCCGTCTAAATCTGCATTCGGAAGATGTACTTCACGGCTTTTATATACCCGCTTTCCGCCTCAAGCAAGACATTATTCCTGGTGAAGACCTCGACTTTGAATTTACCCCTATTCGCCCCGGTGCTTATGACCTAACAGACTCTCAATATAGCGGTACATACTTTGCCACTATGCGAGCTAAGGTCGTTGTGGAATCACCTAGCAAATATCAGCAGTGGTTAAGCCAAGCTGCCAGTCAAGCACCCACCGCAGCCCCTAACCAAGCGGCTTCTGAATATGCCCTAAAAATAGAAAACGGCATTAACAGCGGTTGGAAAACTGTTGAACCCGCTGCACCTCCATTAGTCAATTTCCCCGGGTGAACCAACTTTTGTCTGAATCAGGATTTCCAGGATTTAAGGATTTTCAGGATTTTATTTATTTGTATTTTTTAAATCTTGTTCATCTTTCTAATCCTAAGCATCCTGATATGGCTACGCCACACTATCAGACATTTAATCCAAATTTCCTATTCTTTAACTAATGACTAACATCCCCATTCCTATTTCTGGTGAATCACATCACCACGAACCGCCCCAAACCTGGAGAACATACTTCAGCTTTAGTACAGATCATAAAGTTATCGGTATTCAATACCTGGTTACTTCTTTTATCTTCTTCTTGGTTGGTGGTATCTTCGCCATGATTTTGCGCGGAGAACTCATTACTCCTGAATCGGATTTAATTGACCGCACAGTATATAACGGAATGTTCACCATGCACGGAACAGTGATGCTGTTTCTGTGGACATTTCCCTCCCTTGTGGGTTTAGCTAATTACCTCGTTCCGCTGATGATTGGGGCGCGAGATATGGCTTTTCCTCGCTTGAATGCGATCGCTTTTTGGATGGTCCCAGTGGTGGGAATTCTCCTCATGACTAGCTTCTTTGTTCCCGGTGGACCGGCTCAATCTGGCTGGTGGGCATATCCCCCCGTGAGTACCCAAAACCCCACAGGAAACTTGATTAATGGTCAAGTTCTCTGGTTATTAGCGGTCGCCATTTCCGGTGTATCTTCCATTATGGGTGCGGTGAATTTTGTCACCACCATTGTGAAAATGCGAGCGCCGGGAATGGGTTTCTTTAGAATGCCTCTTTTTGTTTGGGCAGTATTTAGCGCCCAAATTATCCAATTATTTGGACTCCCAGCTTTAACAGCAGGAGCGGTAATGTTGCTGTTTGACATTACATTGGGAACTGCCTTTTTTGACCCCACCAAAGGCGGAAATCCGGTGATGTTCCAGCATTATTTCTGGTTCTATTCTCACCCAGCGGTTTATGTAATCATTTTGCCTATCTTCGGGATTTTCTCGGAAATATTTCCCGTTTATTCTCGCAAACCTTTATTTGGTTACAAAGTCGTTGCTGTTTCTTCAATGTTAATTGCTGTAGTTAGCGGCATTGTTTGGGTACACCATATGTATGTGAGTGGTACTCCTGGTTGGCTACGGTTGTTTTTCATGTTGACAACTATGTTTGTATCTATTCCCACGGGGATTAAGGTATTTGCTTGGGTGGCAACTATTTGGGGTGGCAAAATTCGTTTAGATACACCCATGTTATTTGCTTTGGGTGCTTTGGTAATGTTTGTGTTTGCTGGCATTACAGGAATTATGCTTTCTTCTGTACCAGTGGATGTTCATGTTAACAATACCTATTTTGTAGTTGGTCATTTCCATTATGTTCTCTATGGAACTGTGACTATGGGAATGTATGCTGCTATCTATCATTGGTTTCCGAAAATGACGGGCAGAATGTTCCATGAAGGTTGGGGCAAAATCCATTTTTGGTTAGCATTTATCGGCACAAATTTGAATTTCTTACCTATGCACCCTTTAGGTTTGCAAGGTATGGTTCGCCGTGTTGCTTCTTATGCACCTGAATTAATTGGTTGGAATATTATTGCTAGTTTGGGTTCTTTTCTGTTAGGAATGTCTACTCTTCCTTTCATCTTCAATATGTTAATTTCTTGGATGGATGGAGAAAAAGCTCCTGATAATCCTTGGAGAGCAATTGGTTTGGAATGGACTGTTTCTTCTCCTCCTCCTGTTGAGAATTTTGAGGAAATTCCGATTGTTACTTGTGAGCCTTATGGTTATGGTAAGCCTGAGTTAATGGCATTTTCTGAACATGAGTAATTTGTAGGGTGCGTTGTTTTTGACGCACTTTCTCTCTGCTTTTTAATTTTTTGTTCACGCAGAGACGCAGAGGCGCTGAGAGGGAAGGAGTGTTGCTGGAGTTTGTGTTTAATGGCAACTAATAACTAATTTACTGATTTGGAAATTATGATGGATAGTTCTATTTCTTCGGAAGATTTACAACCTCATCACAGTCATGAGCATGAACATGATGAGGAAGGCAATAAAATGTTTGGTTTTATTGTTTTTCTGTTATCGGAAAGTGTCATTTTTTTGAGTTTCTTTGCTGGCTATATTATCTACAAAACTTCTGCTGTTAATTGGTTGCCGACTGGTGTTTCTGGTTTGGCAATAAAAGAACCTACTATTAATACGGTGGTGCTTGTTGCTAGTAGTTTTGTCATTTATTTTGCAGAAAAGGCTCTAGAAAGACATGATTTCAAAAGTTACCGTCTATTGTTGTTTTTAACGATGATCATGGGTGGTTATTTCCTTTATGGCCAAGCTGTGGAATGGAGTGAACTGGAATTTGGTTTTACTTCTGGTACTTTTGGCGGAATGTTTTATCTATTAACTGGTTTTCACGGTTTGCACGTTTTTACGGGTATTCTGTTACAGTTAATTGTCTTATTGCGTTCTTTCATTCCTGGTAATTTTGATAATGGACATTTTGGCATAAATGCCACTTCTTTGTTTTGGCACTTTGTTGATGTGATCTGGATTATTTTGTTTCTACTTATCTACGTTTGGCAGTAGGGAAATAATAGTATTTATTTGTGGTTCGTAGTGGGTACTTTAGTACCCGGAAAGCACTCAAGTGCTGACTACGAGCTTATTTTATTGACAAAATACTGTTTTAACTTCTCATCATTTAGCAAATGCTAATGCTTGAAAGGTGTCTGAATCAGGATTTCCAGGATTTAAGGATTTACAGGATAAGAAAATTATTGAGTGAAAAATAATCTTTGATTTCTACAAATTTATTAATCTTTTATCTGTATTAACCATTGGTTGGCTGTATTTCATAATTTAACTGATAATGTTGATCTTCAAAATTCTCAATTAGCCTTACCAATAATTCCAACAACATATTTTCTTCTGGTGTTAGATGAGAACGAGAAAGTAAATCTTCGACAACTGCTAAAAACTTCTCATTTTCTTCTTCAGTTTTGATGACTCGCGGTTGATACTGAGACAGTAATTTGCTGTAAGCTTCTGAATTATATGGATGTCGCTCTTTCATATCTGAGTTTATCCTAATTTTTAAATTTAGCTGCTTGTAAGACTTATAACATACTATTTGCAGCGTCGAAAGCATCATAAGGCGACCAAACTGGATAAAATTGATCAGCTTTAATTAAGTTAGTTTCTTCTTGCGCTAGTTCAGATATCAAAACCTGCATGATGTACAGTTTATCTGCACGGCTGAGAGTGTGTAGGGTGTTGAGAAGTCCTGTAGAAACCATTAAAAAACTCCGGTATTTTCAAGAAGGATAAAAATTTATTCTATTCCTGTTAAATTGGCAGCTTGTTGAAAATAAACATTTAACATTAAACCTATATCATGAAGAATAGCAGAATTAATATTCTTTTCTATTTCTGGTAAAAGCATTTCCTCAACAAAGATATCATATTTAAGCTCACGTATGGATAGATAATGGTAAGCTTTATTAAACAAATGTTTCAATGCCTCTCTACCCTGAAACAATCTCTTTGCTTGATCAATATCTAGCATCATAGGGTCATGAAACCAAGATTTCCATGTAATCTCTTGTAATTTATTATCGAGTATTGTTTCTAAATATTGTATTTTTGTTTGAGATTCTCCACCCTTTATTTGTATTTGGTTTAAAAACCAAATCTCAATCTCATCTAAAGAGGATATCTGATTTTGTGGTTTATCTAATTTTAATCTTTCGTAATGTTGTATAAAGCGAAATCTTAAACACTCAACTAATTCATTACATATAGAATTTTGCAAATATTCTATTAACCATTGATCTAATTGTTCTTTTGTCAATGTATTTTGTGTATTTCTTTTATATGGTTTTTTGCCTTTAGCTTGAGTAGGTAACTGATTTAAGATATTAGCTATAGTTTCAGTTTCTTCCAAAAGATAATTTTCCCATTCATGTCTAAGCCAATAGACTATTTTAGCTGCTTTATTCTCAATTAAAGTAGCATCTATTGTATGATTATCTTTATTAATTGTTTTTTGTGCTGTAAAATCTCGATCCTTAATTGCAATAACAGGTATATGTCTATGTAAACTACTCTTTCTGTATAGAATTTTAGCGATGCTATTAAAGTTTCCGCTACCACCAACCTCAATAACATCATAGTTTATCTTAGGAAGAATATTTGCTGAAATTAAATTTCCAATGGATCTATTTATAAATGAAATTTCCTTTCCTTCAATGAGGATATATAAAAAATCTTTAAATATTTCCATTATTTTTCTTCCAAATCACCCAAATTAATAATTTCCGAATCATAAAACATTTTTGCTACTGTTGGGGAATGGGTTGTAAAAATATATTGATTATTGGAGTCATCTTCTCGCAAAACTTGAATTAATCTTTTTTGCCAAGCAGGATGTAAATGTAGTTCAACTTCGTCAATGAGAACAATAGAATTTTTCGCCGTATCTGCTGCTAAACCAACCAGAATTCTTAAAATTTGATGTTCACCTGAACTCATTTGTAGTAAATCATATTCTACACCCTTTCTTTTTAGAATCAAAGTATCAGAATCTGGTCCAGACTCTAAACCTATTAATTCTGAAGGGAAGCAAATTTTATTAAATAATCTTTTAACTCTCTTCCAATAGGATTCCCCATACTTTGCCTCATTCCAAGTTAGGTCTTTTCGGTAATACTCGTTCAGCCAGGATAACATATCACTATTTGCATTCTTTTTCTCTATATTATTCAAGTTTTTTAGTAGTCGTACAGTACGTCTTTGATCTAAATAGCAAACTCCGCCAATTTTATCAAAAATTTCATAATTCTGAAGATTAGATGATACTGTTTTAGATGCACGCCCTCTTGCACCTAGAACTTGTACAGCATTATTCGGCTCATACCTAAATTCATATTGAGTTTTAGATTGGGCAAAATTTGGAAAACTCCAAATCACTTTTGCCGGACTATTTAGAGGAGGAATATCTCCTTTGGAAAAATCAAAATTTTGATTTAGCTTAAGAGACGAAAAAACCCTATTAATTGCTTCTGCTTCATTTTTTTCAATGGAATATTCAAATGTTATTTGAGCAATATTACCTCTACCTCTAACCAATTGTTGTACATTATATTCCAATCCGTCTCTTAGTGATGGTTTAGTTGGATTTTCAAATACTTTAACTACTACATGAATTGCATCTAAAATGGAAGTTTTGCCTGAACTATTCGGTCCGACAATTAAATTGATAGGTCGAGGATGACCAAGTAAATCGGTAAAATCTAAAGAAATATTTTGAATGGCACGAAAGTTTTTTATTTCCAAGAAATGTAATTTCATATACTTCGTAATTCTTGTATTTTATTTAACTTAAAATAGACGGCAAATTAATCATAATCTCTAACAAAGCTGACTGTCATTATAGCACGTTAACCTGCTATTAGGGGTGCGAAACCATTTTCCAAACCCATCCCACCAACTACCCAACAAGCGGTAAAATTAACATCCATCCCCAATTCTCTCCTTGATATGTATTGCGATTACCTGGTACAAATCCTCACAGCCCGCGTATATGATGTAGCCCAGGAAACACCACTGGAATATGCCCCTATTCTCTCCCACCGTATTAATAACAAACTCCTCCTGAAACGGGAAGATATGCAATCGGTCTTCTCCTTCAAACTGCGGGGCGCATATAACAAAATGGTCAATCTCACCCCAGACTTACTTAAACAGGGTGTCATAGCCGCTTCTGCTGGCAATCATGCCCAAGGTGTGGCTTTAGCTGCCAGTCGCTTGGGTACAAAAGCCATCATCGTTATGCCCGTGATTACGCCCCAGGTAAAAATAAATGCCGTCAAAGCCCGCGGCGGAGAAGTTGTATTACATGGCAATAACTATGATGATGCTTATGCCTACGCCCGGCAAATGGAAGCAGAAAAAGGATTAACTTTTATACATCCCTTTGATGATCCGGAAGTGATTGCTGGCCAGGGAACAATTGGTATGGAAATACTCCGCCAATATCAACAACCTATTCATGCCATCTTTGTGGCTATTGGTGGTGGTGGTTTGATTTCTGGTATTGCAGCTTATGTCAAACGGTTGCGTCCCGATATTAAAATTATTGGTGTTGAACCTGTGGACGCTAACGCCATGTATCAATCATTGCAAGCTGGGAAGAGAGTGCGGTTGTCTCAGGTAGGTTTATTTGCTGACGGTGTAGCGGTGCGGGAAGTAGGAGAAGAAACCTTCCGGTTATGTCAACAATACGTAGATGAAATTATTTTAGTGGATACAGATGCCACCTGTGCGGCGATTAAAGACGTGTTTGAGGATACTCGTTCTATTTTAGAACCTGCGGGGGCATTAGCGATCGCTGCTGCTAAAGTTTACGCAGAAAGAGAACAAATTCAAGATCAAACTCTCATCGCTGTTGCTTGTGGTGCTAACATGAATTTTGATCGCTTGCGTTTTGTGGCTGAAAGAGCAGAATTTGGAGAACGTCGAGAAGCTATTTTTGCAGTTAGAATTCCCGAAGAAAGAGGTAGTTTAAGAAAGTTTTGTGACTGTATTGGTAAACGCAATCTCACAGAATTTAATTATCGGATTGCTGACAATCAAGAAGCACATATTTTTGTGGGTATGCAAATAGAAAACCGTGCCGACGCGGCGAAAGTAGTTGAAGATTTTGAATCTCACGGTTTAAAAACCATAGATTTAACAGACGACGAATTAACAAAATTGCATTTGCGTCACATGGTAGGAGGACATTCTCCCCTTGCAGAAAATGAACTACTTTATCGGTTTGAATTTCCCGAACGTCCAGGGGCTTTAATGCAGTTTGTAACTTCTATGTCTCCTGATTGGAATATTAGCTTATTTCATTATCGCAATAATGGTGCAGACTATGGACGGATTGTAGTAGGAATGCAAGTTCCCCCCCATGAAATGGAAGAATGGCAATCATTTTTAGATACTCTCGGTTATCACTATTGGAATGAAAGTGATAATCCTGCATATAAGTTGTTTTTAGGTTAATTTGATATCAAGGTCTAAACAAGTTTATTACAGCTATTTTCAGATAAATTAACCAATTTCTTTGTTTCACGCAAAGACGCAGAGGCGCAAAGGAAGAAATATGTGAAAATTGCTGTAATTTTGGGTTTATGGGGATGATTCTAATTTACCTGAATTGTTTGCGGAGTAAAACTAGATGAACTATCCCAATAGTCTACTTTATTAATTTTGACTTTTAGTAATGCAATGTTGGGTTCATCTATTCCTTTTGGAAACCAAGTTTGTAATTTTGGTTGCCATTTTGTTTGCAGTTGATCACGATCTCTTGTTAATTGTGCTGTACCTAATATGGAAACATACCGCTGCTGAGTAGGTACAGAAAAACTAATATTCACCTGTTGATGATGTTGGATTTCTACTACTTTATGGGAATTATCTAAGGTAAAAAACCAAAGCGTCGCATTATCGTCAATATCATTCCACATTGACATGGGACGACTATGTAAACTGCCATCATCATCAACTGTGGTTAACATCCCACATTCAATCCCTTGAAGTAGTTCACGCAATTCCTGAACTTGTGGTTTTGTCTCTAAAGATTGTGTCATTATATCTTGAATTTTGATTTTATAAGGATGGGTGATATTTTTAGTGTTAAAGTTTTTTAGTTTATATACGTGAGTCTAAAGAGGTAATTATCAAAATCTGTTTTTACCAATTTATAACTAAAGAAATATACCCAATAGCAGATGGTTATTAAATGTTTTCAGTTTATTAAAATAATGAACTTGCATAAAATAAGATTTAAAAAGTAATTAACCGCAGATAAATACTGTTAATAATTATTCTATAGCGGTATGCACTCTTTGTGAGATACAGTCAGCCAATCGCCAACCCTGTAGGGGCGCAGACCCTGCGCCCTCTATTGTATTGCATCAAGGGCGATAACCGCTATATGCAGTTTCACATACAGTTGTTATTAACTCAAATTAATTACCCAATCACGTAAATGTGAATTTACTTGTTCGGGAATTTCGTCATGGGGACAATGACCGGCTGTGAGGAAATATTCTGTTAATTGGGGATAATATTCACGGAATTTTTGAGAACGTTCTCTTGCTTTCATCCAAGGATCTGCTTCTCCCCATAATAACAATAAAGGACAAGTTAACTGTTTAAGTAAAACGTCAACTTTTTCCCCTTGAGGAGTGCTAAAAACAGAAACAAATACATCTAAAGCCCCTTTGTCAAAAGCCGGACGTTGAATTTCTTCTACTAATTGATTTGTAATTGCACTTTTATCAAGATAAACCTTTTCTAAAGTTCGGCGAATTACCCACTTTTGGCGCGTATATTGAAATAATAAAGACTGGGCTAAACGTTTTTTAAATGCCCATTTAACAGGTTTTCCTAAAAGTTTTTGCAGAGGATTTGGAGAAGGTTGAATTTGATTTTCTGGTTGAGAAAATGGACCAGCACTATTGAGTAATACCACACCAGCAGCACTTTCAGGACGTTGGGAAGCAACGCATAAACAAGCATAACCTCCTAAAGAGTTACCCGCTAAAATTGTTTTTTGACCGATAACTTCACTGATAAAATCATGGAGTTGATCACGCCACAAGTCGGCGCTATACTGTAAATTAGGTTTTGCAGAACGGCCAAATCCTAACAAGTCAATGGCAAATACTTGGAAATCTGCACTCAATCCTGTGATATTCTTGCGCCAATGGTCTGTAGAAGCACCAAAACCATGTACTAAAAGTAAAGGTGGACGCTGGATTTGTGGTTCTCCTGCTTTGACATAATATACGTTATGTCCGCGCCATTGCCAGTATTGACCAGGGATAGGATTTGTAGAAGGAGCGATACTTGTTTGCATATTGTGAAGAAATATTAAGTTACTTTTATAATAATTCAGGAGTTACCCATTGACAAACCATATCAAAGCTAATTAATTTCCTATGAATTGGAGTGCTGCATTACCCACTTTTTTCATTACCTTACGCGAAGGTGTAGAAGCCGCTTTAGTGGTGGGAATTGTCTTTGCTTGTTTACAGCAAGCTCAACAACAAAAATTACACCGTTGGATATATTTAGGCGTTATCACTGCGGTAATAGCTAGTTTTGGAGTTGGGTTAATTCTCAATTTAAGTATTCAAGGATTACAAACATCTGATTTACTCTATGCACCAGTTTTCAAGCAATTGTTTGAAATGGGATTAGGGTTAATAGCAATTTCTATGCTCAGTTGGATGTTAATTTGGATGACAAAACAAGCAAGATTCCTCAAAGCTGAAATTCAAACTTCTGTAAACAGTGCTTTGAATGAAGATAAAAAAGCAGCTTGGGCAATTTTTAGTTTAATCTTTATTGCCGTTTTTCGAGAAGGTTTAGAGACAGCATTATTTATTGTTGCTCAATTTCAATCGGGTTTTATACCTGTGCTGGGAGCAATAGGAGGATTAACCATAGCAGTGTTAATTGGAATGCTGTTATTTAAGTGGAGTATCCGCATTAACCTTAGTCAATTTTTTCAATGGATGGGGATATTACTATTAACAATAGTTTCCGGTTTAGTAATTTCGGCTCTCCGTCATCTTGATGCTGCTGTCAAGGCTTTTAACCAAATAAATGCTCTAAATATTTGCCAAGGAGGAAGCAATGCTTGTGTTTTAGGTTGGCAAATTTGGGATTTCTCAGACATTTTACCTGATAAACAATTTCCGGGAATTTTGCTAAAAACCCTATTTGGATATAACCAAAAATTGTATTTAGCCCAAGCTGTAGCATATATCCTATTTTGGATTGTGATTGGTGGTTTATATTTCCGCAGTCTTAACCAAACTGCACCATTAAAACCAGCCAGTAAAGTTAATTAAATGTGAGATAGAGGTATTTTAAATATCTCTTTCTCTAAAACTCCAGTTGGGAATGACCATAATTATTCCTGTCAAAAAATCAAATTAAAATTAATAACTGTAACTTTTCATAAAAGCTTAATGGTAAATTAAATTATGAGATAACGAATAAATAAACATTAATAAAAATGATTACTGGAAAAACTAAACTTTTGGGAGTGATTGGACATCCTGTGTCACATTCCCTTTCCCCATTGATGCACAATGCAGCTTTGGCTAAACTGGGATTAGATTATGTGTATTTGCCTTTTCCCGTTGCACCGGAGAATTTGGAGAGAGCGATCGCTGGTTTTGCTAGTATTGGTGTAGTAGGATTTAGTATCACTATTCCCCATAAACAAGCAATATTGCCGTTATTATCCGAAGTTTCCCCCATTGCTCAAGCTATCGGTGCTGTGAATACTGTCACTCGTCAAGGTGATAAATGGGTGGGGACAAATACAGATGTAGAAGGATTTATTGCTCCTTTACAAACAACATATCATCAAGATTGGAGTCAGAAAAAAGCGGTAATTTTAGGAAATGGTGGTGCAGCGCGGGCTGTGGTTGCTGGTTGTATTCAACTCGGTTTGGCAGAAATTCACGTTGTCGGGCGTAATTTCCAGAAATTAGAGGTATTTAGTCAAAGTTGGCAAAATTCACCCTTTGCAGACAAATTTCATGTCCATGAATGGCGAGAATTACCAAACCTACTCCACCAAGCTAACCTGTTGGTAAATACAACTCCTATGGGAATGTATCCCCATGTGGAAGAATCGCCATTAAGTAATCAAGAAATGGGTTATTTGCCTGATGATGTTATTGCTTATGATTTAATTTACATCCCTAAACCCACCAAATTTTTGCACCAAGCCGAAAAACAAGGAGCAATTATTATTGATGGTTTAGAAATGCTAGTCCAACAAGGTGCAGCAGCCCTAAAAATCTGGTTACAACAAGAAACAGTCCCCGTCACCGAAATGCGTCAAGCATTGCAAAATCATTTGGAGATTTGAAGAAGGAGGTAGGGGCGCAGGGAGCAGGGGAGCAGGGGAGTAGGGGAGTAGGGGAAAAGAATTATTACTCTTACCAATCACCAATCACCAATCCCCAATTGTCAATTGTCAATTGTCAATTGTCAATTCCCTAATCTGGTTTCCGCATATACCTTTCCTGTCCTTGGGAATTATAAATAAATAGAGACAGTTGGGAATTTTGACTAATGACTTTGAGAGCTTCTTGTAAACTTTGGAAATGACCTTGCATTTCGGGATTATTTGCTTGCAACAATTTGTCATACTCAGGAGTTAAACGAACACTAACTTGCTGATTAGTGACAATAAAAGTACAAATCTTAATGGTACTGGTACAAGTGCGATTGAGTTCAACGCGAGTTTGAGTTAAGTCACCATAGACTTGTAATTGGTCCTTTGCCTGTGCCAAAGATGCTGTATAGGGTTCAACTAGGGCTGTAGCTTGATTGAAATAAAAACTATCTTGGGGTATTTTTTTAGCAGTGTCTAAAGCTTGCTGCCAAGAATTGATGGCGGCTTGCCATTGATTTTGATTACCATAGACCTTTGCTTGATTGGCGGCTTGAATGGCTTGTTGATAGGATGTTGCCGCTGATTGTTCTTTTTTGGCGCGATCGCTTACAACCAGGTTTTTTGCTTGATAATCTGCTAAGAGTTGGCGTGCTTCTTCAGATCCTAAACTATTGATAGGGATAGTTTTTAACGTACTAATTGCCGTCCGAAAATTAGATTCTACCTGTTGCCAATCAGCAGCAGTTTTAGCAGTGGCTTGACGTTTTGTCGCTGTTTCCCCGGAAGTTTTAGCAGTGGCAATTTTTTGTAGCCATGTTTCTTCTTTCACTAACTGCTGAGTAACATTTTTTAACCCATTTTGATAGCTTGGTAAATTTGCCTGTACCAATCCATAGAGTTCATGACTAGGTTTAATGATCTCTACTGCGGTGATTGCCTGTCTCCATAGCTTTTGTTGATTGCGTAAGTCATCCAAACTCTTCGCGGGAGTTTGCCCACTTTTTTGGGCAGTGGATGCCGTCTGTAAAGCCTTGACTACCTGATTTATCTTTGTAGACTGTGCCGAAAACTGATTAACTAATTCTTGCGATTCTTGATACCGGGGAGACCACTGAGGAATTTTTTGCAAATCTGCAACTACTCCATCTAGTTGTTGTTGCAGTGCTAACAAGTCTTTTTCCGATTTAGTTCGCTTGAGTTGAGGCTGATAATCATTTTTAAATTGTTGGGCAGTTTGTAATTCTTTACACTCAGAAATAGCACAAGCCCGATGGAGGACGAAAACACCACCCCCAGACAGGAGTGCAATAACCGCCGCAATACCGATAATTATAGGTAGAGGGGGGAGTGCCAGCGATAACTGTCTTTTTCGAGGTTTATCGGGGATATTGGCAAAAGGATCAAACTTTTCCTCTTCTTCCGCTGATTCATCTTCATCTAGATCAAAAGATGGATTGTATAAAATTGAATCTGCTGATGGAGAATCTTCTAAGGAAGGTTCTGCGGGACTGGAGAAAAATGAATCAGCAATGGGTTCTTCGCTGTCTTCTAGTTCTATGTCTGTAAATGCTGGTAGTGATGGTTGCTGAAGATCAAGCGGTACAAACTGTGTGTCTCCACCATTTTCAATAGGATTAAATTGCGTGTTTCTCCAACTTTCACTTTCAGGTTCTGCTTCTGACTCTACTGTGGGAATGGGAAAATCGAGGAAATGTTTAGCATAGGGCAGCTTTTCTCCAGAAACTCTCAAGAAAAATTGTACCCGTTGAGTTTGGTAGTTGAATTGCCATTGTAGTGCTTGTTCTAACACCTCAAATACTTGCTGTGTGTCAACCGTTACACCAGGAAGATGTTGAGTTAAAATCATCAATTCATCATTTTTGATAGCGCATTTCACTTGGAAATCCTGACTGTCTGGGACTTGGGCTACCAATCTTTCCTGCAAAATATTGCCTAAAAGTTGTAAATCTTCTTGTGGAACTGTTACTTTCATAAAGCGTTACCGCCACTCTTTCTATATAGTTTTGATTATCAAGGGGATTGAGAACTGGAGATTGGGAATGGGAAAATTTTCACATCCAATAGAATCAGTTTCTAGCACAAGGTTAAATTTGTCACGAAAAACACACTCAAGGAGTAATTATTCAGACTTCTATTTTTTTATACAGCTAGATTATAAATTAGACAATCCAATGGCAAAATTAATTTTTTAGTTAACCAAAGTCAAATTCTATAATCTTAGGTATTGTACAAAATATCAGATAGCATCAGAGAAAGCGCGTTAGACTTGTCAATACAAGGTGTGTCTCAATGGATTTATTGGAGTATCAAGTTAAAGAATGGTTTGGTAAAATCGGGATTCCTGTCTTACCATCCCAAAGAATAGATCATCCTACCGAGTTAAAACGGTTAAAGATTAGTTACCCAATTGTGCTGAAATCCCAAGTACAAGCGGGGGAAAGAGAAAAAGCAGGTGGAGTCAGAATTGTTGAAACAACGATAGATGCGATCGCCGCAGCGCAAAATATATTTAATCTCCCAATTTGGGGACAATTGCCAGAGGTGTTACTGGCAGAATCCAAGTATGATGCTCATGAAGAGTTTTATCTAGCTGTAGTCTTAGATACCGCTCTGTCTCGTCCCGTTTTGTTGGGTTGCAAAGAAGCAAATATTGATTGGGAAACAGCAGGAGAAAACATTCAGCACGTAGTTGTAGAACAGGAATTTTCTCCATTTTATGCTCGACGACTGGCTTTGAAAATGGGTTTGCAAGGTGCGTTGATGCAGTCTGTGAGCGATATTGTTGAGAAGATGTACCAGTTATTTGTCCAAAAAGATTTGGACTTAATCGAAATTAATCCCTTGGGTGTGAACTCTACTGGTCAAGTAATGGCTCTCAATGGTAAGGTCAGGGTGAATGAACGATCAATTAACCGTCATCCCGAAATAGCCGAGATGGCTGCCAAAATGCTGAGTCGTCCTCATGGTAATGCCAAAAAGAACGGCTTGTTGGATAGCTGGGATAGCTTAGAAATGCGTGGTAAAATAGGTATATTAGGTAATGGTAAAGGTTCTGTATTAACAACATTGGATGCGGTGGTTAATGCTAGTGGCAAACCTAGTAAATGTATTAATTTACGCCATTCTTTCATGAGTGATACTGCACCGACAACTTTTGGCGATCGCCTCGTCACCAGTCTGAAAACTTTGGCTAGTGATCAGAATATTCAAGTTATTCTCATCAACTTCGTGGGGACGATTCCTCAAGTTCACCAATTTCCGGAAATTATTACCAACTTTCTCCAATTAGATAGAAGTGAAATCACATCAGATGTATCAGCTACCAATGGTAATAATCCGCCGCTTGAATTACCACATTTAGTCATCCGTTTAGCAGGTGCTGAATTTAATGATGCTAGAAAATATTTAGCTACATTCAAAACCACTCATCAATCACTCATCGTTGTAGAAAATTTAGATGCAGCCGTTAAGGAAGCAGTTCGTTTAGCAAAGTTACCTGTAGTTAAAAAGGGGAGTAAGTAATTATCAATTGTCAATTATCAATTATCAATTACGAATTATGAACTTAACGCCAGAAAGTAAAGTTTTAATCCAAGGCTTTTGTGAATTTATATCTGCAACTCATATAGCCCAAATGCAAGCTTATGGTACAAATTTAGTAGCAGGTGTTAGTCCTGGCTGTGGAGGACAGAAAATATATGATCTACCAGTATTTGATTTAGTAGAAGAGGTTGTTTCCAAGTTTGGACAAATTGACACAGCAATTATATGTGTTCAACCTTATCAAGTTTTGGATGCAGCATTAGAAGCGATCGCTTCTAATATCTCCCAAATTATCATTATTACCGCTGGTGTACCACCATTGGATATGGTGCAACTACTTCGCAAAACCGAAGCTTGTGAAACTTTAATTATTGGACCCAATAGTCCAGGAATTATTGTCCCTGGAAAAATTCTTTTGGGTACTCAACCTAGCGAATTTTATAAACCTGGTTCTATAGGAATTGTCAGCCGTAGCAGTACCCTTACTTATGAAGTAGCTTGGGAATTAACAAAGGTAGGTTTAGGACAATCCATTAGTGTCAGTATTGGTAGTGATGCTATTGTTGGTTCTTCATTTCTTCAATGGTTACAAATTCTAGATGAAGATGAAACTACAGAAGCCATTGTTTTAATTGGCCAACCCGGTGGAGGAAGTGAAGAAGCAGCAGCACAATACATTCTTGAAGCCATTGATAAACCTGTAATTGCCTATATTGCAGGTAGACACGCCCCACCTGTCCAAAATTGGCAACAAACAGGAACTTTAGCAACTGTAATTGGACGTTCTCCTAATTTTGGAACACCAGCCAGTAAAATAGCTGCTTTTGAATCCGCAAAAATTCCTGTCGCTGATCGTCTCTCTCAAATTCCTGAACTTTTGAAGAAGGTAATGGGTAATTGACAATTGACAATTGACAATTGACAATTGACAGGTGATTGGTGATTGGTGATTGGTGATTGGTGATTGGTGATTGGGTAATTTGATTTCTTCCTTCTTCCTGTACTCCTGTAAGGACGAACCATTCGATGTAAGGGCGAAGCATTCGGAAAATAAACTTGGGAAAAACCCGATATTTATCGCCCGAATGCTTCGCCCCTACTTGGAAAAAACAGATATTTATCGCCCGAATGCTTCGCCCCTACTTGGAAAAAACCGATAATTTATCGCCCGAATGCTGATGCTTCCAGCTCCCGTTAGGGATACGCCCCTACGACTCCTGATCAAATATCTTCCTGGTATTTCATTAATAAACTGGGAAGATAATCATATCCATCAACACCAATAACAGCAATTATTTTAGGACGATGTTGTTGCAGGAATAATTGAAATTTATCTCCACCAATTTGTCCCTTAATTATTGTTAATAAACCTGCGGGTTGTCGCCATTCATCAGCAGCAATTTGTTCTAGAAGATACATTCCTAAACTACCAGTATAAATTGCTTTTTCATAATTGGAAATATGATAATTAGCTTCAGCTAAATATGCTAAATTTCTACCTTGGAGATACAAATCACCTGAGATTTGGGCAGTTTTAAAAGCATTTTCTAAATATTTAATAGCTGTGGCATATTGTGTAGTTATTAAATAAGCAATACCTAAACTACTAAAACACAAAGCTTGACTTTGTAAATCACCTAACTTTTCTGCCAATTTCAAACCTTGTTCTAGGTAATTAATTGCTAATTCATAAACTTCAGTTCTGCTATTTTGTGCTTGTTTGGCTTGCATAACTTCGCTATAACCTAAGTTTACTAAAGCATTGGCTTCTCCAGTTTTATCACCTGTTTGTCTACTAAAAATTAATGCCCGTTGACTATAATTAATTGCTTCACCATAATTTTCTTGTTGAACGTAAGTACGACTCAGGTGATTAAGATTGGCAATTTCACAGGTTTTATCTCCGGCAGTTCTAGCGATTTCTACAGCTTGTTGATGGAAATTAAGCGATCGCTCATACTTTCCTAAATTACGCTGAGAATAACCCAACAAGGTCAAAATCCGGGCTTTTTCTTGCGTCTTTTCCACTGAACGCAAAGGTGCATCTAAATAATCCAAAGCATCCCGCAAATAACTTCCAGAAAATGAAGCGAAAATCCCCCCATAAAGAGGAAAATAAGGGCGTTGGGCAAAGGTTCGTAAAATCTGAAGCATTATTTGGGAAGCCCCATTACTGTATACTGCTTGATTTTCAAACCCGCTGGCTAATTGACTCCAAATTACTGCAAAGGTTAAAAATGTGGAAATAGATAACTTTGGACCAGCGGTAATATCATAAGCTTGTTGATCGAACCAATTAATTAAACCCCGTTGCAAAAATTGTAAAACAATTGCTAATTCTACCCAATTACTCAGACTAATTACCTGCTGTTTTTGAACAAATTCTATTGCTGATTGTTCTGTTGCCAGAGTATGAAAAAATGCTTGAGAGAATTCACTATTTACGACTTTAGCCCAACTTGCCCAAGGTCCTTGTTCACCTGGTACACCTCCAAATCCTAGAGAATTCTTTTTTTCATACATCCAATTCAGTAAGTTTGGTTGGAGTTTTTGCCAAGTAGCAATACCGCTATTAATCCCATCAGCAATTTGTTGAAAATCTTCATTCGCAGTCGCAAATTGTCGCAAAGATTTGGCTAATTGTTGCAGTTGAGATAGATTTAAGGGATACTTGAGATTAGGATCAGTAGCCCGTAGAAAAGCTGTTAAACGCTCATCTGGATTTGCGGTGGTAATTTCGCGGATAGATAAAGCGATCGCTTCTGTAATTTTATTTTGTTCTTGCCAGCGTTGCCATTGAGTTTGAATCGTTTTTACAGCCCGTAAACTCCGCGTGGCTTTAGCTTTTTTCAGTTCATCCGTTTCTGTATCTACTTGAGATTGTAAAGCATTCAAGCGATCGCTCAAAACTAACTCAAACACTTCCCCAGTCCCGGAAGTGATGCCTTTGAGTAACATTTGATATACTTGTTCTACAGAACTAATCTTACCCTTGAGGGTAGTTTCGATAATTTCATCAATTACAGCAAGATATTGATCTTGTAATGGCAGAGAGTCTGACACTTTAGTTAATATAAAAAATCACAACAACTTCTATTGTATAGCAATATCTTCGCCATTTTTTTTGTAGCTTGGTTCGAGTGGCGCAAAACCCAACAAATACCTATGTAAATAAAAAAATATCCTTATACAAATCCCCATAATTCTAATTATGGGGATTTCCCTATTCCCTGTTCCCTGTTCCCTGTTCCCTTGTGATAACGACAATTTTTAACGCCAACCTACTTAATTTACTGATCTTCTAACTGACTACTAAATTGTTTAGGAGAACGTCGTTTTAACTCCACCGACTCAGATCGAGGTAATAAGTCAAATACTTCTCTCAACTTATCGTCTATTTTCTCAAAAGGAACTTGACCTTTTTCATTCAAGACTACCTTACCCGACTGATCAAAGACTACAACTTGAGGAACACTTCCTGAATAGTAATATCCTGGTTCTGTGGGTTGATAGGTCTTGTCAGCTAAAATAGTATCAACGCCGATAGGAATAACCTCCGCTGCACGGCCATAGAATGCTTGCACCTCGGAAACAACTGGTGCATATTGTTTACAATCCCTACTATCATCAACGTAAAATGTCACTATCGCTGGTTTATGTTGGGCTAAATTCTGAGCTAGTGTCTCTTTAGAAGGAACTAAAGAACCATTACCAGCATATATTACAAAAATATTACCATCATATCGGTCATCCTTAATACCTGCCAATGCTGGCTGCATACTAATAAAGAATAAGCAAACAAGCAGCAATAGGCATTTAGACACTAACTGTCGCCAATTAGTAATTATTTGAGTTTGTAAAAAAAGCCACTTTATGCTATTCATCAACAGAAACCTTCTAAGCTATTATTTGTTCTCAGTTTGTGCTGAACTGATATTAATTGAGTTGGATATATACAGCAGGGAACAGGGAATAGGGAACTCTTAACTAGGTTGAATATCTCCTGGTACATAGCTTTGTTCTTAAATTGTTTACCTGCAATCTGCTGTAATTACACGCGCACACTATTTTTTAAGATAACCCTTACAGGGACTATATCTCAAAAACATCTGATATTTACAGCAACTTGCAGATCAATGAGGTAGAAAATCTAAATTGAAACCTAGACACAAATCCAGTTTTACTCGGTGACTCCTGACTCGGTGACTCCTGCTGTATAAAGAAAAAATTATTCGTCAGTTATAACGTCTCGACTGGAGATGTCTTTTTAGTGTTATGTTCACTAATTAGTTAAACTTGCAAAATTCAATTTGCAATTACAGGTTATTACTAAATCATCACTGTGGGCAAGAAAATAAGAGTTATAGATAGACTACGCTTGGGTTTTGCAGTATCAATAGCAAAAAGCGTGACTTTTTTAGTCAGGTTACTTCGTCTTGGTGCTGCTAGTGTCTTACCAGGTTCTATTGCAAGACGCATAGAACCCCGCATTTTGCAATTGTTGAGTCAGCAGGTAAAAAATGGAGTGATTCTCATTGCGGGAACGAATGGGAAAACCACTACTGCATTGCTGTTATGTACCATTTTAGAGCGGAAAGGTTTCCGTGTCGCCCATAATTCTACAGGTGCAAATCTAGAAAATGGTTTAGCGACAGCTTTCATAGACAATGCTAATCTACTGGGAAAGCTGAATATAGATTATGCAATTTTGGAAGTTGATGAAAATATAGTTCCCAAAGTTTTAAAACCGCTGCAACCTCGGATTATTCTCTGTTTAAATCTGTTCCGTGACCAACTGGATAGGTATGGGGAAGTTGATAGTATTAGTAAACGATGGACAAAGGTTATTTCTACTTTACCAGAAACAACAGTAGTTATTCCCAATGCTGATGATCCGACTTTATCATATTTGGGTCAACAGTTACCTCAACGGGTTTTATTTTTTGGTTTGCATGAACCCGAAAATTATTTAGAAGCAATTCCTCACGCTGTTGATTCTATCTATTGTCCCCGATGTGGGCATTCTTTAGATTATCAAGGCGTTTATTTGTCCCATTTAGGAGATTTTACTTGTCCTAGTTGTGGTTTTAGTAAAAGCCAACCTGCTTTAGTCAGTCAGGAATGGTCACAAATTCTTGTTGGTTTGTATAACAAATATAATACTCTAGCCGCAGCCACAGCGGCAAAGGAATTGGGAATTGATGAAATTAGTATCAGAGATACAATTAGCAATTTCCAAGCGGCTTTTGGTCGTGCGGAAGACTTAGTTATTGACGGTAAACGGGTGAAAATTTTATTATCGAAAAATCCCGTAGGAACAAATGAAACTATTCGTGTCGTCACTCAAAGTAGCGATAAAACTACTTTATTGGTGTTGAATGACCGAACACCAGATGGTACTGACGTATCATGGATTTGGGATGTGGATACAGAAAAGTTAGTAGAACGGGGTGGAACTTTGGTTGTGAGTGGCGATCGCGTGTATGATATGGCTTTACGGTTGCGTTATAGTCAAGAATCTATCAAGAGTGACATTAACCTCATTGTAGAGTCAGATTTACGGCAAGCGATCGCCACTGCTCTAGAACATACACCAGCAAACGAAACTTTACATATTCTCCCCACCTATTCAGCCATGCTAGAAGTACGAGAAGTATTGACTGGTAGAAAAATTCTCTGATCATTAAAAATTGACAATTGATAATTGTCAATTTTTAACGAACTAATGACTAATGACTAATAATTAGCTATGCTATATCAGCAGCAGTGTTTATGTGTGAATCATGAAAATAGTCAAACTGATTTTGCTTGCTTTTCCCGTGTTTTTAGCATCTCTGCTATTACTAGTTAATCCCGCACACGCTTCCAGATTCAAAGCTACACCCGCTGCACAGATGATTGTGGTGACATCTACTCAAGCAAATTTTGATCTAGCGACACCACAAATAAATAAGATCACACATTTATCCATAGACTCAACTGGTTGTAGTTGTGCTAATTGTGTTCAGACTAATTTACAAAAATTACAAGGTAAATTACCCATGGTGAGCATTTAATAAATTAGACTCATCCATGTTTTGGAGACACAGATTTGCTGTGTCTTTATTAATTTATATAAGTAATTATGTTAGAAAAAAAATTATCTACACATTTATTAAAAACTACAATTCTGGGTTTAGTCGTAAGTTTATTTGGCTGTGGTAATCAAACTATCAGGACAACATATAATTCCAGAAATTTAACTATTAATCATAACTTACCCTCAGTAGTAGCAACTAATAGCATCATTTGTGATTTAACAAAACAAATTGCTGGAGATACCATAAACTTAACTTGTTTAATCCCTTCTGGTATGAATCCCTTAACTTATCAACCCATACCAGAAGATATTCAAGCCATTGAAAATGCTAATTTAGTTTTATATCATGGTTATAACTTTGAGCCGAGTTTGACAAAAATTATTAAATCTACTCAAAACTCTAAACCCAAAATTGCTGTTGCTCAAAGTGCAGTCACCAATCCTATCAAAATTCAACAAATAACTGAACCCCATGTTTGGCATAATCCTAATAATACTATTAAAATGGTAGAAATAATTAATAGTAACCTAGTTAAACTAGTCCCCAAAAATCAAAATATTTATAATAACAAAACAGAAAAATTAACTCAAGAAATCAACCAAATTAATAATTGGATTAAAGTCAGACTAGCGAGCATTCCTGCGAAAAACCGTAAATTAATTACATCTCATGAAGCCATGATTTATTATGTCAAAGCTTATGATATTCCCTATACAGGAAGTTTAGCAAATGTTAACCGTGTAGAAAAGTTGACAGATACAAAAGTCAAAAATTTTGCTAGAGATATTCAAAAAGCTCAAGTACCCACAATCTTTGCAGATAAAACTACAAACTCTAATTTGCTTGTACCTATAGCCAAAAAAGCTAAAGTCAAAGTTTTTGAAAGACCACTATATATTCATGGACTAGGTGAACAGGGAAGTGACGGAGAAACCTATCAAAAAATGATGGCTGCTAATACAAGAATAATTGTAGAAGGATTAGGAGGAACGTATTTAAAGTTTGAGTTGAAAATTTCTCAAAATATGGATAAAAAATGACTGAGAATTATTGGTATTTGCTCGAGAAATATCCTCAAAACATCATGAATTGGGAAACCTACACCGTACAGTCAGGTACAGTGTAGGTAGTTCACTAATCTACTGATTACTTCACACTTTGCTTTTTAGAAGTGTAATAAACCTTACTACCAGTATCAGGAACAAAATGACAACCAATAGCAGAATTCCATAAAGACTTCCAAACTGGTTCTTTCGATTCGTGGAAATACTCACCCATAATTGGTTTAATGGCCTCAGTTGCTTTTAGCAAATTGTAATGAGGCATATTCAGGAAAATGTGGTGAGCAACATGAGTACCGATATCATGATGAATGTGGTTAAAAATCCCATAATCTCGGTCAACGCTAGAAACTGCACCTTTAAGGAAAGTCCATTCTTCCCCACGATACCAGGGAATTCCGGGTTCAGTGTGGTGCAGGAAAGTCACCAAATCCAACCAAATGATAAATACAATGTACGGTGCAGCGTAGTATTTTAACAACGACATCCAACCAAATTGATAGGTAAATAAACCTAACAAAGCCACCATACCAATCCAAAGTGTGGTGCTAGTGATAATGTCCCATTTTTCTGAAGGCTTAAACAGTGGGCTGCTGGGTGAAAAGTGAGAACCTTCTTTACCAGGAGAACGCTTAAACAAATATACTGGATAAGCCAATAAGAATAGATAAAAACGCCCTATTCTTTGCGCTAAAGGCATCTCATCATACTCAGATTCAGAGACAGGATACCAGCTTTCATCATTCTCCAAGCTGCCTGTATTTTTATGGTGGGTTCTGTGGCTAATTCTCCAACCATGATAAGGCACGAGAATGAAAGTATGGGTGATATGACCAACCAAATCATTCAACCATTTATGCTTAGAAAAAGATTGGTGTCCGCAGTCATGACCAACTACAAACAAAGCCCAAAACATTGTTCCTTGCATTACCCAGAAAACTGGCCAAAAATACCAAGAATCTAGATAATTAGCCACTGCATACAGCAGCCCAACAATGAGAACATCACGGAAGAAATAATACAGTGATTTAGTCACACTAGGCTGAAAACATTCAGCGGGAATAGCAGCTTTTAAATCCTGAAGAGTAAATGGTAATTTTTCTTGCCCTTCAGAAGATTTAGAATTAGGGTTTTGATTGAACTGGATGGTATCTAATTGCACTTGATTGGTTGGTTAATTGTAAATTAGAAATTAACTGTGAGGTAATATTTAGTCACCTCTAAAATTTAAACTGGGGGATATTGGCAATTTACCTTAACATTTTCAGATGTGGTTAATTGCCAAACTAAAAGAATTGGTTATGAAAGTAGCAATAATTACTACTTCATCCTTTATGATTTTTCTGCCCGATATGCGTCAAAAGTAGTATAACCAATATCAGTCTTGTAGAGTTGACATTCGTTAGTTATTTTCTTCATTAAATCCCAAGAGAATTTGTATTCATCATGGAGATAAGGACTCCAATTTTCTTTGATACTGCTATAAGCCAACCGCAAATTATAGGAAGGAATAGCAGTAGAAATATGATGAGGAACGTGAACGTTAATATCGTGGCAAAGAATTTCTACCCAACGAGGATAATCACAATGAATTGTTCCAAATAACTGTGCTAAGGCTTCATTCCATTTATCAGCAGTTTTAAAAGGAACATCTGGAAGGGTGTGGTGAACAATGGTGAATGTACTCATCCAGAAATGGTAAACCATCCAGGGAATAAACCAGAATTTAATAAATCCCCAAACACCAGTTGTAATAATCAAAGTTGGGAAAACAAGAGCCGCAAAAGCAACGACTACAGCCACAGAAAGTTTAACACTAGCTTGGTCTTTTTTCTGAAAATTGCGGGCATCAAAATGGACAACTGCCCAATGTCCAATTGAACCTACCCACCAGAGACGTTTACTCATGAAAAATTCAAAAGCGGATTGTCTATTTTTAGACCAGCTTGCAAAAACTTCTGTTCTAATGGGATGCCAAGCGTTATCTTCGTCTAGCTTGTTGGTATGTTTATGGTGATGATTATGCTTAATGCGCCAGCTATGAAAAGGGTAAATTAAGAACATCATGAAGAAATGTCCCACTAAATCATTTACCCAACGACGTTTCGCAAATGAACGATGAGCGCAATCATGGCCAATAACAAAAAAACCTGTTAAAGCAGTTCCAGTAAAAATCCACGCTATGGGTAGAAGAAACCAAGGGGAAATTGCTATAAAATAATAGCCTAATGCAGCCATAGATGAACTGAGAATTACAGTTGTCCATGCTTTGCGGCTATTTTTCTGAAAACATTCCTTGGGCAGACTTTTGATAATATGTTTTAGTTTTATTTGGTCTTTACCAAGGTCTGTGGAGACCGCTATTTCCTGACTTTTGATAATTGATGTAGTCATGAATACCTGAAAAACAACAGACTGCAACACAAGGTTACTGAGAAAAGTAACTTGCTGCAAAGTTTTGTAACATTAATTTCTGAGATTATAGCAACCTAAGAACAACTTAGGATAGATGTTGGCAATTAAAAATTTCCAATTAAAAATTTGTAATTGCTTTAGTTGAGAAGGTAAGCATTCAACATCCAAAAAAGAAGGTCTGTATAATCTTAGCGGATAGGTAAATGCTTTTGTTACACACAAAAAGTCAATAGTCTCAAGCCAAAAAATTGACTAGAAAACTATTGACTTTGGGCATGAAATCTGTATTATGCCTTTTTCTCTGCCAGCTTCACGTTTGTAGCTAGGCCTAGTAATTGTAATAACTGAATAGTCATCCAAGTCATATCAATTTCCCACCATTCCAAACCATGACGAGCAGAGTATTGAAAAGCATGGTGGTTATTGTGCCAACCTTCACCAAAAACTAGGATAGCAACCCACCAACAATTAGTTGATTTGTCACCAGCATCATAAGTGCGGTAGCCGAATTTATGAGTAGCACTGTTTACCAACCAGGTACAGTGATAAACCCAAATAATCCGCACAAAAATTCCCCAAACCACCATTGGCCAGCCACCTATGAAATAGAGAACTAAGCCCAAGGCAATTTGTAAGAAAATGAAATTTTTCTGTAAAAACTGATAAACTGGGTCATCAATAATGTCTTTAGTGAAGCGAGGAACTTGATCGTGAGCGGGAGCAAAATGAATCATCCAACCCATGTGACTCCACCAGAAACCTTGATTTGAATCATGGGGATCTGATTCAGTATCAGAATGTAAGTGGTGAATACGATGTGTACCCACCCATTCAATTGGACCACCTTCACAAGATAGTGTCCCAAAAATCACCAAGACATACTCTAACCATTTGGGTGTTTGAAAACTACGATGAGTGACAAGACGGTGATATCCCAAAGTAATACCTAAACCTCCAGTCACCCAGTAAAGCAATAAAGCAACACCAACTGCCCTCCAGCTAAAATTGCTAGGAATCAAGGCAAAGAGAGCGCCGACGTGCAATGCAACGAAGAATAGGGTATTAACCCAGTTAATGTGAGGTTTAGAAGTAGCAATTGTCATGCAGTAACCTGAATAGAAATTGTTCAGCCTAGTCTGCGCGATCCTAGAATCCGCATATCTATTTTATGTTTTTGAATGAGGAAAAGATGAACAGCTTTGAACAGCTGCGGGAAGCAGAACAGGCACTATTAGAAATTTTTTCTGGTATTGACGCTCAGGTCAAGCATAATCTTAAACGAGTATTAGATGCCTTTCGTCATCACCGAGTAGGCGCACACCATTTTGCAGGCGTAAGTGGCTACGGACACGATGATTTAGGACGAGAAACTTTAGATAAAGTTTTTGCCCAAGTGATGGGTGCTGAAGCTGCGGTGGTGCGAGTGCAGTTTGTTTCGGGAACTCATGCGATCGCTTGTGCGCTGTATGGTGTACTTCGTCCTGGGAATGAAATGTTAGCAGTAGTCGGTTCTCCCTACGATACGCTCGAAGAGGTGATTGGCTTGAGAGGACAAGGCCAAGGTTCTCTAATTGATTTTGGCATAAAATACCGCCAATTGGAACTAACTGAACAAGGAAAAATAGATTGGCAAAACTTAAGCACTAGCATTACCGAAAACACAAAGTTAGTATTGATTCAACGTTCCTGCGGATATTCATGGCGGCCAAGCCTATCCATAGCCGACATAGAAAAAATTGTTTATCTAGTTAAACAGCAAAATCCCCACACCGTTTGCTTCGTAGATAACTGCTACGGCGAATTCATAGAAACCCAAGAACCAACCCATATTGGTGCTGACTTAATAGCCGGGTCATTGATCAAAAATCCGGGAGGTACAGTCGTGAGTGCTGGTGGTTACATCGCCGGACGCGCCGACCTAGTAGAAGCTGCCGCCTGTCGCCTCACAGCCCCCGGTATTGGTAGCGAAGGGGGAGCAACCTTCGACCAAAACCGCCTGTTATTCCAAGGATTATTTTTAGCCCCGCAGATGGTAGGGGAAGCCATGAAAGGAACATACCTCACTGGATACGTATTTGACAAACTCGGATATCCAGTCAACCCAGCGCCCCTAGCACCCAGAGGAGATGTCATCCAAGCCATCAAACTCGGTTCAGCCAAAAAACTAATTGCCTTCTGTAAAGCCATTCAACAGTATTCACCCATCGGGTCTTATCTCGACCCCATACCCGACGATATGCCCGGCTACGAAAGCCAAGTAGTCATGGCTGGAGGGACATTTATCGAAGGTAGTACATTAGAGTTATCAGCGGATGGACCACTAAGAGAGCCTTATGTGGTTTATTGCCAAGGGGGGACTCATTGGACTCATGTATCTATTGCTTTACAAGCAGCTATTGAGGCGATGATCAATATAGAATAATCCTCACGCAAAGGCGCAAAGACGCAAAGGGAAAAAGATGAATGAGAATGAGATTGCAAGGGAGGTTGTTGATGCTGCGTATAAGATTCATACAAAGTTGGGACCAGGTTTGTTGGAATCTGTTTATCAGTCTGTTCTAGAATATGAGTTAGGAAAGCGAGGATTGCAGGTGAAAGCGGAGCAACCCATACCTGTAGTTTATGAAGATGTTCATCTAGAGGTAGGTTTTCGGGCTGATTTAATAGTTGAAAACAAAGTTATTATTGAACTTAAGTCTGTAGAGACCGTTCACCCAGTGCATAAAAAGCAACTACTAACTTACCTTCGTCTTGCTGATAAACGCCTTGGCTTACTCATCAACTTCGGATCATTCCTCATCAAAGATGGAATATCCCGCATTGCCAACAACTTATAAAATCAGGACAAAGACGCTTCTTACCTTTGCGTCTTTGCGCCTTTGCGTGAGACCCTATTCCGGTAACTTATACTGTCCCACTATCCGCTTCGCAAACTCCGGTACATGAGCTTCCAACTTCTCCCCATGATTCCGCTTCACATACAAGTAATTTCTCGCAAAGTGGGAATCTATGGAAAATCTCGCATATTCCAGTCCTTTGGGTCCGATTTTATCTATGACGACTCCCATTAATTTCGCCGCCCACATGGGTAAAGTAACTGCTTGATCGTAAGCTGGGATGCTTTGCTGTACGGCGGGTTTCCGGTTTCCTTGGGACATGACGGGCTGGGTGTGGAGTTGGTCTTTGACGAGTTCGAGCATTTCTTTGCCTGTATCATTTCTGACTACTATCCATTGCCATTGGTAGGGTGCGCCCATATACCCGACGACGATATCAGCTAGGGAGTTGACGTAATCAAAGCAACTCATACAGGATGGGGCAAAGATGTCTTTGAGGACGTTGGTTTTTAAACCGAAGAAGGGGACTGTTTCTTCTGATCCGTCTTCGTGTTTAAAATGTACTCGGAAATCTTGCATGAATTCGTAACTGACTACTGTTTCGGGTGATCTGCTGGTGGTTTCTAGGAATTTTTGCAGCCCAGCGCGGGTAACGTTATCTACGCATGGTGTTCCGAGTACGTAGAGTTTTTCTAGTCCGAGTTTTTTCTCGACGGCTCGTAATGCTTGGATTTGACACCCTACTCCGATCACTAATAACCGTTTCATTCCTGATTTTTCGATTTCTTCTAATACGGATAGGTTGGGGGATAAGGTAGGTTTATTTACTTTTGCCGCTAGTATTTCTTCGGGGGTACGGGCGATGATGGGCATGGGTTGAAAGCGGTCTTCTTTGGTGTTTTGGACACAAACTACGCCTTCAACTAAGCCACGATTGAGCATTTCTATGGCTATGCTGCTAACTATTCCTGTCCATTGTGCGCCTTCTATGGGTTGTTGTTTTCTGGCGGACATCATTTCTTGATGAACTCCAAAGTAGAGTTCGTTTTCGTCTTCGAGGTTACGGGGGCGTTTATGGGTGGTGGTTTCTAGTTCGTCTATTCTTTGGGTAATGAAGGCGCAGGCTTCTTTGACGTAGTGGATATAGTAGGTGTCGCATAGTCCGCATTCGCTACAAAGTTCTTTGGCGGGGCGCACGCTTCCGGGTTTGAGGGCTTTGGCTTTTTTGTGGGATTCTATGGATGTCATTTATTTTGTTTATTTTTACTAAATATGGCTTTTATTACCTTACCGTTAGGGGTTGTGATGTGGGTGGTTTGATTTGGATAAGAGGTTTTTTCACGCAGAGACGCAGAGGCGCAAAGAAGAGCGCGGAAGAAGTAATTTTTGACTTATCTGAACAGTGGTAATTAAGTTTAGTTATTTGATTTCTTTATCTAAACTTCATAAAACTTTTATCTAAACTTTATGAATTGATTCAGTAAATATACAGATATGTGAAGTTATAATATAATTAAGCTTAAATTTTTTCACATTTCAACTAAAACGGAGAATAAAAGTGATGATAATTGAACATTTACTCAAAAACATCTCTTTAGTTGCTACTGCCACAGCAACAATAGGTATTTTTGCAAACTCAGCCAGTGCTTTAACTTTAAATAGTTCTTCTGGTACTTGGAGTAATACAGTAGGAGGTTCAGGTATAGTTACTCAGACGGTAGCTGGTGAAAATCAAGTTCGTTGGGGGACTCCACTAACAAATGATGGTAAATCTGGTTTAGGATTTACTGGGGTTGGTACTACAACTTTTAATCCTGGCGACACTTTTTTACTAGGTACACTTCGCCATTTCAATAATGCCCTTTTCGCGGGAACTGCTGCAAGTCAAACAAAACTGAATGTTAACTTAAATTTTAGCTCCCCTCTTACTACTGAAGCATTTGGTTTTGATTTAGGTATTGATGAAACACTCAACGTAGGACTTGCAAGTAATTGTCCTTATACCAGCACGACTCCTTGTTCTGATAAAATTTCTTTCCCTAATGCTTTCCCAGGAAACACTTTCAATCTTGATGGTACAGATTATACACTCGAATTACTAGGTTTTAGTAATACTCTTGGTGGTAATTTAGTCCAGGACTTCATTTCTCAAGAAGGTGGTACAAATAGTACTTATCTGTATGGAAAACTTACATCTGTAACACCTATATCAGTTCCTGAGCCTAGTAGTGCTGTGGCAGTTTTGGCTTTGGGTGCTTTGGGTGCTGGACAAGCCATCAAACGTAAAAAAGTAATCGCTTAATAGTCTGGTGTTGATAACAGCTAATTAAGAGAATGTTTTCAAAGTCACGGAAAGTATAATTTTGTTGTTATCTTGGTCTAATAACGTTTTTGGATGATATATTGCGTGGGAAAATAGGAAGTAAACAAAGCTCAAAGTAGATTTGAGTAGGTTTTATATAACGGTATGCAAACCATGAAATAAATTATCAAATCTTTATTAATAACCCTTCGGTTAATTTATCGAGGGGTTTTTTGCTGTTAAAATACATTTTCCATTATCCCACAAAACCGACTGAGAATTAATTCTCAGTCTCATAGCAAAAGTCTGTTTTAACAGACTGAATAAATATCAATCTTCATTCAGATTTAGCTAAATTTTGCTATTAGCCAAGAAATGAATTTGTTGGTGGTGGTAATATCATGATGATTGTGGAAGATGTTAGATGAAAAAAGAGCGATCGCTATTTCAATAAATATGCTATTTTTAGCATAAATAGGATATAAGTTAAGACAATTGCAAACAGAACCAATAAAACCACTGCAATGGGTAGAAAGTTCCCTAGAAGACCTCAAAAAGTTTCCTGAAGAGGTACAAGGGGAAATAGGATATGCGTTCAAGCTGTAGTTAATAAAAAAGTAAAAAATGAAATTTTACTTATGATTCAATCTCAAATTCAGCAGCATGAAGCAACGATAAATCTACTTGTACAAAATCTGATGGTTTTAGAACAACTAAAGAAAATGTTATGTACAATACAAAATCAAAATTCAATACCCAATACTCAACCAACAATAGATTTTAATTCAAATACAGAGTTAATAAGTAGGTGAACAGAAAAATTTAAAGGTATATAACGGTATGTAAAGTTGTCTCAATGCGATATTATGATTGAGTTTCAGCCATTTTACAAAGAAAAGTTCTAGACTGAATAAAATAATCTTACCAGAGTTACCCTGTAATTATTCAGCATATACTTTCCATGCACATCAACCGTCGTCAATTTCTCACCACATTGGGATTAACCACCATAGCTACCCAAATCCCTCCAGGTATAGCCCAAAATCCCCTTACTAACCTTAAACCACCACGATTAAAAATAGGCGATACTGTCGGCTTAGTTTCCCCAGCAAGTATCATTGAAACCCAAGATATAGAAGATGCAAAACAAGTCTTAAAAAAATTAGGTTTACAAATCAAAATTGGTACACATATTTTAGATCGTTATGGTTATTTAGCTGGAAAAGATACAGACCGCGCTCACGATATTAATACCATGTTTGCTGACCAATCTGTAAAAGCAATTATCGCCATGCGTGGCGGTTGGGGTTGTAATCGAATTTTACCATTACTTAATTATCCGTTGATTAGTAGGAATCCAAAGATTATTATGGGTTACAGTGATATCACTTCTTTGTTATTAGCTATTAATGCTCGCAGTCAATTAATTACTTTTCATGGTGCAGTTGCTACATCAACTTGGAATCAATTTACAGTTGATTACCTTAAACGTATCCTTTTTTATGGGGAATTAGTCACCATGGAAAATTCCGCCATACCCACGGGAAAAATAGCAGTAATTACCCCTGGAATAGCGAGAGGAAAATTAATAGGTGGTAATCTATCAGTTGTGTCAGCAATGCTAGGTTCATCTTATCTACCATCATGGCGCAAAAATATTTTATTTGTAGAAGATATTGGTGAAGATATTTATCGCATTGACAGAATGCTAACCCAGCTAAAAAATGCTGGTATTCTCAATCAAATTTCGGGTTTTATCTTTGGACAATGTACTAATTGCAAAGTTGATGATCAACCTGCATTTACATTAATGCAAGTATTAAAACAGCATATCACACCATTAGGAATTCCCGCTTGGTACGGTTCTATGATTGGTCATATTTCAGACAAATTTACAATCCCTGTCGGTGTAGTAGTAGAAATAGATGCTGATTATGGCCGAATCACGATGTTAGAAGCTGCTGTCATTTAACCGCTTCTTTGTCCCTAAAATCATGGCTAAAATTCTACTCTAATATTGATAGCTTCACTACCAACCCTAACGTCTTTATACTAAACGACTGCGCTATTTACTATTCAGCACTGTTTTGTTAGCTACTAACTGCTTGGAGTCATTTTTAACTAGTGTCAGTTAAGAAAGTGTCACTCTCTACACTAGCCATTTGGTGTTAAAAGAGATATCGTTAGTGAATGCAAGGAGTGATACCACTTCATCTTATATTTGTTACAAGTTCCCTCGCGCTGCTAATACTTTCTGTTATTTGAGTTGCGGGTTTCAGATGTCACAAAGATAGTGAGTTGGTAGAAAGTTATACGGGGAAACGCTTGAGTTAGAAAAAACTCAGGCGTTTTTCATGTGTAAAATAGTTATGTAAGTATAAGCGGTATGAATATAGTCGTAATTAATGATACTACTTCCCCTATCAACTGCCACCTGTCATCAATCACCTTTCCCCTGCTATATTCTAGAAATAGAGGTTTTGTTGCTCAAGTAGGTTAACAAGATATGGATACTGAGGAACTAAAACGGCGTTATGTTGCAGGAGAAAGATATTTTGTTTCTGCTAAATTAGTCAAAGCTAAACTAATTAATGCTTATTTACCTGGAATTAATTTGTGGGGAGCAGATTTAAGTGGAGCTAATTTGGCTAAATCTAAACTCTGGGGAGCAGATTTGAGTAGCGCAAATTTAGCTAAAGCGAATTTGACTAAAGCGAATTTATCTGGTGTTAATCTCACTGAAGCAAATCTTCGAGGCGCTAGGCTGCACTATACTAAGTTGTATGGAGCGAATTTACATGGTGCATATTATGACGAAAGCACCAAATTTCCTAGAAATTTTAATCCTCTTAGCCACAAGATGCAAAAGCTGTAATTAGGAGTCAGGAGTTGTAAGGGCGAAGCCCTGACGGGATTGGAAGCATTAGTATTCGGTGTAAGGGTAAGGGCGAAGCATTCGGACGATAAATTATCGGTTTTTTTCCATGTTTATTTTCCGAATGCTGATGCTTCCAGCACGCTTCGCGAACGCCCCTACAGGAGTCAGGAGAAGAAAGAAGAAGAAAGAAGAAGAAGGAACAAGAAGAGGGAAGAAGAGGAGTTTAATAACTAAGCTTCTTCTGGTGCTGTTATGGGGAATGTTTCTCCAGCTAAATAGGCGGAAAAATGCTTTTGAAAATAAAGCCAAGATGTCATGTCTTCTCCTTCCATATATGTTTTGGGTGCTTCTTTATATAAGGGAAGGCGGGTGTTGATTTCTTGTTGTAAAATTGGGTGTAATTCTGTTAAATTGCTGACTTTATTACCTATAGCACTGTAGATTAAATAACCAGGAAGTTTACCCATTTTCATCCAGGGCAACCATTGACCAATTCTATCCCAAGATAGACTTAATTGTGTGACTGAATTTAAGTCTGAGTTAACTAAATCAGCAGTGGGAACAGAGATTTTAAATAATTCTGCTGCTTGGTAGATTTCCCCTGGACAATAATCAGTAAATTCGGGATTTTCTGCTAAAGGGTTGGGATAATTAGGAAAGATATCAAATACAAAATTGGTTTTTTCTCCTTCTATCTGCACAGGTATTTTGCCTTTAAATTGACCTTGAACAGGACTATTGGCAACGTGCATGACTGGAACTATTTCATTTGTCCAAGGGTTTTCCCATTTATGTAAAATATCCTTTGTTTCTGGGTTGAGGTAATAAGTGAGTTCTCTAGAAGTAAAATCCCAGCTACCTTCACCAGTAGGAAAACAACGACTAACACTCATGCCGACAATTTTAAATAATAGTTGTCGTTTTTCTCCAGGAATAAAACTATAAATATTCCCAGTCCAAGTCAGGAAGTTAGACTCTTGAGAATCTAGGGAAGCACGAGTTTTAATCCATTGTTGAACATCTACTAATTGGGTTTGGCTTACCATACTAGGGGACTCCTATAGCTAAAAAATAATTGACAATTGAGAATTGATAATTGAAGGTTTAAAACCTCTTTATTAAAGAAAAAAAGGCTGAAAAATTCCTCTTTCTCAATTCTCACACTTGAGGACGAGGTAATTGTCAATTCTCGATCTGCTTTTTCCTGATCTTTGAGTTGTTAGGCGTAATACTGCAACATAAATTTATCAGTAACACGCCAAAGTCGTTCATCTAATTTTGATAATGCCCATTCGGCAATTTCTTGGGGTACACCACCATAAAAGGCTTCAGCGATACTGCCTGTAATACAAGCTATGGTGTCGCTATCACCACCAATGGAAATAGCATTACGAATTGCATCTTCAAAATCTGTAGATTCTAAAAAGGCGATAATGGCTTCGGGAACTGAATCTGGAGAGGAGTCGCTAAAGTTGTAGGTTGGTCTAACTTCATCTAAGGTAGGCTTTAAGTTATAGCCAAAGGAATTTTGAATGTAGGATTTGATTGTGGGTTTATCATAGCCAGTACGCGCCAAAAAGATGGCAGTAGCGGTAGCTTGTGCGCCTTTTATTCCTTCTGGATGGTTGTGAGTAACTTCTGCACTGCTTTGAGCTTCTTGTAAGACGGTGTTTAAGTCATCAAAGGCAGATGCTATGGGACTAACTCGCATTGATGAACCGTTACCCCAACTGTTGTAGGGTTCGGTGCTATTTGATTTTGCCCATTCTCGAAATCTATCACCATAACCAACTTCTGGATATTCGGAGTAGTATAATTTGAAGTTTTCGATATATTGAATTTGGTCAATATATTTGGTATTGTCGGGGAATGTGTCAGCGTTGAGAATGACTTCTGCCACGGCTACTGTTAGCACTGTGTCGTCTGTGAAAGTACATTCGTCACTAAACAGAGGAAAATCCTTAGTTTTGATATTGTGGAACTTATAGATAGAGCCAATGATATCACCAGCGATCGCACCCAGCATAATTATTTAAATTAAATTTGTTTTTCCAAGCTTATTACTGTGTTCTAGTGTGGCACAACTGTAAGCGATCGCTGACTTTATATTGCAATTGACACTAAATAGGGTTTACTGCAAAAGTTGTCGGTGACGACAGGGAACAGGGAACAGGGAACAGGGAATAGGGAATAGGGAAAACTTCTTAACAACTGACAACTGACAACTGACAACTGACAACTGACAACTGACTCCTTTAAAAGTCTTTGTGTGTCTAAGTTTTACCACTTTTCTTATACGCAATGGCAAAACGTTCAATCCCGGCTAAATCAGCATGAATAGAAATATGACAATAATTACCGTTATTTTCCAATAATTCTTTGACTATATCGGCTTGTCCCGCCATCATTTCAATTAACCACACCCCACCAGGACGCAAATAAGCAGGGGAAACTGCAATTAAATAACGAATATCATCTAACCCATCTGCACCACCATCTAAGGCTAAATGGGGTTCATGTTTAACAACTTCTGGTTGTAACGTCAAAACAGTATCGCTAGGTATATAGGGCGGATTTGATACCATGCCACTAAACTGACCTTTCAGTGATTCTAAGGGTTGCCACCAAGAACCCTGATAAAATTTAATCCGTTCCTCAAAACCCAAATTTTCAGCATTGGTTTGAGCAACTGCTAATGCGGCTGGACTAATATCTACTGCATGAATTGTGGTATTTGTCAATACTTCTGCTAATCCCAGAGCGATCGCTCCACTACCTGTTCCCAAATCTGCCCAATGTCCTGCTTTCATCTCACTGTTAGCAGCCGCAACAGCCAAATCAATCAAAATCTCTGTTTCTGGTCTGGGAATTAAAACTGCATTGGAAACTGTAAGTTGAAACTTCCGCCAAGATGTCATTCCCGCAATATACTGAACCGGTAAACGGTCATGTAATCGCCTTTGCCACAATTGCTCTAATTCTATAAGAGACAATTGTATGGGGATGTAATTTTCTATTTTATAAGATTCTAAACGCAGTGCTAAACGGTCTAAATTAGTTATTATTTGTAATAGCCAATCTACCTCAATAGGAGATATATCCGCAGCGATCGCAGCTTGAATTGCCGCATTTCGCCACTGCCAAATTTCTAAACCAGAAACTATATGATTTGGCTTTAACATCATAGAAGAAGGAGTCAAAAAGAAGGAGTCAAAAAGAAGGAGTCGTAGGGGCGAAGCATTCGGGCGATAAATTATCGGTTTTTTCCCAAGTTTATTTTCCGAATGCTTCGCCCTTACACTGAATGCTTCGCCCTTACACTTACACCGAATGCTAGTCAAGATTAACTATTTTTTTGGTGAATTTGGAACTAGAGAACGAATAAAGTCTATTGACTCCCGTGATGGAAACAAGAAGATTTTACTAGTGCTGGGATCATTGCTGCTATTGAGTGTGTCAATCACTCCATACAAATCTACTACCTGAATTTCTGTATTTGCAGCTTCTTGTGGTTTTGCTTTTTTGAAGGCTTCTAAAAGAGCAACTGCTTGTTCTTTTTCAAAATAGAAAGGAATAAAACGCTCATTTCCTTGGGGAATTGTCAAATAGCTATTCCCTTGTTTAAATTTCGGCACAAATAAAGGAATACCATTAAATTGCTGACCTGGTTTACCACCAGAAGTCAAAATAGTTCTAGCCGAATCAACCTGTTGTTTTGCAGGGACTAAGGTAAAAACTACCCCAGAATCTTTTTTCTTGTTATTTTCTACTACTAATTTATAGTAATCTGCCAAAGAAACAGGTCTAACTTGGATAGTGCTTGCTAATTGGGGATTTTCTTTTTTCAGCCGCCCATCTAGGAAACCTTGAGCATCTTTTTTACTAATAAAAAAGCCTATTTGGGAAATAGTCTTAGATTCATTTTTTCTGGAGATAACTACAAATTCTCCTTTAGGATTTGTCAGGGTAAAAACAGGTACTTCCTGTAAAGTTTTTACCACTTGCTCCTGTGGTAAAGCTATTGCTTGCAGATTATTCATACCCGAAATTCCTGCAAACATTACACTTCCTGCAAGACCTAATGTTACGCCCCAACGTACTAATAATTTCATAATTACTCCTCGTGTCGCTAATTTAATTAATGCCCGTAACTAGACAAATTGTGAGATTTATGGACTAATAGCTGGTTTTAGTTATATAGCAATCCATTGAATTTTTGAAAAACGGATGGTAGCTATTTAGGATCAACTATCAATTGTCAAAATGCAGTTTTTTCAATTCTTTTGGTAGTGATGATATTATCGCCTCTAAAAACTGAATATACCCATTAAAGTTATTTTATTTTTATTTTTGCTTTGATCGTCATTTTCATTACCCCACCTAAAAGCCTGAAAATCCCATTATATGGCCGTCCCTAGTACGGTGAGGACATCAAAGATGATGAAACTCTATCCACAAGAGGGTTTTACTCCAGCAATTCTGACTCTTGCTATATGTCTTCTCCCTGGAGAAGACATATCCTGATATTTTGAAATTGAATTCTATCTTAATGACGCTCTAATTAAATTTAACGTTCCAATAACTTTGCATCTCCAATAGCTACGTCATTTTTAGAAAGAAACAGGTTGACTTGGCAACAGATAACTATATGGTTCTTCTAGGGATTGAACGGTACTAGATTTAATGGCATCTAAATAACGTAGTAATAACTGGACTTGTTGAGAATTGGGACGATAGGAGAGATTACCTTGTTTTTCAAATAGGGGTGAAGAAACTGTACCTGCTGTGAGTGGCGCGATCGCTTTGTAGTCAGGATTTTCTTGGGAATTATGGGTAAGCCAAAGGTAATCTGAAGCCGCAGGAATTAAACCTGGTGGTAGTTCACCTTCCAAGAAAGCTAATAATCGCTGTTGGCAGATGCGGGTATTAATACCACGACTTTCAAATAATTGCAAGACTTCACCAAAGGATAGAGAACGGTTAGGTAATAATTTCAACAGTTCCCAAAAGAGGAAATAATCTGTGTATTGTTGTTTAGGTATGTCTAAAACTTGGGAATGCAAAGGTAACATAGTTAAACCTAATGCTACTCGACTACAATTGGGAGCGCCATTTTCACCAAGATATAAATCTTGAATAATCTTGGCGTTCGGCAGTTTTTGGCGTAACCAACGGTTAATAGTGCCGACTGAAGCCACACCACCGCTAAGGACTGCTTGATTAATCGCTTCGGTGGGAATACCACGGGCTACTAATAATTTATTGAGTTCTCGATTTAGACGACGGACAAAGGGGACAAAAACTTGACTTTCTAAATCTCGGCGTTGTAGTACCCAACGTTGATCAGCGAATTCTAGAGTAAAGGTTTCTTGATGCTGGAGAATCAACTTCAAAGCTAAAGCAGCATCTAATAAAGCTTGTCCTAGAAGAGAACTTTCTAGACGTTGTTGGAGACGAATACGGGCTTGTGTATCTGGTTCTCCCACTTTAGGTAGTGTCAAAGCTTCCAATCCTAAACTAGAAAATTGCATTTGGTCTAAACCAGGAATTGAAGGTTGCCAATGCCAAGGATTAGTATTAGCAGATTCATTAGGTTGACCAGGTTCACGGGGTTGGCGGGATTTTGGCGGTAGTAATAACTGACAGATAATATCCTGTTCAATGCCTTTACCAGAGTAGGCAAAATTGTGCAGCATGAAGTCTTTATGTGTCAATTCTCCCAAATTTGCGGGAATATCTACTAAAGTCATTTCTGTAGCGATCGCCCCAATATTGATGGCTAAGGTGTTACCGACAAGGGGATAATCGCTAGTTTTTAAAGGTTGTAAACCCTGATTTTGACTAATTTGAATAGATTGGCCATTAGCACTGTCTAATTCTGGCAGCAAACTAGCGATCGCTTCTTCAACAAAAAAGATTTGCTGGGGATGAGAGACAAGTTGACTGCTAAGAATCGCTTCCCGGACATTAAAACGATATTGTTCTGTCCAACTAGAGGGACAACTACAAATCACACCCGCGATGTTATTAATCACCCTAGAAAAAGTTGGGATATTCATCCCCACTGCATTAGCAATTAAAGCCGGTGTGGTGCTAGTTTGACTGGATCTGAGTGTTAATAGGAGTTTAGAGAGCGATCGCACTACCCAAATCAAGGGACCTGATGAAAATTCATTTAATTGCAACATTGGTTCCCATTTTTGTCTTTCTTGTTGATAGGGAACTGCTATTTGTAAATAAGGCTTTAATTGTGCTGAGTAAAGATGATGAGGCACGGATGATTGAGAAAACTCTGATCCTCCACTTTTTACCTGATGAGCGGCTGAATTAGTCGGTAAATAAACCTCGGCTGGTAAACGGAAAGATTGCTGAAAAGACGCATTACTAGTTTGATTTTCTGATGACCAATAAATGGGATAAACTACCAATTGAGATTGATTCAATAAAGCCGCAGAAATTCCCGTTGTTCCTAAATCAATTCCTAAATACCAAGTCCCATTTAAAGTATCTCTAGGAATAAGATCATTATTTTCCTCCTTGGGAACTGAGATTTGAGGAACAGTAATTGGAGGTTGTTCAATGGTGATTGGCGATGGTTGAATTGTGCTTACTGACGGGGAAACATTTTCTTCTATTTTTGCTTGTGGTTGAGGAGTATCTACTTTTTCATTAGTAAGTATAGTAACCGCATCAGCCTGACTTGTCGGTTCTGTCAATGTAGTTAATGGTTGATCAAAATTAGCTAAATCTTGATCTAATTGTTGCCGTTGTTTGTCATCTAATATAATCTCTGGAATACCAGAAATATCATCATCTGTCAAAGCTAGTAAATTTTCCTCTGAAGCAGCAATAACGTACTGTTCTGGTGTTGATGTCCTAACTTCTGAATTCACCTTTTCTGATAATACTTCCAATGCCGGTTGTTCATGGTTAGTATCAACCAATAAATCAGTCAGCACTGTAATTGTATTCTCACTACTTGGCTCTTCCAGCGATTTCTCTCCTATGACAACTTCTGTGACTGGGATTGTCTCTTCTGGTAAAGATGTAGTTTCAAGTTCTGGTGATTCACCCCAAAGACTTGGTAATAGCAGCGCATCTTCTGGCGGTTCTGCTGAAGTTGTAGAGGGAGCGATTTCCGGCAGATCAGAAGTAGTCAAATGGCTATTTTCTGGTGTTGATAACTCCTGATTAACAACTTTCTCTGCTTCTGGGAGTATGCTGTTACTAGAAAAAGATAAATTTAATTGGCTAACACTTTCCGCATTAAAGAAAGTCGCATAAAGTTCATCTACTTCATCTGTACTTTCTAACTGTAATTCACTGGCTAATTGTGGTTGATTTTGTGATAAATCTGTCTCCAAACTAATTGATTCTATTTCCGCAGGAGGAATTTCTGTTTGCACATCTTCTAAATGTGTTACTGCTTCCACCGGAGGAGACTGAGTTAATAATGGTGAGGCTGTTATTATCTCAGTATTTACATTCACAAGATCATGCTCATTAATTAGAGATTGCTGTTGTAAATATTGAGTCAAATTATTTAAAAAATTCGCCATCAACTGTTCACCTTGCATTCCCTGACTGTGCATTTTTGCTAGTGCTTGGGATAAGGACTGATAATAGGTGTTAATATTCCGTTCTAGGGCTTCAAAAACAATATTTACAGTTCCATCTAAAGAAAGCAAGCGTTGATCTAAATTCCGAGCTAAATTTGCTAACTGTTCTACCCGTTCGGCTGATTCTAAAATAGGTTGAATTGCCGAAGTAACTGCTTCTAAATTTTGCTGAGTAGGGTTAAATATGGGACTATTATTTGATTTTAAATGTGGCACTAACCGACCCATCAAGACTTCTAAAAATTCAGAAATCATCTGTTCTTGGTTTGCTAACTGCTGGTTTAAGGAATAGTTTTGCAGTCGCTTTTGTTCTAGTTGTCTAATTTCTTGAATCAGATTTGCTCTTTCTGCCAATAGCTTGGACAACTCTGCTTGCAAAGGCTGAAGCAAAATGTTAAATTCTTGTTTTAGTTGTGAAGCTTCTAGATTAGTTGGTTCTGGTGGAGATGGAGAAGACTGCAAAACTGGTTGGAGATCACCCTGTTGGGTGAATTGTGTCAACAGAGAGGAGAATGGTTGTGAGGGTGATGGATTAGTTGTTTCTACGGGCATTTCCGCTTCTGGAACTTTATCCTCGCCCAATTGAACCAAAAAGTCACGCACTCGTTGTAAAACCTCTTTTTCCTGTGGTGCTTGGTTAGACAGGAATTTAGAAAGACCTTTACCACTGTAGGATAGTAAGTGATCAATGTCTGCAATTAGTTGGTTAATTTCATCTGGATGGAAAGTCACGTTAAATTACCTTAGTAAGAAATGTACGTTGATTTGTCAAGGCTTGACAATTACAGCAACTTTGAGAGTTATTTGGAATTAAGGTATGGAAAACTTGGCTGATTCTATAACCATTTGTGGTAAATTATTGCTTAACTTATCTTTATCTGAGATGATGAATGAGAGGAAAAGTACATAGAATATACGGATATTCTCTTTATTAGTTGTCTAGTACATATAATTTCACATCTAAATGTATTTAGCGATATTAATTGTTAGGTTAATCATGTAGTAGTTCATTCATACTGAGAGAGTAATATTTGTGATAAAAACCCCCAGGTTGACTTTTTTGTGTAACATAGTTGAGTTTGATCTCGAAAAACCTCTGTTAAAAGCGGTTGTAGTTTGATAGCGTCAGTTTAAAATAACGATCTTATTGTTGTGATGATAGCAGCTTTAATAATCAAGATGTCCTAATGGAAGAACGATATAATACAAACAATACGGCTCACACATGGATGGTTTCATCTCCCTTTTTTCAAGGGTTGCCAGAATCAGGTGTGGAAAAAGCTCTTGTTCATCTTGTTACGCGCACTCACCCAGCCAATCAAGTAATTTTACTAGAAAATGACTGGGGTGGTTCAGTGTATTTTATTGTAGATGGATGGGTAAAAATCCGTACATACAATTTAGATGGGAAAGAAGTAACGCTGAATATTATTGGCAAAGGGGAATTATTTGGGGAAATGGCTGCACTAGATGAAGTTCCCCGTTCTACTGATGTCATTACTCTGACTCCGACGATGATTGCGAGTATGCCTGCTCAAGATTTTGTGAATTTGCTGCAAACAGAACCATTAGCGGGGCTGAGATTGGCACAGTTAATGGCTAGAAGGTTGCGACAAGTTAATAGAAGATTACGGCTGCGAGAATCGGATAGTCAATCACGGGTGGCGGATACATTGCTATTTTTGGCTGAGGGACAAGGAAAACAAGGTAATACGGGAACAGAAATCCCTAATTTACCTCATCGGGAATTAAGCAGTTTAAGTGGACTGGCACGGGAAACTGTGACAAGAGTGCTGACAAGACTAGAAAAAAAAGGTTTGATTGTGAAGGATCAAGATAGAATTTGTATTCCCGATTGGTCTGCTTTGGAAAAAACCATAGTTTAATTTAAGTAGGTGAACAAAAAAATTTGGCATTGCTGATAGCCTGCGTGGCGATAGCCATATTAGGGTATGAAATTGAAAAATCAATGATTTCAAACTCGTACTCTCTGCGCCTCTGCGTGAAACAAAATCATACTCTTAATCAGCAACACCAAAAATTTAAAGGTATGTGAAGAAAAGCAAAGCAAGCTGAAACTCTTTCCCCCTGCGCCCTGCGCCCTGCTCCCCTGCCTTATCCCCACGACAATTTTTAACACTCACCTACTTAGTGGTCTTGCATGAGTATTGTTGATTCCCTACCAGAAGAACCAGAGAAAGATCCATCTCCTGAATCTTCTCCTCAAACTCAATTACAGTCTCAACCTCTGAAAATTGAGAGTACCTTGAGGCTGGTGGAAACGGCGTTTTTAGCCAGTACGGCTAGTTTGATTTGGTTTATCAACTTTTATTTTCCTTTGGGTCCGGTATTGCGGGTATTTTTTCCTATTCCCATCGCTTTGGTATATTTGCGTTGGGGTAAACGTGCAGCTTGGATGGCAGCGGTGACTTCTGGGTTGCTGTTGGCTGTGTTAATGGGACCTGTTCGCAGTTTGTTATTTATCATGCCATTTGGCTTGATGGGTGTGCTGTTAGGGGCAACTTGGTATCGCCGCGTCTCCTGGATTGTTTCTATATCTTTAGGGACCTTGTTAGGCACTCTGGGGGTATTTTTTAGACTGTGGTTTTTGTCTGTGTTATCGAGTGAAGACTTATGGGTTTATGTGATTAACCAGGTAACGGAAATTATTGAATGGTTTTTCTTGAAGTTGGAATTGTTGACTACTCCCAATATGTTATTAATTCAACTAGGAGCGATCGCTCTAATTGTGATTAATAATTTTATTTATTTGTTTATAGTTCATCTGACTGCTTGGTTACTTTTGGATCGATTAGGAAATCCCATTCCTCGTCCACCTCGTTGGGTGCAAGTGTTGATGGATTATGATTAATATTTACACCCAAGTTCTCCAGGGGGAAGCATGGTTAAACCGCTATCGCGGTAGTTTACCAATATTTGCTTGTATTTTAGGATTTACAGAAACTGGTTTAATTCCTGGTATTTCTGCGGCTGGTTTGACTCCAGAAGATCGCCAATATACGGCTTGTGCTGATGGGGAATTTTTATATTATGGTGCTAAACATCAATTTCAGTATTCTCTCCCCCCTTTGACTTCTGGGGCTTCTCCAGTGCTGATTTCTCGGTCTGTGGTGGCGAATCTCAACATCCCTATTTATTTGTTTAATGCGGGTTTGGTAAAAACTCCACCTGTACCATTAATTGATTTGGGTGGTGCGCCGGCTAGGTGTTTAAGTCTGGGGGCGGCAATGGATATAAATACGGTTAAACATTTATTAGAACAAGGATTGCTTTGGGGTGATCAATTAAGTTCTCAAATCAGTTCACATGGATATTTAATTTTAAGCGAGTGCGTTGTCGGTGGCACAACAACAGCTTTGGCAGTTTTAACAGGTTTGGGGATTGATGCTGTCGGTAAAGTTAACAGTAGTCATCCTGTCTGTAATCATCAGCAAAAATGGGATTTGGTGCAAGCTGGGTTGGCAAAAATGCCCCCGTCAGTTAATCCTTTAGAACTTGTGGCCGCAGTAGGTGATCCCATGCAGGTTGTAGTAGCAGGAATGGCGATCGCCGCTAGTCGGCGTTGTGGGGTATTATTAGGTGGAGGTACGCAAATGTTAGCAGTTTATGCTTTAATTCAAGCGATCGCTCACACTTATTCTTTATCTTGGCAACCCGCAGAAATTGTCATTGGTACAACTCGTTGGGTAGCTGAAGATCCTACCGGAGCGACGGTTGATTTAGCCCTGAATCTCGGCAAAAATAATCTTCCTCCTCTGTTAGGGACACAATTGAGTTTTGCTAATTCTCGATATCCCCAACTTCGAGCTTATGAACAGGGTTTTGTCAAGGAAGGTGTTGGTGCAGGAGCAGCTTGTATTGCTGCCTCTTTAAGTCAAAATTGGCAGCAAAATCAACTTTTGGCAGTTATTGAAGCTCAACTAGAACAACTTAGCAGCAAGCCCTAATTAACTCTTTGTCTGAGTAATTGTTCTTCTAATGCAGCAATCCGATGATATGCGGCAGTTAATTGAGTTGTTAGGCGTTGAATTTGGATTTCTGGCGTTATTTGTCTATCTCTAACTTGATAATTTATTTCTGGATAAACAATACCATCCATGAGGATATCTTTATGCTCCATTACGGCATTGATATTTATTTGCTCCGTTAAATCATATACTTGGCTCTGTTTGGTTTCTAGATAGTTTTCTCTGACTGGTAATTTCTCTAAAGATGAATCTGATAAAGCTTCTGATAGCCTCATATCCAGCCTTTCAATTACTTGATAGATAGCTTCAACTTTCTGGCTTAATGTGAGGATTTGTTTTTCTAATGATTCCATTTAATACCTGCATCGAAAAATATTTACTCTATGTTATTCACTTTACTGACTATCTTCGCTATCCTTCTGGATTATTTAACTTTTTATGAATTTTTTGCTCCCGCGATTGTTGTTAAATTTTCAGTTATAGATATAAATCAATATTATTCATAAGTTAAGCTAGACTTATAATTTGTAGTTATACCTGTAGGAATTACGCAGAAGTCACGAAAGAACGTTCGTAAAGCGTGTCGAAGACATATCAAGAAGAAACGAACCACGAAGGAACGAAGGACACAAAGAAAAGAGGGTTTAAGAGATATTTTGCGTCAGTCTTCATCTGTATTTGAAAAATATGTAAATCTCTATTTTCGCTAAAAATGATTTAGGATTGCTATGTTCACTAAATTTCAAAATCAATGGATCGACGATCTTTTTTATTAGGTACAAGTACGTTAGCACTTTCTCAAGTCATAACTGGCTGCGGAACAAAACAGCAACCATCTCTGAGTGTACAGCTATTAAAAGGTTCTATCCCTAGTCAGGTAGTTAATCAGTTTCAGAAAACTTTAAACTCAGGAGAAAAGTTAAAATTCACCCCTGTTAATCAAATTCAGGATTTATTTAAACTCTTACAAACTTGGCAAAAACCGCAAACTAATAGTCAGCAAGAATGGACTCGTTATTTACCATTCAATCAAAATCAAAAATCATCTCCAGCAAATTTAGTGACACTGGGAGATTATTGGTTACAAGCAGCAATTACCCAAAAACTAATTCAACCGCTGGAAACAGCAAAGATCAAAAATTTATCTAATTTAAATGAAAATTGGCAACAACTCGTTAAACGAGATGAAACAGGCCAGATTAATCCCCAAGGTCAAATTTGGGGTATACCTTATCGGTGGGGAAATACAGTAATTATTTATAATCAAGAAAAGTTTAAACAGTTAGGTTGGTTTCCCACAGATTGGAGTGATTTATGGCGGAGTGAATTGCAAAATCGGATCTCTTTACTGAATCATCCAAGGGAAGTTATTGGTTTGGTTTTGAAGAAATTAGGAAAATCTTATAATACAGAAAATATCAACCAAATCTCTGAACTGGAAACAGAATTACAAAAATTAAATAAACAAGTGAAATTTTATGATTCTACAAAATATCTAGAACCCTTAATTACTGGGGATACTTGGTTAGCTGTAGGTTGGTCAAATGATATCATGCCCGTCATTAGTCGTTATCAAAGATTGACAGCAGTTGTTCCCCAATCAGGAACAGCAATTTGGGCTGATTTATGGGTAAGTCCTCAAGGTGTTGTTAATGATAATTTGCCATATCAATGGCTAGATTTTTCTTTGCAACCCAATACAGCTAAAAAAATTGTTTCATTAACTAAAAGCAATTCCCCTGTTGATAATAATATTGTTCCTGGAGATATCCCCAAGCCGGTACAGAACTTATTATTAACTAATGCGGAAGTTTTCGCCAAAAGTGAATTTATATTACCCTTAGCGCCTGAAGTCATGCAAAATTATGAAGCTTTATTTAGCAAGATGAAAAAATCGTGATTTCATAAAGAATAACGTAACCCGGCTTTGTTTTGATTATTCATCTGAATCCTACATAAAAAAGGACTTTTCGCAAAATTACAGGTGTAAGTTGCTAAAATTTCTCTTTGATAACTAAAAACTCGGATGTTGTAACCGGAATTGCTGGCTAAATTACCTAATTGATTGACAAAAACATATCTTTCTAAATAGTCTAGTAAACTCCAAATTTGCTGATTGACAATTAAATCTACTCGTGGTGATTCTGTTTCTGATTTTGGGTAAGCTATCCAATTAGATAAAAGTTTGTTTTCTGAATTTTCCTTAGCCCACCATAAACTAGGAACTGTCAACTTTTCGGGATGAATAGTTTTAGCGGTGATGATATTATCTTTTGGTTGGTTTAGTAAATATAACTCTAAAGGTGCATCTGAAGGTAAGGGGATATTTTCGGCATTTGATGGTAAGATAGGGAGAAAAGAACAAGTAGAAAAACTCAGAGTTAATAACAGTGGCAGTGATTTTTTGGGAATCCAGAAATTACCTTGCATCATACCTTCTCCTATGAAAATTTCTCGTCAATGTCTAACATTAAAAGTAACAAATCCGATTTGAAAATTTTTATCTATGAATAAAATTGATTTAGCATTTACCCCAGCTTTAGAGTTAGCAAAATTAATCCGGGTTCGGGAAGTTTCACCTCTAGAGTTAGTAGAAGTATATTTAGAACGAATTGAACGCTTAAATCCCCAATTAGGAAGCTATTTTACAGTCACAGCAGATTTAGCTGTTACAGATGCGATCGCTAAAACAGAATTACTGACGACGACTTCAGAGTTACCGCCATTTTTTGGTGTCCCCATTTCGATTAAAGACCTCAATGTTGTCGCAGGTGTCACTTGTACTTATGGAAATCCGGCATTATTAAATAATATCCCTAATTATGATGATGGGGTAGTAACGCGAATTAAACAAGCTGGGTTTATTATTCTTGGTAAAACTGCAACTCCGGAATTAGGTTCTTTTCCTTACACTGAACCTGTGGGATTTACACCTGCTAGAAACCCTTGGAATTTAGAATATACTCCTGGTGGTTCTAGTGGTGGTGCAGCATCATCTGTAGCGGCGGGATTAAGTGCGATCGCTCAAGGTTCAGATGGAGGTGGTTCAATTCGTGGTCCTGCGGCTTGTTGTGGATTAGTAGGTATCAAACCAGCGCGAGGAAGAGTCACTAAAGCACCTGTAGGCGATCGCTTGGGGGGCATCGCTGTTAATGGTCCAATTGCCCGCACAGTGGCTGATGCAGCGGCTATGTTAGATGTCATCTCTGGCTATTTCACCGGTGATCCTTATTGGCTACCAGATCCACAACCGTCATTTCTCGCATCAACTCAAGTCAAATTAGAAAATCTGAATATTGCTTTTAGTACAAATATCTTTCCTTTTGGAGAAGCAGATGCTAACTGTCAACAAGGGGTAATCAAAACCATTCAGTTACTAGAACAGTTTGGCCACCAAATTACCGAAAAATCCCCAGATTTGAGTAATTTAATTGAACCATTTAAAATTGTCTGGCAAGCTGGAGTAGCAGCAGCAGGAATTCCCTCGGAAGCATTACAACCTTTAAACCGCTGGTTATTAGCAAAAAGTGGTTCTGTGGCTGAATATCTGCAAGCACTTGCCCAAATGCAGATCGTGTCACGGCAAATTATCGCCTTTTTTGATACTGTAGATGTCTTAGTATTACCAGTTTATCTCCATTCCCCAATTCCCGTAGGTGCATGGGCTGATTTGAGTCCAGAAGAGACATTTGCCAAGATTGTGCATTGGGTTTCTCCTTGTCCTGTAGCAAATGCGACTGGATTACCAGCGATCGCCCTTCCTGTTGGTTTTGATAGCAATGGTTTACCCCTCAGCGTGCAATTAATTGGTAAACCGGCGGCTGAATCTACTCTCATTAGCCTAGCAGCGCAATTAGAAGCCGCTAATCCTTGGATTCAATATCGTCCAGCCTTTGCAACTATATCGTAGGAGTCAGGAGGTAGGGGTGAAGCATTCGGTGTAAGGGCGAAGCATTCGGAAAATAAACTTGGGAAAAAACCGAGAATTTATCGCCCGAATGCTTCGCCCCTACAGAAATTCATAAAAAAGAATGAAGAATATTTTTCTCTTCTCCCTGTCACCTGTCAACTTCTTCACCTGTGTTGTGAGGGAATTGACCTTTTTGGCCAATTACTTTGTCCTGGTTTCACATACTCAATTCGAGATTGATGATAATTTATTTTTGCACAAACTCTTTTATCCCCATCCCCAGCTATGACACTGAATTTATATTTACTGCGACATGGCGAAACAACTTTTAGTCAAACTGGTAATTTCTGCGGTAAAACTGATGCAGAATTGACAAAAGAAGGAATGCAAATGGCATCCAGTTTTGCCGATGTTTATAAAAAATTGCAGTGGGAAGCGGTTTATGCTAGTCCAATGAAGCGCACAGTTGCAACTGCTAAACCATTTTGTGATGCTATTGGTATGGAAATGCAGTTGCGGGAAGGACTTAGAGAAGGTAGTTATGGTGAATGGGAAGCTAAGAGTAAATCCTTTGCTCAGGAAAATTACTCAGAAAACTATGTAAAATGGTTAACAGAACCCGCTTGGAATGCACCACTAGGTGGAGAAACTGCGGTAGATATTGCTAACCGTTCTATGCCTGTAATTGCAGAAATTCAAGAAAAACATCCCCAAGGTAATGTTTTAGTCGTCTCCCATAAAGCCACAATTCGGATTATGCTTTGCAGTTTACTGGGAATTGATTTGGGACGCTACCGTTATCGGGTAAATATTTTGGTCGCATCGGTAAGTATGGTTAAATTTGACGTAAATGGTCCCTTATTAGAAACATTAGGCGATCGCCATCATATACCAGATCATCTTCGCTTTCGTGCAGGAACATAATAACAATTGACAATTGACAATTGACAATTGACAATTGGTAATTGGTAATTGGGAGGAGAAGAGGAAAATGTTCTTCTTTCTTCTTTATTAATTCCTGTAGGGGCGAAGCATTCGGGCGATAAATTCTCGGTTTTTTCCCAAGTTTATTTTCCGAATGCTTCGCCCTTACACCGACTGCTTCGCCCCTACGACTCCTACCTCCTAGCCCTAATTAAAGTAATTTCTCTCCACGTCGGTAAATTTCTTGGGCGTAATCTGTCCAAGTCCCTTGTCCCCAATAACGAAAACAGCTAGTTTGTAATAAGAGATTATGTAATAGCAGTTGGCGATATTGACTGTCTTGAGTCATATTTACACCTGCTTGATCAGATAATAAATAGTCGCATTTCTGATGAAATAAATTGCTTAATTGGTACATGGGAGATAAAACATTTTCGTATCCTTGCACCCAACTAATATGATTAGTCCATGATGCCCCATCAATATGAAAATTGGGTTGATTTTTTTTCAATTCTTGAATAGCATTTTCTATAGCATCTGGTTGATAATTATCTTCAGTAATTTGCGCCCAAATTTGATGTTGTCCAATTGCTTGACAGGTAGGAAAGTCTTCCGGTTGACAACCTGCTGCTGCTAATAATTCTAAATATTCTGTACCGCAAACACCAACAACCCCAGTTTTACCTCCTCCATTTTGCAACATATCCCCCCAAGCTTGTTGAAAACCGCCGGGAAATTCATTCATCATTACACCACCGTTTTCACCATCACCTATTTGACTAACTATGGGAGGTACGAAAACATCACCTAATTTTTGTTTAGATAAAGTTTTTGCTTCATAGTATGGCTGCATTTGGGCGACTAATTTAGTATCTGAACCTTGGGTTTTTATCAATGCAGTAATACTAATTTCTTCTCCTTGGGAATTGCGAGCTATTAACCGATGTGGTAAATGTTTATAATGTAAAGGCTGACCATTAATTGTTTCTACAGTATGTTCTTGTACCAATAACCAACGATAACCACATTCTTTCAAGGCTTTGATAAATGCAAATAGGATATCTGGATGGTTTGGTAAGTGCATTTCTGGAGGAGAAAATCCTTTCACTCTTGCTAATGCTTCCCAGCCAAAAATTGCTGCAAAATAATGTTGCCAAGCGATAATGTGTAGTTTAATATCTGCTATGGGTGTGGAAGGAATGACAGCATGACTCCACATACTCCCCAACCATTCTACATAAGGCTGGTAAGTAGAATTGCAAGTGATCCGTTTAAGATTATCTATAATATCACTTCTGCCCATTTGTACCAGTCCCCATAAAAGATTACCAGAATAATCCAACATCACACGAGGATTACAACCTTGTGCAACTAATTCAGGAATAAAATCTCCCATGCGACTATAACAATTAGCAAAAGGGGCAGCATTGTGATTATCTCCTTCTTGCTGATGTGCAAACATATATTGTAAATTGCTGATCAATGAACCATTATTTCCCGCTGGAATAGTGGGTTGGTGCATATGTAGAGCGATCGCAAATACTGCATTAATATCTGCTAATTTAAGATTAGTAGTTGGTAAAAAAATAGGCTCATTGTGGTTAACTACAGCCAACACTTCATTTTCCCAACCGCAAATATTTGGTAGATCATCAATAATTTCGGGTAACGTAGGTAGATTATCTGGTAATTTAAACATTTATCGTGCCTCAAAAATATTGATGCTGCTGCTAACATTTCCGCACTTTATCAATTAAAAACAATTGTGCGGCATCTCCGTATCATAGCAGATACGGAATTTATTTCTGTTAATAAAAAGGCACTGACTACAGTTTGGAAATATAAAATACAACAACAAACCTAATGAGGCTAAATGGCTTGAGATGTACTATAGATGTGGCACAATAGCGAAGAGCGATCGCTAACAGCATTAGGAGTTTGAGTTGTGGAGTCCCCCCAAAAAACATTATACCAGCCAGCCGCAATTGAGGAAAAATGGCAAAAAACATGGTCAGAACTTGGCTTAGATAAAACACCTCAAGATCAAAATAAGCCAAAATTCTACGCGCTTTCCATGTTCCCTTACCCATCCGGCAGCTTGCACATGGGTCACGTCCGTAATTATACAATTACAGATGTAATTGCCCGCCTCAAACGAATGCAAGGGTATCGGGTATTACATCCAATGGGCTGGGATGCTTTTGGACTACCCGCAGAAAACGCCGCCATTGATAGAGGTGTACCCCCTGCTAAATGGACATATCAAAATATCGCCCAAATGCGGCAACAATTACAACGTCTGGGTTTATCCTTAGATTGGGAATGCGAAGTTGCTACCTGTTCTCCAGATTATTACAAATGGACACAGTGGATTTTTCTGCAATTTTTACAAGCCGGTTTAGCCTATCAGAGAGAAGCCGCAGTTAATTGGGACCCCATAGACCAAACTGTATTAGCAAATGAACAAGTAGATAACGAAGGACGTTCTTGGCGCAGTGGAGCAATAGTAGAACGTAAATTACTACGTCAATGGTTTTTCAAAATTACCGACTACGCCGAAGAATTATTAAATGACTTGGATAAACTCACAGGTTGGCCGGAACGGGTAAAATTAATGCAAGCCAACTGGATTGGAAAATCCACAGGTGCATATTTAGAATTTCCCATTGTCGGATCAGAAGAAAAAATCGGCGTTTATACCACTCGTCCCGACACTATTTATGGTGTTAGCTACGTCGTATTAGCCCCAGAACACCCCTTAACTCAAGTTGTCACCACTTCAGAACAAAAAGCAGCAGTAGAAGCCTTTATTAAGGAAGTTTCTAACCAAAGCGAGTTAGAACGAACTGCGGAAGATAAACCCAAACGCGGTATTCCTACAGGTGGTCAAGTTATTAACCCCTTCACCGGCGAAGAAGTACCCGTATGGATTGCAGATTATGTACTCTATGAATATGGTACAGGTGCGGTGATGGGTGTACCTGCCCATGATGTGCGAGATTTCAAATTTGCCAAAGAACAGAATTTAGCTATTAAAGTTGTAATTGTCCCAGAAGTTGGTGCAGAGGAAACTTTAAAATCAGCTTATACAGAAGCAGGAATTTTAGTTAATTCCGGTGACTTCAATGGCATGAATTCTGTAGATGCGAAAAAAGCCATTATCGAATTTGCAGAAAAACAAAACTTTGGTAAATTAAGAGTACAATATCGCCTTAGAGATTGGTTGATTTCTCGACAACGTTATTGGGGCGCACCTATCCCTGTTATTCATTGTCCTAATTGTGGAATTGTGCCTGTACCAGATGCAGATTTACCTGTACAATTACCAGAAGAAATTGAATTAAGTGGCCGTGGTGGTTCACCTTTAGCACAATTGGAAAGTTGGGTAAATGTGCCTTGTCCAACCTGTGGTACTCCTGCGAAACGGGAAACCGACACAATGGATACTTTTATTGATTCTTCCTGGTATTTCTTGCGTTATCCAGATGCGAAGAATGAAGAAAAGATTTTTGATTCCAGTAAAGTAAATGATTGGATGCCTGTAGATCAATATGTGGGGGGAATTGAACACGCCATTTTACATTTATTGTATTCGCGTTTCTTCACCAAAGTATTGAGAGATAGGGGTTTATTTAACTTTGATGAACCATTTCAAAAGTTATTAACTCAGGGAATGGTACAGGGTTTAACTTACATGAACCCGAATAAAGGTGGTAAGGATAAATGGATTTCTTCACATTTAGTTGATGCTAATAATCCTGTAGATCCGCAAACTGGAGAACCTTTGCAACGTCTCTATGCTACCATGTCCAAATCAAAAGGAAATGGTGTAGCACCAGAAGATGTGATTAATAAATATGGCATTGATACGGCGCGGATGTTCATTTTATTTAAAGCACCTCCTGAAAAAGATTTGGAATGGGATGAGGCTGATGTTGAGGGACAATTCCGCTTTTTAAATCGTGTTTGGCGGTTGGTTACTGATTATGCTGCTGCGGGAGTTTGTAAGCAAAAAGCTGATTTGGAAAAGTTAAGTAAAGCGGAAAAAGATTTACGTCGCGCAATTCATATTGCAATTCAAGCCATTACGGAAGATGTTGGAGATGAATATCAATTCAATACCGCGATTTCTGAATTAATGAAGTTAAGTAATGCTTTGACTGATGCTAAATGCAATAATTCGCCAATTTACGCGGAAGGTATTCTAACTTTGGTGATTATGTTAGCGCCTTTTGCACCGCATATTGGTGATGAATTATGGCAATTGTTGGGGAATAAAAATTCTGTGCATACCCAAACTTGGCCAAGTTTTGATCCTGGGGCTTTGATAGCTGATGAGATTACTTTGGTAATTCAAATTATGGGTAAAACTCGCGGTTCTATTCAAGTTCCTTCCCAAGCTGATAAAGCGGAGTTGGAAAAATATGCCCGTGAGTCGGAAGTTGCACAACGTTATATTGAAGGGAAGGAAGTTAAGAAGGTGATTGTTGTTCCTCGTAAGTTGGTGAATTTCGTTTTGGGTTAATATTTGTTTCTCGCAGAGACGCAGAGGCACAGAGAGTAAGATGTAAGGTGGGTTAACGATTATTTAACCCACTTTTATTGCTGGAATAAGAGTGAATGAACCACGAAGGGACGAAGAACACGAAGGAAGAAAGAAGAAGAAGATAAGTAATATTGCATTGGGAAGGGAGTATAATGGGTGTGGTATACTTGTGAAGTTAAAACACTATATTTATTTATGCACTTACAAAGAATTCAAGTACCTGATTTTCGGGCTTTAAAAAATGTAGATATTAGTTTTGAGAAGGAATTTACTCCGCGTATTTTTCCCCTTGGTAGTCAAAATGGTGGTGGTAAAAGTACATTATTACAATTGATTTTTGTGCTGTTACATTGTGCTGGTAATGCTGACAGAGTAGAATTTATACAAAATTTATTACATGGTTTTCAAGTTAATGATGAATCAGGTAAAAGAACATTAGCTATTGTTGATATTTGGGATGGTAGTAAAACTGTAAAACTTGATTTTTTTATTTGTAGTGAATCTTATATTTTAAATCTGTCAAATGGTGAGTATATGGAATCTTCTATTGTTAATTTATTCAATCAAGATAATGAAATTAAATTAATGAGTTTTTATGAAGAAAAATCAGAAAAACATATTACTTTATCCTTTAAACATATTACTTTATCCTTTATCTGTAATTTTAAATCTGCTCAAAACGAGGCATTGTTTTTTCAATTTGATGGAATAGATATAGATGAAGTGAATAAGTTTGTAATTGAATTATCAAATAAAATATTTCTAACTGCTCATATTTCACAAATATTTCTATTTCTACAACCAAATAATAGAAAATCACTATTTAAGGCTCAAGTAAACAATCAAACTAACTATTACCAACAAATTAAAGCAGCTAATTCTAAATTACCTGGATTTTTTACCTATGACTTCCTATCAATAGATATTTTGATTGAAGCCTTTAAAAAAGCACGAAATGATGATTTTGCACAGGCTGTAAAACAAAAAGGAAATTATGGTAATAATTATGTAAAACTATTAGATGAACTCAACAATCTTTTGAGTAACAAAAAGATTAATGTACAACCTGATTTATCTGGAATCAATTTCAAAATTAATGGTGATGAAACAGAACTTTATCCAGAAGATTTAAGTCATGGAGAATTAAAAAGATTATGTATATATATGTGGCTAAAACATAATAAAATAGAAGATGCAATTGTTCTTATGGATGAATTAGAAATATCATTTCATCCAGATTGGCAATATCAAATAGTTAGGGATTTAGAAGAATGGGGTGCAACTAATCAATATATTCTTGCAACTCATTCCTATGAAATTTGTCAAGCAGTTACACCTGCTCATGTTAAGGAATTAGATCCAAAATTACAAGCAAGAACAATTCAATAATCAACCTAGTCAAGAATATGAGTTTTAATGAGCAGGAACTAAAAGAACATTGTTTAAAGATTATTCAAGATAGCAGAATTAGAAATAAAATTGTCATTCTCTGCGAAGGTCTGATTCCATCAAAAGTAGAAGGTAGACGCTCACCTCAATTATATAAGCAAATGGAACAAATGCCAGATGCTAATTTTTATAATGCTTGTGTACCAACATGGTGGAAGCAATATAGACCAGTTTTTTTTAATTGTGGAGATAGAAATGATGTTTTAAATACATTTTTTGGGATTTTGGATTTACATAATTCTGATAATAGTAAATCATTTTTAAGTCCTGATAAACTTTTTGCTATTGTAGATTTAGATATTCAATTGGCAAATATTAAAGAAAACTATAAATTTAAAAATACCGATGATATTTTCTATAGTATTTATAATGTAACAAAGATTAATGAAACTGATCTAAACCATCATCGGATATGGATTACTGGTTTAATTCATAAGGAAGCTTATTTTTTAAAACCTGATATTCAAGCAGTTTTTGATAATCATATTAATTGCTCTTTATATAAAGAAATTCCTGTTAATTTAGAAAATATTTATTTAGATATGGTGAACAATATGACTAATGATGCTGATTTACAAATTCATTGGTCAAGGGTAATTAAGAGAATTAGTCACCTTCCTAATTTTGATAGTATGGAAATAGATAAATTTCAATATTCTTGGCAAGAAGAGTATGAAAATAATCAAAATTTACACAATAAAAATCAATTAATAAATGCGTTATTAATGCTGGTTAAATCTAAAGAATATTGGAAGCAAATTTTACCTGATGATAATTGGACTCATTCACCATATAAATTTAGAGAACAATTATCTTTAGAAATTGGTAAATTTTATTCAAAACAAGATTGTATTGTTGAAAATCATATTCCTTTTTTCTTTAAGACGCTATATAAATTAATTGAAGAATAAACAATTACGTAGGTTGGGTTGACGCAAGGAAACCCAACATTAATTATAATATATCTGTGGGTGGTGTTGGGTTTCACTTCGTTCTACCCAACCTACGAAGGTTGCAGTGTCAATATATCCTACATTAAAATAGAAGCTAGTAACAATTGCCAGAATTATGATTAACCCGCAAATTTTAGAAGCTATCAAAAAAATGCCTAATGTCGAAAGACTAGAAATGATTGAATTTGCATTAAAACTCATGCGTGAAGAAATGCAAAATTCTAAAAAACTTAGCTTAACTACTGCTGCGGAAATTATGCGTTCTTATTACGAAACAGAAAGCAGTTTAACAGAATTTGTTGATACTTGTAATGAAGATTTTTATGGGTATCATGATTATGCGTAGAGGTGAAATTGCGGGAATTGAATATTAAGTTTTCAAAGTTGGTTTTCTAATATCTAATTCTCGGATCTATATAAGCATTGAGAATATCAATCAAAATACTCGCAGTCACAACGATCGCTCCAAAAAATACTAATACTCCCTGCACTGTGGGATAATCTCGGTCAGAAATGGCTTGATATAAACGATTTGCTAACCCTGGCCAGGAAAATGTTACTTCAGTTAAAATCGCACCACCTAACAAGGAAGCAAATGTTAACCCTAAGACCGTAATTACAGGGATTAAGGCATTCTTTAAGGCATGAGAGACTAATATCTTATTTTCAGAAATTCCTCGCGCTCTTGCTGCTTCTACATAATCAGCTTTTAAAGTTTGTTTTAAATTAACTCTGACAATGCGCTCAAAAATGCCACTCAGCAAAATTCCTAAAGTTAAACTTGGTAAAGCTAGATGATGTAAAGCCGTTAGAAAATGACTGAAATTACCACTTAATAAACTATCAATTGTATATAAACCAGTAATATTTGCCGGTGCGGGAAGATTAGGAGGAAACCGATTAGAATTAGGAAACCAACCTAATTGCACTGAGAAAATTAATTGTAATAACATACCTGCCCAAAACATGGGTAGTGCATAGGTAATAATCCCGAATAAACGCCCACCAATATCAAAAGCAGTTCCCGGACGAGATGCAGAAATAGTACCCACTAAAACGCCAACAATCAGTGCCACAGCCATACTAGCAAATGCTAATTCTACTGTTGCTGGAAAATATTGACTAATTATTTCACCTACATTTTGTCCGCGACTTGTTAAGGAAGTTCCCAAATCAAAGCGGAGTAAATTACCTAAATAATTGAGGTATTGTAACCAAATAGGTAAATCTAAACCAAGCTGTTTTCTTAATTCTTCTTTGGCACTTTCTGGTGCGCGTCCTCCCAGGATTGCATCTGCGGGATCTCCTGGTGTTGCTCTTAGTAATAAAAAAACAATGGTGATAATAGTTAACAGTTGCAATGGTGCAAAAAGTAACCGGGAAACAATGTAATACTGTAAGGCTTTTGAACGGGACATATTTATGAAGGAGGAGTCAGGAGGTAGGAGTTGTAGGGGTGTATCCCTGATGGGATCTGGAAGTAAGGGCGTATCCCTGGCGGAGGCTGGAAGCATCAGCATTCGGTATAAGGGCGTTCGCGAAGCGTGCTGGAAGCATCAGCATTCGGTGTAAGGGCGAAGCATTCGGAAAATAAACTTGGGAAAAAACCGATAATTAATCGCCCGAATGCTTCGCCCCTACTTGGGAAAAAACCGATAATTTGTCGCCCGAATGCTTCGCCCCTACTGGGGAAAAACCGATGATTTATCGTCCTAATGCTTCGCCCCTACAGGAGTTTGGAAGAAGAAAGACAATTTTCTGCCTATTTCTTCTTAATTGTCATTTGTCAAGTGTTACCTATTTTTTACTTTTTAATGTTTTTATAAATCAGGTTTTGGGTAGGATCTAGGTTGACGTTATTTACACCTTTTTGAGCAAAGACATAATCTTTGTTTTGCCATAAAGGTATGTAGGGAACATCAGTTAAAACTTGAGTTTGAATGTCTACAAATATTTTTTTTCTGGCTTCGGGATTTTGTTCTTTACGTTGTTGATCTATGAGTTTATTCATAGCTTCACTATAATAGAATGAACCCTGAGTTTGACTGCCTCCATCTTGGCAACCGGTGGTAACTGAACCTTTTTCACAAGCTAAAAATGGCTGAACATAGTTATCTGGATCTAAAAAGTCTGGATACCAATCCAGTAAAGCGGCTGGATATAAACCTTTAGAAATTTCTTTAAAAAAGGTAGCACCTTCTACAGTTTTAACTTCCAGTTCTAAAATGCCATCCATTTTAGTATCAGCCAGGGATTTTAGGGTTTGTGCTGCTAAACTGCGAGTGGGTGAACTTGCAGGATACCAAATTTGCACTTTAGCAGGATTTTCTTTAGAAAAACCAGCCGCAATTAAGGCTGTTTTCGCTTGTTCAAATTTACCATCACCATATTTATCTTTAAATAATGGTTGGGAAACATTGAAGGTTGTGGGAATCATGCTGTAAAGAGGATCAGCTTGAGAAAATAATACCCGATCATTTAATAATGGCCGATCAATTAATGAGGCGATCGCACTTCTTACTTCTACTTGATCTAAAGGTTTCTGATTACGATTTAACACCATATAACTAACTACACTACCTTGTGCGGTAATTGCTTGCCAATCTCCTTTTTTAGCACTTGCTTCTAAACTGCGAATTTGATCTGGTTGTAATGATAGATAAGCAACATCTACAGCACCAGTTTTAAAGGCATTAAATAAATTGACTGGACTGGTTTGAATCTGCACATTCACACCTTTATTTTCTGGTTTTGTCCCCCAATATTTATCAAATACATCAAATCTCAAAGAATCAGTTCCATAGCTGGCTAATTTGTAAGCACCAGTTCCTACAAAGATGTTAGGTTTGAATTTCCCAGCCCCAATTTCATAAGCTGTTGGAGAAACTGCACATACTCCCGAAAATGCTAATAATGAAGGAAAAGCTGCAAAGGGTTTTTTGAGTTTAATTGTTAACTCATATTCTCCTGTCGCTTTAACTGAAGCTATGGTATCAGAAAGCAGGAAAGATGGTTTACCTTTGTTTTCGATAAAACGCTGAATACTAAACTCCATGGCTTTAGCATTGAAAGGAGTTTCATCGTGAAATACTACTCCTTGTCGAATCGGAATAGTATAGGTTAAACCATCTGCGCTGACTTTAGGTAATGCTGTCGCTAATTGTGGTTTAATTTCTGTGTTACCAGGTTCATAATTGTACAAGCGATCGCTCATATTAAATACTAAACCCAAGGATGCTAATTCATACGCATCAGCAGGGTCAAGAGTTCTTGGTTTTGCTGTTGTTCCTATGGTAATTCGACCATCACCCGCAGACGTATTCGCAACACCTGCTCCTGGTGTATTAGTTTGTTGCTTAGGAGTACAACTAACAGCCAATAATAGACATAGACAGAACAGAGATAGGAACTTTGTCATCCTACCCCACTGTTTCATTAACAGGGAACACCAAGTGATCATTTATTTAAATCTTTTCAATTAGCAAGTCAGTTATTATAGCAGGGAAAAGGGTATAGACAAGAGTTTTATTCTCAGAAGATGTTCTTGCCTACCTAGTAACTGCTGTATTATATATATATGTTTTTTATAGTGTAAATGATCATACAATTATAAATAAGCATAATCAAAGCATTAAATAAATTATGGTTTTAACAGCTTCAACAATGTTGCCTCTAGGCACAAAAGCCCCAGATTTTCATCTACCAGAAGTAGTATCTGGAAAAACAATTTCTCTGGATAATTTTGTTGATAAAAAAGCATTACTAATTATGTTTATTTGTCGTCATTGTCCATTTGTCAAGCACATTCAACAAGAATTAACCAGATTAGACCAAGATTATAGCAACAGTGATTTAGGGATTCTGGCTATTAGTGCTAATGATGCTGAAAATTACCCCAATGATGCACCGGAATCATTAAAAGAAATGGTCATAGAAATGGGATTTGATTTTCCCTTTTGTTACGACGAAACCCAAGAAATAGCCAAAGCTTATACAGCAGCTTGTACACCGGATTTCTTTCTTTTTGATAGCGATCGCCAACTCGTTTATCGTGGACAATTAGATGATAGTCGTCCTAGCAATAATAAACCTGTAACAGGTAAGGATTTAAGAGCAGCTATTACCGCAGTCTTAGATAACCAACCTGTAACAAGTGAACAACTGCCAAGTGTGGGTTGTAATATCAAATGGAAACCAGGGAACGAACCGACTTATTAATGGTGAGTTGTCAGTTGTCAGTTGTCAGTTGTCAGTTGTCAGTTGTCAGTTGTCAGTTGTCAGTTGCAAAAGAATTTTTTTCTCCCCTACTCCCCTGCTCCCCTGCACCCCTGCACCTCTGCTCCCCTACTCCCCTGCTCCCCTACTCCCTATTCCCTTCAATTCTGAACTTCCAAATTGAGAATATAACGCCCTAACTGTAATTTTCCTGCCCACAGTTCGTACTCTAAACGCAGATGATTGGGGAAAGGGTGTCCGCTAATTATAAAACTTTTGGTAAAATTGCGTAAACGAATGGGTTCATGTCGTTGTAATGATTCATCAGGCAACCAAAAACGACTAATACCATATACACCTAACTCCCAAAAGTGACGGTAACTAACTTGGCCATTACCTTGCATCGTCATAATTACCCGATGAGGAGAAATTTCCAACCATAATACTCTCGGACTACTAGGAGGAAAAAAATTATTTTTAGGTTGAGAAAGAGTATCTTCTGGATGTAAATAATTTCCTACTTCACAACTAATCAAAGGTGGTGCAGTTAACACTAAATGAAATTTATCTGTATCCCTTTGATACAAAGTTCCGGCAGTTTCCACCACAGACCAAATTGGTAAGTCGGTAGAAATCATTGATAAACATACGGGTTTGCGGTGGTGAGTTAGCATGAGAGCGTGAGGGATAAGAATGAAGAATAAAATTTTAGATTATGATCGTTTATTTACAGCAATTCTCATCTACTTATGTATTCCTTTCTTCCTTTGCGCCTTCGCGCCTTCGCGTGAGATATAAAAATGTTAATTTATCTATAAATAATAATACCTTTACCGCTGACATTTATGGTTAAAAAAACAGCTAATAAGTTTCATAGTAACGAAACAACTCCCTATGGTATTACCTGTCACCTATTTCCTATCTTGAGAAATATTATAGTGACCAAAAAGCGGTAGGATACTAAATTGCCAGTGGATAGTGACAATCAAGTCGCTGTTTCGCTGCTATTCTATTCAAAAGTCATTGTATCCTAATGTCGGCTATTGTTATTACCTTAGAAACTCAAGCAAACTCTTCTGATCACTTAATTATTCAGCGTCCTCCGGCTGGATTATCTTTACAGGGACGTATCCGAGTTCCTGGAGATAAATCTATTTCCCATCGCGCTTTAATGTTAGGGGCGATCGCTGACGGTGAAACTCAGATTCAAGGATTGCTGTTAGGAGAAGATCCCCGTAGCACTGCTGCTTGTTTTCGGGCGTTAGGGGCGGAAATTTCGGAATTAAATACAGAATTGGTCAAAGTTAAAGGCATCGGTTTGGGCAATTTTCAAGAACCTATAGATGTCTTAGATGCTGGTAATTCTGGGACAACGATGAGGTTGATGTTGGGCTTATTAGCATCCCATCCAGGGCGATTTTTCACGGTAACAGGTGATAGTTCTTTGCGATCGCGTCCCATGTCCCGTGTCGTCAAACCGCTGCAACAAATGGGAGCGCAAATTTGGGGACGCAAGGGTAACACCTTAGCCCCTCTAGCCATTCAAGGACAAGCCCTGCAACCGATTCATTATCATTCTCCCATCGCTTCGGCTCAGGTTAAATCCTGTATCCTCCTCGCGGGTTTAAACACCGAAGGACAAACTACCGTCACCGAACCCGCTTTATCACGGGATCACAGTGAACGAATGTTAAGGGCTTACGGTGCAGAATTGAGTATAGATCCAGACACAAACAGCGTCACGATCACAGGTGGGGCGAAACTCTATGGACAAACCGTAATTGTCCCTGGTGACATCAGTTCAGCGGCTTTTTGGTTAGTGGCTGGGGCGATCGTTCCCGGTTCAGATTTGGTAGTCGAAAATGTCGGTGTCAATCCTACCCGCACGGGGATTTTAGAAGCATTGGAACTCATGGGGGCAGATATTCAACTAGAAAACCAGCGGGAAGTTGCGGGAGAACCGGTGGCTGATATTCGTGTCCGTTCCGGTGGTTTAAAAAGCTGTACTATCGCCGGTGATATTATTCCCAGATTAATTGATGAAATTCCCATTTTGGCAGTTGCAGCGACTTTTGCTAAGGGGACAACAATTATTCGGGATGCGGAGGAGTTAAGAGTCAAAGAGAGCGATCGCATTACTGTAATGGCGCAACAACTCAATAAAATGGGTGCAAAAATCACCGAATTACCCGACGGAATGGAAATAATCGGCGGTACTCCCTTGGTAGGTACGGAAGTGGATAGCCATACAGATCATCGCATTGCTATGAGTTTAGCGATCGCAGCCCTCAACGCCTCTGGTACAACTACCATTCATCGCGCTGAAGCCGCAGCTATTTCTTATCCCAATTTCATAAACACACTACGGGAAGTTTGTCAATAGTTTTTAGGGACAGGGTAAGGGGGGATAGATTGGCAAAAGGAGAAATTAAGTAGTAAATTTAAAAATGAATGAAGTATTTAACACTAAAACAAAGACAAGATTTAGCAGAAATCGCTGATACTTATACTAATTTACAATGTATTCAATGTGCTTTAGCTATAAAAAACTATTTACAATTGGTAGGAATCCAAGGCAAACTAATTACAATTAATACACAAGCTGATTTAGATTATCGTAATTGTTTTCTTTATGATGATAGTATTGGAGGTGATGCCATTTCAGAAACAGGATATCATGAAGGAGTTATGGTTATAATAGATGGGATAGAAATTGTTTTTGACAATCATCATCCTCAAGGAATAGCAAAGGTAGAATGGTTAGCTAATTTTCAATTTTTTGGTAAGATTCATTTAGGACAAGAGCTAGTAGTCATTGAAGAAAACTTTTAATCAATATTCAGGAGAAAATTATGCTAGATGTAACTATCACTAATGGTAATAAAAATAGTCAAGAATATCTTTATGAGTTATTAACCAGAATTAAACAACGCCCAGGAATGTATTTAGGAAAAGTATCTATAACTCGGCTAAAAATGTTATTGATGGGTTACAGTATGTCCAGAGGTGAGTTAGGGTTACAACTAACACAACAAGAAAAACAATTTGCTCAATTTCAGAAATGGATACAAGGAAAATATCAAATTAATTCTACTGAAGGTTGGGAAAGTATTATTTTGTCTCAAGTAGAAGATGAAAAATTAGCTTGTGATTTATTTTTTCAATTATTGGAACAATTTAAGAATGAAATTTTAGAGTTGGATAAACTGACTGTAACAGTCGGAAAATAATACTATCTCTGTTTCCAAAATTTAATAGTTTTGTCTTTGCTACCGCTAATTAATATTTTTTCATTTGGAATAAAAGCAAGAGATGTAACAGCACTATCATGTTGCTTTATTTCATCAAAAGGAAGTAACTTTTTATTAGTGAAATCCCAAATTTTAATATAACCTTTATCGTCACCACTGGCTAATAAATTACCATCTGAACTGAATGTAATTGTGTTAATTATATCATTACCTAGATCACTAGAATTTTCTTCTTTCAAAATACTCCCTTCCTCATCAAGAAGATTCCATAATTTTATTTTATAATCATCCTCACCCACACTTGCTAAAATTTTACCATCAGGATTAAATGCTAAAGAATTAATCTTAAAGCCATTTTTTATTTTGTGAGCATTCAAAATTTCACGTTTTTCACATATAGTTAAATCTACTATTTCCCAAAAATATATATTTCCTCCACTATCGGAACTCGCAAAAGTTTTATTATCGCTACTAATTGCAATTGATGTTATTTGGTTACCACTCCAGTGCTTTTTATTATCATTTTCTTCTTGTGTTTTCCAATTAAACAATTTTATACTTCCATCTTTACAACCGCAAATAATTAAATCTTTATTGATAAATGATAAAGAAGTAATTCTATTATGATTACTACTTTCTATTAATATTGAATATATTTCTTTGCAATTATGATCATATATTTTAATGTAGTTACTGTTTGTTTCTACTATCCCCGTTGCTATATAATCGTTTTGACTAATTGATATAGGACTTTGATTATAAATATCTGGTATTACTTGTTGTCCAAATTCTAATATTTTTCCTCCAACAACAGGAATGTTATTGATTAGTTTTGAGGGAAAAATTTGATGTTTTTTTTCTAATTTAAATTTATTATTGTACTTTATATCTTCTCCATTTGTAACATCAAACGGAACTATAGCTAATGTTTGCCAAGTATCATCAAATCTTACAGCCAAAAAAGTACCTTGAGTAGAAATATCAAAATCATATATTTCGTGATCAAGATTTATTTTATGTAATAGATCCCATTTTTTCTGAGAAATGTCATCAATTTTTGGAGAATTTGTGTAAGGTTCTTGAATAATTAATTCAAAATATTCTGATTCTGATGGTTTTTCAAAACTTTGTAATTTTGAAGAAATTGTTGCTTGTGGATTACGCCATTGCCAAAATGTTTGATAAGGCTGTTTAATGTCATTATGAATTTTAGCAAAAATGTCTTCAGAAACTTTGATTTCTGTTAATGTACCCCTAAAAACAATACCTTCAATAAATTTAATTTCTCTACCAAAGGAATCTTTAATTTTACCATTTCCTTCTATTTCAATATCTTCATAAGTTGTTTCAACCACACGAAATACTAGCGTTAAATTACCCACAGCAGAATTATGGATTTGACGATATATTGCTTTTTTAGCTTCTGTGGTCTTTCCTCCTGCAACAGACTCAATTAAACTAGATACTCTAGCATCACACATAAAATCAGGAGCAACTATTGTTCTAAATCCGAGATTTTTACTACGACTAACTAGAAAAACCCAACCTTCTATTTTTTCCATACTATATTTTGTCATAATTTAATCTCTTGATTTAATCTAATTAATTTAATTGGTTAACTTAGAATATGGATGTTCATATTCTAATTTATTTACAAGCAACAAAAAACAACGAGTAGAATATTCTAAAGCAGTTTTTTCATTTTCAATTTTTACTAAAGCTTCTGCTTTTTTAGCTTTTAATTGTTCTGTTCTTTCTTTAGCTGCGGTTTCTTTATTGTATACAGATGTTTGCAAGTCTTGATCAATAAAATCAATAATATCTGTAAGTATTTCCTTTGAAAATTGAAATTGGGGAGGTAATTTAGGTGCTACTTTTTCCAGTATTGTTTTAGCAGTTGTACCAAAATATTTTTTTAGTTTATCCCATAAAGTTAAATTAGCTTTGACTTCTTGAATCTGTTCTTGAGATTTTTTGTTTTCCTCATTAATCATTTTTCTTAACTCTTCTTTTAGCTTATCAGGTAGAATACAAGCTATAGGTAATTCTATATTATAAGGTTTAGGTAGTTTTCCTGTTTTTTTCATACTACCATCGGTTTGTTGTTCTGCAAAACCTTTACCAACTGAACTAACAGGAATTAATCGAACAACACCTTTACCATGATCATTTCTATGATTTTCATTATTAATATCACTGTTATTACTCCGAGTCATAATAATATTGCGAAATTGATCTATTTCCAGCAAATGATTTCTAACTTCTTCTAGGGTGTATTCACCTTCTATTAAATCCCATTTACTAATAATAAAATGAATAGATTTATCTGTATTTTGCATTAAACTCAATACATTTCCTAATTCTTTAATTACCCATTTTCTAGCTGAATTTTCACCCTTAATATATGAAAGTAACTTTGAACCATCTATTAAACCTAATAAAACATCTGCGTTTTTTATTGTCTCATTAAATTTTTCAATATATGTAGTATCATCTTTACGATCTGTTAGTATTTCACCTGAATAATCTGTATACTGAAATTGACAAGCTGAATAAATACCTTTCGGAGTCTGTATTTTACAAGTAAATTTCAAGTTAGATATATCTACAATTTGTGTTGGTTCTGGCCATGTTTCGTCGGTAGCAACTTCAGTATAAATCTGATTTAGAATTATTCGTTGAGCATCATCTACCGCTAAAAAAAATCCTGATTCTCCCTGTGTTGAGAGTTTATGATACATACTCCCTAAAAACACAGTTTTACCTGAACCAGATGGACCCAAAATAACTACATTATAAATTGGTAGCATAAATTGTCTCTAAGTATTAATACAGTAATTCTTCGATTTTTTACCCCACGTTATATCTATCATCTTTTTTTATTATCTAAAAGACTGTTTAATACTGTGTTTTGTAATGAACTGTTAAGTAAATGTATTAAAATAGCTTAGAATGATGCGTAAAAATACGCTATAATTGCTGAAAACCTTATCATAATTTGATTTTATGGATGTTACAGAAATTTTACAATTTGCAGATCAATTGATCTTAAATGAAACAGGAAAACGTTTAGATGATCTGCAAAAAACTGTAATTACAGGAGTTTATGATGGAAAAACTTATGAAACAATAGCAGATGAATATCATCGCAGCGAAAGTCGCGTTAGAAGTGTTGGACGTAAACTATGGCAAATTTTATCGGAATCTTTAGGAGAAGATGTTAATAAGCATAATTTTTGTTGGACTATAGAAAGGGTTATTAATTCTCAGCTTGTTAATATTATTAATGGTAATATTCATTATTGCCATAATAATAAAGAATCTTCTGAAAATGCAGAACAAGGTATTAAAAATCAACTCTATCACGATTTAACCCTAGCACCCCAAATCATCAACTTTCATAACAGAGAAACCGAACTACAAACCCTTTCCTCCTGGATATTAAATCAAAATGCTCATTTAATTTCAATCTTAGGATTATCCGGTATTGGTAAAACCACACTGGTTAAAAGATTTATAGACTTACATCAACAAAAGTTTGATGCTATAGTTTGGAGAAGTTTAAAATTTCCTCAATCTCTAGAGTTATTACTTGATGATTTACTAAAACATCACAAATTAGACTCATTACCAACAATAAATGATAAATTAAAACAATTATTTGATCTTCTCACAAATAAAAAATGTTTAATTATCCTTGATGATTTACATAATATATTTATTCCTAGTCAATTCGCGGGAAAATATCAACCAGAATATCAAGATTATCAAACCTTATTCAAAATGATTATAGAAATACAACATCAAAGTCATGTGATTTTAATTAGTCAAGAACAATGTCCAGAAATGGAATGTTTAGATGAAGAATTATATCCTATTAAATCCTTAGAATTATCAGGAATAGAAAATATAGATATTCTCAAAAATACCGGATTAAAAAATGAGGATATTTGGTTCAAATTAATCAAATTATATGAAGGTAATTTACTTTATTTAAAAAGCATTAGTATATTAATCCATAAAAACTATGATAATCAAGTTGCTGATTTTTTAGCTGAAAATACTTTACATATTACCAATCAAATGCAGTCTCATTTTCAAGAGACATTTCACCACCTATCACCCCAAGAACAACAAATAGTATTAGAAATAAGTAAATTTGAAACCCTTATTTCCAGAGAAGAATTAAGACAAAGTTTAAATTTATCCTCAGTTGATTTTAATAATGGTTTACAGTCCTTACAACAACGGTATTTAATCACGAAAATCAAAGAAGATAAAATCCTGTTTAAATTGTCTCCAGTTTTTCAAGAATATGTGAGAAATTCATTGTTAACATGAAAAGCTAATAACTCAAGTTGCTTCCCTATTTTTATCCTGTTCATCCTTTAATCCTGGACATCCTGATTCAGACAATTTATTCACCAATTACCAATTACCTCACTAATTGCATAGCAGAATTAAAAAACTGCCGACATAAGCCTTTGGTAATTAAAATGATGGTTAACAAATTGGTAGCTGCAACCATAAAAATAAGTAAAATCTCGTAAGATACAGCCTCTAGTGGTGCGACACCAGCTAATAATTGTCCATTGGTAAAGGTTGGTATTGTTACCATCCCAATTAACATCATTTGGTTTAAAGTGGGAAGAAAGGCAGCACGAATGGCTTCTTTGCGGTAGGATTTAATAGCCTGTTGAGGAGTTGCACCCAAGCTTAGATGGGTTTCTATTTCTGTGGGAAATTGGTTAATGGTAGTAACTAGACGTTCTCCGGCTATTGCTGCTGCATTCATGGCATTACCTAGCAATATGCCAGCTAAAGGAATGATATAACGCGGTTCATACCATCTTTCCGGTTGAATAATTAAAAAATTGGTGTAAAGCAATGTTAAGGCAGTGCTGACAAAAATAGCTATCCATACTAAAGGTAAGACTTGAGGAATTTTTTGACTGATGCGGTTGCGAGTAATAATTGCAGTAATTGTCAGAATTATTGCTAAAATCCCCACTACTGCCCAAATATTATTAACTGCAAAAATGAAGTCAAAAATGTATCCTAATACAAGTAGTTGGAGGATAGTTCTACCAGTAGCTACGCTTAAATTTAATTCTAGTCCTAATTGCTCCCATGCTGATATCCCAATGGCGATCACCATTAAGCCAATAGCTAAAGCCAAATCTACCATATCCAGTTTGATTAGCTCTGGCATAGTTTGTCTACCTCTTTACAATTAAGAACTTTACAAACATAACTTTTGTATCTACAAATAAAATCAAAACTCATGATTAAAAGTGTAAATTCAATTCCTGCCTTTGATATTAAACAACAATACACCACCATTGAAGCGGAAGTAAGTGCTGCTGTGTTAGCGGTTCTGGCTTCTGGGCGTTATATTGGTGGTCCAGCAATTACAGATTTTGAACAACAGTTTGCAGCTTATCATGGTGTAAGTGAATGCGTAGCTTGTAACTCCGGTACTGATGCTTTATATTTAGCATTACGGGCTTTAGGAATTGGTGCTGGTGATGAAGTTATTACCACTCCATTTACTTTTTTTGCAACGACAGAAGTAATTAGTGCGGTAGGAGCAATACCAGTATTTGTAGATATTGATGCGACTACGTTTAATTTAGATGTAGAAAAAGTAGCAGCAGCAATTACACCAAAAACCAAAGCCATTATCCCAGTGCATTTGTTTGGACTACCTGTAGATATGACAGGATTAATGGAAATTGCGACATCTCATAATTTAGCAGTAATTGAAGATTGCGCTCAAGCTACCGGTGCAAGTTGGGAAAATAAAAAAGTTGGAAGTATTGGCCATGTCGGGTGCTTTAGTTTCTACCCTACCAAAAATCTCGGTGGTTGCGGTGATGGTGGGGCAATTACCACAAATGATCCAGCGATCGCTACTCAATTACGAGTTTTGCGAGAACATGGTAGTAAGGTGAGATATGTTCATGAAGAAATTGGTGTCAATAGTCGGTTAGATGCTATTCAAGCCGTAATTCTGCAAATTAAACTCCGCTATCTGGATTTTTGGAATTCTAGACGCAAGCAAATCGCTGAATATTATTATCAACACCTCAGCCAAGTTACCGACATCATCGTTCCTCAAGAATTTCCTGGTGGTATTGGTGTCTGGAATCAATACACTATTCGGATTTCTGGAGAAAGACGTAATGGTGCAAGTGGTAAATATCGAGATTCGGTAAAAAACCAAATGCAGGAACAAGGGGTTAGTTCCATGATTTACTATCCCTTACCCATTCATTTGCAACCAGTGTATGAAAACTTAGGTTATCACGCAGGACAATTCCCAGTATCAGAACAAGCAAGTCAAGAAGTTTTATCTTTACCCATGTTCCCCGAATTGGAACAGGAACAACTCGATAAAGTTATTGATACTTTAAAAAATTGTTTATCCTGAATAACTGGGGAGCAGGGGTGCAGCGGAGCAGAGGGGCAGGGGTGCAGGGGAGAAAAATATTAATCCTCCCTCTTGCCTCTTGCTTCTTACGCAAATGTCCGACTATTTGCAGTAGCTAAAGCTTCTACTAAACTACGCACAGCAGCAATCATCGCTATTTCGCTATTGAGTTGGTTAATAGCCGAACCGACACCAACACCAGCCGCACCGGAGGCGATCGCTAAAGGTGCAGTAACATTAGAAATACCAGAAGCACATAATACAGGCACAGAAACCGCACGGGCAATTTCATAAGCTGCGGCTAAAGTGGGAGCAGCTTTTTCAATTAATCCCAAAGTTCCAGGGTGAATAGGATTGCTGCTAGTACCACCTTCAGTTTGAATAATGTCAGCACCAGCTTTTACTAAATCTTCAGCTAGTTGTACCTGTTGGTCTAAAGTGAGAATATGAGGAACAGTCACAGACAGGGTAATTTCTGGCAACAAAGTCCGAGTTTGGCGAGTTAGTTCTAAAACCTCAGCCGCCTCAAATCTGCGTCCTTGGGCATAAAAAGAATCAAAATTACCAATTTCAATCAAATCAGCACCAGCAGCCACAGCAGTTACAAACTTTTCTGGTTCAACCGCAGATACACAAACAGGTAATTTGGTCAATCTTTTCGCCAACTTCACCAAATCCACATCAGCAGCAATATCCACAAAAGTAGCACCACCCAAATCAGCCGCTTTTACAGTCGCAGCCACACTAGCAGCATTGAAATTATTCAAACCACTAATTACCTTGAGTACAGGATGAGCGAATGCACGTTTGAGGCTAGGATACATAGTCATAATTTTTCTTTTGCAGCTTATTTCAGTAGGAACATTTTTACACGAAATATAGCAATCCTCCTTTGATTAGAAACATATATTAAGATTTGTTGACAAAATCTAGTTTTCATAGGTGAGAAAATCAAGGTTTTTTCTGATACTTGCCATTTATGCAAAATTCACGTGGATTTACCATTAAATTCTAGATTTAATCTGCTAAATGATGTATATTTTCTAGTAAATGTATTTTTGCGTATATAAGTTTAAAGTTTCTGAACCGATGAAATCTCAAAAACAATTACTACCTCGTCTCTTAGGACTTACTAGTTTACTACTAGGAGTTATCACAAACACAAATCAAAGTGTTTTTGCTCAACTTACTCCTGATGATACATTAAAAGTAGAAAATTCCGTTGTTAATCCTATTGATTCACTTCATAATCAAATCAATGGTGGTGCAACTAGAGGTACTAATCTATTTCACAGTTTTTCAGAATTTAATGTAGATGCAGGAAAAAGCGTTTATTTTGCCAATCCTGTAAATATTGAAAATATCTTAACTCGCGTTACTGGTGGTAATGTTTCCAATATTTTAGGGAGACTAGGAGTAGAAGGAACAGCGAATTTATTTTTACTAAATCCTCATGGTATTATCTTTGGACAAAATGCCAGTTTGGATATTCGGGGTTCATTTACTGCTACTACAGCCAACAGCATCAAATTTGCAGATGGTACACAGTTTAGTACCCAAACTCCTCAAAATACACCTCTATTAACTATCACTGCACCTATCGGGTTACAATTTGGCAGCAATCAGGGAAAAATTCAGGTACAGGCTAAAAATGGACTACAGGTACAACCAAATCAAACCTTGGCTTTAGTTGGTGGTGATATCAGCTTAGAAGGGACAAAATTAGGGACTGCTGGGGGAAGAGTAGAATTAGGTAGTGTTGCCGAAGCAAGTTTAGTTAACCTTAACTCCATTAACCAAGGATTTTATTTTGGTTATGATGGCATAAATAACTTTGGTGATATTCAACTTTCGGATGGTACAAATATTGATATCAGTAGTATAAATGGGGGAGGTGAAATCAGAGTAAATACCCGCAATTTACGAATGATTGAGGGTTCAAGGATAACATCTTTAAACTTAGGTGTATTATCTGGTGGATCAATGACTATTAATGCAACTGATACTGTAGAAGTCATTGGTACAGGGGAATTTGAACAAGCTTTTGGACAAGTGATCAATCCCGCAGCAAATCCCGCAGATCGTCGCAATGGCTTTTTTGCCATTAGTGTGGGGACTGGAAGTGGTGGGAATTTTGAGATGAATACTGATAAATTAATCCTTAAAAATGGAGCATTTATACTCATTTCTGCTTTTGGTAAAGGCAAAGGTGGGAATGTTGATGTTAATGCCTCTGGGTCAGTGGAAGTAAATGACTCTTTATTAGCAACAGGAAATCTTGCTGGTAGTAGTGGAGATGCTGGGAATATCAAGCTTAATACACAAAATTTGATTCTTGAGAATCGAGGACTAATAGGAACAACTTCCTTTGGCAGTGGTAAAGCAGGAGATATTACCATCAACGCTGTTGACTCAATAGACATGACAGGAGGTGAAACTTTTTCACAAATAATTATTGGTGCAGGTATCAACACTAGTATAAGCTCTTATACCTTTGGTGCTTCAGATGCTGGTGATTTCGAGATTAATACCAGGCAATTAAATTTACGAAATAAAGCACAAATTGGTAGTGCCACTTTTGCCGGAGGGAATGGGGGAAATTTGACAGTAAATGCCCACTCTATAAAATTGATTGGGACAAATCCTGTTCGTGATGTTCTACTTCAAACTGCCATTGCTACCTCAGCTGATCGAGGTTCACTAGGAAATTCCGGAAATTTAACAATTAATACTCACAGCTTGGAAATTCTAGACGGCGGATCTGTCGGTGCTGGTACACTTAGTTCAGGAAATGCTGGAAATTTAACAGTAAATGCCTCTGATATCCAAATAATTGGTACTAATAGCATTAGTTTTAGTAGTGGGTTATATGCTAACTCTACTTTGCTTGCCACAGGGGCAGCAGGAGATATAAAAATTAGCACTAATACCTTAAACATCCAGGATAGTGGTGTAATAACAACTACCACTGCTAATGGTAAAAGTGGTAATATTAATGTTAATGCTAACACTTTCACTGCTATCGGTGGTGGACAAATTCTCACCACTACATCAGGGAGTGCTAAAGCTGGAAACATCATCATGCAAGTAAGAGATAATATTACCTTAGATGGTGAAAAAACCGGACTATTTGCCAATACAGCACCAGGTTCAACAGGTGATAGTGGTAGTATTGATATTGACCCGAAAATATTTATAATTAGAAACGGTGCAGGAATAGGTGTAAATAGTCAAGGTAGCGGTAAAGGTGGAAATATTTCTCTGCAAGCTGGGACTCTGACATTAGATAATAAAGCCTTTATTACCGCCGAAACTATTAGTAATCAAGGAGGAGAAATAAATCTCCAAATTCAAGATTTATTATGGTTACGTCATGGGAGTAATATAACCGCTACCGCAGGTACAGCCGGGGCGGGAGGAGATGGCGGAAATATTAATATTAATGCTCCTTTTATTATTGGTTTTGCTAGTGAAAATAGTGATATCACCGCAAATGCTTTTCAAGGAAATGGGGGAAACATTAACATTACAACTAATACAATCTTTGGCTTAAAATTCAATCCCCAATTAACTGAATTTAGTGATATTACCGCATCTTCCCAATTTGGATTAAGTGGTCAAGTCACTATTAATAGATTAGATGTTGATCCTGCTAGTGGTTTAGCATCTTTACCTGTTAATTTACTTAATGCTTCTAATCAAATTTCTCAACGTTGTAAAAGGGGAAGATTAGCACGTCAATTAAATAACTTTAGCATTGTCGGACGAGGTGGATTACCATCTAATCCTCATAATTTATTGACTGATACAACTCCTTTAGTAGATTTGGTCGATGTATCTAGTGATAATGAAAAAAATAAACAAGATATAACACCAGTTGTTCTTAATAATCAATCTGTTAATATAACAAATCGGGTAATTCAGCAAGCACAAGGATGGACTATATCAGATGATGGTAAAGTAATTCTTACAGCAGAAGCACCCAACGCAATACTGCAAAGTTCTGTGTTAAATAAACCAGGTTGTCAAGTTTCTACTACAAGATAGGGATAATCAGTTTTGTGATCCATATTTTCACCAAATTGAAAAAATTTAATTTGACATTATTAGGACTTACGCAAAACAGAACGGAAGTAGGGGTAATTCATGAATTACCCCTACGCAAGAATCAGGTTTTGAGTTCAATCTTGCGTAAGTAGGTAGGTGGGAAAACTTATAACTATGTCATTGCGAGTGGAACGGAGTGGAACGCAGCAATCCCAAGAGTTTTGGGTAATTTACAGTTCGTTACATAGTTGGGTTGATTAGCATCTACCTACTTAAGTCCTAATTATATAAATATATTGCTGAGTTACGCTTTTAACGTATGCTTACGTACACATGACACATCCTCAGTACATGAAGTACACCCTCCTCATAAACCTAAAATTTGCTGTATATATAGAAAATTAGGATTTTGCAGTTAATTATCAATAAGTTTGTCTTGATAATTAACTGCAATAGTGCTAGTATCTGTATGTAAAATTACTGAACTATCTTAATCATTCTTTTACAGTTTGATTAGTATGTATTTTCACAAAGAAGAATATACAGCACTTCCCGGTGTTATGTGGTACTAGTAATTCTATAGATTGGTAATTGAGTAAGTATTCCGAATTATTTTGGATTCTTTCTCCTGTATTTTTTGATGTGTTTCCGTCTATTAAAAAAAATAAAGGTGTTTGACAAAAATGAAAAATCAACTAAATTCAAAAAGAATGAAAAAGTTAAATTACAGAATATTTAATGCCTTATTTTTTTCTATAGATTTGATAATTTTTATTCCTAATCTGTTATTACCAACCTATGCCCAAATAATTACACCCACAGAACCGACAGTATTACCAACTCCTCAACCTTTACCAGAAATCCAGCCCTTACCACCTCTAGAAGAATTATTGCCAACACCAGGGCAAATTCCATCAATTCCTCAACCATCATTAGAGGAAATTCCTGGAACAATAACAGTTACACAATTTGAAGTTATTGGTAGCACTGTTTTCAGTCAAACAGAATTAGCAAAAGTATTAGAACCTTTTACTAAAAAACCTATTTCCTTTGCTGAATTGCTCAAAGCTCAGGAAGCTATTGGCCAACTATATGTACAATCTGGATATATTACATCTGGAGCATTTATACCTCCCCAGGAATTAAAAGATGGGGTAGTAAAAATTGAAGTGATTGAAGGTGAAGTTGAATCAATTAATATTACAGGTTTACAAAGATTAAAAGCTGGTTATCTTCGCAGTAGATTAGGATTAGCAACCAAAGCTCCTTTAAATCAAAATCGGTTGCTCCAGTCTTTACAAATGCTACAACTTGATCCTTTAATTGCTAATTTATCAGCAGAATTAGCAGCAGGTTCTCGTCCGGGAATAAGTACATTAGAAATTAAAGTCCGAGAGGCTAAAGCGTTTTCTACTCAGCTAAGTATTGATAATCAGCGATCGCCTAGTGTTGGTACTATCCGTCGTCAATTGCAAATTAATCATAATAATCTTTTAGGATTTGGCGATCGCTTCCATATCGGCTATGTTAATACCGATGGTAGTAACTCCCTCGATGATCTTAGTTATTCATTCCCTATCAATCCCGCCAATGGAACTATTAGTTTAAGCTATAGTCAGACTAATAGTAATATCATCGAACAGCCTTTTAATACATTAGATATTCAATCAGAATCTCGCAACTATCAACTCACCTATCGTCAACCCCTCAAGCAAACACCCAATGAAGAAATTAGCATAGGTTTAACAGCATCTCGACAAGAATCTCAAACCTCGCTTTTAAATATTCCTTTTCCTTTATCTATCGGTGCAAATGAGCAAGGTGAAACTAAAATTTCTGCTCTCCGATTTTTTCAAGAATATACTCAAAGAAACAGTCAACAAGTATTTGCTCTCCGTTCCCAATTTAGTCTAGGAATTAATGCTTTCAATTCCACTATTAATGATCAAGCACCTGATAGTCAATTTATAACATGGCGTGGACAAACTCAATATTTACGTTTATTAACACCAGATACAACCCTATTATTGCGTTCTGATTTACAATTAGCTGATCGTCCTCTAGTCCCCCTCGAACAATTAAGTATTGGTGGACAACAAAGCGTCAGAGGTTATCGGCAGGATCAACTATTGGCAGATAATGGCCTATTTGCATCCGCAGAGCTACGTACACCAATCCTGAAAATTCCTCAGTGGCAAACTACAGTTCAATTATCTCCCTTTTTCGATTTTGGTACAATTTGGAATCACTCTAATTCTGAAGTTGAAATTCTCAAAAAAACCTTATCATCTGTAGGTTTAGGTTTACGCTTCTTAGTTGGTAACAACTTTAACGCTAGAATTGATTGGGGTATACCTTTAGTTAATCTAAATACAACTGGAAATACATTACAAGAAAATGGTATTTATTTCACAGTTGAATATAAACCTTTTTAATTATTACTGTGAAGAAAAAACCACAACTATTTACATTCTTAAAAACTGGAATATTTCCTAAATCAATTGGTAGAACACTCAATAAAATTTTAGGCGATATATCTTGGAATGCAGACGAAGAATTTATCAAAAAAAATAAAATCTCTCGACAAGAAACAAGTATCGCCGTCAAATTTTTATTAATGCTGATTATTATTCCCCTTTTGACTCACCAATTATCTAAACGTATACTCATCATCCCCATACTAGAAGGAATTAGAAGTGAAAATACGACTCAAGTTTTTCTGAATAATGAAATGGAAGAAAAAGCAATTCATGACTTGAAAATCTTTGCAGCAAAACTAAAATTTAAAAGTCTTTTAACTTCAGCACCACAAATTTCTCCAGAATATATAGAATTGGAGATTAAAAATAAAGCTCTGTCACTGGCATCAGAATTTACCAAAAAAAGCACTAATGCTATTAGTAATATATTTGCTGATATCATATCATCAATTAGTTTTGCCTTAGTAATTTTCTTTAGTAAAAAAGATATTATTGCCGTTCAGAACTTTATTGATAAAATTGTTTATGGCTTAAGTGATAGTGCTAAAGCTTTTTTGATTATCTTATTTACAGATATATTTGTGGGTTTTCACTCACCACACGGGTGGGAAATTATTCTCGAAGGATTCGCAACCCACTTAGGTTTACCAGCTAGTAGAAATTACATATTTATCTTTATCGCTACATTTCCTGTAATTTTAGACACCATATTTAAATACTGGATATTCCGTTATCTTAGTCGCTTGTCACCTTCTGCATTAGCTACTTTGAAACAAATGGATGATTAATACTTTAAAAAAGCAGTCAGGAGTCAGAATTAATTAGCCATGGATTTTAATCCCCTACTAATTAAAGATCCCTGAATAATGATTTATTATCATCATCTAAATTGAGCATATTTCCCATTGTCACAAATTCTGAGAATGCTAGAATAGGGGATAATCTCTGTCGCTTTTGATAAACAATGCGTATCCTATCCAACAAAAAATTCCAAACTACAGTATTTATCACGCTCTTATTAGTGATTAGTTTTTTTCATAAACAGCCAATTCAACAACACCAGATTATAGATAATTTATCATTATCCCAAATTCAAAAACCTATTACATCCCCAATAGTAAATTCTCCAGTTGCAGAGTCTGATCATAAATTTACACAAGAACTAGCTAATATCAATACTAAAAATAATGAAAAATCAATATTTTATTCAGTCATTAATGAGTGGCAAAAATATCAATATAGTATCAAGTCTAATCAAGTATTAACTTCAAGTAAATTACCGAAGAGTCCAATAAATTTCAATCAAGCTGATTTATTAACTGTACTCACAAATACGAAAAACTATTTCCAACAATATTCTACAGAAGATCCGAATCTCCAACGGACAGGAATATTAGTAACTCAAGGAATCACTGTTAAAGATATTCTGAAAACATTAGATTTTATGATCACTGTTTTAGGAGAAGACATTGCTAATAATCGGACAACTCGGTTACAAGATCCCAATTTTATTAATGCCAATTTCCGCGTTATTAAATGGACTGCTCATAACCCAGAAAATACTAAACAAAAACAAGTACGAATTACAAAATATGCGGCTTTCATTCATTCTGGTTCTCGACAAAAAACCGCTAAATATAATATACCAATCTATGCTCTCAATGAAGAATTGAGCCAGGACAAATTTTACACCCAATATACTAAACAAGATGTTCTATCAGGTATTTATGAACCTGGAGGTAAAGAGTTTGGTAAAGTTAAACCTATTGCTTATGTAACTCGCAATGGTTTAGAAGCTGCACTCATGCAGGGAACAGTATTAGTTAATTTTACTGATGGAACTCAAGAGTTTTTGAATGTAGATAGAAATAATGGCATATCTTATGTTCGGGGATTAAAAGCAACTGCACAAAAACGTTACTGGTATTTTAAAAAGGTTGATGCAATTAAAGGCTATGGATATAAAATAGATGCAAAAATATCTATTAAACCAGGAGTAACTTTTGCTGGAGATGTTCTCAATGTTGGTTTAGGTAGAATAATTGTCATTGAAGATAATCAAGGTAGACAAAAACGTTTAAAAATGGGCGTAATTGCCGATACAGGTGGAGCATTTTTACCCAATCTTTATCAACTTGATTATTTAGCAGGAACTTTTGCTAGTGAAAGAGATTTTAATCGGTATATTCGGAAATTACCTGAATACACAAATGCTTACATTTTAGTGAAAAAATAAAAATTATATATCGCCTTCTTCTTCCTTCTCCTGACTCTTGTAGGGGCGAAGCATTCGGGCGATTAATTATCAATTTTTGTTCAAGACTATTTTCCGAATGCTTCGCCCCTAAGACTTACAATCCTGCAAACCATTCATAACCCTGATCTTCCCAATAACCTTTAAAAATGGATAACTGGCTAGTTAGAGTAATTTGGATCACCCATTTACTTTGTTTATAACCAAGTTTAATGGGTGACGCTAAACGTAAAGGCGCACCATTTTCTATAGGCAAAGGTTCACCATTTTTCTGATAGGCTAATAGAGTTTGAGGGTGTAGGGCTGAAGCTATATCCCAACTTTCATAATAACCATCTGCTGATTGAAAAGAAGCATATTTAACCTGATTGTGAGGTTGAGCAAGGGTGATAATTTCCCGGAGACGAATGCCATGCCATTGAACAATAGCCGCCCATCCTTCTACACAAACATGACGAATAATCATAGAAGTAAGAGGTAAGGCTTGAATATCTGCCATACTCAAACTAAGGGGATTATTTACCTCACCATCAACAATTAAACGATATTTTTCTAGATCAATAATCGGCGTAGATCGAAAGCTATTAATTATTAAATTATTGGGTTCTATTTGACTTGGTAAAAATTCTGGAACTAGTTTTTGGGGTTGAAATATTAATTCTTGGAATTTCTGATTTAGCGGTTCAGAAAGTGTCCCTACCAAATCTGCCAATGCCGGTGTACCACAACCACCAAGCAAAAAACTCAGACTCGATAAACCAGAAAGTTGTAAAAATTTTCTGCGTGTGAATTCATTATTATCCATTGTAACTCCTCAATTTCAGATACAAAAATACTTGATCACTCCTATTTACTGAGATATCATTTACCAAAACATAGATTCTGTAAGTGCATCTCCTCCTACTTTCTGTCCTAACTTCCAGTGAATTAAAACAAATATTACCACCATAGGTACAGAAGCAAAGTGAACAATTCTTAATGCTTGCCAACTGCCAAAAATATCAACTATCCAGGGAAATTGAGCAGGTTTATACATTCCTATGCCTGTAAATATTGCTAGTAATAAAATAGGAATAATTGCTGTATAGATAATTCGATGCCAAGCATAGTTTAAACGTTGGTTATTTTGAGTTTTTTGTAATGCCTTGATGTCATTTGTCCCCACAAATCTATTTTTCCAGCGTCGGGTTACAAAAATATAAATTCCATAACAGAAGAGATTTATAGAAAATAGCCACATGGCCGCAAAATGCCAATGCCTCCCTCCAGCCAACCAACCACCTAAAGTAAAGAGGGGAAAAATATGTAGCCCATCACGTCCACCAAAAACAGGATTAGCATTATAAATTTGCAATCCACTGGTGAGCATAATAAATAAGCTGATCAGATTACAATAGTGGAAGATTTTTGCCCCGATGGCTTGGGTGGGTAACTTGCGTGGTGTTTCAGGATAAGTCATAGATAGATAGAATCAGAAAAACTTAATTAAGTTATCAGTGTTTTGGGGAAAATTTACGCAGTTAGAACCTTGTTTACATTACAAAAGTAATAATATATTTGTAATTCAGTATTTCTGATTATTACGTATTTTACATTGTCATAGCCCCATTCCATGACCTTTATTTCAACCGAGTTTTCACGATTACTCCAAAAACATAGTTAAATTAGGAGAGAAGAGGTAAAGGAAAAACTATATTCTGTCACCTATTCCCTGTCCCCAGTCCCCAATCCTTGTACTTTTGGGAAATTAACTGTTTTTGGGATAGAAAAAAACGAACTACTAACAACTGTATTTTAAGATGCTGGCTCTTTTTGCAAATTTCCGAGATGAATTCGCTGCTGGTGCGTCAAAAGCGATCGCCAATTGGTGGTCCGAGTTCACCCTACAGACCAAACTCCTAGCCGTTGCTACCTTGATGGTTTCCTTGGTGATGAGTGGTCTGACTTTCTGGGCTATCAATACCATTCAGCAAGATGCCCGTCTCAATGACACTCGCTTTGGTCGTGATTTAGGATTGTTACTAGCTGCTAATGTGGCCCCCTTGATTGCCGATCACAATCTGACTGAAGTTGCTCAATTTTCCCAACGCTTTTACAGCAGCACATCTAGTGTGCGTTACATACTTTACGCTGATGAAACTGGGCAAATCTTTTTTGGTATCCCTTTTTGGGAAGCAGAGGTGGAAAACTCCCTCACTATTAAGCGCCGCATCCAACTACCAGAAGATTACCCTGGTAATGAAGATCAGCCAATGGTTAGGCAACACATGACCCCAGATGGGGCAGTTACCGATGTATTTGTTCCCTTAATAGTCAATAAAAAATATTTAGGTGTTTTAGCGGTTGGTATTAATCCCAACCAAACCGCAGTTATATCTACTAATTTCACCCGTGATGTGACGATCGCTGTCTTTATCACAATTTGGGTTATGGTGATTTTAGCCGGAGTAATTAATGCTTTAACTATTACTAAACCCATTAAAGAATTGTTAGTAGGTGTCAAACAAATTGCTGCCGGTAATTTTAAGCAACGGATAGATATACCTCTAGGTGGTGAACTAGGAGAACTAATTCTCAGCTTTAATGAAATGGCAGAACGTCTAGAACGTTATGAAGAACAAAATATTGAAGAATTAACCGCCGAAAAAGCTAAATTAGAAACCTTAGTTTCCACTATTGCTGATGGTGCAGTCTTGATTGATAATAATATGCAAGTAATATTAGTCAATCCCACAGCCAGACGCATTTTTGGTTGGGAAGGAGTTGATGTTGTGGGTGGTAACATCTTGCACCATTTACCCCAAAGTGTACAAATGGAAATCTCCCGCACTTTATATGAAATGGCCGCAGGTGAAAGTGAAAGTGCCGAGTTTCGTCTCCCACTTAAACAACCCACTCAACGGACAATTCGCATCCTTTTAACCACTGTCTTAAATCTACAACGGGAAAGTATTAAAGGCATAGCTATTACTGTCCAAGATATTACTCGTGAAGTCGAACTAAATGAAGCAAAAAGTCAATTTATCAGCAATATTTCTCACGAATTACGCACACCATTATTTAATATTAAAACCTATATTGAAACCTTACATGATTATGGTGAAGATTTAGATATTGAAGAACGCCAGGAATTTCTGCAAACAGTCAATCATGAAACTGATCGACTTACCCGTTTAGTTAATGACGTTCTGGATTTATCAAAATTAGAATCTGGTCGGACTTACAGTTTTGATAAAGTAGATTTACCACAAGCAATAGAACAAACATTACGCACCTATCAGCTTAATGCTAAAGACAAAGGTATTGAACTATTACAGGAACTTACTCCGAACTTACCTTTAGTTTTAGGAAATTATGATTTATTACTGCAAGTGTTTGGTAATTTAATTGGTAATGCTCTCAAATTCACTCCAGCCGGTGGTAAGGTTGTGATCCGTGCTTATCAACTAGATTTTAATTCTCGTCATGAAGCAGGTAAAGTGAGAATTGAAATTAGTGATACGGGAATTGGCATTGCCACAGAAGATCAACAAGCAATTTTTGACCGCTTCTTTCGAGTAGAAAATAGAGTTCATACTCTCGAAGGAACGGGTCTAGGTTTATCAATTGTCAGAAACATCATTGATAGACATCACAGCCAAGTTAATTTGGTGAGTGAGGTTGGTATTGGTACTACTTTTTGGTTTGATTTGGAGTTATTTGAGGAAGAAATTTTAGCAAAGGTGGAAACCATACCAGAAAATCTAGAGGTGAAGACAGTTTGAGAGGATGTTTGAACAGTTTTGAATCCACGAGGGTGGGTTTTGTCTGTGTAGCCGCGTTCACGTAGTGTGCCGTAGGTATCTTTCTAATCGCTTTTCTAACTTTCCTGTTCTTTACCTCAAGAATTAAACAAGGTTATTAATAAACAAACTAATAGCAAAGCTAGTATTAATAATAAAGTCTGATTGCGTTTTATCCAATTATTAACCTTTGTATTCAGACTCTGATTAAAACTTTGTGTTTGCAATTCTAATTTGCTTTCTTCTATATTTTGATAGAGAGTACAGTCCTTCGCATAGGGACGCTGGGGAAAGTTACAGGTATTATCAAAGTGATAGTTACAACTGTCGCATAAATTATCATTTCCTTGAGCGCGGTGCAAGGGAATGCCAGGATGCCCGTAAGCTTTCAGCAATAATTGACACTTTGGACAAGTAATTACTTGACTATCAATGAGTTGACGACAACGAGGACAATGTACAGTAGCCACAACATCACAAGAATAAATGGGTAAACATTTTAATTTTAGCTAAGAAATTGGAGATTTTGATCTTTTATTGCTACTTCCAGACTTATACTATAAGAGTGATGGCTTAATTGGAGTTCATAATATAATGCCTAAAAAAAATCTCTCTAATTTAATACAAGAAGAAGCACAAAAATTTACCCCTCTTCAAGGTGAATCGGTAATTGAAGTTTCAGCAGAAGCAGTTCTAGAGATACCAGTTCCCACAACAACTACTGCTGCTGCTACTTCCATCAATAATCATCAGCTAGAATTGGCAGCAAATATTCAGGAATTGCAACAAACTGTTGGTAAATTAACACAAAAAGAATCTAATCTCAAAAAGCAAATTAGTGATTTACAAATAGTTGTCTCTGAAAAGGAAGCATTAGTAGAACGCTTAACTAAGGAACTTTCTGAAACTAAACAAACAGCATTACAACTAGCAGATTCTAATTCTCAGTTGCTAGAAGAACTCAAGGCTTTTAAACAACCTCATCAACAAGTCAGTCAACAATCTCATCAACAATCTAGTAAACAACCTAGTTCACAAGCTAGTCAGATTTCTAAATCTATTCAGTACAAAAAATCCCATAGATCAATAGAACGACTTCAGGAGAAACCAAGTCAAGACAGTGAGGATTTTTCTGCTAATACTTGGTTATATGATTGATTGGTGAAAATGATTTCTTTAGATCCCCAGCTTTTTGAAGAAGTCGGGGATTTTGTTAATTAAAGGAGCTTAATTGCGAAATTCTAATATATGTTGGGCGACAATTTGGGGTTGTTCTAAATGGGGAATATGACCACAATCTTTAATCCAAATTAGCTTACTTTTGGGAATGGCTTTAGCAAACTTTGGAGCATCCCCAGTTCCCAAAATTTTATCACTATCGCCCCATAAAATTAAAGTTGGTTGCTCAATTTTGGCAAGTTGCGGAAATTTAAAAGCACTATAACCACCACTTTTGGTAAAAGCAATTAACGCTTGAGTCCAATTAGGCATTTGTAGGTGTAGTTCTCCGCAGCATAAAGCATCTTGGGAGATCAAATTGGGGTTTTTATATGCAGTTCGACAAATGCGATCGCGCACTTTCGGATTTCGCAAAAATTCTGTCGCCCAATAATCCAAAGGCGGAAATATATATTTACTTAATGGGGAATTACCTTTCAACCCTGCACTATCCATTAATACCAGTTGCTTTACCGCTTCTGGATAAGTAAGGGTAAAATCTATAGCCGCAGCACCACCCATGGAAGCACCAACCAAAATCACAGGTTGATTAATCAGGTTTTGCCAAAAAGAGTAAAGATGAGCCTTAATTGCTTGAGAACTGTAAGCAATCCCCGGTAATCTATCTGTAAAGCCAAATCCCAATAAATCTACTGCCCAAACTTCATTTTTTTCAGCAAGTAACGGTAAAAGTCGCCGATATTCTAGTACCGAACTATCAAAACCGTGAATTAATAAAATCGGTGTACCACCCTGTCCTTGATGGACATAAGTAGTATTAACTAGTTCCTTGGCAGCATCATTACTAATGCCTTTAGCTACTAAGGGTATCGCCTGACTTTGGATATTTTGAGCCAAAGCGATCGATGTTGGTTCTGTCAATTGCCCAACTGCGGCAGGAAGAAAACTTAAAAACATAACCCTCAGTTTACATCACGGCGTATCATCTCAAGCAATGGCCAAAGACTAATTGCAAAAGAAAATTTCCTCAAAATTTAAAATAGGTACAAAATCCTCGTAAAATAAATATCACTCATCCCTAACGTAGGAGATTCAAGCCATGCCAATGGCAGTTGGCGCAATTGAAACATTAGGTTTTCCCGCTGTTCTAGCATCAGCCGACGCAATGGTTAAAGCCGCTGGCGTTACCATTGTCTATTACGGTATCGCTGAAAGTGGCCGCTTGATAGTTGCTGTCAGAGGACACGTTTCGGAAGTGCAAACAGCCGTAGCCGCTGGAATAGCTGCGGGAGAGGAAGTTTTTGGTGGTGAGGTTGTTACCCACTACATTATTCCCAATCCCCCGGAAAATGTGGAAACTATCTTACCTATCCACTTCACCGCCAAGTCCGAACCTTTCCGTATTTTCTAATGTAAGTTCGCTATCAAAAATTGAAGCCTCGCTTCATAAACATAATTTGTAGCAACCTATAACTTTTTATATTCATAACCAGGAGATTAAAAATGTCACTACAGGCTGTCGGATCATTAGAAACCAAGGGTTTTCCCGCCGTACTCGCAGCAGCAGATGCAATGGTAAAAGCCGGTCGAGTTACCCTCGTTGGTTATATCAGAGTTGGTAGCGCCCGCTTTACAGTCAATATTCGTGGTGACGTTTCCGAAGTCAAAGCCGCTATGGCTGCCGGTGTGGACGCTGTAGAAAAAGTCCATGGTGGTACTCTCGAATCCTGGGTAATTATTGCCCGTCCTCATGAAAACGTCGAAGCTGTATTACCTATCTCCTACACAGAAGAAGTTCAGCAGTATCGTGAGTCTGTGGAAAATCCCATCATCGGTTCTTCCAGACGCTAATTCAACCATGGGTAATGGGTAATGGGTCATTGGTAATTGGTAATTGGTGAGAATTAAGATAAATATTCCCTGTTCCCTGTTCCCTGTTCCCTATTCCCTATTCCCAGTTCCCTAATAATTCCGATCACTTACAGAACACCTAGAAGTTAACTGAAACTCGGTGATCTCCATCACAGTATACTTACGGTCTACTTATAGTATTATCATAAATAACGAATCAATTAGGAGTTACCACCTTCTACTCAATCTAAATCACCAAATCTAATATTTAAAGACCCCCTTAATTGTCATAAAAATCACCATTCAAATTAGACGGAAAGCGCATCGGCTTTTTGAGTTGTAAAAATCAACATAGGGAATTTATATATTGTCTAAATATTGTCAAAATTCGTAAAACTTTAACAAGAGTTGAAACTTATGACGACCAGATAACGTCTTATGAACATAATCATCTCTGTTACCAAAGGATATTTATCTTAGATAAATTACCAATTTCATCTATTAGTAATCATATCAATTGCTAGTTAGAGAAAACGCCAAGTCAGAGGAAATAGGTAATCAGTTTACTAATTACCAATGATCCACAAAAAGAATCAAAGATACATACCAGTTAACAAATTTACGTCAGAATGGCGGTTGTGATGCAAACTTTACAACAGAGTTTCGAGGAGCGCAATCTCGCTATGACACAAGATGGGACAACCTTAGCCCAATATTGGCAACAGCGACTCGCTACAGAATGTCCAGAACAAAGTCAGGCGACTAGACAAAGTATTCTCACCTGGCTTTTAGGAGTAGATTTAGAAAGGTTTAATTTACTTAACCCCAAAGAGTTAGAAATTGCTAAACAAGCAATGGAATATCGGTGGCGGATTCTGCATAAACGCTACTTAGGAATGAGCAGAGAACGGGCTTATCGTCAACTAATTAGCCGATTGGGCAGTGTAGTGACGATCAGAAACAAAATTCAGACTTGGGTAGCCCTAAGCCGCGATCGCCAACGTAGTGTTATTGACGTACTGCAAGAAGTCCTCCAAGAACTACTGCAAAGTGATTCCTATATGCAGCAGCAAATGGCGCAAATTGCCAAATTAACACCAGATAAACGCTTGCGGGATACATTACTATTTGCCAGCATTGAAGAATATTGTTTACGCCCAGTTCGTAATCAACCAATATTAATGTACCGATTTGTTAACTATCTCCGCCGAATTCAGCGCGGAGGTTTAACACAAGTACCAACAAGCGAATTAGTTAAACTTGTTTCTGAAGAAGTTCTCGCAGAAAACAACGACAATCCAGTTAGTTTAGTTGATAATCAGGCGATCGCCCAATATCAAGAAACCCAACAACTAGAAGAACAACAAGCTACCCGTCAAATCGTACAACAAGAATTTGAACAATATCTACTAGAAAATATTGGACAACAAGCAGTAGATTGGTTACGCTTATATCTCCAAGGCAAATCCCAAGAAGAAATTGCCAAACAACTTAACAAACCCATCAAAGAAGTATACAGACTGCGTGAAAAACTCAGTTATCATGCCGTGCGAGTCTTTGCTATCAAAGGCCAACCCGAATTAGTTGATAATTGGCTTTCCACATCCTTACAAGAAAATAATCTAGGGTTAACAGAACCCAAATGGCAACAACTCCAGCAACAATTAACCCCTTTAGCACAACAAATCCTCACCCTCCGCAAAGCCGGTAACTCCATAGAAGCCACAGCCCAACAGCTACAACTCAAAACCCATCAAGTTATAGGAGAATGGACAAAAGTCTATCTTGCCGCCCAAACCCTCAGAACTCAAAATTAATTCCCACACTGCACTGTGTACCCTCCATTTATCTGCGAACAGCTACACCAATGCAACAGTAACGCGATAAGTGAAACTATCAAACATTAGATGCAGCAGATTGCAAGTTAATAAGGGGCAATTCATCAATTGTCCCGACAGAGAATTTCGGGTAATAGATAATTATTTTTACCAGATGTCAAATCAGTGCAGAAAACGGCTTTTCTTTTCTGCTAGGATCTCATAGATAGCCAATTGGTAAAAATAAAGTATAAAAAGTAATAGTTTTACCAGTAATCCCCTCAGAGTTTGCCTAAATAACCCAACTTGCTAGTTATCTAGTTTAGGCTGGTAATTGGGAATTAGTAAATTCTCTTTCATATTCCCTCATTAAAATCATTCCTTATATATATTCCATGAAACCAGAAGTTTTTACTGATACCTTTCCCTTATTAAGTACAGCCAGTCCACAAACCATAGAATGGCTGCTAAACGTAGCAACTGAACACGATTACCCCTCCGAACGGGCTGTTTTAATGGAAGATTCCTGGGGTAATGCAGTATACTTTATTTTTTCTGGTTGGGTGAAAGTTCGCCGCACCAAAGGGGAAGATTCCGTAGCCATAGCAATTTTAGGCTGTGGAGATTTCTTTGGAGAAATGGCCGTTTTAGATGAATCTCCACGTTCAACAGATGTGATATCTCTTTCACCAGTAAAACTACTGAGTGTTTCTAGGGAGCGTTTTATTCAAATCTTATTTAAAGATCCACAGTTGCATCATAGAATGCTACAAATGATGGTACGACGAGTCCGCCATATCAATCTCCGCTTGCAAATGCGCTTGTCACCACCAGCAGTCAAACTTGCCCATACCTTAGTTAGTTTAGCTGATAGCTATGGTCAGGAATTGGACCAAGGTAAGGAAATTTTTAACATTCCCCTTAAAGATTTAGCAGAAGTCACAGAAATCACCCTTGAAGAAACAACTAAAATCATGGAAAAACTCCATGAAAAAGAATGGATTAAAATTGATAATCTTAACAACACCATTCATCTCATCAACTATAAACAATTGGTGGCATTAGCTACTAAACTCTGAAAAAAGTTGGAGAAGGTGCAAGCAATAAGCGATGAAACCGTTCATTTATCTACATTTGAGACAATTGATAATTGACAATTGACAATTGATAATTGACAACGCTTAATAATCCAGATTCAAGACTATTCTGATCTCCTTCTATTCTTCCTTCTTCCCTGTCACCTGTCACCTGTCACCTTCTTCCCTGTCACCTTCAAATTCACTCACACGCAAACCCAAAATCATTAAATCCCTTTCCACTCCATCCAAATCTGCAATTTTCGGTAAATTTCCCCAAGCTTGAAAACCAAACCAGGCAAATAACTTTAAACTGGGTTGATTATGAGCAAAAATAAAACTCACTAAAGTCTTTAAACCTAAATTTGGACTTTCGCTAATTGCTTTTTCTAAAAGTTGTTTTCCCAAACCACGTCCTTGAAAATTTGGGGAAATATAAATACTAATTTCCGCTGTAGAATAGTAAGCTGGCCGACCATAGAATGATTGAAAACTCAACCATCCAGCAATTACACCCTCCATTTCAATTACCCACAAAGGACGCTGTGAGGGGACTCGTCCTTTAAACCAAGCCAAACGACTGTCCACAGATACCGGTTCTAAATCAGCGGTAGCCATGCGGCTAGGAACAGCAGCGTTGTAAATGGCAACAATAGTGGGTAAGTCGGTTTCTGTGGCATGGCGGATAATCATTGCTGCTATCTGGGAGAAATTGGTGTTAAAATCTTCACAAATGATACACTGTCCGTAGAAAAATTATTTTAAATGGAGAAAAAAATATTGTTTCGTATCAGGCGATCGCCTTTGATTATGCGATACGTGCGATCGCTAATTCTTATTCTTACAATTATCATCAGCGTTGGGTCAGTATCCGTCCAGGCTCAACCTACTGGCAACTCCTCTAAATATTCACAAAAAGTTAACAATAGATTCCCAGATTTGGGGCGGCATTTCCAAAAATTTGGAGTTGCAGGATCGATCATCATTTATGATTCAAAAAACAAACTAACCTACGAACACAATCCTCAACGCAATGCTACGGCAATGACTCCAGCTTCCACCTTCAAAATTTTTAACGCCTTGACGGCTTTAGAAACAGGTGTGATTACTGATGATGTGGCTGTTCTGACATGGGATGGAATTTATCGGGATTTTCCGGGTTGGAATCAGGATACAAATTTACGTCAAGCCTTCAAAAATTCAACTGTCTGGTTTTACCAAGTTCTAGCCCGCAAAATTGGATATACACGAATGCAGCAATGGATTGATCAAGTTGGCTATGGCAACCGTCAAATTGGTACGGCCTCAGATATTGATCGTTTCTGGCTGCAAAGTCCATTGAAAATTACACCCAAAGCGCAAATTGATTTTTTGCAACGTTTGTATCAAGGTAATTTACCTTTTTCAAACCGGACAATGTCCATTGTTAAAGACATTATGATCCGAGAACAAAATTCAGACTACACACTACGGGCTAAAACGGGGTGGTCTAATAGTAGTAAACCTCAAATCGGTTGGTTCGTTGGCTATTTGGAACAAAACAAAAACGTCTACTTTTTTGCCACAAATATTGACATAAATCAACCAGAAAATCTACCTGCCCGCATTGAAATTACACGAAACAGTTTGCAAGATTTAGGTTTACTTTAAATTCCTGAATTTATCTCAAAACCGGACTTTGTACAACTCGAATAATTCTCCTAATTGACGTTTTACTACTTTAGCACTCACAGCTTTAATAGTTTTTTCCCATGCAGATACAGTTTCTAGAAATACCTCCGCACCTAAATAAGTTTCCAAAACAGCCCAATCTTCTGCTAAAGACTGTTCTGAATTCAGGATATCAAATACAAAATGTCCACCTGGTTTCAATACCCGTTTAGCTTCTAGTAATACAAGATGCCAATATTCTAGAGGAAAATAACAACTAAATCCGGTAGCAATTACCAAATCAAACTGATTTTCAGGGTAGTTTAAATGATGTGCTGCCCCTAACTCAACACCTTTGAATAATTTTGAGTTCAACTGTGAACCACGGGAGTTAAGAGTATCTCTGGCTATATTACTAATTTCTTGCCCATAAAAAAATGCTTGCCAATCTCTCCAGGGATAGATTAAAAAACTGACACCACAACCAATATCTAAACAATGTTCATTTTTTTGAGGTTGAGCAATTTCCCAAAAGGGAGATACTATTCTATCGCCTAATCTGCCAGTAGTCCATTCCCGAAATATTGGCATTGCTTGTATTTCATCTGGTACTTCAAAGGCTTGATTTTGATATTGTTTATTAAAACGATATGCTACCTGCGCTATTCTTTCCTGCCATTTATCTGCGGGATAAGTCTTATTTGCGTAAGGATTTGAAAGGGAATTTTTAGACATTGATATTTTACTACTTTATTTGCATAATTATCATATCGGTATGATTTTAATTAGGGCTTACTGATAGCATAATGGATGATTTCTATGCCTTCACGTAAGCTATAGGAATCCGGTTTGATTCCTGAATTTTTCTGTGTAGGAAGGCAAGAGGCAAAAGGCAAGAGGATTCGAGAATATGAAGGTGTACCGACTTTTGTTCAAAAATCAAATAGGAGTCCTATATATAGCAATAGTATTTGAATTTTGGAAAGAATCTAATCCTCATTAACCATTCTTTTTACGTTTTTTGGTATTTCCTGGAGTAGCCCTTGATTCTAATGTAAATTGGGGAATGTCCTCCAGTTCAGCCGCACTCAAAGCATATTGTTCACAAACAAGACTTAAACGATTTCCAGGGGTTGTAACTGCATTAACAGCATGGGTTAAATCACCCTGAAAGTAAATTAGACTATTGGTTTGGGGTTTAATTTGTCCAACTTGGCGTTTTTGTAATTTGAGTACCAATTCTCCCCCTTGCATATCTTCTGGTATCCGCACATAGAGAACACTAACGACAGCAGGTGGTTCAATAGTTTTACAATAGGAACGCAAAGAACGATCAATATGTGGATCAACGCGAGAACCTGCTTTGAGTAGTAAAGGATTGAGGTAAAAAGCATTACAATTAGGCAGGAGAGCTAAATCAAGATAAGGCTTGAAGTAGGGAAACTTTTGCTCAACTTCTGCTAAACCTTGACGCTGAAATACTACGGAAAAGCCTTTAGTATTAATAAAATCCCGGTTGAGGTTATTGATAGCAAAGTAAGGACAAGCTTGGATTTCTCCCCACAAGTCCTGGAGGTAATTAGGGGAAAAGGCGTGAGAATTTTGTTGATAGTATTTCACAGTCGGTTGAATTTGTACATGAGATGCAACAGAACGCAGCTATTACCAAATCAAATAGTTTTTGATCACATTTGTAATCTCTAGAATAATTTAAATTTGGCTAATTGCGTTTCAATCATTCCCGTCAGCATTTGATTGAGTTCAGTTTGATCTGGAAATTGTAAAAATTGTTGGGTGGGTAAATCGAAAGGAAATTCTCCTTCTATATCTGGGCGTTGCATTTGCAGTAATAAAATCTGCTCAGATCGTTTACTGTGGATAGCATAACCCATTTCTATGCAGACGTTAGGACTGGGAATGAGTTGATTTCGTTCCTGACTATTAATGCTAGTTATTGGTGTGGTATCAGCAATAAATAATAAACTCTTCCGAATTTTTCTCATGCTGGTACGACTCAGACGCAAAGGTGCATTTTTGGGACGAGATGATTCTACTAATGTTAGGGGAAAACGCGATAGCTTCGCTCGCCCCAGGCAACGCTCATTAATAGTTTTCAAACTTGCTACCAATTCCTCTCTCAGCAAATCATTCGCTTTGACATATTCAGCTTGATAACAAAAATATATTGTTGGGTCTAGTTGCGCTAATACTGACTGTTTAGTAAAATAAATTTCATGACTAATCAAGTCAATATTCGCTACAGAATATCCACCGCTACCCTCAATATAAAACTCAATATTTTCTCCCTCTAAGTAAAGCCCAAACCAAGTTGATGTTTTTACTACGTCGCTATCCTCTAAAAAGTCTGCTCGCAATCCTGATTTTAATAAACTTTTTTTACTCAACCGAATATCTGGAGGGCGTTTTTCCAGTTCTGTAATCGGTTCATAATCCGGTAGATACCACGCTTTGAGCGCAATAATTGACATAAGGCGCTATTTTTTTCTGTCTCTTGCTATTCAATTTTAGTACAAATTTACTTAAATTTTACTTTTTACCAAGAATATTTGCCAATACCTACGGCTCGACCTAATGAGGCTAAAAGTAAACAATAATTACTGAATTACATCAATCGGGATGACAGGATTCGAACCTGCGGCATCCTGCTCCCAAAGCAGGCGCGCTACCAAGCTGCGCTACATCCCGTAAAACCACCAAAACCTATTCCTATAAAAATCAGGATTGTGTTTTACTGGATTACTTTTCCTATAATATCACAAAAAAGAATAAATGCAACCCTATTTACATTCTCCGCCAGAAAGTGGTGAAGATGGCACGAATTTCTCCTGTTCCCTTGAACTGTGAATTTGATGTATTCCCCAACCCCAATCCCCTATCTCCAGTAACTAGTACACAACGGCGTAAGTTAACCAACCATTAAAAATTTGACAAAAGCTTGTGTAATCTGCTTTTTTAATTTTTAATCTTTAATTCCACACTGCGGTACTAGGTTACTGGGGATACCAAAACATTCCCTTAATACCTTCAGGATCTGGCATAAAACCCATCGTCTTGTAGAAATCTACAACATGGGGGTCAGCAAAAAGAGTGACATTACTAATTTCTTCACTCCTAAGTTTTTTAAGGACATATTTCATCAAAGCCTTACCTAACCCCCTACTTTGAAAATCTGGGTGAACTACTACATCCCAAATAGTGGCATTAAAAGCATGATCCGAGGTCGCACGGGCAAAACCAATCAAACGCTTTTTATTTCCTCGTATTTGCCACATAGAGGCAACGAGAAAACTATGCTCAATAGCTTTTTTTACTTTTCTGAGAGGGCGACGTGACCAGCCAACTGCATCACAGAGTTCTTCTAGTTCATATAGGTCGATATCTCGTTCTGTACTAAAAACGATTTGATCTTTACCTGGACTAGAATTACCTTCAACTTCCGCTGTATTCTCATTAACAGCAGTAGTTTTATTTGCCGCTAAAGATTCAGGAGTGCTAAACCAAGTTTTCCAAAAACCCATGCCAACGCAGTTCGGGTAGTATGACTGAATTGGTTTCCACTGTTTAAAAGTGTTGATTCACATTTAACATCACTATGATCATTGCTGACCAACCCACTAAAAATATTTTAGGTGTTTTGGCGATCGGCAATAGTAATAGCTAGTTATCTGGTGTTTCGTACCAATCACTTTCAACTTTAGCATTTTGTTTTGACACTACTCCATAAAACTCATCCAAAGGCCAAATTTTTCCCAAATCGAAGTATCTTTCTGTCTTTAGTCACCTCTTTTGGCAGCACTGCTTTCTTGACCAAACAAGATAAAAATAATCGTTGAACCACCAATTCCCACTTCAATGACACAATGAGAGCAAGTAATTTAACTGATCCGCTGTAGACTTTGGGAGATAACATGATCTGAGAATTCTAAATTAAGTTCGGAATTAGGCAATCAGCAATAGGCAATAGGTAATAAATATTCTCTCTGCCCTCTGCTCCCGTTCGGCTGACGCTCACGGCGAAGCCTGTCCCCTGCCTTCTCTCCTTCTTGTTAGCTTTAGTTTGCACCAAACAAGCAAGTCTTACCCTCAACGATGGCTTCTGGTTTAAAATCTTCAACTCTAGAACTTCTTAAACGCTTTAATCGAGCGTTTCCCCAATTCTATGAGCAATTTGTTAGCAGCGAGATTCAACTTCAAAATTTACGACTGGCCTACCGTCTTTATAAAACCAGACGGGCTGTCATAGAGATGAAACCAGAAGGGAGCAAAAGCGCCCTACATTTTGCCTACCGTAATCAATCTTTCCTCCTGAGCGATATTTTTGGTGTGCTGGCAGCTTATGGTTTAACTATTCACGGTCTTAGTTTATACGGTCAAATTCGACCACCGATGTTAGTTTTTATTAAATTACTGGTATCTCGTGGCAGTAAAGCCCTGACTGAAAAAACTGCTGAGAACGTTTGCCGCGCTATTCGTGAAGCTTTAGGAGGTCGGTTTGAGGTAGAAGAAATGCTGGCTGTAGAATTTAATCTTGATGCTGGTTTAGAACAGGTACAAACTGACTTCTATGTTGATCCGGTCTTTCATCTCCCCGCTTTGGTAATAGAAGCTGATAATCAACCTGGATTATTTTACAAAGTGATGTACGCTATCTGGCAAGAAGACCTGCTGGTAGTCAATGCCAATTTACTTGTTTGGCGCGGACGTACTAGACTGATTCTCTACTTGTTAGGTCCGAATGAAAGTCTCATTCCTGAATATCTGGGTCATAGAATCGCGGAAGGAGTAAAACATAGGTTACTTGGTCAATAAAATTATTTAATTCAAAATTTTTTTGAATTGTTCTTTCTCTGTTTGTATCTAAGTAGGTGAACAGAAAAATTTAAAGGTATGTGAAGAAAAGTAAAATAGTTTAAAACTCTCTTCCTGTTCCCTGTTCCCTTGCCCCAACGACAATTTTTAACGCCCACCTACTTAGTTGTATTGAGTCGCACTCACTCTTGGGGGTACGATATTTAACTATGGCAACAATAGAAATCTTAGGCGTTCCACACACATACGAGTTGACAGCGCCCACATCATACCCCCATGCTTTAGTCTTTATCCACGGTTGGCTAAATAGCCGTGTATACTGGCAACCTGTGATTTCTCGTTTATCAGTAGATTTTCAGTGTTTATCTTATGATTTACGAGGCTTTGGTGAATCCCAGTCTCAGGTGAAATTAGATATAGGACTGACACCCACAGACTCTAGTATGGTTAGTTCTGCCTTGGATTCTCTATATTCTCCGTCTGCTTATGCTCAGGATTTAGCTGTTCTTCTCCAGCACCTGAATATTTCTAGTGCTTGGCTAATAGGTCATTCTTTGGGTGGCACTATTGCTTTGTGGACAGCGGCTCAACTACCTGATTGTGTTCAAGGTGTAATTTGTATTAATGCAGGTGGTGGGATTTATCTCAAAGAAGCTTTTGAGCAATTCCGGTCTGCTGGTCAGAAATTTTTACAAGTCCGTCCCCGTTGGCTTTCACAAATGCCTTGGATTGATTTGTTGTTTACTAAAGCCAGTGTATTGCGTCCCTTAGAACGATATTGGGCGCGTCAAAGACTCATTGATTTTGTTGTAGCTGACCCAGAAGCTGCTTTGGGAACTCTTTTCGACTCCACAACAGAAGCAGAAGTTAATTCTTTACCCCAGTTAGTATCAAAGTTGAAGCAGCCAGTATATTTTTTAGCTGGTGCTGACGATAAAGTGATGGAACCCAAGTATGTCCGCCATTTAGCGAGTTTTCATTGGCTTTTTCAATATGTTGGCGATAATGTGATTGAAATTCCTGATTGTGGACATCTGGCTATGTTAGAGCAACCAGAATCTGTAGCTGAAAATATCCGGTCAGTTGTTAGTGGTTAGTGATCAGTTGTCAGTTGTCATATTCCTTCTTCCTAACATCCTGACTGGGCGCAGTCCCTGCGCCCCTACCTCCTTTTTCCTGGGCTAGTTTTTGTACAATTCCATGACTTGGTTCAGTGAGAGCCGGGAATGGACTCCTAATGTCAGCGGTGATGAATGTCCACGAGATAGATGTTCTGCGGCTGCACAGCCAATCATGGCGGCGTTGTCAGTGCAGAATTTTAAGGGGGGGAAAATAACTTGGATGTTATGTTTGCTGGCTGCTGCTTGCAAGTGTTTTCTTAGTCCACTATTGGCTGCTACACCACCACCTACAGTAATAGTGTTTAAACCATAGTCACGGGCGCAGGCGATCGCTCTTTTGGTCAGCGATCGCGCTATAGTATCCTGGAAACTAGCAACTACATCCTCTATTGGTACTTCTTTACCCTCTTTCTCTAATTGCTGCACTAAACGCAGCACTGCTGTCTTTAATCCACTAAAACTACAATCGTAAGGATGATAACCACCACCTGGTAAAGAAATTTTTCCTTCTGGTAATACAAAAGCTTGGGCATCACCTGTTTGTGAGAGCTTATCAATTATTGGTCCACCGGGATAACCCAGTTTTAACAACCGCGCCACCTTGTCAAAGGCCTCACCCGCCGCATCATCACGGGTTTCTCCCAAGGTTTCGTAGATACCATAATTTTTGACATAAATCAAGCTTGTATGACCACCGGAAACAAGTAAGCTAAGAAAAGGAGGATTTAAACTTGGCTCACTCAAGTAAGTCGCGTAAATATGACCTTCCAGGTGATGCACTCCCAAAAAAGGCTTCTCATGTACCATAGCTAGGGTTTTGGCAGCCGTTAACCCCACCAACAACGCCCCTACCAGTCCAGGCGCACAAGTCGCAGCTATCCCATCAATTTGACTCCAGTCTAGATTACTAGATGCGATCGCCTGCTCTATTTCATAATTTAGCGTTTCTAAATGTTGACGTGAGGCCACCTCCGGCACTACCCCACCATATTGTTGATGAATAGGAATTTGTGAAGCAACAATACTGCTACATACCTGACGATTATTAATAATTGCCACAGCAGTTTCATCACAACTGGTTTCAATAGCTAAAACGGTTGTCATAGTAAATTAATAGGGAATAGCCAAGAGGTAGCATACATTCTCTCATATTTCTCCTGCCCCCTGCTCCCTTCCCCCTGTTTCCCTAACTTTTGATTGAGAAGCTTTAACTTTTATTGACTTAAACTTTACTCAGTCCCCAGCCAAGAGTATGATAACTTCCTAGTTATCTAAAATAAAGACTGTACAAGCCGCTTCGTTTTGTACACAGGACTTCTCGTTTTGTAATAAAAGGAAACAACTCCATGACACGATTGTTTGCTTTGCTTTTGGCGATTTCTCTTTGGTTCAATTTTGCTCCTGAAGCTAAAGCACTAGGGGCCAACCTTGTACCTTGTAAAGATTCTCCCGCCTTTCAAGAGCTAGCACTAAATGCCCGTAATACCACCGCCGATCCTGAATCAGGTAAAAAGCGGTTTGAACGTTATTCCCAAGCACTCTGTGGACCTGAAGGTTATCCCCACTTGATTGTAGATGGCCGTCTTGATCGGGCTGGAGATTTCTTGATTCCTAGTATTCTCTTCCTCTACATTGCTGGTTGGATTGGCTGGGTAGGCCGTGCTTATCTACAAGCTATCCAAAAAGGAGCAAATTCTGAACAAAAAGAAATCCAAATTGATTTAGGCATTGCACTCCCTATCATCACCTCTGGTTTTGCTTGGCCAGCAGCCGCAATCAAGGAATTTCTCTCTGGCGAGTTAACAGCCAAGGATTCAGAAATTACCGTTTCACCACGCTAATTTATTTGTTTGCACTCACTCATTCTGGAGAATAGATTCATGGCTGAAAAAAGCGACGAAACCAACTACTTGATCACATTCCTCTCCACAGCCCCTGTTGCAGCTACTATCTGGCTGACAATCACCGCTGGGATTTTGATTGAATTTAATCGCTTCTTCCCTGACCTACTTTTTCACCCCCTATAGGTTGAAACACGGTTCAGGGAAAGCTAAGTACATTAGCTTTCTCTTCTGCATTGTTTCCCAGTAAACAATCTTAACTAATGTATGAAACTCGTAATCTGAACTGTGATTGACGGGTTTCATACATTACAACAACCAACAAGAGTAATCCAAGGAATCGAAAAATAGTTATGGTAGCAGCAGGACGCGATCCACAAAAAGGCGATCTAGAAACCCCCATCAATTCCGCTCCTTTGGTGAAGTGGTTTATTAGCAATTTGCCAGCTTATCGCCCCGGTTTAAATCCTTTTAGACGCGGTTTAGAAGTTGGTATGGCTCATGGTTACTTGCTATTTGGACCTTTTGCTAAATTAGGTCCTTTACGCAATGCCCCTAATGCTAACTTGGCTGGTTTACTGGGCAGTATTGGTTTAGTTGTAATTTTGACAGCTTGCCTATCTTTATATGCAAACAGCAATCCTGATAAGGCGCTTGCCAGTGTTGCAGTACCCAACCCTCCAGTTGATGCTTTCAACTCTAAGGAAAGCTGGAATAATTTTGCCAGTGCTTTCTTAATTGGTGGTATCGGTGGCGCAGTAGTCGCTTTCTTCTTGACAGGTAATTCTGGATTAATCCAAGGTTTATTGGGTTAATTTAATTCTTGGTAATGGGTAATAGTTGCTAATTTGGGCTATTACCTATTATCGAGATAAAGTATATTAGAAAATAGATAAATATAAGTTTATAAAAAACTAATTATAAAATACTAAATTATTCAGAGAAATAGGGAAAATATTCAAAGTTTATTTGACTGAGTATAGCAATATTTTGATTTGATCTATAACGATGTTTCTGGAAAAAATCCAAAATATACCTAATTCTAATATTTAACTTGCAGGGATAATTCGTGAATTATCTCTACAGGGAATGTAGCCAAGGGAGTATATTAGTTGGATAGGTTTCAGCTAAAAATTTACAGGTGTTATCATAAGCCATAATTTAATGAGTATTTAATGATTATCTAAATTGTGGCAGGGGCATATTTGATTAATAGATAAGGTTTGTGAATAAAGATATTATCCAATTAAATTATAAATTAGATTCTCAAGTTATGCGATATCGCTATATATCTAATCCTTGATCAACAATGAATAACAATACTCCCAAAAAAATGCTAAATCAACCTTCTAATAAATTACCAAAACTCCCTGAAATATCTCTGAGATTATTGTTAATTGTACCATTTGTTTTGCAAATTGTGGGCGCAGTAGGATTGGTAGGTTATCTTTCCTATCATAGTGGACAAAAAGCGGTAGAAGATATGGCCAAATCTTTGATGGCAGAAATTGGCGATCGCATTGAACAAAACTTAAACAGTTATCTCAATGCACCCGAACAACTTACTCAAACTAATGCCTCCCTCATCCGTCAAGGAATTTTAGATTACCAAAATTTACCAGCCCTGCAAACACACTTTGCCCAGCAATTGCAAATTTTTTCTAGTGTCAGTAATGCGGCGATTGCTAATGAAAAACAAGATTATGTAGAAGTTGCACGAGATACATCTGATAAGCTTATCGTTAGGATTTTAGATGCTTCAAAAAGTAAAAATTTCTATCGTTACCGAGCAAATATAACAGGTAAAATTAATCAATTACTGCAAACTAGAACTGATTATAATCCTCATAATGACCCTCCTAAGGGAAAGTCTTGGTATGGTGCTGCAAGGAAAGCGAAGATGGGAAATTGGACTATTGTAGTTAACTTAGCACGGGGAAAAGATCATCCATTTCTAGTTGCAGGTTATACTTTGCCATTTGAAGATGCACAGGGAAAATTTCAAGGTGTACTTAATTCCGCTCTATATCTGATTCAGTTTGGAGACTTTCTCCAAGGTCTAAAAATTGGGAACACAGGGCAAGCATTTTTGATAGATCAACAAGGACAAATGATTGCCAATTCTATTAATGAAGTACCATTTATAACTACCGCTAAAAGTGAGTTATCTCAAAATGTTGATGCTAGTTCCCGCCGATTAAAAGCAACAGCTAGTAAAAATCAACTTATTAGATTAGCATCCCAATATTTAGTAGATCACTTTAAGCTAGAAGATATTCAAAAAACTCAACCACTTAATTTATCAGTGGATGGTCAGAACTATTTTGTACAGGTTCTACCCGTGAGTAGACAAAATTTAAACTGGTTGACAGTTATTATCATTCCTGAATCTGACTTCATGGAACAGATTAACAAAAATGCCCGTTTGACAATTGTATTCTGTGGTCTAACTCTTGTTTTTGCTACAATAATTGGTATTCTTACTGCTCGTTGGATTACTATTCCTATTTTACGATTAAGTCAAGCAAGTGAGGCTTTAGCATTAGGAGAATGGCAAAATTCTGAGATAGAAACTGATTTATTAAAAACTAAAAATATTACAGAAATATCAACTCTGGCTAATTCATTTAATTTAATGGCAAATCAGTTACAAGAATCTTTTGAAACTTTAGAAAATCGAGTAGAAGAACGGACAGCAGAATTAGTTGTTGCTAAAGAAAAAGCCGAAGTTGCAAATCAAGCAAAAAGTTCATTCATTGCGAATATGAGTCATGAATTGCGGAGTCCCCTAAATGCAATTATCGGTTTTTCTCAGTTAATGTTACGCACGAAAAATTTGCCCTTAGAACAATATGACAATGCAGGAATTATTCAAAGAAGTGGGGAATATTTATTAACTTTAATTAATAATGTTCTTGATTTTTCTAAAATTGAAGCTGGTAAAACTACTCTTAATCAAAAGGATTTTAACCTAGATCAATTACTAAATGATTTAGAAGATATGCTGCATTTGAGGGCGGTTAATGCCGGATTAGAGTTAATCTTTGTTAGAGATGAAAATTTACCCCATTATATTTATACTGATGGCGTAAAGTTACGTCAAGTTTTACTTAATTTATTGGGAAATGCCATTAAATTTACCAATCAAGGAGAAGTAATTTTAAAGATTAATTCAATTAAAAATCAAGAAACTCAAAATTATACTTTAAATTTCAGTATTAGTGATACGGGAATGGGAATTTCTGCCGACGAATTAAATAAATTATTTCAGGCTTTTAGTCAAACAGAATCAGGAAAAGAATCTCAAGAAGGAACAGGTTTAGGTTTAGTGATTAGTCGTCAATTTGTGCAGTTAATGGGAGGAGATATTACTGTAGAAAGTGAATTAGGAACAGGAACAACTTTTAAATTTTCTATTCAAGCCAAATTAGGTCAAGAAACTATTAATAATGAACATACTTTGCATAAAAAAGTATTAGTACTTGCCCCAGATCAACCTATATATAAAATACTGGCAGTAGATGATAAAGCCATCAACCGACAATTATTAATTAAACTGCTTTCACCTTTAGGATTTGAAATTAAAGAAGCAAGTAATGGACAAGAAACTATTAATATTTGGGATGAATGGCAACCCCATTTAATATTTATGGATATGAGAATGCCTGTAATGGATGGTTATGAAGCTACTAAATATATTAAATCTACCACAAAAGGCAATGCTACAGCGATAATTGCTTTAACTGCAAGTGTTTTAGAGGAAGAAAAAGCGATTGTTTTATCAGCAGGATGTGATGATTTTTTACGAAAACCTTTTAAAGAAAATACAATTTTTGAGACTTTAACTAAACATTTAGGAGTAAAATATATTTATGAAGAATTAGCCACAGGTGATGTAATTTTGGAGCAATCACCATTTATACTATCATCTGTAGATTTAGTTATAATTTCTGAGGAATTGAGATCGCAATTAAGCGAAGCGGCTTTAAATGGTGATAGTAATCAGGTGAAACTATTGATTCAAGAAATACCTAACCAAGAATCCCATTTAGTAAAAGTTCTTGAAAAACTAGCCAATCAATTTCAATTTGATGAAATAGCAGAATTGTTGAGTGATGAAAATATAAAATAGATATTTTTTGAAATAGTGGTAAGATCATCCTCAAACTACCCAAAATGATGAACAGATTTCCAGTGCATCTTGATCCACAATCTGAAACTAAAGGCAAGATTCTCTTAATAGATGATCTAGAAGCGATTCCTACGGAGCGCTTCTCTATCGCTAATCTGGCTATTCCTCACCAAAATTCTGATGTTAGCAGTAATGTTACCTTGAGTATGGGGATAGTTAGTCAGATTCCCACAAGAGAGGAAAATTTAGAACTCTTAATATCCCATGCTGATCAAGCTCTTTATACTGCCAAGAATCAGGGACGAAATCAGGCGATCGCCTATCAAGTTCAATAATTTCCAAACATCAACAAAAAATTTTCAATTTCTTGTCCTTATCCAAAAATCGCTATCTCTATTTCCTTCAAAGCTTGCTCAAAATCATCATTGATAATTTTTATATCAAATTCGTTAGCAGCAGCAATTTCCTCTTCAGCCCGTTGCAAACGACGAGAAATAGCTTCTTCCGAGTCTTGTCCCCGTCCACGAATCCGGGTTTCTAATTCTGAAAATGAAGGTGGTAAAATAAAAATGCTGAGGGCGCTAGGGAAGGTAGAACGGATTTGTCTTGCTCCTTCTAGTTCAATTTCTAGCACCACCAACTTACCAGACTGAATCTGCCTCAGCACCGCTTCACGAGGCGTACCATAACAGTTACCAGCAAATTCCGCCCATTCTAAAAATTCACCTTGAGTAATTAATTGTTCAAATTTACTCCGGCTGATAAAGTCATAGTTTTTACCATTGATTTCTCCCGGACGTGGAGAACGAGTCGTTGCAGATACTGAATAATGTAATTCTGGATAACGCTGGAGAATTTCATTCATTAAAGTACCTTTCCCGACTCCACTCGGACCGGTTAAAACAATTAACTTGCCCAGAGGCGGGCATTCTTCGGTATTTGCACCATTATAGATAGGTAAAACTTGCATTATCCGTGAAAGAAGTGAATTAATCAATATTAATGATTCATTAGTCTTATTTTAGCTGCTCAGACAACTAATACCATTTTAAATTTTGGATTTTAAATTGTAAAATACCTACAGTGTAAGCTTTATAGGCTGCCATTTCTCATCCTGACTTTTCAAATTGGTATAAAGACTAAAGAATTTGTAGCACTGGTGACAGAAAACCAGTCTAATTCACATGGTACGGCCAATCTGGTGCAAATCCTCTGATTAATTATCTACAACATGATGATCACGGGAAATCACAAACCGATTCGCTACGGTTTCTGGCTGAATCGCTGAGAGAATGACGTGACTAGAATCAGTGATGATCACCGCCCTAGTTCGTCGTCCATAGGTAGCATCAACCAGTTGACCTCTGTCCCTCGCATCGGTGATAATCCGTTTAATGGGAGCGGATTCTGGACTAACAATGGCAACTACTCTGTTGGCAGAGACGATATTACCAAACCCGATATTGATTAATTGAATTTCCATAGAAAAATTGCAGCTAAACGAAAAATGAAAAGCTTGTAGTAAACTTATTCCCATGTTATCCCTAAAGAATGGGAGTTACAACGAATTACACTACGTCAGCCTGAGTTTTTTCATAGCAAATGCTTTTTTTAGCTGCATTATCAACCAAATTTACTAAAAATATTCCCTATGATATAGGCGCAAACACATTTATTGCAACAGGAAGTAGGTAGATGTGAGATAACCAAAATGTGTGGAGAAAAGTAAAATCGCCCAAAACTTTCTTCCTGTTCCCTATTCCCTGCCCCCTGCCATAGGCTGGAAAGTCTGTCTCAACTATTTTGAATTCTGGCTGGTGGTATTAGTTGTTTTTTGAATTCTTTGCCATCTTTGTTGCAATTGTTGCCAATTGGGACTATTACTACCATAACGCCAACTCACATAAGCATGACAGATTTCATCTATAATTTCAGCTATTTCTGGGGAATGATATTGGTGTGAAATCTGAGCATATTCTAGGGGTGTTTGACTGGGATGCTTCCTTAAACCCTTGTTAGCTGTCCATTGTAGCATTTGTTGGTAAAGTCTTTCCATTGGGGGTAATTTCTTTAACCAACGCAGGTTAAGCCACTTGCGCCATTGTCCCCAACCCAACCAAGCTAAGAATGCGGCAATTGTGCCAATAATTAAACCTGTTAATACTCCTAGCCAACCCTTAGTAAATAAAGCTAAAAACCAAGCTAGTCCTCTGAATAACCAACTAAATATTGCCCCAAATACAGTATTTAAAATAGCTGTAATTGGTGAAGGTAGCCAACCAGCGACCCAATTCCAAAATTGTCGCAGCACAGTAAAAGTTTGATCTTCTTCTATCGAAGGAGGAATCAAGGGATGTCCAGGAATGGGATCAAAGGTAAACCAACCATATCTAGGGAAATAAACTTCTGTCATCGCATAAGCATCTGTATTACGGACAACATACATTCCTGTAAATGGATTAAACTCCCCTGGGGCAAATCCCGCTACTAATCGGGCTGGAATGCCAATGGAACGCAACATCACTGTTAATACAGTAGAAAAATGGTCTGGATAACCGCCTTTATTTTTGAATAAAAAACTTTCTACTAAGTCATCCTTTTCATCAAAAAATGGTAGGTCTAAGGGATTTGTAGGTACAGAGTAATTTTGCTTAATATACTGGGCTAAATAAAGAGCTTTTTCGTAGGTTGAATCTAGGGTTTTTGTTTCTGGAGAACGGGAAACCCGTTGTTGATCATAAATTGCGAGAATTTCTTCTGTCCTTTTGCGGACTTTATCGGCAATTTCTGGGGGGATTTGGAGGTAATATTTGGTAATACTGGCTGGATATTTAGTGGATGCTTTACCTAACAAAGAGCGATCGCGGTAGGGAACTTCGGAAACTACTGTATATGTTAGTCCTTCTGATAACTGTACTGGCGCACGTAAACCATCTTCTTGATCGACAGCTATCATTGGTGTGGGAAAGTACAAAGCTTTGGGATAGGACATCGCCGGAATTAGGTTAGGTAACTCCGACACCAAATTATAAGTTTGTACTACCTCTTTTGTTCGAGTCATAAAAGGTGGGAGATCGATAGAAATGCGATAAGTCCAAGATGATTGTCTTAGGGTCGTTACCTGATCATCGCGGGAAATCTTCCAGCCTTTACCTGTATAACGGTCAAAAGCCAAAACTCGCCAAAAACCTTCGGCTTGCGATCTCACACGCATCACCACCTTGGGTTTCATTTCCCCCCGCAGGTTTTGGTTCATCTCGCTATTAAAACCGTAATAAAAATTATTGTCTAATGTTCCTGGTTCACCAGCATTTCCACCACTACCGCTACCATTTCCTTCCCCATTACCCCTACCTTCACGGACATAACCGGGGTTAATAATATTGCGTCCTGTGAAATTGTCTGGGATTTTAATCGGCGCACTCACAGGAAAAGATCGTAGCTGATAACCAGGAAACCGGGGTAAAATTGCAAAAATTCCCAGCCCTAAAGCCACAATCAATAAAAAATTTAAAATGAGAACTTTAAAATTGAAATTAGAATTATTCTTTTTACGAGATTTTTCAGCAATGGATTGCTTGAATCCCAATCGTGAACGGTAATCTAGAACTAAAGTGGGGAGAGCGATCGCTAAAAATAACAGCAACACCGGTGCAAACGCCATAGTTTGGCTCAACGTCGCCGCCACACCCACCAATATTAACCCAATCACAATGGAATAACCCAAATCCTTCCGACGGGGAGTATCAAAGCTGTGTAGCACTTGCAGTTGAATCAATAACTCAGCCAAACTCAGCCGAGTATCATGCCAATTTCCTATAAAACGTCCAAAAAAAGCACCTAAACCCAATAACATCCCAATCGCAATACAAAACTGGATAGGAATATTAGAACTTCGGCGACGGTAATAACTCCAAGCTGTACCCACCATAGTCAGTGGGATTGTCCACAAACTAAATTGAGTTTCAGCAGCAATATCCGTAGCCACAACCCCCAACACGACCAACCCTAGCACTAACACCCGTAAAGGAATTGAATCCTCTACCTCTTTTACTGGTGATTTTCCTATAGTTTTTGGCCAGTAATTAAACCGATTCATCCTGGATAGATTAAACATTTTTAGGTAAGCAAAGCTATGATGTAGACGCTGCGGACACAATGCTAGGTATGAAAACTATCACCTTGTCTTCAACTCCCCCCTATCGTAGCTTTATACTCCCACAGAGTACAAGTGTCCTGCTCATAGCTAAGGCATTCAGTTCGCCCTTAATATCGTTTATCCTCTTTTGACAAGAGAATTAAGTTTTAAAACCAGGAAATAAATCAAATATATTATACATCTGTTGCCATGACTCCCATCTAACCCAGGAATAGTAATTGCCTTAAATTTTGACCTGAATAGCCAACAATAAAGGCTGCTGATCTAATTCCGGGAACTCAACTGTCAAAGTATAAGTTGGCTGAATCTGATCAATTTGTAACTCGATAATTGGCATTTCCGAAATTACAGATGTTACAGTTTGTTGCGGATGATTACCTTGAAGCTGTAAAATTCCAGGTGTAGGTAAATCACCCTGAACAGTTAGCTTTGTAGATGTACCTAAACTCCATAATTCTACCCGAATACTCAGTGTCCCCACAGTAGTCAGCCATTGTCTTTCTAGCAATGGTTGAGTAGATGAAATAGGCAAAGTTAAATTTTCTAGCAGTTGCTTGGCTGCCATTAATGACAACGCCATTTGTTGTCGTGGTAATAAATCAAAATAATCGCTCTCAATATTAGGCATAGCTGACAGAGTATCAGCAGAACGATAAGAGCTTCTCAGCACTAACCCAGCCAAATCATTAATGGCCTGAGCATCACTCGGAAACATACTTTCCACCACCTGAACTAATTTAGCTCCCAGGGGTACGGAAGATGTCAGCAACACCTGACATTTTTCTAACAATTGCCAAAAAACTTTTTCCGGCAGAGGAATAGGCAAATTCAGTTTAGATTGGTGAACAGTCCACCCCCAAACAGGAACTAATCCTAGAGATTGTTCTTCTACACAATCAGGATATTCTACCAATTGTGTTTCCCAGGGGAACAAAGGTGGATTTTTTTCTGTTTCGCCTTGTAAACGACGCTTAATAATAGCTTGGAAACGTTCTTGCACAGTAGGAATTTCTCCCAATTGAAAGGTTTGGGGGTTTTCTCACAAGCTTAGTTCACCATTAAACGGCTACCATCTTGAGATAAATATTTACCCCGTCAATTTCCTCACATTCTAACAACGTATACCCGTAAGTGTTGAATTTGTAATTTTTCAATACCCAAGCAAGTTGATAATTTTATGAGGATTCTGAGTCACCATTCATGGGTAGATGCACTAGATCCGGACACTAAGGAGTTACGAATTTCCCAAGCTTGTTCCAGAATCTTAAACCACCGTTTCTGTAATTGCGCCATAGACAAGCCTACAATCTTGGCTATTTGTTCGTCAGGTTTTCCCTGTTGCTTCAAATCTAAGATAGATTTTTGTTTATCATCTAGCTGGGCTAGATAAGTTTCCCATTGAATAGGCGTTAAACCCAAATTAGTGGGTAAAGAAACTTCTAACCACTCATGAACCAACTCCCAGCGATGTAATAAAGCAAAGCGAATTAAATGATATTTAAACCGTTGCTGCAAATAATCACGCTGCCGGGATGTTAAACCCAATATTGCCTCAATTTCTGGTGCTGATAAATCCTGAAGACGAAGAGCAAAGTAATCAGCACAGTCAGATTGTTCTTTTTCCTCTAAATAATCTATTAATTCTGTAATTACAACCGATCGCAGGGTATCTTCTTCTGGTTCGGGTTGCGTTGCCATCGTCGAACGCAATTGTTGAATAGCCGGCTCTTCCCACGAACCGTCAGACTCACCACTACTACCTTCCGATGCCTGTTCTATATCTACACTTGTTTCTGGAGGTTGCTGTTTGGAAAAAGTTTGCGCTCGCAGAATGATTAACTGTTGTTGTCTTCCGGGAAGGGGAATCCGACGCTTACCATATCGCTCGGTAAATGCCATATATTCTCCCAATTCCAATAGAGTCTGGGGGCGATAGGTAGGACCTAATTGGTTCTCCCTTCTAAAAGCATTTAAAGCCTCCAGATAAAAACTCTGTAGAAAATCTTCAATGATAGTCAACCGCCCTTGATAGCTTAATTGCTTATGAGGGGGATTAATATAACGGTAAATAATAGCACTCAAAGTGCTGTGTAGTTCTAAACGTCCACGGTTTGAACCTAACTGATAGTAACGGATACACTGTTGTAACCGATGTTTAGCTAGGCTCATTGCTGAACTTTCTACAGACCCGGAAGTTTGAATGCGTTTACTTTCATTACAAATCCGCAAGACTTCGTTAGTAATTCTCACAGATACATCGTGACAATTTTGCTCGGAAGCCTTTGTTGACTGTTGAAGTTCCCTAAATAGGAATTGAAAGATGACCTCCACGCTGATAGAAATTTTCCCCTGAGTAGTTGCGATTGCTGTTGAATTCATAGTCCCAGTTCTCAAAAAGACCCTAACATACTTTGGACACGACTTGTCAGACTTTTTTGGATATTAGCTTCATGGTTTTTGTATGTAGTCCAAACGCAAACCAATTTACATTGAGGATGTGGCAGCCAAAAAATTTGAACTTGTAGATATCAACTTTGTTGGATCTTCCTCATTCATGTTTTAGCCATTACCCAAAAGTCATTTACAACTCATGATGGATTTAGAAGCACAAATTCAATTGCTGATAGACAATGCACCCCAGGACGGTATGACACCACAACTTATGGTATCAATCGCTCCTGTATTAATCGCCATCGCTCAAAAGTTACGCCACTACCAATACTTTATTCTCCAAAATTCTGAGAAGGATTGGGTTTTAACTACATTGAGCAATCGCGCAAATCCAGGAATAGAAAAGCAAGTTATTTACGCTTTCCCTACCATACAGGATGTTTCCCTAATCTCAGATGCTGGGCGTGACCCTCACTTGCTGCCAACCCCCATGTATGTTACCCGGATTCTGTTTCAATTAATAGCCCTCAAACCAGTACACAGCATAGTTTTTATCGAAACACCAGGAACTATCACTAATATTGTAGAAGTGCGTCGTACTCAATTAGAAAAGCTGATTGGGCAACAACTACAAGAATTTAGAGGCACTCGCACTATTCCTCCCAACATCGCATAAACAAATTTGGGATTTCGGATATTAAATTTCCCAAATCCCAAATCTAAAATCAATCTAAATTTTTTTAGTAGAGCCGACTTAGTACATAGTCAGTCAAATTCATTAGTGCTTGCCGTGATTCTGAAGGTTCTAAAATGCTGATATGCTCCGTGGCTAATTTAGCGTGGTGAGCAGCTAATTCCCTAGCTCTCTGGATACCTTGACTATCATGAATTAGTGCCAATGCCTGCTCTAAATCCCCTGACTGGGCAAACTCTCTTTCAATCAAAGCTTCCAAGTAAGGTTTTTCTTCTAAGGCATATAACGCCGGTGCTGTGAGGTTGCCACTTTTGAGATCAGAACCGGCTGGTTTACCCAAGGTATCTGTCGAACTAGTGAAATCGAGAATATCATCTACTATCTGGAAGGCCAGACCCAAATGACGACCATAACTGTGCAAGTGTTCGGCAGTTTCTAGGGATGTTTCACTAATTAATCCAGCAGCTTTAGAACTGTTGGCAATTAATGAGGCGGTTTTGTAATAGCTCTTTTGCAGGTAAGTTTCCGTAGAAAGACTAGCATCAAAACGATTCAGCCCTTGCTGGATTTCTCCGGCAGCTAAATCCATGATTACTTCGGAAAGGAGTTTAACAACATCCAAGTTATTGAGATTCGCTAAGTACCAAGATGATTGAGCAAAGAGGAAATCCCCTGCCAGTACAGCAATGCGATTACCGAACAAACTATGAACGGTAGGTACACCACGTCGGACATTGGACTCATCTACTACATCATCATGTACCAAACTGGCAGTGTGGATCATTTCTGTAATCTCTGCCAGTCTTCTATGACGTGCGGTAATATCTTCGTCTAGCATGGTTGCCCGCGATACAAGCAGTACAATTGCAGGTCTAATGCGCTTTCCCCCAGCACCGAATAAGTGTTCGGCGGCGGCATAAAGAATGGGGTGGCGATTTCCAACTAGCTGTTTAAGGTTATCTGCTAGTATTTGCAGGTCTGCTTCCACAGGGGTAAACAGGGAGGTGGCTGGGGTCATGGATGGGCGGACTCTGGCTTAGGTTACGAAAGTTTACATATTCTTTAATTTTAAGATAACCCAGTGTCAGCACAAAGTTTTCCTTGATGAATCTGATTTTTAATATTTATCAAATTCTTTAGATTTTTACTTCAAAATATGTTATTGTTAAATGTTTTTTAAATTTACGTTAATTGATATTTATTAGTATGAGTAAAAAATACGTAAATACTCCATAAAAATGTAATTATTTTTACATTTATTCTTGAGGAACGGATATGAGCTATGAACATCGAAAAATTTTTAAATTTTAGTCTAGAAATTAGCTTCAAATTCAAGACTGTTGTGTTACGCTAAGACTTAGGAATATTAAATTTTTCAGATTATTCACTTCCGCAGTAAAGCCACCATTCAGTGATTTTACATAATAGTGTTGTGAGTCAAAAATAGCTCGTCGCCAAAAGAAGATGGAAATTATTCCTGACTTTCGTGCGGCAACCGTACCGACTGAGTTGAATTATGCTTGTCCAGTAATGGAAGAAGCTCAACGTATTTAATACCGTTGAGTATTAGCGTAGCTTTAATTAAATTGGTGAGGAGTCAATAACGCAGGCTAGGTAAATTGCTGATGAGTGCAGTTAAAGGTTGCTGTTTAGCAATATTTTTACTGCTGTCTGATGTATAGCCTGACAAGGGTCATATTAAAGAAAATAAATTGATTGATTGACCAGAGAACATTGGTTTCTACTGGGCAGATCACTATAGCTAACTACAGCTATCAAGAATGTGCTTGATTGACTATAGTTCTGCAAGTTTTGTATGCAATTTCATATTCCTTAGCAATCAAAAATGGTGGAAAAATGATTTACGGAAATATGCCTATGATGATATTTATTTTAGCCGCTGGATACTTATTTAGCGTGTACTTATTATTAGCATTAGCAAAACGAACAGGCAAGAAAGGTATTATTCAAAGCGGTTCTAATGTTGTTTCGGATAAGTACAAACAGGAAAGAGTATTAACAGCAAATGTCTCTGAAGCTATCAATAGTCAATGAAAGGAACTTTCTGGCAGGGAGCAGGGAGATTCCTGACTGGGCGCAGGCCTTGCGCCCCTACTTCCTGACTCCTGGATTAAGATACAACAGCGTCAGCAAAACATACCTGTTCCACCATTGGGGTATAGCCCAACCAGTGCAAACCAGATTGGGTAAATTGTTGAGGACAACCGCTGACAGCGAAGCGGGTGGGCATTGGTGGATGAGTATTTTTAATTCCTAATATATCTAACTCTTGAGAGCAAGCAGCCACAACATGAACTGCTGGGTTGATGAGTTTGACTTGAGACGGTAGGAGCGATCGCAAAACTGGCGATAAATGAGGATAATGAGTACAACCATAGACTAAAGTATCTATTTCTTGGCGCAGCAAAGGTTCTAGATAAGTTTTGGCTATTTCCGTAGTATAAGGGTCATGGATGCGATTTTGCTCAATTAGTGGCACAAATTCTGGACAACTGACTTGCCACACTTGAACATTAGGGTTAATTTCTAAAATAGCTTGGCGATAGGCATTGCTTTGAGCAGTAGCTGGAGTAGCAATCACACCAATCCGCTGTCCTTGCTGTACTGCTGCCTTCGCTCCAGGTAAAATCACTCCTAGAATAGGGAAATTAAATTCTTGACGTACAATATCTAATGCCAGAGCAGAACTAGTATTACAAGCCATAACTGCCATTTTTACCCGTTGCTGCTGCATCCAATGAAGGATTTCCCGGACAAATTGTAAAATTTCGGTTTGGGAGCGAATACCATAAGGAAGGCGGGCTGTGTCCCCCACATAAATAATGGATTCATTGGGAAGCTGCTGATAAATTTGTCGCAGTACGGTTAGTCCACCTACACCACTGTCAAATACCCCAATAGGAGCGCGTTGAGGTTCTTGAGAGGAGAAAGTATCAAAATGATTATCAAAAATAGAAGTTGAATGCACAGGAAATATTAATTTAGATTGTGGTTAGTGGTTAGTGGTTAGTAGTCAGTTGTCAGTTGTCAGTGGTAAAGAAAAACAGAAAACAACTGACAAAGGATGATTATTACCTTTGTTTTAAATAATTCAGAACACCACTCGCTATTCCTTCAGCCATACGACTTTGATATTCTGGTGAGCCTAAGCGGGGATTATCTTCTCGACCACTCATATAACCTGTTTCCACTAAAATAGCCGGCATAGAATTTTTTCTAAGAACATAAAATCTAGCTTTACGAGTGCCTCGATTTTTCAGGGTACCGATATTTTGGAGAATATTCTGACGAACAGCTTCTGCTAAACCATAACCACTATCGTAATAATATACTTCTAACCCATTGACATCAGGCCTATTATCCACAGAATTAGCGTGAATACTGACAAACAAAGTAGCATTGACACGCTTGGCTATATCCACCCGTCCTTGGAGTTCTACAAAAAAGTCAGCATCTCGCGTTAGTACAACCTGTACGCCATTTTCTTCTAAAATTCTCGCTACTTTTGTACTAATGGGGAGAACTACATCCTTTTCTAAGAGTCCACCCAGTCCAGGAGCGCCAGGATCTTTACCGCCATGTCCCGGATCAAGAACTACTAAAACTTTCCCTCTAGGGACTGGTAGACGTGGCTGGAATCTTGTTTTAGGAGTATCTATGTTAATACGTGAGGAATCTATTGGTGGTATTGGCGGTATGGGAGGTGAAATTCCAGGACGTTGAGCGCGGAGGTTAGTTTGTAACTGTAAGGCTAATAATTGTGTCGTCACTTGATTGAGTACCCCAAAGCTCACACCAGCAGCAGGTTGAACTAGCACAACTACAGTATTAGAATCTTGGGGTTGGAGACGGACTTTCAGAATAGGGCTATTGGTATTAAACGTAGGTCCTTGGACTTGATTGGCTAACTGAGCATTAGGAATAGTGATACGAAATAAACCTGAGCTTCTATCCCAGCCGCTGGTAGCAGATATGGCTTGGTCGGCTCTAATTAATAGTTGTGTACCATTTCCCCCGATTTCTATAGATTGAATCATGGAGGGGGAATCACTCAGGGATGGTACAGAGGATGGAGTATCATTAGGTAATTTAGCGACCCGTTCAGGTAGCACAATGAAACCGTTATTCCCACTAGCGATCGCCTGCCAATTGCGACTAGTATTATCTAACTGCAAGGTCATGCGAACAGCAGATGGCCTACTTGATAATTGGTTAAATTGGATACGACGGACACCATAGCGATTAATCAATAAATCCCGTTGTTCCAAATCTGGTGATAAAGCTGCACCAATGATATCAATATTAACGGAGCGGTGATCTTGACTATGATTAACTTGTAGTTGAGGATTACCACCATTGGTATTAATGAAAAACCCATCTCCTGTGACGCGCAATTTTTCTATTTGAATTAACCCTGCTGATATTTCTGGTTGAGATGGGGTAATCCGATTGGTTGTAACTACGTTATAAATATTTTTAGAGACTGGCGTTAAATCAGATGATTGATCTGAGATAGGAGGTATTGATGGTTCTTCAGTATCTTGATTAGAAATTTCTGGCTGTGGTAATTTTACTATCCAGCGTTTACCTGTCCTGGGAACAAATTTGACCTGGTTAGGGTTTAGGGTGTAACCAGGAGCAAGTTCTATGACTACGCGAGTTGTTTGTTTGTCAAACTGGCCAATCCGAATGGCGCGAATTTTTCCGCCAATCTGTTGAGTTAACTGCGGACGACCCAATTCAGTCCCCGGTAAGTCAATTACTAACCGAGTAGGGTTAAAAATCAGTTGGGCTTGGGGTTGGACAGCACTGGATGTATTAATTTCTAACTGGTTTTGATTAGTATCAAAACGCCAAGATTCTAATTTTGCTCCTAGAGCCGGGGAAGATAGCATGAAGATTGTGCCAAAAGTGCTAGGCATTAACCAATGTAGTTTCACAATCCTGTCTCCTGATTTGCAACATCTGAACATATTGGCTAATCTTCATACCATCACCACCTCAATTGTGACTTTAATCAAGAAAAAGATGGTTGTGTTGGTGGTAGTAAGACAAGGCTAATGGCGTAAAATCGTAGCATAAAAATTTAGTGTTTCTATTGTTTTGTGAAAATTTATTTTTCAGGTATGGCAGATAGTGAGTATTAAAAATTACTATTTATCTGGATCTTAAATACTGGATAATGCCTTGAGCGATCGCATCGGCCATTTGATTTTGATAAGCTGTACTCCTGAGTCTGGCTGCATCTTCTCTACCAGTCAAGAAACCCGTTTCTACTAAAATTGAAGGCATAGAAGTTTGACGGAGGACATAAAATCTAGCTTTCCGGACTTTTCTATCTCTGACATTCAGACTTTGCAGAACTCTATTGTGGACAATCTGAGCTAGTCTTAGACCACTTTGGTAATAATATGTCTCTAACCCGCTCACTTCTGGACGACTCGCACCTGCTGAATTAGCATGAATACTGACAAATACATCAGCATTAGCTCGTTTTGCCATTGCTACTCGTCCTGGTAAAGTCACAAAGTAATCAGAATCCCTAGTCATAATTACTTGGATACCATTTCTTTCCAAAACTTCAGCAATTCTTTGGCTAATTGGTAAAATAACATCCTTTTCACGTAGTCCACCAATACCAATTGCACCCGGATCTTTACCACCATGTCCAGGGTCAATCATCACTACCAATTTCCCTCTAGGAGATGAAGGTCTGGGAATTATTTGTGGCTGTCTTTGATTAGCATCAGGCAATGTTTGTCTTGGTGGTAATAAGGGAGGTAAACTAACTGGTGGTCTAATCTGACTCTGACGAGATCGTTGCAATTGTAGAGCCAAAAGTTTATCTCCCACTTGGTTAAGTGCGCCTAGTGTCACACCTGATGCCGGTTGAACCAAAATCACCACAGTATTGGGCTGTTGGGGTTGCAAACGGAGTCTGAGAATGGGGCTACTGCTATCAAAACTAGGTCCCTTGACCTGATTGGCCAACTTAGCGTTAGGAATAGTGATGCGAAATAAACCAGAACTTCTATCCCAACCGCTGGTAGCAGACACCGCTTGGTCGGCTCTAATTAATAGTTGTGTGTCATTATTAACGAGTTCTACAGACTGAATTGTGGCTGGAGAATCGTTATTCACTCTCGTTGTAGGAACATTATCATTTTCTGGTGAACTAGCAACCCGCCTAGATGGAAGTAAAACTAAACCGCTACTACTTGAGGTCACTCGCCAGTCAGGACTATTTTTATCTACTCTCAAAGTCATCCGGACAGATGCTGGTGTTGTTCCTAATTGCGTAAATTCAATCCGATCTACACCATGTCTATTAACTGCTAAATTTCTTTGATTTAAAGTTGACGATAAAGTTGTATCTAGAATGTCGAGAAAGATAGTAGTCTGATCACGACTTCTAATTATTCTTGTTTGCGGTTTAGTACCATTAGTACGCAGAAAAAAGCCATCCCCGGTAGTTTGTAAACTTTCAAGTTGATTTCCGCCCCTTCTACTATTAGCGATTGGCGCAATTGGTGTTTCCAGTTGATTTGCGCCCCTATTACTATTAGCGGTTGGCGCAATTGGTGTAAATTCAGGTTTGGGTTGGGAATCTATGGCAACTAGATTGTAATTATTATTATTATTATTATTTGGGGAAGATAAGGTTGGCTCTGTTTCTAGTTTTGGTAATTGTACAGTCCAGCGATTGGGACTCTTACCAACAAATTTCACTTGTTTAGGATCTAGGCTATAACCAGGACTCAGTTCTAAAACAATTCGGGTTGTTTTTTCATCAACCTGGCCAATGCGAATTTCCCGAATTCCTCTTCCTATATTTTGATTTGACTGGGAACGTCCCAATTGCACACCCGGTAAGTCAATTACTAGCCGAGTAGGGTTAAAAACAAGTTGTGCTTCTGGTTGGACACTACCATTAGTATTAATTTCTAGGAGGTTTTGATTACGATCAAATCGCCAAGATTCCAATTTTGCAGCTAAAGTTGGCGAAGATAGCATGAGTACAGTACCAAATGTACTGGGTAATAACCAGTGTAATTTCATAGTTTTTTCTCCTGATTGACGTTTATAGAAATAGTGAATATCAAATTAGTTAATATCTCAAAATTTTAGTAAATTGTCATCCTATCACCGCTTTTTCTCATTCCTGCTCTTCCTCTTTAGCTAAATTAATCGTTAAATTCATAAAAAAGACCCACCACTGTCAAATACTGACAGAAATTGGCGGGTTATACTCCCTCACAACAACGGATAAAAACTGCATTGAGCAAAAATCAGAATACAAAGCATTATCAAAGCTAGTAAGAATGAAAAATTGATCGAGCTAACGGAAAAGTTAGTGAATTTACTCAGTAATATTGCTATATTAATTCTTTTCTGGAACATTCCTCGGAAGCAATTATACTCATTATGAAGGTTAGAGAATGTTAATATCCACAACGGACGGAGATTGGATTAAAGAAGTTTCCTCCAATCTCCTGAGAGGATGTTTGAAAAGCTAGAAGATAGGTATAATTTGTCATGATGACATCTTAGACTTTTCCCACATCCTCTGATCTAGCAATGTAAAAACTCCAGCAGATAAAGTTATAGCAATAAAAGGCTTCTAGGACTGTCA
>NZ_VIKW01000001.1:311585-344565 GCF_009711975.1 Anabaena sp. UHCC 0204
TCACCTGTTCCCTGTCACCTGCTTATATTACTAATCATTGTCTGTGGTTGTGAGAGGCTGTGGTGGTTCTAATGCTAATGATTTTCCAGAATCGCTGTCTAAACTTTCTGGGGTGTTTGATTCTGGAAAGACGATTCTTAAGAGGGGCGGAGCAATAAATGTGGTAAGAATGACCATCATAATAATTGCTGCTCCTAGTGGTTTGGAGATAACTCCACTAGCTGCACCTACACCAGCAAATACTAAACCTACTTCACCTCTAGGAATCATCCCCACACCAATAGCCAAACGGTTAATTCCTGGTTGACCAAATACTGTTAAACCTGTAATTACTTTACCGATGATAGCGACTGTAATCAGGAAAGTTGCCATGATTAAACCTTCCCGATTCGCGGGAATTGATGGGTTTAAGACTCCCAAATCAGTTTTTGCACCGACGGTGACGAAGAAAACAGGAACTAGGATATCAGCAATGGGAAGAACTTGCCTTTGTAGCTCTTTGCGTTTATCAGTTTCTTCGAGAACTAAACCTGCGGCAAAAGCCCCCAGAATTGCTTCTAAATGGATGACTGAGGCTAGGTAAGCCATCATAAAGGCAAAAACAAAGGCGGGTACAACTAATTCCCCTCTGGTTTTAAGTTGATCTGCGATCGCTACAAATGATTTATTAAATACATTACCTAGCACTATCGCCCCAATCAGAAAAGCACTGGCACTAATGATCAGATAAATGACGTTAACTACATCTACTGCACCATCTCTGGCTAAACTAGCAACTACCGCCAGGACGATAATTCCCAATACGTCATCAATAACGGCTGCACCCAGAATAATTTGCCCTTCTTTGGAGTTCAATCGCCCTAATTCGGACAGCACTTTTGAGGTAATCCCAATACTGGTTGCAGTCAAAGCAGCACCAGCAAAAATCGCCGGCACAGCACTGATACCAAATAGTGTCATCAATCCTACAGTCCCTGCCGCAAAGGGTACTACTACCCCTACTACTGCGACAACAAAGGCCTGAATACCAACTTCCATCAGGTCTTTTAAGTTGGATTCTAAGCCAATTTCAAACAGCAGGATGATTACACCCAATTCTGATAAAACAGACATCACTTCTGATTGGGCTGCAAACACCTCTGGTGTGGCTTCTGGGGTTAACCCGGCGGTGATTTGCAGGAAGGACATGATTAAAGAGTTAGAACTGTCTGTACCACCTTCTGGGAATACCAGCAAATGTAGTACCGAAATACCAACTACTACACCACCGACAAGTTCACCTAAAACCGCTGGTAAACCGACTTTGGTTGATAATTCTCCCCCAATTTTGCTGGCAAAGTAAATTATTACTAAACTCAGTAGCACAGCGGCCAATACCATGGAACTGTCTGCGCTTTCTGTGGCAGTTGCCAACAAGGGAACAGTAAAGTTGATTGCACTGATAAACTGCATTGGTTATATTAAGTATCCTTTTCTTTATTTTTACTCTTTTTTGGCAATAATTAAGCCAGATAGATATATACAGTGCTAATGACAGACATAAGTTATAGCATCATTTTTACCTGATTTACATTAAATGTGCTGTATGTTCTCATCTGGTGAATATGGTCCAATAATTTTAATTCCCTGTTTTTCTTTTTCTCCTACTTCTAAGTTGAAGATAAGCAGTTTTTCTAAAATATCATCTTCTGAGTTGAATTGATAAGCTGTCATTACCAGCGTATCTAATTGTTGATGTAGTTTATAAAGTTGGCTGCTGGGTTCGTTGAATAATTTATTATATAATGTGGTGATTCCCCATTGTTTTGTTTCCATTTGTTGCGTGCGATATTGATGCAGTTCTTCGGCTTTGGTGCGGATTTGTTCGACTATCTTAATATCTGCTGTTTGCGGAAATGGAAATGTTTCAAAACAAGTTGTATTAGTATAGCGCGTATCACCTTTTAATGTTGAACTTTGCGCGTTTACCCAAACACGATGTACCTTAGATGTGAGAATTCCTAATATATAAAAATCATCTGATGCTATAACAATATTTAAATCACCTGGTAGCCAATTTAAAGGTGCTGGAATAAATATAGCCCATTTAGAAACTCTAGGGACTGTAAAGTAGTAATCTAATTGAGATAGGGATTTTCTCATTTCTATTCTTTTCCCTTCATATTTCCACCAATTAAGCTGCAATTTTTCATTACGATTATTTTGACGTTCTAAGGGTATAGTTTGCTTAACTTGTGCAAAAGGTAATTGATAATCACTAGCTTCTTCAATACTCATATTATTAAAATCAATAATCCATCTTTCTGGTTTACCATGAGGATTTTTAGCTAAATTTGCACCCATTGAAAATAATTTTAGAACTTCTTTATTTTGGGAATCATTGTTAATCCATTCTTCTACTTTTTCTTCGCTAACCAGAAATCCTTTTCCATTAGGAATTACACCCTGAAAACATTTATTCATATTTGCTTTTAATCGCACAGCTTGAGAAACATCAACACTAGATTTCAGAGAAGAATTGATTTGTGAAACTACAAGATCATCTAAATAATACTTTGTTGGTTTATCCTTACACCAATTGACAATACTAACATGAACTTTTGCAGCACCAGACCAAGCTTGCGTAGAAACCGCTTCATGAATATAACCGCCATTTTGAGTAATATAATCTAAAGCCGCAATTCTACTTTTACCTTGACTTATAGAATTAGTCGCAACTAAACCGACTCTACCTTTTTCATCAATTTTATCATGAGCTAACCGAAACCAATAAGCACAAAAATCCACATCTTTAACTTTAGGAAAACGTTTAAAAATTCTATCTACATATTCATCATTTAAATCCATTCTCATGTTCTTTCCACCTAAAAATGGTGGATTTCCAATAATAGCATCTGCTTTTACCCATTCACTAAATAAAGCATCTTCACAAACAATATTATTATTCAAAGTATCCAAAGGTAAAGCCGGTTCAGTTAAACTTAAATTATCAATTGCAATCTTCCGCGCAATCATCAAAGTCACCCGCGCTAACTCCACCGCAAAGGGATTTGTATCCATTCCATAAAATTGCCAAGGAGTCACCAAACCCATTTGCATTTGTTTATCTGGAGACTTACTCAAAGATTGAATTTTTTTTAAAAGCAATATTTCAATTCTTTTCAATTCCTGATATGCAATATAAAGAAAATTACCAGAACCACAAGCAGGATCTAAAACTCGATAACCTTGTAATTCTATTTGCAGTTTTGAAAGTTCCTTAATTGTCTTTGCTTCCTCAATTCTCTCTTCCCAATAACGGCTAATTGTCGGACGGACAATTTTCATAATATCCACTTCTGAAGTATAATGAATTCCCCTCGCGTGACGTTCTTTTTTATATATACTTCCTTCAAATAAATTCCCAAAAATAGCCGGACGGACTTTACTCCAATTCTCTCGCGCAGAAACATCTAAAAAATTTAATTCTTCTCTAGTTAATTCAATTGCATGAATTTGGGAAAACAAACCCCCGTTAAAATAATCTACACCTTGATAACGTCCCGCAGGTGTTTTTCCTGGTTGATTCATTTCCCGAAATAAACCACCCAAAACATCATAGGAACTTAACCCACTCATACAATCTTGCACACAAGAAATAAACATATCACGGGGTAACAGTTGTCTATCTTCCGCAAACATCGCTAACACACATTGCAAAATAAACCGCTGTGCTGTTAACTTTTCAATTCCCCTCTTTTCTAACTCTAATAATAGTTCTCCCATGCGATGAGCAGCACGTTTTGTCACTTCTACTTGATTATTTTGGAATACAGGAGTTTTTTGCCCTAATTCCATAAATGCCAATGCTCCCGACCGTTCTGGCAGTTGTTCCAGAGATATTTTATCTACGGGTGTATCTAATTGAATATCAAAATCAAAGATCCAAAACTCATCAAAATTACATAAAATCACATATTTGGGACGATTGGGGACTAATCTTGTCCAATAATCAAAAGCTTGGGAATAATGTTTATTTAAGTCTTCTCCCCGTTTTTTCATCTCTATTAAAACGCGGGGTTTCCACACTAAATCAGCAAAGCCAGTTTTTCCAGTTTTACTACTTTTCTTAATTGCTTCTTCGTAAGTCGCACCAGCTTCTAATGCACCTTCATGGCCAAATGCTCGAAAAAATCTGTCGAGAAATGTTTGTGCTTCTTTGCGTTCTTGTCCGGTAATATGTTGGTTACAAAAATTGACGAATTTAGATAAACTTTCAGGTGTTGATGATGTCATTGTTTTTTCTCCCAGAGTCGCAAAGGAAAAATGCAAAGTTAATATATCAGAACTTACGAAAAAGCTCTCTCAAACACTCTTCCCTATCCCTAACGGGACGCTGCGCGAACGTGTCCTTCGTCCCTTCGTGGTTCATTTTCCCCTTACTTATACGTAAGTCTTAATATATCTAAAAATACCACTCAATTTTTAAAACGATTCGGATTTAAAAGAAGATTTAGGGGTTGACATTCGATTTTAAATCTGTTATCATGAAGTTGATAAGGAAGAACTATCATAAAATAATTAGCAAAATTCAATAGATTGGGTTGAGAACAGGAAACCCAAAAAAGAATTTTCCGTTGCCAAAAATGTAACCAAGTCTTATTTTAGTGAGACTGGGATTTAACTATAAATATACAAATTGCATCAAGTAATTACACTTTCGGTGTGAAAATGTTTTGGTGACTGTTGGTAATTAATAGTTAATCAATAATTTATCGGTTAGTAGAGGAGTGTTAAAAAATGTCTATCACTGTTTTATCTAATTCTAGGTTTCCAGGCAGGAAAATTGGGAAAATATTATCTTTGAGTATATTTATGTGCGCGATTTTTATACTACCTGCATCGGCGCAAGAAAAGGAAAAATTATGGCGGACTTTAACTGTCAGTGGACGGGGTGTAGAAACAATTTCTACCACATTATCCCAAGTTAGTTTGGGTGTAGAAATTCAAGGAAAAACGGCTCAAGATGTCCAAAAAGAAGCCGCTCGTAAGTCATCCGCTGTGGTAGCTTTACTCAAAAAACGCAATGTCCAGAAATTAACTACTACTGGTGTACGTCTTAATCCAGTCTATAGCTACAGTAATAATATACAGCGAATTACTGGTTATTCAGCTAGTAATACAGTCAGTTTCCGTATTCCTACAGATGAAGCAGGGACTTTATTAGATGATGCAGTAAAAGCTGGGGCGACACAAATTAACGGTGTGAGTTTTATTGCTAGTGATGAAGCGATCGCTAATGCCCAAAAACAAGCCTTGAAAAAAGCTACCCAAGATGCCCAGCAACAAGCAGAAGCTGTCCTGAGCAGCCTGGGATTACAACAAAAAGAAATCGTCAGTATTCAAGTCAATGGTGCAAGTCCACCTCCACCACCCATGCTTTACCGGGCTGAGGTTGCTAAATTAACTAGTGCAGATGCTTCTACTCCCATCGTTGCTGGCGAACAAGAAGTACAAGCATCTGTCACATTGCAAATTAGTTATTAGTCAGTTGTCCTTTGTCCTTTGTCAGTTGTCCTTTGTTTCAATACCACTGACTACTGACCACTGACCACTGACCACTGACCACTGACCACTGACTAATTAGAAATTATCTGGAGACATATCAGACATCCCACCTTCACCATCACGTTTTGAGCCTAGTAATTCTAGTTGTTCTACGTTAATCACTGGACTAGAACGGTTAACTCCGGTTTGGCGATCGCTCCATGAATCAAATTTTAAAGAACCTTTCACCCCAATGAGGCTACCTTTACGGACATAGTTGCCGGCAACTTCCGCAGTTTTTCCCCAAAGTTCTAAATTAAACCAGTCTGGCTTATCGTTATTACGCGATCGCCTATTAACTGCTAGGGTGAGTCTACACTTAATTGTCCCTGACTCAAAATACTTCATATCTGGATCGCCGCCGACACGACCAACAAGGGTGACAACATTAATACTCATGGTTTTTTTGTTTTAGTACGTTTGTATTGCATTGTGCTGAATTCTATAATAACTAATTGTGAAAATATTGAGAATATGTTAGAATCCTAACAATTAACCCAATCAAAAAATTCCCAAAATACTTGGCATTTTAAAAAAAATTATACGGTTATACTGAGTGATATTCAGAAGATAGAACATAAGAGTCTTGGAACTAAAATCAAGATTGACAAAAGCTAGATAAAAAAATAGTCTAGTTTACTGGAGTCAGGCCAACCAAAATCATGAAATTCGTCATTAATAACTCTTATCTTTATAGTCACAAGTAGTGCAAATAGGGGGCATGGAGACGCGTGGGTTTTTTCAGAAATTTTCGTCCATCATGGGATATGGGTATCGACCTCGGTACAGCCAACACCCTAGTTTATGTATCTGGTAAAGGAATTGTTCTTCAAGAACCTTCAGTCGTTGCCATTGATCAAAATGAGAAAGTGGCGCTGGCAGTAGGAGAAGAAGCTAAAAAAATGCTTGGTCGTACACCAGGTAATGTGATTGCCCTGCGTCCCTTACGGGATGGTGTGATCGCTGACTTTGATACTGCCGAATTAATGCTAAAAAGCTTTATCCAGCGGGTAAATGAAGGTAGATCCCTCATGTTGCCCCGCATTGTCATTGGCATTCCCAGCGGTGTCACCGGCGTAGAAAGACGGGCTGTAATGGATGCAGCGACTCAAGCCGGAGCAAGAGAAGTATATTTGATTGATGAGCCAGTAGCAGCAGCAATTGGTGCTGGTTTGCCCGTTGCTGAACCCACAGGCAACATGATTATTGATATTGGTGGTGGGACAACAGAAGTAGCGGTACTCAGTCTTCAAGGTACAGTTATTAGCGAATCAGTACGCATTGCCGGAGATGAATTAACTGAGGCAATTACTCAGTACATGAAGAAAGTTCATAATCTGATCATTGGGGAACGGACTGCTGAAGATATTAAGATTAAAATTGGTTCTGCCTATCCAACCCCAGATGATAATGATAGTATTATGGAAGTCCGGGGCTTACACTTGCTTTCTGGCTTGCCTAGAACTGTCACCATCAAAGGACCGGAAATTCGGGAAAGCATGGTAGAGCCTCTAGCCGTAATTATAGAAGCAGTTAGGCGGACACTAGAACGCACACCTCCAGAACTGGCAGCCGACATTATTGATCGTGGCATCATGTTAGCTGGCGGCGGTGCATTACTGAAAGGTCTAGATACCTTGATTAGTCACGAAACAGGTATTGTTACTCACATTGCCGCTGATCCTTTATGTTGTGTTGTTTTAGGAACAGGTCGTGTATTAGAAAACTTCAAGCAGTTGGAGCGAGTATTTAGCGGACGTTCTCGTAATATGTAACAACAGATAGTCAGCTAGAAATAATGTCATGGATTCTATAGTCAATACCTTCACTAAATTAAAAAAGCCTTGATTCGTAAGTTAGTTTAAGACACATAACCCCACACATTTATTGGGTTTTGCGCCGCTCAACCTACAAAAAATGGCGAAGGTAATAAATATAGAATCCATTCTTGTCAAGAAAGAAAACAGGAGTTCACAATTTGGCGATCGCCACCGCGGCAGTTAGGAATAAGCCATACTTCCTCAATTCCTGAATAATTTATAAAAATATGTAAAGGTATATATGTTTACTGTGAGACGCTGGTGGGAATATAAGGGACTACAGGTAGGGATATTGGCTTTAGTGATAGGTAGCGCCTGGACACTTAGAGAAACAAAAGGTGCTTTATTGCACGAAATTTATCAAGGAATAACCAGCCCCTTACAAAGGCTACAGCCAGGAGTCACGCCTGAACAAAGTATTAGCGATGCGAGATTTTTAGAGTTACAGACTCGCATAGTTGATCTGGAAAGCCAAAATCAAAACTTAAAAAATTTATTAGGTTATGTAGAGAAAGAAGCTCTGCCAGAAAAACCCGTGATAGCGCGAGTGGTAGGCCGTAGTGCTGATCACTGGTGGCAACAAGTGATTTTGAATCGGGGGACTGCATCTGGTATTCAAGAAGGTTCTATTGTGAAAGCTGATGGTGGATTAGTCGGTTTAGTAGAAACTGTCACGACTAATACTAGCAGTGTATTATTAGTCAGTGATCTAAAAAGTCAAGTCGGAGTGAATATCAGTCGCACATCAGCTAAAGGCGTTTTGCAGGGTGATTCTTCCGCTGAAGGAGTATTAGAATTTTATGAAAAAGTACCTAACGTTAAGGTAGGAGATTTAGTTTCTACATCTACTTATAGTCAGAAGTTTCCTCCTGGTTTAGCCATAGGCAAAATTAAGTCTCTCGATTTAAAGAAACTTCCCGCATCAGTAGCAAGGGTAGAGTTATTTCCGCCAATTCGACATTTGGATTGGGTAAGTGTTTATCCAAAACCAGAGCCTCAAGAGTTACCAAGGCAAAATGGGGCTAAATAATGTAGGTTTTTAGCAATTAGAAAAACGATGAAGATACCTGGATTTTTTGGTAGCAGGGACTCAAAAGCAGCATCACCAGTCCGAAAATCTCATTCCTTGATTCCGCCATTAGCACTTTGGCATCCTTGGTGGCATCAAATTCTCGATTGGATAGTCATATTGGGAACAGTGTTATTATGCTTACTAATGTTGCCAACTCGTCTGCCCGGAATGGAATTATTAGGCATAGGACCTAACTGGCTACTAATTTGGGTTGTGGCTTGGAGTGTAAATCGCTCAGTATTATCTGGTATGCTATCCGGGATAATTTTGGGGCTATTACAAGACGCAATAACATCACCTGATCCAACTCATACTTTGAGCTTAGGATTAGTTGGGCTGTTAACGGCGCTGATCCAAAAGCAGCGTTTTATTCAAGAAGACTTTATTTCTATTGCTTTAATTGTCTTTGGGATGGCGGTATTAGCAGATACTATTTTTGCCGTACAGTTATCTTTGATAGGAAATCGTCATGTAGACAGTATTTGGACATATTACCAGCGTGCTACCTTAGCTTCGGCAATTCTTAGTAGTTTGTGGGCCCCTGTGGTTTATTATCCTCTTAGTCGCTGGTGGCAGCAGATAAAATTAATTCGTAATTCATAAGTGACATGGATAATTGCCCAGGAGTCTCTCCCACATCTGCATCTTTACCTCAAGATCATCAGTTTGTAGTCAAAGAAACAGTTAGTAATGATTTTGACTCCCGCATGATGTTACGGTGTGTGGAACTAGCTCGCATTGCTTTGGGACGCACTTCTCCAAATCCGTTAGTAGGGGCGGTGATTGTCCAAGATGGGGAGATTGTGGGTGAAGGGTTTCATCCCCGTGCTGGTGAACCTCACGCCGAAGTTTTTGCCCTCCAAGCCGCGGGAGAAAGGGCGCAGGGCGCAACTATTTATGTGAGTCTTGAACCTTGTAATCACTATGGACGTACTCCTCCTTGTTCAGAAGGATTGATTAATGCTGGTGTGTCTAAGGTGGTAGTGGGGATGGTTGATCCTAATCCCTTAGTGGCTGGTGGCGGTATTGCCAGGTTACGTGCAGCCGGGATAGAAGTTGTTGTTGGGGTTGAGGAAGCAGCCTGTCGGCGGTTAAATGAAGGTTTTGTACATCGTATTCTCTATAAAAGACCTTTAGGCATTTTGAAATATGCTATGACCTTAGATGGCAAAATTGCTACTACTTCTGGTCATAGTGCTTGGGTGACAAATCAAGATGCTCGCACTGAGGTTCATCAATTACGAGCCGCTTGTGATGCTGTCATTGTCGGTGGTAATACAGTCAGACTAGATAATCCTTACTTAACTAGTCATCAAGTAGAGGCTCATAATCCTCTGCGTGTGGTAATGAGTCGTACTCTAAATTTACCGAAAGAAGCTCGTCTTTGGAATACTCATGAAGCTCCAACTTTAGTTTTGACGGAAGTTGGCAGTTCACAATCTTTTCAAAAAATGCTGCGTCAGAAAGGGGTGGAAGTGGTGGAATTTATATCACTGACACCAGAACAAGTGATGAGTCATTTATATGAGCGGGGTTTTTGTAGCGTGCTATGGGAATGCGGTGGTATTTTAGCTGCTAGTGCGATCGCTCAAGGTGCAGTCCAAAAAATTATGGCATTTATCGCCCCCAAAATTATTGGCGGTGATCATGCTCCTACACCTGTGGGGAACTTAGGCTTTACTAGTATGACTGAAGCGTTACCTTTGGAACGAGTAAGTTGGCGTGTTGTCGGTTCTGATTGCTTAGTGGAAGGTTATTTACCACTAAAAATTCAATAAATAGTCAAGATACTCAACTATGAGTGTTGGCGTTCATCAGCTAAATCACGAATCAGACTGAGCCGGGATTGAATGTAGTCACAGAGAAAATCAATTTCACTGGGATCTAAAAAGGCTTGATTAGTGATTTGTTTTACCAACCACTGTACCAGACTGGCATCATCAAGCTGCAAGAGAGTTACTGTATGGGTGGCCTCAACTATAGACCAAAGCTGACGCATGATTGTGGGAGTCATTAGACCTCTATTTAATCATTAGTTTAGTTTTTCTCAGATTACACAATTCTGATATTAATTGACTGCTTAAATCTATAACTAGATATAAGTATTATTAAAAATTTAATAAGTACACAAATATCTTAATTAAAATAAATATTGTCAATTTATATAAATTCACAAAAATTTACTTAATGGAGATAAAGCTTATGGCAAACAATCAGAAAATTTAGTAATCGGTAATGGGTAAAATTCTTACCTGTTAACTTTTCCTTGCCGTATGTTACAGCAGGAGTTATAGGGGCGTATCCCTGATGGGAGATGGAAGCATCAGCATTCGGAAAATAGCCTTGAACCAAAATGGATAACTGATTGCCCGAATGCTTTGCCCGTACAGGAGTCAGGAGTAAAACAGACTTTGTGTATAGGTTTCAATTTAGATTCTGTACCTCATTAATTTGCAATCTGCTGTATATAATTTTATAAGTTTAGGCAAATATCTCCGGAATTTATTAATATAATTTGACAAAATAGATTTACCATTTAAAACTAAACCGATGCTAGTTATAGAGTACAAAGTCAAGGAAAAAAAACATCAATATAATGCAAAACAATGCAAACTGTTAGCCTCAAAAAGATTCTTCGCAAAAAAGAGTTATCGTCACTGATTCATGACTTAATACAACAGTTCAACATAGCGATTGACGTTGAATTGGTAGACGGGACAAAAATAATCAGCATTGGAGAGCAAACCTCAACAAATAGATATCCAATTGAGGTTTCAGGAGAAATAATCGGTTGGGTTGTTGGGGAAGAACAGGTAACTCTACTAGCGACTTTGCTCTCATTTTTAGCCAAACAGGAAGGTGAGAAAAAAGAACTCGCTAAAGAATTGCTGGAAAGATATCAGGAAATAGATTTGTTTGAGGATATTTCCACTCAACTCACAACGAGTTTGGATACGCAACAGATTGCCCAACTCGTACTTCAGGAAATGAGTCAATTGATTGAATCATCTGGGGGAATGATCCTGCTTATGAGTCCAGATGCAACTACATTTGAAATCATTGCTAAATTTGGAGTATTTTTTGATCACAGTCAGCCAAAACCGGGACAGGGAATTATTGGCAAAGTAGTCCAATCCGGTCGGGCAGAACTGATTAATGATGTGCAAGTCGATCCGCGATTAGAGGAACAGAAAAACGTGGGAGCTTTGATTTGTGTACCATTGAGAGCTAAAGAGCGGGTACTCGGAGCGATCGCTATAGGGACAACAAAAACCGACGCATACAAAGCAGAACACCTCAAATTAGTGAGTATCTTTGCTTCCCAAACAGCGATCGCTATTGAAAAAGCTTTACTCTATGAACAAAGTACCCATGCAGCTACCCAAGCTCAAGCCCAAGCCCATAGACTTCAACAAACTCTTCATGAATTGCAACTAGCACAAACCCAGCTAATCCAAAGCGAGAAAATGTCAAGTCTAGGACAACTTGTAGCCGGAGTTGCCCATGAAATCAATAATCCCCTTAACTTCATTTGTGGCAATTTAAGGTATGTTGGCGAGTACGCTTTAGACTTGTTACATCTGCTGCAAGACTATCAGAAATTTTTACCTATTGCTCCTTTAGATTTGCAATCAGATTTAGAGAATATAGATTTGGAATTTATTATCCAGGATCTGCCAAAACTATTGGATTCCATGAAGTTAGGTACTGATCGAATTGTGGAAATTGTCCAATCCCTCAAAAACTTTTCCCGTCATGACGAAGCCCAGATAAAAACCGTCAACATTCATGATGGTATTGACGGAACACTAATGATTCTTCATCATCGCCTCAAAGCGGCTGGTCATCGTCCAGAAATTAAAATCATTAAAGATTATGGCAAACTTCCCCAGATTGAATGCTACCCCGGACAGTTAAACCAGGTATTTATGAACATCTTGTCTAATGCCATTGATGCGTTAGAGGAAAAAATAGAAAATATGGAAATATCTACTCCTACGCCTCAAATCATCATTCGCACTCAAGTCCTTAACAATCAGTGGGTGGTAATTTGTATTACCGACAATGGACTAGGAATGAAAGAGGAAGTCATGAGGCAGATGTATGATCCCTTCTTCACTACAAAAGAGGTAGGTAAAGGAACAGGTTTAGGTATGGCAATCAGTCATCAAATTGTTGTAGATAGACATCGAGGGATTCTAAAATGTCGTTCTCAACCGGGTAAAGGGACAGAATTCTGGATTCAGATTCCGGTAAATTGTGTAATGGTAGACTCTGCTGAAGAGGAAAATTACAATTCTGTGCCACCAACTTCCACAACTGAATTATCCCCTATTACCGATGAAAATGGCTTCATGACCTCAACAGTTCCCATCATGCTCAAACCTACGGATCTGCTAATTCGCCATACTCAACTGATCCAGCAACTTTCACAGCAAAGTCCCAACCTTGATGCTGCATCACCAGAGCAAATTTACCAGATGTTCCAACAGTATCCAATTTCCATCAAGCTCTATGCCACCTTGTTGTCCTGCTTCTATTCTCCTACTCAAATTGATTAGGTGATAGAGAGCAGAGGGAAACTTCTTCACCACTAACTAATACCGCAGGGCGGAATTAAAAATTAAAAATTAAAAAAGCAGATGATACAAGCTTCTTGAGAATTCCTAATAGTTGGTTTATTTACGTCGTTGTGTACGTACTAAGAACAGAGAAAAATTTTACAAATTACAAATTATAAAATTATGTTTACTGAACTTGATGAATATAATCGTCAGCTATTTGAACAATGTCCGGTTGGTTTGGTACTGTGCCGAACAGATGGAACGCTGATTGATATTAATCCTGCTTATGCTGCTATTTTGGGGCGTACTGTTCCCGAAACACTGAATCTCAACCGCTGGCAGATTACTCCTAAAAACGATGCCGCCACCGAGCGAGGGATGTTAGAGAAATTAGAAAAAACTGGTCGCTATGGACCCTATGAGCAAGAGTATCTTCATCAAGACGGGCATCTAGTTCCAGTCAGGATTTCTGGACGGATGATTGAGAAAGATGGCGATCGCCTACTCTGGTGTAGTGTAGAAAATCTCAGCAACCTCCAACGCGCCCAACAAGAACGCCAATATGCCGAACAAATCCTCAAACAGAGCGAAGCAAGATATCGCTCTTTAGTAACAGCTACCACTCAAATTGTTTGGGTAGCTTCACCCACAGGTATTTGTATTGAAGTAGCAAGCTGGATAGCTTATACAGGACAAACTGTAGAGGAAGCATCCAACGGGGGATGGATTGATGCCGTACATCCTGATGATTGCGCTCATACAGCCGAAATTTGGGGTGCAGCCGTTGCTAATCGCAGTATCTATGAAGTTGAATATCGCATTCGTGGCAAAGATGGTTCTTATCGCCACTTTTTTGTTTGTGGTGCGCCCGTCATAGCGGAAGACGGCAGTATTCGGGAATGGATTGGAACTTGCACCGATATTCACGAACGCAAACAAGTAGAAGCCGAAAATCAACGTCTCTTGGATATGTTAAATCATTCCAGCGATGCCGTGATTGTACGCGACTTTGCCGACAACATCACCCACTGGAGTCAGGGCGCAGAACGGCTTTACGGCTGGATCTGTCAGGACGTAAAAAATCAAACCACCAGTCACAAACTTCTACAAACAATCTTTCCTAAACCTCTAGAAGAAATCCAGGCAGAATGCTGGCAACAAGGTATCTGGGAAGGGGAACTACAACATATCACCAGTGATGGCAAAGGCATCATTGTCCAGAGCCGTTGGACAGTGCAAAGAGATTCATCTGGACAACCATGCGCCACCTTGGAAATCAATACTGATATTACTGCTCGCAAACAAGCAGAAATCGCTTTGCGGCAACTCAATCAAGAACTGGAAGCCAGAGTGATAGAGCGGACAGCAGCCCTGCAAAATACCCTCGCAGAAGCACAGGGTTTAAATGCCATTTTGGATAACTTAGCGGATGGTTTATTGGTGATAGATACCACCGGACTGATCACTCATTTCAATCCTGCCTTTTTAGCCATGTATGGATTGACAGCCCCCACCATGAATGGACACTACCAGGAACTACCAATATCCGGTTTAACAGAGCTATTTGAACGCACTCAAACCCATGCAGGAGATGTATTTGCAGCCGAAGTCACACTAGCCAAAGAACGCATTGGTCAGGCAGTAGCCACCGCCGTTTTCAAAAGAACAACAGCGAATGAACCCACAGTTTGCTTTGGTTCTGCACTGCTAATTCGGGATGTAACGGCGGAAAAAGAAATAGACAAGATGAAAACTGATTTCATTTCCACTGTTTCCCACGAGTTGCGGACACCTCTTACCTCGGTTCTCGGTTTTGCTTCCATTATTAAAGAAAAGCTAGAAACCAACGTATTCCCACTACTTTCTACCGAAGACCGCAAGCTTCAGAAAACGATTAAACGGGTGGGTGACAATCTCAATATTATTGTCTCGGAGGCAGAACGACTGACATCTTTGATTAACGATGTCTTAGATATCGCCAAGATGGAAGCAGGTAAAGTGGAATGGCAGATGCAGCCCCTCGATGTCAGTGAATTACTAGATGGGGCCACCAATTCCACCGCTGGATTATTTGAAACTAATGGTTTGCAGTTGATGAGCGAGATTGAACCCGGACTACCTCAGATAGTAGGCGATCGCCATCGGCTACTACAAGTCCTCATCAACCTGATTTCCAATGCTGTTAAATTCACTACATCTGGTTCTGTCACCTGCCGTGTCAAACAAGCAAACGACGGGGTTTGTATCAGTGTCATTGATACAGGTGTTGGCATTGCCCCTGAAGATCAGCCGAAAGTGTTTGAGAAATTCCGCCAAGTTGGCGACACTCTCACCGACAAACCCAAAGGAACAGGGTTAGGATTACCTATCTGTAAACAAATCATCGATCATCATGGCGGAAGAATCTGGGTGGAGAGTCAACCAGGGAACGGTAGCATCTTCTCGTTTATTGTTCCCACTTCTATCAGCAATACCCACCCCAGCAGTCCCAGTCTAAATCTAGATGCCCTCGTCAAACAACTCAAAGAACACGTTATCACCACGAAAACGGTGCGGAATGAAAACTGCAAAACTATTCTGGTGGTTGATGATGATATCAATATTCGAGAACTGCTGCGTCAACAACTGGAAAACGAAGGTTACAATGTCCAGGAAGCAAAAAATGGCGTAGATGCAATTCATCAAATTAAAATATCCCGTCCTGATCTAATTCTCCTAGACGTGATGATGCCTCAAATCAACGGTTTTGATGTGGCCGCTGTTCTTAAAAATGATCCCCAAACGGCGGAAATTCCGATTATTATTCTCTCAATTATTGAAAATAAGGAACGAGGCTACCACATTGGCATTGATCGCTATCTGACTAAACCCATTGACACAGAAAAACTCCTCACTGAAATAGGCTCATTGCTTTCTCAAGGTACTTCTAGTAAAAAGGTCTTGGTTGTTGATAAAAATGCCTCAACTTTAAAAACCATATCGGATGTATTGCAAACTCAAGGATACAGCGTAATTGAAGCTTCCGATCCACAAGAATGTATCAATAAAGCTCGGTCAGCTAAACCAGATATGATCATCATTGATTCTATTTTCTCTCAGGAAACAGACATGGTAAAAGCTCTACGGTTTGAAAAGGCGTTAGAAAATGTATTCTTTATTATGCTGTCTGATCGCTAATTACACAGGACTTACGCAAAATATCTCTGAAACCCTCTTTTCTTCGTGTTCTTCGTTCCTTCGTGGTTCATTCCTTCGTAGTTCGTTCCTTCATAGTTCGTTCTTTCGTGACTTGTGCGTAAGTCCTATTACATAAACTAAGTTTGAATTTTAAAGAATAATTAAGCCAATCCCTAATCCCTATGACTCAAAAAATTCTCATTGTTGATGATGAACCTAATATCTTAATTTTGATGGAACAAGCTCTAGAAGCATTAGAAGATGAAGGAGTTGAACTCCTAACTGCCAGAAATGGAGAAGAGGCTCTCGAAACTATTAAAACTGAAAAACCAAACCTGGTCTTTCTCGATGTCATGATGCCTAAAATGAGTGGTTTGCAAGTATGTCACATTGTGAAACATGACTTACAAATGACTGACATCTACATTATAATATTGACAGCTAAGGGACAGGAATTTGATAAACAAAAAGGAATTGAGGTTGGTGCAGACCTATACCTCACTAAACCCTTTCGTCCCAAAGAGGTACTTGAAAAATCAAGGCAGGTGTTGGGATTTTAATGACAAACTAAATGGAATGTACTTGAGGAAAACTGCTCAATGTTTCATCCTATTGATATCAGTAACATAATTAAATGTTGCCAAAACAATGTAGTTGGCAAAATGTTACCTGATGCTTTTTACATTCATATTTTAGCGTTACATACTCTTGACCCTTGGCTTCAGGAATATGAAAGCCGCGCTCGTATTGCTGTACCTCAAGCACAGGCGGCAACTTTAGTTAAATTTAGCACTAATAAACCGAAAATTTCCTATTTATTTTATCCTGATTTTGATACTGATCCTCATCCAGCTTTACAAACTAGTATTCAGGTTGATGTAGAAACTTTAGAAGTTGGTTATCGAGATTACAGTGACTCAGAAAATCCGCCTATTTTACACCGCAAAGAAACTTTTGTTTCCTCAGAATATCCCTTTTATGAAGAGTTTGCAGCTTTAACTCGCGCTCAAGTAGCGTTAGGTTTACTCAATCATACTAGAGGGATTGGTACTAAGTTGGGCTGGGAACAACGGCTACAAGTTTATGGTGTGGAAGTTCAAGGACATCGCTTAATTCAACGGGAAAAAACTACTATAGCTACAACTATAGTTCCCAAAATAGACCGTCACAAAGCGGCAATTATTCGCCCTGATTTGTCCCGTCCTGTGCGTTTAGCCCTAGAATCTAGCTTATTTAGCCCAGAAACTACCTTTTTTGATTATGGTTGCGGACATGGTGGAGATGTCACCCGCATTGCTGAACAGGGTTATACAAGTTGTGGCTGGGACCCTTATTACTCACCAGATACACCCAGGATAGCTGCGGATATTGTGAATATTGGTTTTGTGATTAATGTCATTGAACACCAAAACGAGCGCCGGGAAGCCTTAATAGAAGCTTGGAATCTCACTCAAAAGGTGTTGCTAGTAGCCGCCCAAGTATTAATAGCTGATATTAAGCGTGGTGTAATTGCTTACGGTGATGGGGTAATTACTAATCGTAACACATTTCAGAAATATTATGAACAAGAAGAATTAAAAATTTACATTGACCAAGTATTAGGAGTTGATTCAATTCCTGTGGCTTTGGGGGTTTATTTTGTCTTTCGAGATGAAGCTGAAGCTGAGTTATTTCGTGCTTCTCGTTTTCGTTCCCGCGCAACTACTCCCCGAATTCGTGGTTGTGTAAAACGATTTGAGGAACATCAGGAATTATTAACTCCGTTAATGAATTTTCTGACGGAACGGGGAAGACTTCCCAGTAAGGGCGAATTATCTCAAGAAGCGGAAATTGCTGGGGAATTTGGGAGTTTACGCCGGGCTTTTAATGTCATTATACAGGCAACTGACTCGGATGAATGGCAGGCGATCGCAGATAAACGCCGTCAAGATTTGATGGTTTATTTAGCCCTGTGTAATTTTAGCCGTCGTCCTAGATTAAGACAATTAGCCCCCTCAGTTCAAGAAGACATTCTTGGTTTATATAGTAGTTATAAACAAGCTTGTTTAGATGCTGACCAAATGTTACGCAGTTTGGGAAATACAGAACTCATTATCAAACGTTGTCAAGAAAGCAAAGTAGGTAAAAAATTACCGAATTCCCTTTGTGTTCACATTTCTGCATTACAAGCAGTTGATCCTTTACTCCGTCTTTATGAAGGTTGCGCGAGTAGGACTATTGGACGGTTAGAAGCAGCAAATGTGATTAAATTTCATCTCAAAACACCCAAGATTTCTTATTTATTTTATCCTGATTTCGATATTGATCCTCACCCAATTTTATCAAAGGTGATGACAATTGATCTCCGGGATTTGCACGTTACTTATCAAGATTATGATCTGGAAGATGACCCACCAATTTTACACCAAATAGAGGCTTTAGTTACTCCTGATTATCCCCAATATGAGAAATTTGCTAAGTTAACTCGTCAAGAAGAAGATAGGGGACTTTTGGATAATTGGCGTAGTATTAGTCGTCTTTCTGGCTGGAAAAAATGTCTGCAAGAAAATTGTACTGTTCTCAATGGTTATAAGTTAAATTGGTGTAAAGATGCTGATCCATATAAATTAAAATTATTAAAAAATGCTGTTTACCATCGCAAAGTCGAAAGAGATAAAATTAATCAAGGTGAAGATTCAGAATTATAGAAATGGAATCAGTTTTTATCTGCGTTCAATTTCTTTAGCTAATTTTATCCAATCTGTAATTCCTTTCTTTGTGGGTATTCCTGAGTTATTAAATGTCCAAATATCTCGTTTGTGTTGCATTCCATAACTAATGTGAATTGGTTGATGGTTACTGTAAAAATATAGGGAATCGAAAGGTAGTTTTGTTTGTAAAATCCATTCTACTAATTCTGTAGTCGGTAAGTCTATGATGATAAAATCACAAGCTGCTCCTAATCTATCACAGTAATATTTACCATTTTTGTTGATTTCATAACTGATATGTTGGTCAAGATTGGGGGCTACGCGCCCATTTTTTTGACCTGTAATTGGATCTTTTTTCTCAAGATACTTTTTTAAGTCTGGTGAACAAAAACCGTAGGTAAGCCGAAATCTTTCTCTACTAAAATAATCTATGATTGGGTCAATGATAAATTTAGTTAAATCCTGTAACGCCGGAATTACTTCTTGTATATTTTGCGGATAGGGGTTGATATTTTCGGCATATTTATGATAAGTTTGTGTACAGGTGCAGAATTCTTCTAAACTAAGATATTTGCCTAATTTTAAATTGCTCATTTTCATCAATACTGAACGATAATCTAACTAGTAATTATATTGTAGCATTTGAGTAATTTTAGATGATTGGATTAATTACCAAGAGGTTAAAAAATGTGAATATATTTATAATTAAAGCTATATTTATGATTAAATTAAATCAACACTAAATTTAAACTCTATTTTCAATAATCATTTTGTCAGCAATATTTAATTATATTTGGAATTTTGAATTGTTAATTATTAAGGTCTAGAAAGGTATGAATGTTCAAGAACTCTTAGCTAGGTATGCAACAGGAGAAAGAAGCTTTAGCCGAATTGCATTACCAGGAGCAAATCTACAAGGGGTAAACCTGGGTGGTGTTGATTTTGGGAGAGCAGATTTAAGAGGAGCAAATCTGACAGAAGCTTCTTTTAGCGGAGCTAACTTGAGTAAAGCTAATCTCCAAGGCGCAACTTTAGAAAGAGCGCATTTATCTGAAGTAATTCTCTGTGGTGCTGATTTAACTCACGCTACGTTGACAACTGCTCACTTAAATGAATCAGACCTCAGCGGCGCATTGTTAAGTGGTGCTAACTTATGTGATGCTAATTTACACATGGCCTCAATTTCCTCCGCAAACTTACAGGGTGCAAATCTGAGTGGGGCGAAAATGGGAGGAGTGCGAATGTGGAAAGCTGATTTACAAGGTGCAGACTTGAGTGGTGCTGATTTAAGTGAGGCTAATTTGTGTGAAGTGAATTTAACCGGAGCTAATTTAGATGATACAGATATGAGTGAGACCTTTCTTACAGGCGCTATTATGCCTGATGGTAGTATTCATAGTTAGGGACTGCCAACTAAAAAAAATATCCAATTGTGTAGAAGGCAAGTAAAATTGGTTGACACTCTCAGGGCTGAAGCCACTGAGTTTTACGCTTACCGGCTGTTCGTATAATTTAAAGTTTGAACTGCTAAATAGTCAGAATATACACATTTTTAGTTAATGTAAGTAGGTGAACAGAAAAATCTAAAGGTATGTGAAGCAAAGCAAGCTGAAACTCTTTCCTCCTGCTCTCTGCTCCCCTAGCTTATCTCAACAACAATTTTTAACGCTCACCTACTTATCCTCTCACTATACTTGAGCAGGTTCTTTTGCTTTTTCCAACCACCGACTGTAATCCTCTTCGTTTCCTCCAAAAGATTCAACTGATACTTGTCTCTCTGGCATTGGTTGAAGTGGAGAATTTATAGGTGAATATTTGCAGTAACAAATTACAATCATATCAAAACCTATACCAACTGGAATATCAGGAGTGTAGGTTTCTACGTTGGTCACTTCCCAATCGCTGAGGCGATAATGGGTTTTAGCTTCTGGATGGTGTGCATCAGCGAACTGATCAACACGGATAAACTCTGGTGGACGATATCCACGTTCTGGCAATGGTTCATCTGAACAATCATAATGTTCAGCTAAAGTTTTTGTTAAAGAACCTGTGTGAGCATATTTTCTTTCTTGCCAACCGGGTTGACGCTTTTCAGCCCGAAAAACAATCCACTTACGCATTATTATTACTCCTTACCAGTATCAGTGTCATAATAGGACTGTGGAAATTCTGTTTTACCATCAAATACACAATCCACAGGTAAAATATCATTGCCCGTTTTCTCTATATCAACCAGTTTCCAACCGTATTTCTCAGACATTTCTATGGCTAACGCCACACTTCGTTATCACAACAGTCTTCGTCGGCTGCTGCATGACGAGATTTATTATTTTTCTCGTCCGTCGTACCTTGATTTTGGCATATCTTTCTCAATGTTATTAAAGGTGTTGCATAATGGAAGTATGAATTAAGCTCACGCAAAGACGCAAAGGTAAGAGTTTTAAAAGTTAAAGTCAGAGAATTCATACCTGAATTCAGCAATGCCGCTTAATTGGCGCGATCGCTTTTGTACTTGTTTTCCAGACAAATTTCCTCTATTGACACTATGGTAGTACCACTCTAGGATTATATCAACTCATATTAGTTCTATAGTAGATGTATATTCAAGGAAAGTAGAACGGTAAAGTGATAAAGCAGCGTTAGTTATGACAGTGACAACTGATAAAACCAGAGTATCAACATACATAGAGCAAAAACTTAAAGATGATGCTGAGAAAGTAGCCAAGAACCAAGGCAGATCCTTGAGTAATTATATAGAACAGTTAATTAAACAAGATGTAGCTAGGGCAAAACGGGAAGGTGAAATAACGGATTAAGTCTTTATAATAATCACAATGGCAGGTATTTTACCTGCCATGAACCAATCAATTATTTAGTTTTTGCTTGGCTTTTTGCCTGTTCTAAAGCTATCTCTTTCATTGCTTGATAGGAATTGACATTTGAACTACCTTCAATAGCCTTAACAGCCAAATCCTGAACTTGTTTAAGGGCAGATTCTAATTGTCTGGAAAGATTTTCTAGTCGTGTTTGTTGATTAGTTATTGTTTGTTCTAAAGACTGTAATCTTTGCTCGTAAAAACGTTTTTGTCCTTCTACTTCCTTCGCATACAAATCTGATTTTACCTTAGCTTGGTAAGTAGCAATACCTTTACCTTCTTCTGTCGCTTTTTTAAGAGCAGTTTCTTTATCTTTAGGGAACGCTTCTACTTTAGCTTTCAATTCTGCAAATTCTTTTTCTCTGTCAGCAATTGTTTTCTCTTTTTCAGCCCATTCTTTTTCTGTTGCTTGTTTCTGTTCTTCCAATTGGTTATTTAATAACTTTCGTTCCTGCTCATATTCATCAATTGTTAACTTGCGTTGCAGTTCTAAATCATATTTATATTCTGCTATATCTCGTTGTCGAGTCCGGTTGAGATTTTCATTGCGTTCTTTAACAGTTAGTTGATGTTCTTCCTGTGCTTTTTTCCAGTTATTATTTAGTTCTAAAATTTCCTGAGCTAAAATTTCATAACGTTGACTGTACTCCTCCTGATACGCTTTTTCGTTATCTTCATAAGATTGAATCAAAGTATCTAAAATATCTTCAGAAACTTCTAAGTTATGTAATTGAGCTAATTGGGAAACTTCTTCTTCGACAACTTGCTGAATTTCTGCTAATTTAGTAGCTTTTGTCGTTAGTTGTTCGGATAATTCATTAGCAGCACTACCAAACCCTAGCTGAATATTAGCTAGACTTTGAATTGTATTATTCATCTTTTGTTGAATAGTAGTAGTTTGAGTCATAGCTATTTTAGGTTCTGGTGTAGTCTGTTCTTTAGGTGCAGCAGGTTTTTCTTTTGGTTTCTGTTCTAGTTGGTTTTTTAGTGCAGATTGCTCTTTGACTAATTCTTCATAAGCTTGGAGAATTTCGGCTTTTGTATTTTTATCAGTTGGTTTTTTTGCTGGCATTATTCACCTCTAAAATCTGGAAATTTTCAAGTTTCTATTTATTATTTGTAGAACTGTCAAAAGCTCTCATGGCTAAATCTTGAGCTTGTTTAAGCGCAGTTTGTAGTTGAGCAGCAATCCCTTCAACTTGTTCAGTTTGTTTGCTAATTGTTTCTTCTAGAGAGTTAATTTTTAGTTCATAACTCTGTTTTGTGGATTCCCATTCTTTTTCAAATAAATCGGATTCGACTTTAGCTTTTTGGCTAGTTTCCTTGATAGCATCTTCTCTAGATTTCTTAACTGCCTCTTCCAATTCTGTAGGAAATTTAGCAGCTTGTTGTTGATATTCCGTAAACAATTTTTGATTATCTGTGAGTATTTTCTCTCTTTCTGTCCAGTCTTTTTCTTTTTGTTGAATAGTGTCGGCTATTTCTCTTTCTAAATTGCGTTTTTTGCCTTCATAAGCATCTGTTGTGAGTTTACGAGTAGTTGCTAATTTATATTCATATTCTTCTGCTTCTTGTTGCCGCTCTTTTGCTAATAACTCATTATAAGTTTGCAATTTGTCGGTAAATTCTATCTGTTCTTTTTGCCATTCTTTTCTTTTTGCGGCTGCTTCTTTTTCTATAACTTCTTTTTGATTAGCTGTATCCTGTTCTAGGAGCTTTAATTTTTCCTGATGTTCTTGAGTAAAAATATCTAAAGTATCAGCGACAATTCTAATTTGTCTGAGTTCTTGTAAGCGTTGTGTTTCAATTTCAATAGATTGATTCAGTTCATCTAGTTTAGTATTTTCTTGTGCTAATTTTTCTGCCAGTGCATTGACAATGCTGCCAAATTCTAATTGTAAATCAGCTAAACCTTTAACAATAGTATCAATGGTATAGGTAGAAGCTGCTGCTAAAATTTCCTGGTTTTTTACCTTTTCAGCTTCTTCTTGTTTAGTAGCTATTTTTGTATCTAGTTTTTTCCTTTCTGTCCGAATTTGTTGAAAGGATTGTACCAGTTGTTGTTTGCTATCTTTAATTACACCCGTTGTCATATTTCCACTTCCTTAAATTAGCTAATTCTTCCTTGTTACCTTGTATTGGTACTTTTGTACTAAGAGTGTAATTTATAAATCTGCGGTTGTCAAGATAATTCTGGAGACTACTGATATATAACTTTACAATCAAACCAAATAGAAAGAAAATCAAAATAAATCTATGGTTGGTATGATTTATAATATACTAGGTTTTGTTATACACTTGCCAAATTAATGTATACCAGTGAATTGGCTAAATATTCCGTGAGAGCAGACATTGGACAAACAAGTCGAATTCTCATAGTCGAAGACGAAGAACTGATTCGGGAAATGCTAGTTGTCGCGTTGGCAGAAGAAGGCTATGACGTAATTACGGCTGATGATGGGCGAGCGGCGATAGAATATCTAAAAAGTTATGAACAGAATTCAGAAGATTTTTGTTTAGACTTGGTGATATTGGATTTGATGTTGCCTCAAATCAATGGTCTAGATATCTGTCGGCTATTGCGTCATCAAGGAAACTCAGTACCAATTTTAATGCTCAGTGCTAAAGGTAGCGAAACTGACAGAGTGCTGGGTTTAGAAGTGGGGGCGGATGATTACTTGACTAAACCCTTTAGTATGCGGGAATTAGTGGCACGGTGTCGAGCTTTACTGCGTCGCCAACGTTTAAGTACATTGCCACAAGTCCCTGTTCTCAAGCACAAAGATATAACTTTAAATGCTCAAGAGTGTCGGGTAATAGTCCGTGGAGAAGAGGTAAACTTGTCTCCTAAAGAGTTCCGGCTGTTGGAACTGTTTATGAGTTATACCCGTCGCGTATGGTCACGGGAGCAATTATTAGATCAGATATGGGGTCCAGATTTTGTTGGGGATAGCAAAACGGTGGATGTTCATATCCGTTGGTTACGGGAAAAGTTGGAACAAGATCCCAGTCATCCAGAATATGTTGTAACTGTAAGAGGTTTTGGTTATAGATTTGGTTGATGCACCCTTTCTTCTTTAACACCTTGTTGAGGGAGGGGGTGTTGCAGCAATTTTGATAATTGTTGAAGATAGTTGTTAGTTTTGAGTAATCACACAGCAACTAGGGATTTCAATGTTTTTACTGGGGTTTTTTCTAGGTTTATTTGTCGGCCTTTGTGTTTGGGTTTGGCAACAAGTTAATCTCAACCGCTATTTAGAGGGATTACTGCAACCGTTAAGTTCTCATTCCCATAAAATTACCAATATTAAACTTCTGCTGAGACCTCGTGTACGGCAGGAAATATCTATGGTGAATAGACAGCGAGAAGATTTGCAGCGGTCATTATCTATGTATAGAGAATTACTAGATTTTGCACCGCTGGGATATTTGCAAGTAGATGAGGAAAATCAACTGTTGTGGTGTAATCAGCAAGCGCGGGAAATTTTATATCTCCAAAGATGGCAACCGGGACAGGTGCGTTTGTTGCTAGAGTTAGTCAGGTCTTATGAATTGGATCAGTTGATTGAACAAACTCGTGATTGGCAAAAGCCCCAAGTCCAGGAATGGGTTTTTCACCCTTCTTGTGAGGATGCTAAGGTGATGACAGAATTAAAGTCCATGTTTTTGCGGGCTTCTAGTTTACCTTTACCGACAGGACAAGTGGGGGTATTTTTGGAAAATTGCCAGCCTTTGCTAGATATGAAGCAAGAACGCGATCGCTCTTTTTCTGATTTAGCCCATGAACTCAGAACACCTCTGACGGCGATTCGACTAGTCGCGGAAACTCTGCAAACCCGTTTAGAAGCACCCTTAGATCGTTGGGTTAATAGGCTGGTTCAAGAAGTTGACCGGCTGATTAATTTGGTACAAAGCTGGTTGGAACTGACGCAGATGGAAAATAACCCCACTATGCAGTTAAATTTAGAAATGGTGGAAATGCGATCGCTCATCACATCAGCATGGGAAACACTAGAACCAATTGCCCAACGTCTATCTTTAAAAATCGCCTATTCTGGTCTAGAAAGCATTTATATTCAAGCAGATAAGTCTCGCATCTATCAGGTATTTGTCAACTTGCTAGATAATAGCATTAAATATAGCCCCCCTGGTACTACTATTCATATTGACACTAAAATAATTTCTACTAATAACGGCCAAATGTTGGAAATAAATATCATTGACTCCGGTGTAGGCTTTGCTATTGCAGATTTGCCCCATGTGTTTGAACGATTTTATCGAGGGGATAAAGCCCGTCATCGTTCACCAGTCAATGAAGTAAATTCGACAACAGGAATCGTCGGTAGTGGCTTAGGTTTGGCCATTGTTCAGCAAATAGTGATCGCTCACGGTGGTTTAATCAAGGCTATGAATCATCCAGAAACCGGCGGTGCTTGGCTACAAATTCACTTTTTGCAAACCATGACAAACTCACCTAGACAAGACTATAGTTAAAAAAATATATACACTTTTGATATGACCAGTGTAAAAGCTGTATTTGATACTCAAAACAATAAAACACCACAAATAAAACGCTCTATTATGCGTTTGCAAAGGGATTTATTCCGCATGGGTGCTTTAGTAGAACAATCATTTCGTCTTAGTCACCAAGCCTTATTTGCCCGTGACTTAATAGCCGCTCAACAAATACCCCGATTAGATAAAAAAATTGACCGCTTTTATAGACAAATAGAATCGGACTGCACCACCATTATTATGCGCCAAACACCGACTGAGCAGGACTTGCGGTGCTTGAGTGCTTTCATGCAATTAGTTCGTGATTTAGAACGAATTGGGGATTATGCTAAGGATTTGGCAGAAATTGCCATTAAAATTTTCCCTTATCCACCCCATAGTTCTCTACCAGAGATTGCCATTATGTCTCAACACGCCCAAGCAATGTTAGCAACTTGCTTAGTTGCTTTAGCAGAATTGGACGAAACAAGTGGCAAACGAATGAAACATTTAGATGATGCTGTTGACAATGCTTATGATTATCTTTATCAAAGTTTTGCTCACCAACGAGATGTACCCGGAGTGATTGAGCCAATTTTACTGTTAACCCTAGCAATTCGTTGTTTAGAACGAATGGCAGATCATGCTACAAATATTGCTCAACGAGTTACGTATATAGTAACTGGTCAACGTTCATAAGAACATTGACTTATATAGCAATAGTATTTGAAATTTGAAAAAATCTAACTATTTGTAGGGTGCGTTACGCTAACACACCCTACATATTTTAATGGCTACGCTACACGAACAAAAATCAAATATTAGTCCTATATGTTACTCATCAAGATATAACTGAGGTCTCAAAACCATGCTAGTAAATATAAAACTTTGAATACAGTCATTTGCAGAAGCACTAAAACAATAACTTCATAAACAGAGGATCATCCAGCCTTTACCTATCCATAAATAATTCATAACTTTGTATAAAAATTGAATTTTTACTTGTGTTAATTGCCATTGATAATGTACAATCACCACATAACATTTATGTGTAAATCCCTGAGATTGGACTTTACCACTAGTTGTGTTTCGTTTAGGTGTGAGAGAGATTGGAATTTATGAAAAAAGCTTTCTGGAATATCCTTAAAGTCAGCCCCGTTATTGCCTCTACTTTATTGGCTGGTAACAGTTCCTTTGCTGCTGAAGTTAACGACCAAGTTACAAGTGTTGCTCAATTATCCAAAGAGTCTAATAACCTGGGTCAGGTAACATCTGTTTCTCAGTTCTCCGACGTACAACCTACAGATTGGGCGTTTCAAGCTTTGCAATCTTTAGTTGAACGCTATGGCTGTATAGCTGGTTATCCTAACGGCACTTTCCGTGGTAATCGCGCTTTGAGTCGGTATGAATTTGCCGCTGGTCTAAATGCTTGCTTAGATCGTGTTAATGAACTCATTGCTACAGCTACTGCTGACATGGTAAGCAGAGAAGACTTAGCTACCTTACAGCGTTTACAAGAAGAATTTTCTGCTGAACTAGCAACTCTGCGCGGTAGAGTAGATGCTTTAGAAGCAAGAACATCTGAATTAGAAGCTAATCAGTTTTCTACTACTACTAAACTCAAAGGAGAAGCTCTTTTCACCCTATCTCAACCTTTTGGAGATGAAAACGTTAGTGGTGGTGATTTAGAATCTAATACTACCTTTGGTAATCGTGTCCGTTTAAGCTTAGAAAGCAGCTTCACCGGTAAAGATAAGTTGCAAACACGGTTAAATGCAGGTAATATATTTTCTAACCGTGGAGTTACAGAAACAAACATGACTCGGTTAGGTCATGACACTGATGGTACTAATAATGTAACTGTTGACAAAGTTAATTACGCTTTCAACTTGAGTGATAGAATCAACGTCAAGATTGATGCTGTTGGTGCTGAGTTGAATGAAAACGTAGAAGTTTTCAACCCTGACTTTAAAAGTAGTGGTTCAGGTGCTTTATCTCGCTACGGACGTTTCAGCCCTATCTATCGTCTCGCTAATGATGGTGCTGGTATTACGGTTAACGTTAAGCCCAGTCAAGCTTTTACCCTAAGTGCAGCTTATTTTGCTCGTAACAGAAATAGTGCTGCTAATCCTATTGCCGAAAGAGGACTATTCGATGGCGATAATACCTTCTTTGGTCAAATAGCTCTCAAGCCTAACAAAGCTTTCGGAGTTGGTTTAACCTATGCCCGTTCCTATCAAGCTACTCCTAGCTTATTTGGTAGCACAGGTAGTAGTAGAGCTAATAATCCTTTGGCTGGTAGAACTGAATCAGATAACTATGGTTTAGAAGTTAGTTTCCAACCTAGTTCTAAGATTACATTAGGTGGTTGGGCTGGTTATACAAATGCTAGTTTGGCAAGTGGTTCTGGAGATGCAGATGTTTGGCATTGGGCGACTACTTTAGCCGTGAAAGATTTTGGTAAAGAAGGTAATACTTTAGGTTTAATCTTCGGTCAACCACCTAAAGTTACCAGTGCTAGTGGTGCATTTACCAAAGATGCAAACACTTCTTATCATTTAGAAGGTTTGTACAAGATGAAGATTTCTGACAATATTCTCATCACTCCTGGTTTGTTAGTGATTTTCAATCCTGAACATGATGATACTAACAAAACTACTTATGTCGGTACTGTGCGGACTACCTTCAGCTTCTAGAATCAACTGAAGTTCACGTAGCTAGTTTTTAGTATTAGGGGTTTAGCAATGCTAAACCCCTAAATTTTTTAACTCTATTTTTGCTCAGATAAATCTGTTGGTGGTCTATCATTACTCCAAGCCCACCAGACAAAATCGCAATGACAATGATAGAATTCTTGCCACTTACGACGACGATCTGGGGTAGTTACAGGCGATCGCCTATTTAACCACACATTGATAGCTTCTCGACTACTAGCGTGGCATTTAGGACAATGAAATTGATATGCGTGTACTGCCTGATTTGTCCATTCTGGCGGATTCGGATCAAAAGCGTCCATGTCAATATAAAGTGTAATTTTAGTAATCAATGAATATACATAATATTATGACTAATAATGGATGCTATGGAGCCAAATATTGAAATTCGTCGGTTGTTAGATGTAATGCCTGCTTCTGGGCGAATGATGACTAAAATCGTCAGTAAACCCGAACAAAAGCGGGTGATAGATGCTGATTTTCCCCTGCCTTTTAGTCAAGAAAGACCGATATATATTAATTTTGATTTGTGGCGACGGTTGACAAAGCCTCAACGGGATTTACTACTGTTACAGATGGTTTGCTGGTTAACAGGTGTAAAATGGTTGCAACCTCATATTTATCAAGGTGTGATCTTGGTAGGGTTTGCAGGGGGAATAGTGGAAGCAGTCCAGGCTGATATAGTAGGTGTGGTAATAGCCGGGGGATTAACTGCTTTAGCGGCTATGAGAATTTGGCGAATAAATAAATCCCAGGAATCAGAATTAAATGCTGATACAACGGCTATTAAAATCGCCCAAAGACGGGGTTATTCAGAAACCGAAGCCGCCCAACAGTTATTAACAGCAATTGAGACAGTAGGGAAAATAGAAGGGCGTTCTGGTTTAAATTTTAGTGAATTAATTCGTTGTCAAAATTTGAAAGCGATCGCAGGTTTGTCAACAGTGTCACTAAAAAGCCTATAGAATAAGTTTTTTGACTTTTGACTTCCGCCCTGCGGTGCTAAATGCAATCTTTATCACCAGCCTTATATCCCGCCACTGATTCGGAGTACCAAATTCAGTGGGGGACTTACGGCGAATAGTTAAAAATCCAAACTCGGCCAGTCTGGTTGACGATAATAATGGGTCATCTTGTCAAATTTTCGCAGTTCCACCTTTTTAATGAGAAAATCTGGCATATTTAACAGCAATGATTGATTAAACTCAGAAAATATGGTGCTGAGGTTAACTCGGTCTAATTCTGGGGGAATTTCACCGAAATATCCTAATGTCACATGGGCTGTAAAATGATAATGTTGCTCAATACCCAAACCCATTAATGTGCGATTTTGATAAATGATCCTGCGGAATTGAATAATTTCCTCGTAGGAACGTTTATCTTTTGGTACTAAACATACGCCTACCGCCCTGGGCATGACAATTAATCCCAACATTTGCCAAGATATGGGATCAGATTCCTTTGTCATCAATTGCTGATATTGTTGAAATCTCTCACTTAATTGAAAGTTCAAGTCTTCAGCAAATTGGGGATTTTTTTCACAAGCATGAAGAAAAGCACTATCCCAAATTAAATCTGCCACCGTCACATGAAAACTAGCAGGAGGAACAGGTACAATCAAATCACTACAAATGGGTAGCTCTAAGAGTTGCTGTTGATAGGCTTCTATTTGGCTGTAAAAAGCAGCGTTATTTGGATCTTCTTCTGCTGGTGGGGTAATCAGCGTATAGCCCGGAAAAGGTGCAGCTTCTCTGACTCCAGCATGAAACCGGAATTTGGAAGATTCCTGAATATGCTGAATTTGGGTTTTGTAAGCTTCTGGTAGCGTCATGCGTGCTACCCGATTTAAATAGGTTTGGTAGTTGTCGTCCAATCTTTATCACCTTGCGCTCTCTTGATAGATTGTAGGGAAATTTACTCGATTTGACGAAATTAATTTTAAATTTTGAGTTGCTATGCCAATCTATGTTTATTGGGGTGAAGATGATTTTGCTATGGAAAAAACCGTAGTAATTTTGCGCGATCGCATACTTGATCCCCTATGGACAAGTTTTAATTACACCTCATTTCCCCCAGATCAAGCCGATGCTATTGTCCAGGCTTTAAACCAGGCTATGACACCTCCATTTGGGGCTGGTGGGCGGTTGGTGTGGCTCATTAACACCAATGTTTGCCAAAATTGTCCAGATCAAGTCTTAGCAGAATTACAACGCACTCTCAAGGTGATTCCCGCAGATTCAACTTTACTATTAACCAGTCGCAATAAACCCGATGAACGCCTCAAAAGTACAAAACTCCTCAAACAGTACGCTACATTCTGCGAATTTCCCCTCATTCCCCCTTGGAAAACAGAACTAATTATCAAATCAGTTCAACAAGCTGCTCAATCTGTGGGGATGACATTAACTCTCCCAATAGCAGAACTATTAGCCGAATCAGTAGGCAATGATACCCGTCTTCTCTACAATGAACTAGAAAAATTACGTCTCTATACGGAAGGTAGCGGTAAACCTTTAAATGTGAATACAGTATCTGAGTTAGTGAGGAATACAACTCAAAATACTTTACAACTAGCAACAGCCATCAGAAATGGCGATACTCCAAAAGCTTTAGGTATTTTAGGTGATCTCATCAATGCCGCTGAACCAGGTTTACGCATAGTTGCCACACTTATTGGTCAATTTCGCACCTGGTTATTGGTAAAAATGATTATGGAAAGTGGTGAACGCAATCCGCAAGCGATCGCTCAAGCTGCTGAAATAAACAATCCTAAACGCATCTACTTCCTGCAACAAGAAGTGAAATCCCTCCCCCTCCAGAAACTCATCTCTGTCTTACCTCTACTATTAGAGTTAGAAGTAAACCTCAAGCAAGGTGCATCCGAAACTTCAACACTACAAACTAAAATAATAGAACTCTGTCAAATATGTCAGCGTATTTGATCTACCCATCTATATAATAGATGGCTTGCTGATAGCGTAGCGTAAGCCACATAAACCAAAAACCTAGATAAATCAATGACAATTGACAGGTAATAGGAAAAAGAAGAGAAAAATGTTCTTCTTTCTTAACTCCTGACTCCTGGCCTTAACGAAAAGACTTTTCAGCAAACCCTATATAGATTCAACCGTGATTGGAACTTCTGATTCAGAAAATAATTCAGACCTATTATCATCTTCCCTATTTTCTTTCTGTGTCACCTATTATATGCTGGAAATTTACAGTGTTCATTTACACAAACGATTGCAAATTGTCTCTCAAACCTTGATTTTGGCAACTGTTGCCACTGCAAGCTTGATTTCTGGTACTTTTGGTTTCAATACGAAAGTAACCGCTCAAACTGCCAATATCAATAATACAGAATTAACTAACTATGCCAAAGCTGTATTAAGAATAGAGCCAGTCCGTCAACAAGCTTTTGAAGAAATTAAAAAAATTATTGGTAGCAAAGAGATCCCCCTAGTGAATTGTAATGATCCTACAAGTATCAATGAACTACCCAACAAAGCAAAAGATGTTGCTGTCAATTACTGTAAAAATTCTCAAGAAATAGTTGAGGACAAGAATAGTGGCCTCACCGTTGAAAAATTCAATAAAATCACTTTAGAAATACAAAACAACAATACTTTGAAACGACAACTTTATAATACGTTACTGCGTTTACAAAAGACATCTACCTCTAAATAAATGCAAGTATATGGAGCTAATCGTTGGTAAAATATAACAAAAAATAATTAAGAATAGCTAAACTCATGAGCAACAAGATCAACCCTGAGAAAAATGATAAATTCATCTGTTAATCTCCCATTAATCCTGGGTAAATCGTGCAGCGAAAAGCTTCAAATGGCGCAAAATCTATTTTTGTTCGGGTAGTCATCCCTGACAAATTTTCAATAGACTCCTTTTCCCATAAAGCTTTTATCCACTAGTTCCACCCCCTCAAAAACAAGATTTAAAAAACCCTTGACAGAAAAAGGAGAGGTTGA
>NZ_VIKW01000020.1 GCF_009711975.1 Anabaena sp. UHCC 0204
AACTAAAATCCTCGTTTTTACTAAAATTGCAACGTTTTTTAAGCAGTGTTTCAGCGGTTTTACTGAATTCATGGCAACTGCCGTGAGGAATTCAACGTTTTTTTTACAAACCAATTAGCGAGATTGTGAGAACTGACTACTTGAACAAAGTGATCATTTCTCATAATTATGCCATGTGCAGCTACCATTAACTAGTAATCTAGAGTATGGTAACTTAATGATTCTTAACTTATCACATTACTCAGAGTTTGCGCTGGATACAGCCAAAGAAATTAAATATTTACGATCTCCAATACTATAAATATCAGAATTTTAACAATTTGACATAAGATTTCTCAGAAATCTTTTACCGGTGACATCAGACAGAATTAAGTAGGAGCGCAGGATCTGCACCCAAAAGCATAGCTGCCGTTACACTATGCTATCAAAAGGAAGAATTTTCTTCCTCATCTCCTGGATAGCTTGCAATGAAGACTGCTTCAGTGGCAGACTTGAGAAAGATAGTCCAAGGTAGTTTAATGACGGTATCAACAACGATTAACAAAGGCGATAACCTCCTCTATCAAAAGGTTCTCGGTTCACGTCGGTTTAGTAACTACTGGTGGGCAACTATTGTTACTATGGGAGCCAGTGGTTTTTTCTTAGCTGGTATCTCCAGCTATCTCAAAGTCAATTTACTCATTGTTACTGATCCAACACAACTGATATTTGTCCCTCAAGGATTGGTCATGGGATTGTACGGTACTGCTGGGTTGCTATTAGCCTCATATCTGTGGCTGGTGATTCTCTGGGACTTAGGCGGTGGCTATAATGAGTTTAATCAGGAAACTGGGAAATTAAAAATCTTTCGTTGGGGTTTTCCAGGCAAAAACCGTCGCATCGAAATTGACGGACGCATTCAAGATGTACAATCAGTAAGGATTGTAATTAAAGAAGGTCTTAATCCTCAACGTGCTTTGTATCTGCGGGTTAAAGGGAGACGGGATATTCCCCTCACCAGAGTAGGTCAACCTTTATCTTTGGCAGATTTAGAAAATCAGGGTGCGGAATTAGCTCGTTTTTTGGGAGTACCTTTAGAAGGACTCTAGGAATTTTGGATTTTAGATTTGTCATGTAGTGAACAAGAAGATCCCCGATTTCTTAGAGAAGTCGGGGATCTAAAGGTGAGTAGTTTTCACAAATCATATTAGTTATGAGCATTTTAAAATCCAAAATGCAACAACTGGCGAGATTGAAAGATAAAATATTCTGTTTGATGCAGTCACGAACAATGCGGTTAAAATTTCCCCAATTTTTTGTAGTTCTGTTGATGATTGGTGCTTTGACCTTGGGAGGATGTACGCAAAATACAGCATCTTCTGATACAGCCCCAACTGCAACAGCTACCTCTGAAACAACTACTAATAGTACAAAGACGGTATCAGAAACTATTAGTGAGAGTATTCCAGGAACGAAAGATTTACCACGCCTCGAAGGTAAAGCTACAGTGGTGATGACAGTTAATGGTTCACCAATTACGATTGAAGTAGATGGTACAAATGCGCCAATTACTGCGGGTAATTTTGTGGATTTGGTACAAAAGGGCGTTTATGACGGTTTAGTATTTCATCGTGTTGTCCGCGACCCTCAACCGTTTGTGGTTCAAGGTGGTGATCCTAAGAGTAAAGACCCCAAAACACCAGAACAATTATTAGGTACAGGTGGTTATATTGATGCTAAAACTGGGTCTGAACGCCGTATACCCTTAGAAATTAAGCCAAAAGGGGCGAATCAGCCTATTTATAGTAAGACAATTACTGAGAAGCCGGAGTTACAGCATAAGCAAGGAGCAGTAGCTATGGCGCGATCGCAAGCACCTGATTCTGCTTCTTCTCAATTTTACTTTGCTTTAGCAGATTTATCATTCTTGGATGGTAACTATGCTGTGTTTGGTAATGTTACTAAGGGTTTTGATGTAGTTAACAAAATTCAGCAAGGCGATCGCATTGAGTCTGCTAAAGTCACTCAAGGTGCAGAAAATCTGAAAATTGGTCAGTAGTTGTCTTAGGGGCGAAGCATTCGGGCGACCAATACTCAACGTTTGTCCAAGGCTATTTTCCGAATGCTTCGCCCGTACAGTTGTCAGTTGTCACAATGATTGATAATTTTCCGCTGATAACTGCCAAAATCTATAATCTAAATTCCAAAATTGGTTAGAGTTGTTGTTACTGGTATTGGTCTAGTTTCGGCTATAGGTCAAAACTTAGATGATAGTTGGCAAAATTTACTACATGGTAAAACTGGGATTAAATTACATCAACCATTTCCAGAATTGGGAGTGATTCCTCTAAGTTTAATTACGGAAAAACCATCTACATTAAGTAGCTTAACGGAAATAGTTGTTAACGCTGCTTTGCAAGATTCCCGATTAGTACCACCCTTGTCAGATTGTGCGGTGGTAGTGGGTTCTAGTCGTAGTTATCAAGCCTCTTGGGAGATGATGACCCGAAAAATATATGAGCAAAAATCCGGATTAAATATAGATAATTGGTTAAATAGTTTACCCCACATGAATGCGATCGCCGTAGCGCGACAAATTGGGGCAACAGGGGCTGTTTTAGCGCCAATGGCAGCTTGTGCAACGGGGATTTGGGCGATCGCTCAAGCGGTGATGTTAATTAAATCTGGACAGTACCAACGAGTAATTACAGGTGCAATAGAAGCGCCTATTACTCCCCTGACAATTGCCGGATTTAGGCAAATGGGGGCTTTAGCAAAAACTGGGGCTTATCCCTTTGATTTGCAGCGGGAAGGCTTGGTATTAGGTGAAGGGGGTGCTGTATTTATTCTCGAATCTGCGGAATTAGCAAGCCAACGACAAGCCAAAATTTATGGAGAAATCTTAGGTTTTAGCTTGACAGCAGACGCATATCATGGTAATACTCCAGAACCAGAAGGAAAAAGTGCGATCGCTGCAATTAAGCAATGTTTAGAACGTAGTCAAATAACACCTACAGAGATAGACTACATTCATACACATGGTACAGCCACCCAATTAAATGACCGAATTGAAAGCAAAATTATCCAACGCTTATTTCCCGCAAAATTAGCCATTATTTCCACTAAAGGTAGCACAGGTCACACATTAGGCGCATCGGGAGCTTTGGCTGTAGCATTCTCACTTATGGCTTTACAGCATCAAATTTTACCTCCCTGTGTAGGACTTCAGCAACCAGAGTTTGATTTAAACTTCATCACCTCAGCACAGAAAAGCAAAATTCAACGAATGCTTTGTTTTAGTTTTGGTTTTGGTGGACAAAATGCTGTGATAGCTTTGGGAAAAAGTGATCCACCGACTCAATTTTGAATTTTAACTTTCCTGACTATTTTGATGGTAAAGAAAAGTAAAAAGTTGCACCTTTATTCACTTCTCCTTTAGCCCAAACTTTGCCACCATGACGTTGAATTACCCTCCGTACTGTAGCTAAACCAATCCCATTTCCTTCAAAACATTCTTCAGAATGAAGACGTTGAAAAGGTTGAAACAGTTTTTGGGAATTAGCTGTTTCAAACCCTACCCCATTATCCCGAACAAAAAAAATAGCATCATTGGCTTGATATTCCATATTGATAGATAATGATAAATCTTGTATTTCTTGTTGAGTTAATTGCCCAAACTCAATAATTGTCTCTTGAGATATTTGAGTATATTTCCAAGCATTTTCTAATAAATTATCTAAAGCAATCCGGATTAATCTTTTATCACCACAAACTTGAATATTGGGATTTATTAATATTTTACTGGGGCGATTAATATGCACCAATTGAATTTGTTTAATTACATCTTCTGCCAAATTACTTAAATTAAAAACTTGCTTATTTAGCTTTGTATAACTAACTCGTGAAAGTTGCAGTAGGCTTTCAATTAATCCCTTTGTCTCTTGACTAATTTGATCTATTTGTTGTAACCATTCCTGGGATTGAGAACTAAGTTGTTGACAATCCTTATCTAGTAACTTCTGACTTAATAAACCAATTCGTCGCAGATAATTCCAAAGATCGTGGGAAAGAGAATAAGAGAAAATTTCTAACTCTTCAATTGTTTCCTCTAATTCAAGCGTTCTTTTCTGTAACGAATTGACTAAGTTTTTATGATTAGTAATATCTCGTAAAGAAATTAAAAAAGCTGGTTCATTTTCCCATTCAATTTTGACAATTTGCATTTCTGCAATTAGATTGTTACCATTAATTGATATTATACTGATCTCAGTTTTATCAGCGATCGCTACGGGGAAACCAAATGAATTTCCCATTAATTCTGACTGAGAACGGTTAAACATGGATTCTGCCGCAGGATTGACAAACCTAACTATACCAGCAATATCCACCACCATGATACCATCAGCATTTTGAGAAATTAGCATTTTAAATTGATCATCATCGTAAAGTTGAAAAGCAGAAGACATAACTCATTTTTGCTCAAACATACAAGATTATTTTCTGCGATATGAGAATATAAAAAATACTATTGATACTGAAAAATTCTCTGCAAAAAATAATATAATTACAGCAGAAATCACGCCTATATACTCCATTTAATTCCCGATGATTGCCAGTAATCCGGATATTTGAAAATTTCCAGCCAACTAGCAATATTTAAACATTTGTCAGCTACAAAAGTTTAGGGTGCGTCACAGCCTTACTGAAATTTTTGCAAAATTAAAATACCATTGTTATATAGAAATCAAGTATATCATGTTGATTATTGATACAATCTTACTTAATTGCGATCGCGTTTTAAGTTAAAAATCACTTTTTCTAAATACCAATTTTTGGATTTACCTGGATGTTTATTTTGTTCATATTTGAGTAGTCTTTCCGCAGTTACACTATCTGATTGTAATAAAGTTAATAGTTCTTTCCAAAGTCTTCTATCACCATTCCCAAAAGACATAGTAGTTTTAGATGATTTCCGGTGGGTATACTTTCTAGTCTTAGATATCCGTCGTTTTTGGCTACGAATTACAGACATTGCTAAAAACAATACTGCTATCATCAGGATTAGCCAAATAGATAAAACTAAGGTGTGCATATTTAAGTACGTTAGTATAATTATTAATTACACAATGCGGTAACTGCCAACTATACACAACAGTAAATATTCTGATTTAGTTTTTAATAAAGTTACATAATCAGCCATAAAGTTCCCCATTGCTGGAAATTAAGGATAAATCATGAAAGAACTAAAACTACTTCAAAATTTATATTCTCAAGACTTAGAAACTAGAAAAAATTGGTATTCTCACGTCGCCGAAGCTTATAATAGGTTAAGACCTGGTTATTCACCAGAAATTATTGATGGTGCTGTAAAAATAGCTCAACTTCCACCAAAAGCAACTATCCTAGAATTAGGATGTGGTCCAGGAAACGCAACTTTAGCCTTTGCTAAATTAGGTTTTTCTATGAAATGTCTAGAACCGAGTTTAGCAGCTTGTAATTTAGCAAAACAAAATTGTAAAATGTATCCATTGGTAGAAATTCAGCCAACTACCTTTGAAGAATGGGAATTAGAACCTGAAAAATTTGATGCTGTTTTAGCCGCAACTTCTTTTCATTGGATTAATCCTGAATTTGGTAATTTCAAAATTTCTCAAGCTTTACGGAATAATGGGTGTTTAATTCTACTTTGGAATATGACACCACAACCAGAATATGAAGTATATCTAAGTTTTCAGGAAGTTTATCAAAAGTATGCTCCATTTTTAGATAGATATGAGGATATCCAAACCCAAAAAGATATAGTTCAATCTTTAGGACAAAAAGCCATTGATTCAGGTAAATTTCAAGATTTAGTTTCACAACAAATTGTATGCAAAGTCAATTATTCTGTTGATGACTTTTTACTACTTTTAAGCACTTATACACCATACTTAAAATTAGAGATAAAAACTAGGAATAATTTATTTGCCGGGTTACGAGAAAAAATAGAAAATAACTATGGAGGAAATATTCAAATCACTTATGTCTCAGCTTTTCAAGTTGCTAGAAAATATGAAGCATAAATATTAATTATCTGTAGATAATCATTTCTAAATTTCATCTTTGTAATAAATATTTTTGAGGATAATTATGAAAAATCATGTTTTAATTCTTGGAGGTAGAGGAAGAATAGGTAGTAGTGTGGCTGAGGATATATTTAAAAATACCCAAGCAAAAATTACTATTACTGGACGTTCTCCACAAATCAAAAATTCTCCATTAGGAGAAAGAGTACATTTTTTATTATTAGATTTAGCTGATACTGATAATCTCAAAAAAGCCATATCTGAATCAGATTTAGTTATTCATTGTGCAGGACCATTTCATTATCGAGATACTCAAGTTTTAGAAATTTGTATTGATGAAGGTGTAAACTATCTTGATGTCAGTGATCATCGTTCCTATACACAAAAAGCATTAAATTTTCATAGAGAAGCTGTGAATTCTGGGGTGACAGCAATTATTAATACAGGGGTTTTTCCAGGTATTTCTAATAGCTTAGTTCGTCAGGGAATCGAAAAATTTGATGTACCAGAAAAAATCCATTTGAGTTATTTAGTTTCTGGTTCTGGTGGTGCAGGAATTACAGTCATGCGAACCACTTTTTTAGGTTTACAGCATTCTTTTGAAGCTTGGATAAATAATAAATGGCAAACAATTACTCCTTATACGGAACGTGAAAATATTGATTTTCCATATCCATATAGTAATAGTGGTGTTTATTGGTTTGATATGCCAGAATCTATCACATTACCAAAATCTTTTCCCAAAGTAAAAACTGTAATTACTAAGTTTGGTTCTTTTCCTGATTTTTATAATCATTTAACTTGGATAGCAGCCCATATTTTTCCTAAATCATTAATGCAAAAATATGAGATGATTGAATTTCTTGCCCATGTCAGTCACAAAATGACAGATATTACTAATATTTTTACTGGTATTGGTGTAGCTGTAAGGGCAGAAATCACTGGCAAGATTAATGATCAATCAGCAATTTATTGTGTAAATTTACTTCATGAAAATACAGCAATTGCGGCTGGTTTAGGTACTGGTAGTATTGCTGAATTATTACTCAATGGTAAACTTAGCAAACCGGGAGTTTCACCTGTAGAAACAGCATTATCCACAGATTTATTTACACAAATGATGACGAAGAGGAATGTGAATATTGAATCATCTTGGATGCAATAAAGAATACCACTTTCTCGGAATTAAACATTAATAATCTTCCTTCTTCCTTCGCGTTCTTTGCGTCCTACCCTTCGGGAACTGCTGAGTGCTATGCACCGCTACGCGAACGCAGAACGTGGTTCGTTTCTTCTTTATTCGTCAAAATGTATTTGACAGACTAGTAGGTATTCCCCACTCATTGATTCTGACTCCTGAATTCGGGCTTTGCTGTGTTAAGTCACGTCAAGTCTTAGTGTAACTTAGTATATTGTAATATATTTATTTGGTATTTCATTGACTTTATGCTTTAAATGTGTATCGTTTTAAAGAAATAAAGTTGAGATTTTTTTTCAAAATTAATGACAATATTTTGCAGCTAGTGTATTCTAAGAAAAGAAGCTAAACTCCCGGCGACTTGCAAATTTAACTTGTAAGTTGATGGTTTTACTGCAACTTTATGGCATTTTGAGGGCTATTCGCTTGAAATCTTCTAGCTCAGAAACAAACAGAAAGCACGTTATTGATATAAATTGGGCAGACCGTTGGCAGGTTTATCAACGCCTACGAGAGTTAGATATTCCCTGTCTCTGTAGCATGAACCAGCCTTTAACGGTAGAAATAACCAATCCCACAGCAGCTATACAACTTTGGAGTGTGATTCAACAATTGACTGCTTCCCGTCAAAACTTGATTAAGAATCTGGAAGGTTGTTGGCGCACTCGTTACCAAAAATTTTAGTCAGACAATAGGTTAAAAAAATGAGTATATCTACTAATTCAGAAGTAACAGAATTTTGTTTTGAAGGCAGATTCCTGGATTTTGTAATTAAAGATGGATATAAGTTGAAAGGCTTGTTATTAGGAACTGCTGACGGTGAATTTTATGTAAAATTGGCCAAGCATTTACGTAGTGTTTTTGATTTACGTTTACCTCAAGGTACTTGGCTGCAAGTTGTGGGGACAAAACAATATAACGCCAAAAAAGATCAAGTAACACTAATAGCGGAACGAATAATGGCCGCACGTTCTGATTTAGGGAAGGTTGAAGCGAAAAAACCAGCTAAAACACAAGTAATTCTCGTTTGTCAGAAGTCTGATTGCATGAAACGCGGTGGTAAGGCTTTATGTCAAACTTTGGAGTCGGAGTTAAAAAATAGTGGTTTAGAAGATAATGTAATTATTAAAGGTACTGGCTGTATGAAAAATTGTAAAGCTGGACCCAACTTAGTTATGCCAGATAAAACCCGTTATAGTAAAATTAAATCTGTTCAAGTTCCAACTTTAGTAAATAAGCATTTTTCTGGGGAAATTCAGAAAACATCAGTGGATATAGTAACCCAAGTTCCTAGTTATCTAGTTAAGGCTGGTAATGGGTAATTGGTAATAAGATATTAGCGATAAACGGCGTTGCTGATTGAATGTATGAATTAGCCTCACGCAAAGGCGCAAAGGCGCAAAGAATTAAGAGTTAAAGAAATCTAATTTTTAAATTTCATACTCTGATTCAGCAACGCCCGATAAACAATAGATATAGGATTGAAAATTAAATATGCGTTTTCCCTAACCTTTGTAGAGACGTTCCATGGAACATCTCTACATTATTTTTAAGCAAATATACTTGAGAAGGTCATAACTTGGGTTTTTACATCCATATATCCCCTTTAAGCAAAAGCTCAAATTGTGACCGTGCAAAGTATAACAACTTTTCGTAGTGATTAAGCATTTGTGAATTTTCCTATTTATTTACTTCTAATAACTGGGAATTCTCTAATCTTGACATCCATTTTTCTAAATAAACTTGATTGGCTGTTTTCTCAGATGAATTTTGAGTATCTAAGGGATAGGGTAAAAGTCCTAGAATTGCGGCTGTAGTTACACAAAACATTGACTTTTGGAAACTCATACAAATTTGTATTCGCAAATCATCTTCACCGCGACGACTGCGACGATAGATATCATGTAAATATTCTGGCAAATAATGGCGCATATCTTGCATTAACAATGTGGGAGGAATACCTGCACCACCAATGGGTAAAGGATCTGCGTATAATGCACCATATTGGAATCGAGATAAATCTGGGGGAACTTGATATGCTTGTGCATTTAAGGAAACTGTTCCTAAAAAGGGTGTACCTCTAAAAAATACAGCTTCTACATAAGGAACTGCGGTATCGGCGAGGAAGGTTAAACCAACTGATTTAGGAATAAGATCATAGACTTTATCGCCGATTTTAACACTGTATGTAATTGGTTTAACTGCGTTTGCTACTAAAGCCAGTTTAATATGTTCTACAACTTGAGGAATGGATTTAATTTCGCCTTTGTCATAGCGATCTGATAGATTCAGAAACATATCAGCCATAACTCGCCAAAATTGACCTAATCCAGTGTAATAAGCAGAGACTCGTAACTGTTCTATTAAGAATTCCGGAAAAAGTTCATTTATTCCCAACATGAGGGGATTATTTTTGAATTTAGCAGTAATAATAGCTTGCGCTCTTTCATGAAATTCTTTAGTATCTAAATATGCGTCTAAACCGCCACCACCATGCCACATCATGGTTTTCATGCAATATTCAGCATATTCAAAATTAATCCGATCATGCCATAAGTGACGGAGTAATTTAGCAAAAGAAATATCGCCATTAAAGTATTTAAAGAAGGGAAAAAATACTAAAAATTGATGTTCAGCGATGTAAATTAGATTGTGAGAATAGGCATCTAAAACTACACCATAGCTTTTAAGGATACCAACAACTTCTAAGACATTTTCTGGACTATCTTTCAGTAATGCTTCACCAGTTTGTAAGCGATGAACATACTCAGATAAGGGTTTATTCGCAGTTCTTTTTTCGGTAGTTGCCATTGCTAAGTCTCCTGCAATTCAATTAAAAATTAAAAATCAAAAAAATTAGTTAGGGGTTAATTTTTAATTTCTAATTCGTTATATTTTGTTGCCACTAGGTTATGAGATTTTACCATTGTGGTAATTGTGGCTTCAGTATAGTGAACTAACCAATTAGGTTGAATGCCTAAAATAACGATCATTGCGGCTAAAATAATAGCAGGTATGCGATCGCTCCAATAAACACGAGGTAAGTTACTAACTTCCGCTGATAACCGCCCAAAGAAGGCACGATTAAGAAGAATTAAGAAGTAAACCGCAGTTAAACCATTTCCTAACATTGCCAACAATGTTTGCACGGGGAAAACTTCAAAACTACCTCGAAAAACGATAAATTCGGAAATAAATCCTACCATTCCCGGTATACCTGCACTGGCCATGACTGCAACAATCATTAAGCTACCAATCACAGGTAAACCTCGTTCTGGGTTTAGCAGTCCCCGAATTACGTTTAAATCCCGACTACCAGCTTTCTTGTAGACTACCCCTACTAATAGGAATAACATAGCGGATATCAATCCGTGACTAATCATTTGCATAACTGCACCCAAGACGCTGAGGGGTGTGGATGCGGCTGCTGCTAATAAGACATAGCCCATGTGGCCGATAGAACTATAGGCTACCATTTTTTTCATATCTGTTTGAGCGATCGCACAAGATGCCCCAAACAAGACGCTAACTACTGCCCATGTCGCTAACCAAGGTGCTAAATAAGCCCAAGCATCTGGTAACAAATCCATGCCAAATCGCAGTAAGCCATAAGTTCCTAATTTCAATAATACCCCAGCCAATAAAACAGATATAGGTGTGGAGGCTTCGACGTGGGCATCTGGTAGCCACGTATGGAAGGGAACTAGGGGAATTTTGACACCAAAACCTACCAAAATTCCTGCTAATAGTAAAATTTGCGTTGCTAAGGGTAGAGATTGAGCATTTAATGTTGCTAGGCTAAAGTTGGGAGAACCACTCAACCAAACCATACCCAGGAAACTGGCTAAAATAACGATGCCGGAAAAAGCTGTATAAATCAGAAATTTCGTAGCTGCATAACCCCGTTTTGCACCTCCCCAAATCGCAATTAGCAGATATAGGGGGATTAATTCCAACTCATAAAACAGGAAGAATAATAATAAATCCTGTGCCAAAAATGCTCCTGTCACCCCAGCACTTAATAGCAGAATTAAGGAGTAGTAAAATCTCGGACGTTGTTGGGATTCATCACTACTATAAATAGCAATACAAGTTAACAGTCCATTGAGAATTAGCAACGGTAAGGATAAACCATCTACACCGAGATTGTAGTTTAAACCAATGGCATCTACCCAGGGTAGAGATTCAGCAAATTGTTGACCAATTTCTCCTGGATTAAATTGAATTGCTACGACAATACTCCATAAGAAAATAATAACGCTAAATACTAAGGACAAAATTCGGGCTAGTTTAGCAGAGATGCTAAAAGGATAGAAACCAAGGAAAGCCGCACCAATTAACGGCAGTAAAATCAATGTACTGAGCATAGAAGTTAGGGAGCAGGGGGGCAGGGGAGCAGGGGAGCAGGGGAGCAGAGGGGGCAGGGGAGGTAGGGGAAGAATATTGCCTATTACCAATCACCAATTACCTATTACCCATTACCAATCACCTATTACCTAAAAAGGCAATTTATCGAATAAACCTAATGACAAACTAATGAAGAAACCAAGGATGCTAATGACGACGAGGATTGTGAGCATATAGCCTTGGGATTGACCAGAAATACTGTATTTTAAACTTTGTCCACTAAAAATCGCAGCAAAGCCGATTAAGTTGACTAGACCATCTACCAAAAAGCGATCGCTCCACGCGGATATCCTCGATAACAGCGCCACAGCATTCACAATCGTTAACCGATAAATGCGGTCTATGTAAAAATCATAACCTAATAAGTCTTGTAAAAATCTCCAGATCAAAATCCTGGATCTTGACCAAGCTTTGTGAAGATAAATTGTACTGCCAATAGTTACACCAGCAATGGTGGAAGCTAATAAAGATGCAACTATATACCAATCTAGGCTTTCCCAGCTAGGTAATAAATACCATTGCTGTAGCATCAGGGGTAACAATAGTGTCAATATAGTTAAAGTCACCATTGGTAATGCCATTGGCCAGGCAACTTCTGGAGCGCGGCGGGTTTTTGGTTGGGGTTGTCCCCAGAAGACTAACCGGAATACCCTAGTTAAATTTAAAGCTGTTAGGCCATTAACTAAGATTAAAACTACAATTACCCACGGGCTAACTTTGACTAAGCCATCAGCCCATGCTAACATTGCCCAGAAACTGCCCAATGGTAGTAGTGTTACCATACCGGCTGAACCGACGATAAAAGCTGTAGTGGTGGCTGGCATTCTTGACCACAACCCCCCCATTTCTGTCAAGTCTTGAGTTTGGGTGGTGTAGATAACTGAACCAGAACTCATGAATAATAAGGCTTTGGCAATAGCATGACTCAGAAGTAACATTAATGCTACTCCACCTTGTTCTAGTCCTACTGCTAAAAACACCAATCCCATATAAGCACTGGTAGAATGGGAGAGCGATCGCTTAATATCAATTTGGGCTAAGGATACTAATGTAGCCCCAATCGCTGTCATTATCCCCACTACAACCAAAGTATTTAAGGCAATGGGGGACAAATATAATATTGGTTGAATTTTGTACAGTACATAAGCACCACCTCCTACTACCAGAGAGTTTCGCATCACTGAAGCTGGGTTCGGACCTTCCATAGCTTCATCTAACCATAGGTGTAGAGGAAACTGAGCGCATTTACCCGCAGGTCCGGCAATTAAACCTAGACAGAGTAAAGTTGATGTAACCGGGTTTAAATCAGCAGTTTGCGCCCATTCATACAAATCAGAAAAATTTAAGCTGCCGGCTAAAGTGGAAAGAGTGACTACAGCCATTAACAGCAATAAATCTCCTACTCGCTTGGTTAAAAAGGCATCTCTGGCTGCGGTAACTACCAACGGTTGAGCATACCAAAATCCTACAAGTAAATAAGTAGAAAGGGTAAGAACTTCCAGTAACGCATAGCTGAGAAATAAGGAATCACTAATCGCTAGACCACTGAGGGCTGCTTCAAAAAATCCCACCAGACCAAAAAAGCGGGCTAACGACCAATCTTTTTCCATGTAGCCTAGTGCATAAATTTGTGCCAATAAACTTAATCCAGTAATTAAAACTGTAGCGCCAATACTAACTACGGAAATTTCTAAAGCAAAAGATAATTGGAAATCGGCCGCTTGAAACCAAGTAATTACTAAATTCTCTTGCTCTCGGTTCCAGATATCTTTAAACACTAATAGACTATGAACAAAACCTAAAATAGTAGTCAATAAGTTAAAGTAGACAGCAGGTCTTGGACCCGTCCGTTGGATTATTCCTATGCCCCACGGCAAAGTTAAAATTGCGCCTAGTAAACTATAAAGAGGCACGAAGCAACTTGTTAAAAATAGAAACTCATTCATTTAATATTTCCCTTGACAACTCAGTCTCGATTCTCTTAAACAGCCTTTAAATAATCATTTGCTAAAAAAAAGAATTATTTGAGAAAATCTATTTTTTCTTAACTTTTTTAGCGAAATATGCTTAGGCACATTTACCTCAGATTAGCTTATTGTTGAGCAATTAAATATAATCTTACATTTTAGATATTCTATGAATTGTTGAACAACATTTTTTATTTTTCTGCTTTTTTAAAATTGCTTTTTTAAGTACATTAGTAAAATTTGCAGATTTTCACATAGTAGTTATGGAAATAGCAAACTGTAAGCAAGATATAACCCATAGTCCATCTATTCCATATATAGTGCCTACCGATCCTTCTTATCAAAGAATTAGCTTAGGCTACGAACTATAGTGATTCTAAATGTGATAAAGAAATTATAAAGCATAAGTTGTCACTCTAGGGATCAGTGAATTTTAATCCCTCAAAAGACCGTATGAACTTTTGTTAAGTTTTTTTAAACTGTTTTATTACAAACTATTATAGTAATTTATGTTGCCAGGGATGCCAAGGTTTCCTATGCTTAAATGTGGCAGTATTTTTAGCTCAAGATAAGTATCCCCGTCCAAAATTTCCACCCATAGTTCTGATTCGATTAATTTTTGAGGAGTTCTGCGATGCCAATTGCAGTTGGAATGATTGAAACAAAGGGCTTTCCCGCAGTAGTAGAAGCTGCTGACGCAATGGTGAAAGCAGCCCGTGTGACTTTAGTAGGATATGAAAAAATTGGTAGCGCTCGCGTTACAGTGATTGTGAGGGGAGATGTTTCTGAAGTGCAAGCTTCAGTAGCTGCTGGCATTGAAGCCGCCAGAAGAGTAAACGGTGGTGAAGTGGTATCTACTCACATCATTGCTCGTCCCCACGAAAACTTAGAATACGTTCTACCAATTAGGTATACAGAAGCAGTAGAACAGTTCCGTACTTAAACACTTAACTGTTTAAACAAAAATCATTAACGGGGCTGCTTGAGTTTAAATCTGGCAAAAGTAAAAATTTAATTTAAGGACAAGAACAAATGTCAATTGCTGTAGGAATGGTAGAAACTCTAGGCTTTCCAGCCGTAGTAGAAGCTGCTGATGCGATGGTAAAAGCTGCTCGTGTTACTTTGGTAGGCTATGAGAAAATTGGTAGTGGTCGGGTAACAGTAATCGTTCGTGGTGATGTTTCCGAAGTCCAAGCCTCAGTAGGTGCTGGCGTAGAGTCAGTGAAGCGCGTTAATGGTGGACAAGTGCTATCCACTCACATCATTGCCCGTCCTCACGAAAACTTGGAATACGTCCTCCCTATTCGTTATACCGAAGATGTAGAACAATTCCGGGAAGGTGTAAACGCAATTCGTCCTTTTGGTAGAAGACCATAATTAATAATGCAAATTGCCAGAGTTCGTGGCACAGTAACTAGCACCCAAAAAGATCCTAGTCTGCGGGGTGTCAAGCTACTAATGTTGCAATTAATAGATGAAAATGGCAACCTCCTGCCAATATACGAGGTAGCAGCCGATAACAGTGTGGGGGCAGGAGTGGATGAGTGGGTGCTTGTCAGTCGTGGCAGTGCTGCTCGTCAAATACTTGGTAATGAACAACGACCCTTAGACGCAGCAGTAGTGGCAATCATAGATACCATTCACGTTGAAGATCGTGTAATTTACAGCAAAAAAGACCAATATAGATAGTCAGGGAAAAGGTGACAGGTGACAGGTGACAGGTAACAGAGAAGAGGCAGGGAGCAGGGAGCAGGGAGCAGGGGAAAGAATTTCCTCATCACAACTGACAACTGACAACTGACTACTGACAACTGACCACTGACCACTGACCACTGACCACTGACAAAAAGCTTATTTCAGGAGGAATCTCGCAATGGTAGTCCGCAGCACGGCGGCACCCCCAACCCCGTGGTCAAGGAGTTTAGCAGAACCAAAAATTCATGCAACTGCATTTGTACACTCTTCTTGTAACCTCATTGGTGATGTCAATATAGGTGCAAATGTAATTGTTGCTCCGGGGACTGCGATTAGAGCAGATGAAGGTACACCTTTTTGTGTTGGTGAAAATACCAATATTCAAGATGGTGTGGTTATTCATGGGTTGGAGCAAGGCCGAGTCATTGGTGACGATGGCAAAGAATACTCGGTATGGATTGGCAAAAGTGCTTCCATTACCCACATGGCACTGATTCATGGACCTGCTTACGTTGGTGATAGTTGTTTTATTGGCTTTCGGTCTACGGTATTTAATGCCAAGGTGGGTGCAGGCTGCATTGTGATGATGCACGCCTTAATTCAGGATGTAGAAATTCCCCCTGGTAAATATGTAGCTTCTGGATCAATAATTACTACCCAGCAGCAAGCAGATAGATTGCCAGATGTCCAAGTGCAGGATCAAGAATTTGCTCACCATGTAGTAGGGATTAATCAGGCTTTGCGGGCTGGTTATCACTGTGCTGCGGATAGCAAGTGTATTGCACCCATTCGGGATGAACTTAATCTTGCTGGGGCTAAATCTTATACAAGTATTGAAATTGAAGAGTTAGAAAGGAGCAGTGAAGTGGCGAGCAATAACTTGGGTGCAGAAACAGTAGATCAATTACGTTATCTACTAGAACAAGGATTTAAAATTGGTACAGAACACGTAGACCAAAGACGTTTTCGTACAGGTTCTTGGCAAAGTTGTCAAGCAATTGCAACTCGGTCTTTAGGTGAAGCTGTTTCTGCTGTAGAATCTTGTTTGAGAGATCACAGCGGCGAATATGTGCGGTTATTTGGGATTGATAACGGCAGAAGAAGAGTATTGGAAACAATCATTCAACGCCCTGATGGTGTAGTGGCTGGTACATCTAACTTTAAAGCACCTGCGACTACATCGGCTGGTAGCTACAACGGTAATGGTAATGGCAACGGTAATGGTGTTGGTAGTGCCAAACTGAGTGCGGAAACTGTAGATCAAATCCGTCAACTTTTGGCTGGTGGTTACAAAATTGGTACAGAACACGTAGATGAACGTCGCTTCCGGACTGGTTCTTGGAACAGTTGTCAACCAATTGAATCTAATTCGGCTCAGGCAGTTGTGTCTGCTTTGGAAGAGTGTATAGAATCCCATCAAGGCGAGTATGTGCGTTTGATTGGTATTGATGCTAAAGCTAAACGCCGTGTATTGGAAGCAATTATCCAAAGACCAAACGGACAAGTCGCGTCTTCTGGTAGCACAAAATCATTTACTAGTACAAGTTCTGCAACGGCAACGGCTACAGTTAGTAGCACCCGGTTAAGTACGGAAATAGTAGATCAACTGCGCCAACTATTGTCCAGTGGCATGAAAATTGCGGTGGAACACGTAGATCAACGCCGTTTCCGCACAGGAACTTGGGCAGTTGCGGGTCAAATTCAGGCTATATCTGAAAGAGAAGCGATCGCTGCCTTAGAAGGATATATCTCTGAATATCCAGGCGAATATGTGCGTTTAGTTGGTACTGATCCCAAAGCCAAGCGCCGCGTATTAGAAGCAATTATTCAACGTCCATAGGTAAGAGGCAGGGGAAGCAGGGCGCAGGGCGCAGAGGAGAAAATTCTTTCTGACCACTAAACCACTAAACCACTGACCACTGACCACTAACCACTGACAATTTCTGGCTTCCGAGGTAATAAATTCCATGTCTGTGTCGCTACTACGCCTGGGCGATAGATTTGATTCTCATATTCATGGCGACGTGATTATTCATCCCAGTGCGGTACTAGCTCCGGGGATAATCCTCCAAGCATCTACCAACAGCAAAATTGTGATTGGTGCTGGGGTATGTCTTGGCATGGGGTCAATTCTCCAAATAAGTGAAGGTACTCTAGAAATAGAAACAGGAGCAAACCTGGGAGCCGGTTTCTTGATGGTTGGTGAAGGTAAAATTGGGGCTAATGCTTGTATTGGTTCAGCTACAACGGTTTTTAACTGTTCCGTAGCACCAGGACAAGTCGTTCCCTCTGGTTCAATTTTGGGAGATAGTAGTCGGCAAATTGTGGAAGCGTCAGCCAAACAACCAGAATCTACTCCTCCTCAAATAGAGGAACAAGAGAAACAACAGGAAGAAGAAAAAGTTATTTCCTCAACTCAAGTCTCCTGTGGGGCAGTTGAAGATTTAAAAGACCAATCTACGCCTATATCTCAACCTTCACCTACACCAAAAAGCCAGTCTCCTCCTGTTGAAGAAAAGGCCGTGGTTGGTAATTCTCCTTCTTCTGAAGAAACTACACTTCCAGAGTCTACAGAAACTAGCACTCAAGATTTAGAACCTAGTGAGTCTGATATTGAAACTCACAGTATTTTTGGCACGCAAATTTATGGACAAGGTAGCATAAATAGGCTTTTGACTACATTGTTTCCTCATCGACAATCTTTGAGTAACCAAGATTCCGACAATTCTTCAGGGTAAGTGTTAAGTATTAAGTATGAAGCATAGTTTGGCGTAAGCCATAGTGTGAACTTATAGCAGAAGTCAGAAATCAAGAGTCAGGAGTAAAATCTGCTGAATACTTGGTTGGCAATGAAAATTTTGTGATTCATTTACCTGCAATCTACTGACTGTAAGTCCATATTTAAATGCTATTTTTCATTGCTGTTTGATTGCAAATGGTACACGCACCTTATCCTGGAAAATGTAGATGGAAACATATAATCAAAGTGCTTTGAGTAATATTCATGCACCACGTTACCGTGATAGCCTCAAAGATACGGCTTTGGGTTTAGTCTCAACCCTGAGTTTCCCAGCTATAGTTGGCACGGCTGACATGATGTTAAAGTCGGCTGGAGTCCACTTAGTTGGCTATGAAAAAATAGGTAGTGGCCACTGTACGGCAATTGTCCGAGGTGGAATTGCTGATGTACGTTTGGCTGTAGAAGCTGGTGTACAAACCGCTGAACAATTTGGACAGTTGGTTTCTAGTTTGGTAATTCCCCGTCCTTATCCTAATTTAGATATAGTTCTCCCTATTAACCGTCTGACTAAATTTATGCAAGACGGTAGATATAGTCGTTTGAGTAATCAAGCAATTGGCTTGGTAGAAACTCGCGGATTTCCGGCCATGGTTGGCGCTTGTGATGCCATGCTTAAAGCTGCTGATGTTCAATTAGCATCTTATGAAAAGATTGGTGCTGGTTTGTGTACGGCGATTATTCGCGGTTCGGTTGCTAATGTGGCTGTAGCAGTAGAAGCGGGAATGTTTGAAGCTGAACGCATTGGTGAATTGAATGCAGTAATGGTGATTCCTCGGCCTTTAGATGAGTTGGAGGAAACTTTACCTGTAGCTAGTTGCTGGATGGAAGAACGTCAACCAATCAATATACCTATAAATATTAGAGATAAAATAACAGATGTAGAGGCAGTAGAGTTGCCTGATTTGGCGAAACTACCTGTGAGAGTTAAGGAAGAAATTTGGAATGATGAATAATATTGGTCATTCTACAAAACCAATGAAGCAATATTATGAAGGTCAGATTGCATCCCCATGCACAAGCACGATTAATTGAACGCGGTGCTACAGAAGAAGAAGTTATTGCTACAGTTGAAGGTGGTGCAAATTTTACAGCCCAATTTGATAGAACTGGATTTAAGCGTAATTTCTCTTTCAATGCTGAATGGAATGGCAAATTTTATGCTATGAAGAAAGTAGAAGTAATTGCTGTCTCAGAAGGGGAAGATTGGTTAGTTATTACTGTTATCGTTAAATATTTTTAAAGGTAAAATAGCCATGAAAATTTCCTACGATCCGAGATACAACATAGCTTATATCTATCTACAAGAAAAAACTGGACAGGTACAAACAATTCAAGTCAGTGAACAAATGAATGTAGATATTGCACAAGATGGCACAATCTACGGTATTGAACTCTTAAATGCTAATCAACAATTAGGAACTTATGAACAGGGTAAGTTGATTTTAGTTAATGAAGCATTAGGAGAATCTACAGAAGTTAAGTTGTTGATTTAATTTCAATAAAGATGACTTAACCGCACAATTTATTGCAAAAAATCAAAATCACAATTGAGTTTAAACGGCAAAAATATAATCAAATACAGTCAAATATTTCCATAGTATTTCAGGAGAAAACTTATGTCTTTGACAGTGAAAGAACTAGAAGAAATACAGATAGCATATCCTGACTATCGCATGGAATTAGTAGATGGGAGTATCATTATTATGAGTCCGTCAGGTTATGAATCGGAAGAAGTAGGAACTGAGTTTGCGCGAATTTTGGGTAACTGGGTAAGACCTCGTAAACTAGGGCGTGTAGTTGGTTCTAGTGCGGGGTTTAGATTGCCAAATTCTGATTTACGTGCGCCTGATGTGTCTTTTGTTTGTGCTGATAGACTCAAAAAATCAACGGAAGATTATGCAGAATTAGTTCCTGATTTAGTAGTTGAAGTGAAATCTAAAACTGATTCTATAGATAAACTCAGAAGAAAGATTCAAGATTTTATGAATTTAGGTTCACAGGTTGGCATTTTAATTAATCCTAAAACGAGAACTGTAGAGGTTTCTTGTAATGGAGAAACTGTGATTTTTAAAGATGGTGATATTTTAACTCTTCCTGATTTATTACCTGGTTGGGAAGTGGCAATTTCTGAAATTTGGTCGCCTGTTTTTGAGTAGTTTGGATGATAATTAAACTTCACAGATTATGTTTCTCCTTTAAATATTCCCATTTAGCTTGATCTGGATCAAAATCCGGTGGGGCTGGTTGGGTTTTTTCAAACCAGTTTTGCAAAGCTTTGATTTTAGTTCGTCTTCTAGGTGTTTCTGGGGCTGGTTCACTGGTTGGGGATGTTGTGTTATCAAGGGTATCTGTAGCTGTCCAGACTATTATTTCCACATTTACGGGGGGTAAATTCACTGGTTCGGTAATCAGCAAGTTACCAGATGGATCAATTTTTCCTTTGAGTTTGTATGCTTGCATGATGTTTTTTATAAGAGGATGTTTATATATTATCTCGCCTTAAGCAAAATTCAATCTCTAAACTTGGGTTTAAATTATGATAACTACACTCATTGAAAGAGAAGCAGAACCCATTTTAATTAGTGAACTAACCTGAAGATAATTTAATTTTCTGAAAATAAACTGTAAATAAAATTAAAATCTTATAGTCAACTCATCATACACTATATTAACAATTCTTTCTAAGAGAATTACAGACGGAGACAAAATTGCTTCTTGGATAGCATTAATTTCTTTTTTTCCATGAAATAGATTGCATCGAATATGATAAATAAACTCTAAAATACCTTCAACATAAATATCTGGTTCATCTTTTTGAGAAAATTTGTATTTTAAGTTGTTATCTCCCCTTTTTTCATATTTACCACTTGCATGGTAACAAATTCGTAAATCTCCGTATCTGTTTTTTCCAGTTATTATACCTTCTTCCATAATTTCTTCAATCCTTGTCATGCTTATACGAGCATCAGCATCTTCACTAATTTTTGAAAACAACTTTTCACCACGTTCTAAAAAAAACGAAATAACATTTTTAACCGCTTTTTTTTCCTCTAAAGATCCATTAGATCCATTATCTGTTGGAATTCCTGGGTCACGATCACGCTTACGTTCTTGAATTGCATTAACTTCATTATATAAAGCATTATAAACAACATATAACGTGAAAAATTTATCTATTAATGCTTCACATCTTTTTTTACAATCTGATGAAGTCTGAATGACTTCGTTATATTGTTCAGCTTTTTCTATCCAACGTTTACAAAGCTGTTGATACTGTTGATTAATTCCCATGTAATTAGTGTTTTTTATTGTTATTATCAGTTAGTAAAAAAATCCACCTTCTTAACGGGTGGATATTTATAGATTTTAAATGATAACTTATTATTCCGATATCCATTTCCAGAGTTTGTAAGCACCAAACCCAACTGCGGCCGCTGCTGCTGCTGGTGCGGCCACTGTAATAGCAACACCGGCAGCCATTCCACCTCCAACTGTTGCTCCAACTGCGGCTAGACCAGAAGTAATTCCAGCAGCACTCAAACCTGCAACACTTCCGGCGGCTGCAATTGTACCAACTGCTCCAGCAGTACCAGCTACTGCGCCTACAGTTGTCATAGTTCTACCAACAGCACGAGCTTCACGCTCATCATCAGGAAGACTCTCATCATCCTTTAAAACCTGATCCATAGCTACTTTTGTAATAGCAGCAGGAGCAGCACCAAGTGCGCCAATACCCGCAATTGCACCACCTCCAACAACTCCACCAACTGTAGCTAAACCTGACATAATACCAGCACCACTTAACCCAGCTGCCGCACCAGTAGCACTGACAACACCAAGACTACCCGCAACTGCGGCTCCACTTCCAGATGCTCCCGCTCCCACTGCTCCTGCATTTTTTACTTGTTCGCTGGCGTGTACACCTGTTTTACACCAAGTAGCAAAGTGTTCACAATTATTATCAAATAAGTGATAAGCATCTTCTCCTAATCTGCTTTCAGCACGCCAAACTACAATATCTGGTGTATCACACTGGCCGTACTTTCTTACAAAAACAGTGTTTCCAGATGCAAAGGAAGCCCAAGAAATACGAGAAATCTTTCCGTAGTTCTTTTTATAATGAATAACTGTACCATCACCGCAGTCTATACCATGATGGGTATAAACACCACAACTATAATAAACGTGATTTCCTTTCATATTCTTGTTACCTTTGATATGGAAATTTAATTTGTAGCAATCGGGTTAGAATCTGCATAATAACTTTATAATACTATTTCATGATAGATATCTACCGTATTTACACTGTCCGCACTACTAGATGGTAAAATTGGATTACCATAAATAGTGGAAAATTATTACAATGGAAATTACTAAACTATCAACTCAAGGTCAAATTACTATTCCCCAAGTTTTAAGAGATCAGTATCATTGGCAAGATGGTCAAGAATTAATAATAATTAATTTGGGTGATGGAATTTTATTAAAACCTAAAAAAACTTTTCCAGAAACAAAATTAGATGATGCTGCTGGTTGTTTGAATTATCAAGGAAAAGCCAAAACAATTGAAGAGATGGAACAAGCAGTAGCACAGGGAATAGAAGAATTAGGTCATCAATGATTGCTCTTGATACTAACATTATTATTAGAAATGAAAAATTTATTAAAAACTCTCAAAATTTTACTCTTCCGAACAACTTTTTAAAATGAAAACAGACAGCATATTTTACCGATTATTTCAAGAAATACCTAGCATATTTTTTGAACTGATTGGTAACTCTCCCCAACTAGCCGAACTTTATCAATTTTCATCAGTTGAAGTCAAACAAACAGCCTTGAGAATAGATGGAGTTTTCTTACCTAACCAAAATACGGATAACCCCATCTACTTTTTAGAAGTACAATTTCAATCAGACAAGGATCTCTACCATAGACTTTTTAGCGAAATATTTCTTTACATCCGCCAAAACAACCCCAAAAATCACTGGAGTGCTGTAGTTATCTATCCAACCCGCAGCATAGATACACAAGATATTCAGCATTATCAAGAATTTTTCACCAGTCAACGAGTGAGAGTTATTTATCTCGACGAATTAGCAGAAACAACATCTTTACCCATTGGGATTGCTACAATAAAACTAATCATCGCTAACCCAGATAATTCCATTACCCAAGCCAGAGAATTAATCACCAGAACTAAACAAGAGATAGATTCTCAACTGCAACAGCAACAAGTATTACAAATCATCGAGACAATTTTAATTTACAAGTTTCCAAGAATGAATAGGGAGGAAATAGAAGCTATGTTTGGATTAAGTGAGTTAAAACAAACCCGATTTTATCAAGAAGCAAAAGAAGAGGGAAAGGAAGAAGGAATAGAAGAAGGTGAACGCAAAGCTAAATTAGACGCAGTTCCTGGTTTGATAGCATTGGGTTTAACTAGAGAACAAATCGCACAAGTTTTAAATTTAAGTTTGGAAGAAATTAGCGAGATTATCCAACAACAAAATATCAACACAACGGACAAATAATAATGATTTAATCAGTTCCAGAAAATACTACTGTTGCAGAAAATGAGATTACTTAATCAGTAGAATTAAACAATAGATAAATTCTCAACTTCAACAGATTTTGTAGGTTGCATTATCAACGCACCGTTATAGATTAATTAAAATGGTGCGTTACGCTGTCGCTAATGCACCCTACAGGTTTTTTCTGTCAACTCTGAAGATACATTTTTATATATACTAAGGTTTAGAACTTTGTATGTATAACACTAAAAAATTTCTTAGTGTTAAGTGATACTATACTATATCTACAAATTGTTATCCGAGGAGAATCACCTTGAACCAAGCGACGTTGCACCAGTTGAAGGTGTTCGAGGCTGCGGCACGGCATGGTAGCTTTACCCGTGCGGCAGAAGAGTTGTTTCTGACCCAACCTACCATATCCATGCAAATCAAGCAGCTAACAAAATCGGTAGGGTTGCCTTTATTTGAGCAGGTCGGGAAGCGTTTATATTTGACACAGGCAGGTAGAGAATTATTTACTACTTGTCGGCAAATTTTTGAGACTATCAGCCAGTTTGAAATTACTGTTGCGGATTTAAAGGGATTAAAACAAGGGCAATTACGGCTGGCAGTAATTACGACAGCTAAGTATATTATTCCCAGATTGTTAGGTCCTTTTTGTCAGCTTTATCCTGGTATTGATATTTCTCTCCAAGTCACAAATCATGAACTGATTTTAGATCGGATGATGGGGAATTTGGATGACTTGTATATTATGAGTCAAATCCCTGATAACTTTGATGTCAATTTCGAGCCATTTTTAGAAAACCCCTTGGTAGTTTTTGCGCCGGCTAATCATCCTTTAGCTAAGGAAAAAAATATTCCTATTGAACGTTTGGCTGATGAACCGTTTATTATGCGAGAACCGGGTTCGGGGACTCGCAGTGCTGTGCAAGGCTTATTTGAAGAACATGGGGTAAAGGTGAAGGTGAAGTTGGAGTTGGGGAGTAATGAAGCGATTAAACAAGCGATCGCTGGAGGATTAGGTATTTCCGTATTATCCCATCATACTTTGTTAACCGACGCTGCGGAATTTAGCATTTTAGATGTTCAACACTTTCCCATTAAACGCACTTGGTATCTGGTTTATCCTGCTGGTAAGCAGTTATCTATTATTGCTCATACCTACTATCAGTATATTCTAGATGCAGCGAAAAAGATTACGGAACAAGGCGGTTTAATTCTCGATCATAGTTCAGTTAAAACCAATCTTTAGATCAAACAGTAGTTATCTGATTTGAGATTGGGAAATTTAGTTAATTATGTATCTAAAAGTTACCAATAGCTTGACGTAAATACAGGGAACAATTGAAAATTAATCAACAGAATCATTAAGTATGGGAGTAAACTGGCAGTGGTAAACCCAGAAACACCTTTTTGGCGGAAAACTGTAGAAAGCCAAATTGTAGCTGTGACAATTTATACTGATCAAGCTTTGGTGACAAGGCGAGCAGTGGTATCCTTGTCAGGAGAAGAACGGGAGTTAGTAGTTACCCCATTGCCAGTAACTCTAGAAGCTGATTCTATTAGGGTGAGTGGTGTTGGTACAGCAGAGGTAAAGTTACTGGGAGTGAGTAGCGATCGCATTCAAACCACTGAAGCCATCGGGGAAAAAGTCGCCCAGTTAACAAGACAAATTCAACAAATCGAAACCCAAAAAAGGCATTTGCAAGCTCAAATAGATGCCTTATCTCTCCAGTCTAATTTTATTGCTGGATTACGGGAAAACACGGAAGAACCATTTTCCCAAAGTTTAGCGAGAAAAAATCTTAGCTTGAGTGAAACACTCGATTTTCTCAACTTTCTGGGTAGTCAATATTGCGAATATGCGATCGCTGCTGGGGAATGCAAAGCGCAACTTCCAGAATTAGAGAAGCAACTACAAACTCTCCGTACTGCTTTACAGAAAATCCAAACACCCCAACCAAAAGAACATCTCAATGTAATTGTGGCTGTAGAAGTTACGCAACCAGGAGAATTCGAGCTAGAAATAGCTTATATGACTCCTAATGCCAATTGGCAGCCCCTTTATGATCTACGGGTTAATAGTGCCAATGATGGACTCAATTTAACCTATCTGGCAGAAATTACCCAAAGCACAGGGGAAGATTGGTTAGGAGTGGAACTAACATTATCTACGGCTAAACCAGGTCATAATACATTACCACCACAATTAAAACCCTGGTATCTTGATGTACCAGTGGCACACATAGCAGAGATAGCACAGCGATCTATGCCTTATCCACCAGCAATGGCCTTACCGATGCCTGTATTTAGGAGTCCATCAAAGCTAATTAAGCCAGAAATTGAAGCAGAAATTGTTAGTGAAACGGTACTAACTCACCATCCTCATCTGGGAAGTGTCGTGACATTAAAGTTTCCTGGTGAAGGTAAAATTCCTAGTGATGGTACACCTCATAAAATCACGATTTATCAACAAGATTATCCTTGTCGCTTTGAATATGTAGCTATACCTAGCGTAGTCAGTTTTGCTTATTTACAAGTTCATGTCAAAAATAGCTTGGATAGTGTAACTTTATTACCAGGAACAGCTAATATTTTCCGCAATCATATTTTTATAGGAACAACCCAATTAGAAAATATCTTACCTGGAGAAGAATTTAAACTTAACTTAGGTATTGATGAAGGTTTGAAAATTGAACGGGATTTAGTAGAACTTGAGGTAGATAAAAAATTAATTAATAACCAACGTCGAGTTACTTATGCTTATCGGTTAATAATTACTAACTTGTTGAATCAATGTGCAAATTTACAATTAACTGAACAATTGCCAGTTAGTCGTAGTGAACATATTCAAGTATATTTAATGGAGAGTAATCCAGAAATTCAACAGAGTAAAACAGGGATTTTATCTTGGTTGTTAACTATTCTCCCCCAGGAACAACAGGAGATATATTATCAGTTTACTGTGGAACATCCGTCAGAATTAACTGTGGTAGGTTTGGATATTTGAAATAGGGATTTGTGAGCCAGTTTTTACTACTTATTGTGCAGATAAATTAACAAAACATTTGCAAAAACTTCTTCAAATCATTCAATGTAGGATGTTCAAAGTCCCAAATCCAAGCTTTTTCAATCATCGCAGACTCAAAACTACATTTACGCTCGGCTTGCTTTTTTTCTTTTTTCGAGCAAGTGTCAAATCGTAGATATAGAGAAACCCAAAATTTATTAAATTCCTTAACAGTTATAGATTTATCATGATTGTTCACGCAATCTTTCCAAGTCTCTAAACAATCAGCATAATCAGAATTTTGGCTCTTAATCATTTTTAAGACTGTTTCCAGTTCTCCTTGTCCATTAAAATTCGTAAAGTAACAAGCTAGTTCGATATTGCAACCATCAAAACTTATATCTATGAATTCCTTAACTTTTTCGAGTAATTGTGATTCGGAAAAAACTTCTTGAATACATTGATTAACAAAATTAATTCTCTCTATTTCTAGCTGATCATCAATATCAATAACAATTCCTACCCTTTCAATCTCGCCCTTTTGTATATCCGCTTTTAAATCCTTGAGAGCATCCTTTAGCTTTGTTGGATTTAATCCATTCATCGCCCTATAATCATCCTCTGAAATAATAATCGGAGGTGCAACTTCTATATTGAAATTAAGGTAACGAATAATTGCTTGTAGAAAATATTTATCATTTTTACTTTCTACAATTAAAATATTACTACTCACCTCTCACCTCCTTATCATGACTTATCCCATATTCTAAAGTATCTAAATCTCGCTTAATGGCGATTATTTTTCCTGTTTTTAGATGTTTTGTTAGCTCAAAATGAGCAGCCATGTTTTCATGATCCGCACCAGCTTTTATGAAAGCTTTAATCATTTCTAAGCTGTGGGTTGTCGCAAATATTTGGACATTTAACTCCTTAGCTAATCTATAAATAATACCCCAAAAAGCAGCGTGGTTAGAGTGGTGAATACCATTTTCTATTTCATCAATTAGCAAAATACTGTTTTCGTTATTGACAATTCTTAAAATAATATCAGCAATACGATTAATGCCATCACCAAACAAGGACAAAGGCAACCTTTTTTTTCCTTCTCTTTTAACCCAAAGATTCCCTTCACCGATACTCAAGCTTTCTACACCAATAATGGAAGAATCAATAACTTGAAAGGCTCTTAGAAGCTCATTGTCTTTCTCTTTTAAACGAGCTTTGTCAAACTCTTCTGCCAATTCTCTACTAGCAACTCTTAAAAATGAGGGGATGAAGAAAGCGTTTTTTATGTCAGGAACTTTGATATCTCTAGCTATGATACCCTTAGCACTAGAAATGATTAATGTTTCAAAAGTCTCTCCATCATTAATTTTTGTTTTTAGGTGCATTACAGATTTTACAGATTCGCTTCCTGAAAAAAGACTCATGAGTTTTTCATTATCATCATCACCATTATCCTGTTCATAGGTATCTTCTAAATTCTGCACAGATTCATCAACAAATACTTCAATTTTTTTGGAAGAAGCATTTTCAAGAGTAGCGTCAATCTTTAGCGCACTATTCTTGTCTTCCTCAAAAAAGAAGTAAGTCCATGTGTTTTCAGGTAAAGCTTTTCTAAACTTTGACGATTCCCTTCTTATTTGCCGCAACAAAAAAATAGTATCTGGTCTGGGGACAGTATTTAGAAATAATGCCTCCAATAATGCAGTTTTACCAACATTATTTTTTCCACTAATTAAATTAATTTTCTCAAAACTGGACACTTTTAAATGCTCGAAACATCTAAAATTTTGAACTTCAATGTTCTTGATCACGCTAACCTCCAGATAAAAATATGCTCATCTGCATTACCGAATAAAAACTTATTTATACCTCTTCCTTCAAAACATTCTGCAACCTTGAAAAGTTAGCAAGAAGGTATATAATTGAATATTACAGCTAGAACCGAATTTTTGCAAAAAATAGAAAAGTAATATTCTCATTAAGGTAAAAATTAATTATGAAAATTCCAGGAATCGCTATCTCTTTAGTTTTGGGTCTTGCTTTACCCATAGTTGCAGATATTTCTGTTCAGAATCAAGCTGTAGCTAATCTCGCTTTTCCAGAGGGAGAATTTTTTGATGTAGAGGGACAACCGCGTATTTGGAACTTAACTCTTTGGCAAAATAAAGGTCAGTATTACTACAAAAACTTAAACCTCAAAACAGGTAAAAAACTTTGTTTAATTGGTGCTAAAGCATCTGGAACTAAAGCCCGTCCTGTTTTTACTTGGACTAATGCTAAATATAAATATCGAGTTTCTTGGCAAATTGTCCAAACTGACTTGGTAAGATTAGAGGTAATAAATCCTTCAGGTAAGGTGATTTTAAATCAATTGCTTGTTCGTCAACCGGGGGAATTTGAAGATCCAAACGCCACTAAATGTTAAAATAATCTTTTTTAACTGCGATCAAATTTACTACCATGATGATTTTCTACAGATTCTATCCGCGTTTTGAGTAAATCTATTTGCAAATAAACATAATCTCTGAGAACTGGTATTTTCTCAATATGAGATTCTAATTTTTTCTGATTTTCCTCAGCATAGGATAACTGTAATTTTAAATCATCCAATTCTTTAGACATTTCTACTATGTAAAACTCTGAATTTTTTCGGAGTTCATGAGAACGATTTAACTCTAATCTTAAATCATCTAATTGCTGATAAATGTTCTGAATTTCTACATGAGTATCTTCTTTGGGTTCTTGAAAATCAGGAAGTTCAAATTTAATCTGAGAAAAAGGATCACTAAATTCTAGACTACCTTTTTCTTCTAGTTTCCATTCTTTTCCATTCGGTAAACTGGATACTCTTGCAGGTTTAGTTAATATAAAATGGGTATCTAATAAAGAAGTATCACCATGAAAATCAAATAATTTTTCTATAGTTCTTATTTTATGGATATGTAATTTAATATTAATGCTAGGTACAAGCCAAATATTATCTTGATTACATACAATAATCCAATATTTACCATTTTCGTCATTTTCTAAAAATACTGGTTCAGTTGGTTTATTTTCTCGATAACTTTTAGTTGTTAATTCCGCAATAATCGAATTTCTCAATAAAACCTTGGGAACATCATTATAAACTTGTACTAATTCAGATTCAGATATATTCAGAGATGTGATTTGTTCTGTTTGTAAATTACCAGTGACAATGACTGAACCATCTTGAATTCTATCAGTTAGCGTGGATAAATAATTTTCTATATTAGTTATTCTCGGTGCAAAATGTTGATAGCACAGTTGTTTTAATTCTTCAACTTTACGAAAAAGATTATCAAAGTTAGTCATTTCCTATTCCAATCCTTAGCTAGAATTTTTATCAATAATTTTATATGACTCTATTCAAATTCAATAATTCCCCGTTCAGTTAGTTGCCAAGTTTGTGAATTACCTATCATAACTACCTTAGCAGGTTTGAGTAATTTAAACTTACTTGTTGCTTTACTTCCTTTACATTCAAATAAAATTCTAATACTTTCTACCGTTGCACGATTTATATTTAGATGTTTTCTAGGCATAACATATAATTGTTCCCTACCAATTAACCAGTAGTAACCTTGTGCTTGCTTTTCTAAAACTATAGCTTCAATATTACCTTGAATACGCTTTTCAATGCTGGTATTTGTTTCTGCAACTTGCTTTGCTTGTTGGGAAATAATAACAGGATTAGAATTATAAGCTTCTACAATTCGCAATTCTTGAGCATTTAAATTTACACTACTGGATGTATTTATTAACTTTTCTTGTTGAGACGTTGTTTTTTCGGGAAGAGTAGCTATCTGATGATTGGGAAAATTATTTTCTAATTTAGTTTCTAAACTACCATAATTTTCATTAATTCTTTCTATTTCTCCTTGCAATCTTTGTTGAATTTCTATTAATTGTTGAACTTGAGATTTTAATTGAATAATCTCTTTTTGAGATTCAAGTATATACTCATTAAATTCTTCTCGTGACACCTGTGTAATTAAATTTTGCTGTTCATTGTTTTGATTCACTTTTAATGTAGGTATGTTTTCTGAACTTTTATTATTAGCATTTATAATTTCTAAAAAAGATGAATTATTAAAATCAATAATTCCCTGTTTATCTAAAATCCACCCTTCTCCACTGCTAGAAGGAGATACTTGAGCAGGTTTTTTGAGAATAACTTCACGGGAATCCGAATTTTCGTAATTATAAAATTCAAAAAGTTTGTTTAAGACCTCTTTTTTAGGAGTATTAATTCTACTTTTTAATTTAGTATTGGGAAATAACCAATAAATATTATTATCACTGGCAATTATCCAATAGTCTCCTTTGGGATTTTCTGTAAGTGATATTTCTTGATTACCACTGGTATAATAGTGGGCAGATATGTTTACTAATATTGCATATTTTTCAATTAATCTGGGAATATAGTTATATAAAATTAAGCATTCCCATTCTGAATAATCTACTTTGTTACTACTATCATTTTGCATTTTATTTAATTTTCAACTTAAAATTGCAGTTGACCAATTTCTATTAATTGCCACTTTTCTCCAATTGAAGCTACTTTTGCTGGTTTAACTAGAGTAAAATTATTTTGTGAATTTTGACTATATCCTAAGCATTCAAAAAAGGTAGAAATTGTCCGATAGTTATGTTCATTGATTTTTATACTACCTTTAGGAACAATATACTCTTGATTACCTTCTTTAATAATCCAATAATTACCTCGATTATTAGATTCTAGAATAGGTGCAACATCACGTCCAAGATGACGTTGTTCTGCTGTATACTCACTTTCAGAAACAGTTATTGCTTGATGAGATAGGGAACGAGAATTGATATTATATGTTGATACTAATTGATTATTTGAATTGGATATATTAACTGATGAAGATGCAGGAATAATTACTGATTTTGGTGAATAAACTACATCTTTGTTAGGTTGTATGTTCGGGATATGATGAGGTGGAGATGAATAATTTTGTAAGTTATGATTTTGATTACTTTTTTCTAGTTGCTTTAACCTTTCATCAAAAAGCTTCAAGTTTTTATAAATTTCATTCATTTCTATTTGAAAATTATCAATATCAACATTTTTTTTATTATTTTTAGCCAAAGCAATAATTTTACGTTGCTCTTCAACAAGAGTGATAATTCTGTAAATACAAAATATTAATGCAATCAATAAAATAAATCCCCCAATAGTAGTAGTTAGACTTAATCTATTTAGGTGATTTTTAAGTTCTCTAATTTCTAATTCTGAGTTGGAATTATTTACTTGATTACTATTGACAATTTGAGAAGTTTTCTCAATGAAAGGTTGCTGATTAATAAGTTGCTGAAGAGATAAAATTTGTTTGTCTAATTCTTGAATTTTCTTAGTAGTAAATAGTTCTATTTCTTCCTGCGTTGTTACTCCCAAATTACCATAAAATGTATCAGCTATTTTTCTTCTGCTAAAAAATCCTAAATCTTTTTGTACTTGACTTACTCCATTTTCTGTTAATCCTTTTTCTAGGGGGGTAATGATTTCATTAATCTCAGTGATTATTAAAACTATATTTTCAACTGTAGTAACTATTTGATTATTGTTCGATATTGATAAATCTTGAATTAATAAATTCAGTTCTTTTTGGAGGGAAGTTATTTTTTCTTGAATATTTTTAGAAGTAACTTCGTTACGGTTTTTACTCGTCTTGACGACTAATTTTACTTCGTTATTAAAAGACGTAATTGACTCTTTTAATTCTTTGACTAATTGACTAATCTTGGGATATTTATTAATTGATTTCTGATTGTTGTTTTTTTGAAAATTACTATTTTGGGCAATATTATTACTACCTACAGCAGAATATCCCAGGAGTAAGTTAAACGACAATATAAAAACTGGAATCAAGCGGTAAATTTTATTTTTCATATTTTTAAACCTCTAATAATCATGAAAACTCTATAATTCCTTTTGCTTCTAACCGCCATTTTTCTTCGCTATTGATTACAGATACTTTAGCAGGTTTGATTAATGTAATATTGTCTGTTGAGTTTTTATCATAGTTTCGACAGTCAAATAATGTTACTAAAGTAGTTTTATAACTATTTTCATTGATTTTGTGTTTAGGTTTAGGTACTAAATATTTATTATCAATAATCCAATATTCTCCTCTACCTCTAGCATTGCGCTCGAAAACTGCTGGTGCTTGACTACCCGTCCAACGCTGTGATTTACTGACTTCTGTTTCTGAAACTTCGATTTTGTCTGTATAATCTAATTGGTTTTGTTTATAATTTTCTAACAAATCAGTAAATTCTTGATTATCATTTATACTGCTAATTTCTTCATCTGTTACGATATTATTTATTGGATTAACTGCATCTTCTAACGCTGTATCACTTTGATCTTGTATATTTCCTTGGATTGATTCGTAAACAGGGTAAGAATCCTTAGAAGTTAATTTCTCATTAATTTGCTCAATGTTAGAAAGTATATCCGGTAATACCTGCAAATATTTTTCTAATGATGAATAATTTGGTACAGATTGATTTTTATGATTAATTGCGTCTAACTGCTGTTTAACTTCGGAATATCTACGATATGCACGTTTATAATCATCCCAAAGTTGTTGGTATGATTGTAATCGTTGTTTTTCTATTTTTTGGACTTCTGGATGTTCTACTAAATCTTCTGAGTAAGGAGTCAATAACCAATGACATTTTGAGCAGAATTCAACTGAACCCTCAATATATTCGTGACCACATACTGGACATTTTGATTGTGTCATCATTAACCTTCAAAGTTTTCATTCTAGAACTAATGTATGAGATAAAATAAGCGATTTAAATCGCCTATTTTTAGTAACCAAGTAATCAGGGCAAAGTTCAAAAAATATCTTATTTTCCTGCCCACTCTTTACCTAAAACTCTGAGTAATGCCTTTAAGCCAATGATAAAAGGTGGTTCTTCTCGGATATCTTCAATATTGCCTTTAATGGCATTTAAAGAATTTCTGAGTTCTCGTTCTGTAGCCCGCCATAGCTTTTCATTATAATCTGGGTCAGGATCATCTGGATATTCTTTTAATTCATAACCATCTAAAGGTTTGATACCATCAATTCCTAACTCATCTAAACTAGCATGGAAAGCATTTAGAAATAACTTCAACTGAGTTAATTCAGGAATTTCATATTTACTAATACTTTTGCCTTTAAACTCTAAACGTTCTTGCCAACCAAAATTTTCTCCACTGATTTTACAATCTTCTCCAGCGATGACAGGATCTTTTTCTTTTTTTCCTAATCCTTGTAGTTTTCGATCTTTTAAAACCAATCCACAAGCGGCTTCATCTTTGGGGTTTTGACTAAGACGGGTGAGTTCTTCTGTATCAGGAAAACCAGAAGCAATACTCATCATGTGACTGAGTAAACTATTAATTTCTGAATTACGGTCAAATTCACCCCCTTCTGCCAGCCAATGTAACAGACGAGAAGCATTTCCACCGATATACACGGGAGTAATTTGATTTTGAGAATATTTATCCTCTTTGTGCAGAACCGAGAGGATTTGGCCTACATAGAAATACAAGCCAGATATGCCAATTGCCATCAAACGAATTAGCCCTTGAAAATCTTTATCTTCCTCAAATCTATCTCGTTTTGTCTCTAACCAATTTCCAGCTTCAAGACGCATCCAAACATCGAGTTTGGCGTTGAAAGCGGGACCTTTAAGTTTTGTCCAATCCTTCGTATCATTAATGTTAGGATCTAATTTTTTCAGGAAATTAGGATTCATCTCTATAAATTGAGAAAAAAGATGACTACCTGCTAATAAAACTGAACATTGATGCAGTAATTGATCATCTTGCCAAATAGAAATATCTGATGTTCCACCACCCATATCTATACAAGTAGTGCTGACGAGATCATATCCCTCCTGCTCTGCAAAATACTGAGCAACTGCTAAACTTTCAGTGCGGAAATAGGTAGGATCATCCTTAGCTGGACTATTGTGTATGATTCCTGTTTTTGATGCTAATTCTTTAGTTAATCTTTGCCAATTTATGGCGTAATTTTGTTGTTCCTTAGGAGAAAATGCTGAAGGGAATGATAAAGACCATTGAATAGTTGATACACCATTTTTAGCAGCGATCGCTGCAATATGTAGTGCTAGATGTTTTAGAAAAAGTTGATTATCTGTAGGATTGTTAGTTGACCATTTTAAGTTAGTTTTAATCCATGTTTCTTGAGGAGCAAATCTTTGGAGATTAGGAACATAAAGACGACCATCGAAAATAGGATTTATTTGATCATCTTTGGACTTAGTTGCTCCTCGATTTGTTAATACTGTAGACATGGGAAAAGGTTTATCAATGGGAATAAAACTTTCGGGAATAAAGAATTCAAACAAAACTGGAAATCGCGTATCAATAGAAACATCTGTTACTTTGCAGTGTAGATTTTCTAGACTGAGACGTTCTATCAATCGGTCATTTTTATTAACATAAACATTAGTAAATGAAGTACCAAAATCAATACCAACTACCCACTCTCCGGTTAATCTTATTTCTTCAGGACTAGGTAGCAGAATTAAACCAATAGTGTTTGTATAAATATCTTTACACTCAATTAAAGCTGGAAATTCTTCTAAGCGAACTACCTGATAAGCACCTTGTCCTTCTTTAAAGGTATGAGTATTTTTAGCTGTGGGGAAACTGATTTGAAATGTTTCTTCCCCATATTCAGCATCATAGTAAAAGCCGTAATATTCTTGCCAACCTTCAGCTTTAAAATTCGGCCATATTTCTAAAACAGGCACTTCATAAATGATATTTTCTTCTAATAAAGGATAATCTTTAACTAAAAAGAAATTTTGCGGCGCTTTACCACCTTTAACACCATAAAGAGGTAAAGTTAAAGTTAACCGAACTTGTGACCCTCCAGCACCATTATTAACCAGTTGTAGTTTAACTTTTTTAGTTAAATCTTCTGGGGTAAAGTAGTTCAACAAAATCGGATTTAGAGGAATTAAAGGAGTAATATTCCTATTTTTGAATACTAAGGATTGCGTACCTTCAGGAAGTAAAGCGCCTGGTAAAATTCCCTCTTGATCAATAAATTTCAAATCGGGTAAAAATAAATCTTTCGATTCCAGACAAATTACTTTTCTGCTCTTATTCCATGTTTCTATATCTTCAGTCCGAAAAGCTGCTAAATTTTTACCTTCATAAACACAAATGTTCTGCGGTGGTTCATTCCAAGCAGTGGCAATATTTGGATCAATTATTAGTAATGGGGGAACATTTTGTTTACTTAAACTAGGAACAATCCTCACATTAGATTCTCTCGATTCAACCTTAACAGGCAAATTAAGAGCAGTTAAAGCCCCTCGATTGATTTCTACTTCAAAATAGGCAGGATTCTCACTAAATTGAAAATTAGCTGTAGATGTCACACCTAAACTATTAATAAAGCCATTCAATAAACCAACAATTCTGTCAATAGCTTTACTATCACCGTTATATCTTCTAATTTCTCGGCTGAGGTTATTTAACCAAAATGCCAGTTGAGATTTTTCGGTATCATTAAGATAATTATGGGGAGATTGTAACTGTAATGTATTGGCATTCCACCAAGGTAAACCTTCCCAATTTCCTTGTTCTGAAGATACAACCAATGTACTAGGAGAAGTCATACCTACAGGTTGATTATTCCAAGTAAATATATAGAGGTCTTCCCAAGGATGTTTATTATTATTGAATGTGAAAAGGGTGTTACCTGGATCAGGTAAAAGTTCATAAAGAGAACGGGCAAAAACATGAGCGTCTTTTTTTGTTCCCAGTTCTAAAAGTTGGGCTTTAATAGGGAAATTGCGGACTTCTGCTAGTGCTAAAGCTGCTAACATTCCTTGCCATTGAATAATCATTTGTTCCCGAATGGGATAGGCATCATTATGTAATGCCATTTCCACTGACAAAGGACGCGCCCACACTGTCGGAACTGAACTAACGCTTTTTACTTCGCCGGGTGCTTTGTAATCTAAACTAGAAGCAACTTGATTAAAAGTAGTTATTCCTTGAGAATTCCAACTACCAGAATTACCTGATTTAACATCACAATCATCTTTGAGTTTTGGCAATAATAAACTTGTCATGTTTAATTTTCCTCCTATAAGCGACAAACAAGATATAAAGCTTTAGCAAGTCCAAGTATCCCTTGCTTTGGTAAACTCACAGCTTCAGGATTCAAGCGTTTTTTGAGTTCTTGAACTGTGTCTCTAGATTTTTGATTTTGATCTCGGCTGTCACCTAGTCCAGCAATCAAATCTGATAAATTTTGATGATTCAGGTTACTATTACTAAAATGATTAACATTAAATAATTGAATTGTTTCACCAACACATTGATGAATTTGTGAAAGCCAACGTAAATAATCTTGACACCAAATAGTAATTGTTTCTATGGCATTCTGTTGCTCTGGATCATTAAAATCTATTTCTTGCTTGGAATTATTGCCAAAAACAGCGCGGTTAGGAAAGAATTTAACAAACCAAAATCCCTGGGGACTTTTTTGAAACTCCTTCACACCAATTCTTTTTGCTTCTGCTAATGCTGGGGCAATATGCGATAACCAAACAAAAGCAAACCGAGTTGCATTTACAAACTCTGCATTAACTTCTTTTTGATCAGGAATATCTTTCCAAATTAATGTTTTTAAGTTTTCTCGATTCATCAACACCACTGTTTTTTCTCCAGGAGGTGTTTTGAGTAAAAATTGTCTTGCAGCTAATGCGGCATATAATTCAATAAAATGGGGATCATTACGTTGGGTATTTTTGCCCACACTAAATTTTTTAACTGGTGATAATTGCTGATTTCCTAGCAAATATACTGTATCAAAGCTCTCTTGCGCTTGACCACCATAATAACGCAATGCGGCTTCTGTATTCAATAAAAACTGTTCAGAACGAGCATAGACTGTTTCTACATTTTCCCCCATTGTAGGGTTAAAGCCGAAATAAGGTAACATAAATAAGCAACCTAAATCAACTTTATCTCTAATTCTCAAAGTTTCTAATTTATTATGAATTAATCTACCAATTGTTGGTAATCCTGAAGCACCTGTTCCACCAAATATTGATCCACATAAAAATACTTTAGGTCGTTTTCCTCCACCAGTATCTTTTTGAATTTGGCTCACTAGTATACCCCAAGAGTCAGAGTCTAAAGCATCTAGTTTTACCTGACTCATTACAGCCGCACCAATGGCAGGTCTACCACGAAAACCTACATCTAAGTTAGCATCTCTTTCTTCTGAAGTATATAAAACATCAAATAAATTTCCTAATGCTGGTTCTTCATCTTTCAAAATGTTGTATTCAAAGAAAGAACCAAGATTTTTATTGATACTATTATTAGCAAAAGGCGACCATAGAGAGAAGGATTCAATTTTTGTTTGCATCCAAGAATTTTTATCATGCAAACCTAATTTATAGCATTTTTGATAGGTATCTAAACTTGTTAAAGCTCTACTTAAATTGCCATTTGTTTCATCAGCATCTACAAATAATAAATGCAGGGTTTCTTCGCTAAAAAGTCCTATGGATGCTAGTTGGATAATAGCTTCAATGCACTTAGCACCAGTTCCACCAATTCCAATTACATAAATTGACATTTCTTAATCTCCCATCAGTTTATGACGTATAAAAAAAGCTCCTGGCGGAATATATTTGATTGCTTCAGGAGAACTGGTAACTGTACTTAACCAATACAGCCAGATAGTATCTAAAAGGAAAAATCCCATTAAAGAAAACTGGGCTTCATCACTGCGGTTAATATAAAAGACGGTAAAGCCTATAGTGGCTATGGGGAATAGTCCTAACAACCACCAAATTAACATCCATTGGCCTATACTGCTGCCAGTAGACTTACTGGTTGCGCCTAATACGCACCAAAGAATTGTTGAGAACATACAAACAGCGAACATAATCAGTGAGGCTGTGGTATAGTCAGTGCCGAGCCAGGTATCAAGGGGGACTTTTTGAATGGGGATGATTTGATTTTCATATATTAACCGCTGCCCTAAAAACATGATTGCAGCCCCAATGACGCTAAAAACGATAATTCTGATGATTTCCCACGGTTTCATTAGTCCTCCTTACGACTTGTAGTTTTTTAGAACAGTGCAGTCTAGTTTAAACGTAGCACAAGTATTCTTTGATATAGTCTCATATTGATGCTATTATGGCAATAAAAAATACCGTAAAATTACTTAATATTTATTAGTAATAGTACACATATCAACAAAAAAGTATTAGCGGAGAAATAATAAAATGATGGGTTCTAGATGGGTAATTTTAGTATTTATGGCGTTTTTGCTGACAGCTTGTAATACAAAAGAAGAATTAAAATGTGAAATTCCTAATGTTAATTCTACTAATAGTCAAACTGCTAATAAATCAGATAATCTCAATGTGGCTATTTATGTAGATGGTAGTGGTTCAATGTTAGGATATGTAAAAAATGGAGAAACAAATTATATCAAAGCTTTAAAATCTCTGAGAAATGTATTTGAATTAACAGGTAAACTGCCAGTTGAATATTATCGGATTGGTACTCCAATTCAGAAAATAACAGGTAGTGATTATTATAGTTATGGAGGTAGTCCAGTTTTTTATGATGGTAGTAATGCTAAATTTAAGGCTGTGTCTAGTCCCATAGATGCGGCTATTGTTCCGGCTGAAAAAGATCAGCAGAAAATGACGGTTATTATTACAGATTTGGAACAAAATAGTGGTGATGTTACCAAATTAAATAAAAGAATTCAAGATACTTATTTTAATTCCCAAAAAAAAGATTATGCTGTGGGTGTTTGGGCAGTTAAAAGTGAATTTAATGATAAGGTTTATATTCAGGAAGCTAATAGTATTAAAACTTTTGCCTATAATTCAGGTAAGCAAGCAGATAAATTTCGTCCGTTCTATGTGTTATTCATCGGACCTCATCAAGATATTAAACATTATTTTGAGCAATTGCAAAAATATGATGCTAATCAATTATTAGCTAATAGTAAGTTAATGATTTTTCATCCTGATCATATTGTTGATCAAATATCCAGTTTAGGAACGCCGCCAATATCTATACCTAAAGGTATTACGAGACCTCTTTCTTTAGTTAAAGATGGAGTTGCTCTTAGTAAAGGCAATTATGAAATATTGCAAATAGATTCACGTCAACAGGAAAATTTAACGATTAATTATAGTGTGCCTTTTTCACCATCACAATATAGTTTATTTGTAGATACTAATTCTCTTAACGCAAAAGTTAAAATCGAGAAATTTGATAAATTTGCTAAAAAGTTTATAGTTGTGGATGCAAATTCAGAAATTAGTAGTGCTATGAAATTGCAAGATTGGCAAATTATTCCTCAAGAAAATAAGTTAAATTTTTCAGCCATTATCCAACCGAATAAATTTCCTGAACCTGGTATTTATAAATTACAGTTTGATATTCTCAGTCAGACTTTAGAAGTTCCTAGTTGGTGGAAAGAATGGGATTGGCAAACTAAAGCTAATGAACAAGATGGTTCAAAAACGCATAATTTGGAAGAATTTTTCATGGCACTGAAAAACAGAACAGAAACCATGAAAGCTGAACAATCACAAAATAGTGAGGATAATAATTGGTTAGTTGGTCGTTTCTGCTATGGAATTCAAAAAAATTAAAATTAGTTGAGCGGGTATTATTTAAAGGTGATGTTTTGCTGGATATGTTAGCATAGCATCAACCTGTTCATCCTAATTTCGTGTAATTAAGGATCTTCGGGAAATACCCATTTTGGGGGTTCTGTCATTTTTTTCCGCAATCTTTCTTCAGCCATTTCTAGCATTTTATCTAGGGAAGTTTCTTCGATAAACTTAGAGGTTGCTTCTCTAAATTCAATATTGGGACATTTATCCCCTAAAACGCATCCATTTACACAGGCTTCAGCACAGTTTATTTTTTGTTCCATAGTCAATTCCCTATCTATATTCAGGTGTTTTATCTTGTAAATGAATTTCACTATTATTAGTGATGAATTATTAACTGATCGCTATTCTTGAACTATTGTACTGTAGGGGTTGAGAATTTTTCTTGTTCCCTAATCCTGAATTTTTGCAAAACCGCTCATGTCTGAACTGTTGGCTAATACTGGAACTATTGCGGCGATCGCTACTGCTGTTGTCCCTCAACAAGGTAGTGTAGGTATTGTACGGGTTTCTGGTGATCATGCCATGGCGATCGCTCAAACTCTATTTTATGCCCCAGGGCGACAAGTTTGGGAAAGTCACCGTATTCTCTATGGTTATATTCGCCAACCCCAAACAAAGCAAATTATTGACGAAGCTTTGTTAATGATTATGAAAACACCCCGTTCTTTTACCCGTGAAGATGTGGTAGAGTTCCATTGCCATGGGGGGATTATGGCAGTACAACAAGTATTGCAACTATGTTTAGAAAATGGCGCAAGATTAGCCCAACCGGGAGAATTTACATTAAGAGCGTTTTTAAATGGCAGAGTAGATTTAACCCAAGCGGAAAGTATAGCAGATTTGGTGGGAGCAAAATCACCTCAAGCCGCTCAAACTGCTTTAGCTGGGTTGCAAGGTAAATTAGCTCATCCTATCCGCAAATTACGCGCTAATTGTTTGGATATTTTGGCAGAAATTGAAGCCAGAATTGATTTTGAGGAAGATTTACCACCTTTAGATGAGCAAAGAATTATTACCGAAATTGATCAAGTGACTGCGGAAATTAGCAAATTATTAGCAACAAAAGACAAAGGTGAATTATTAAGAACTGGCTTAAAAGTAGCGATAGTTGGCAGGCCAAATGTCGGAAAATCTAGTTTATTAAATGCTTGGAGTCAGAGCGATCGCGCCATTGTTACGGACCTACCAGGAACAACCCGCGATGTGGTAGAATCTCAGTTAGTTGTGGGGGGAATTCCTGTACAGGTACTAGATACAGCCGGGATTCGGGAAACAGTTGATCAGGTAGAAAAGATTGGTGTAGAGCGATCGCATCGTGCTGCTAGTGCTGCTGATTTGGTATTATTTACTATTGATGCTGCCGCAGGTTGGACTCCAGCAGATCAAGAAATTTATGCCCAAGTCAAACACCGTCCGCTAATTTTAGTTATTAATAAAATTGATCTCATTTCAACAGCAGAAAAAGAAACTCTACAATCAAAAATCCCCAATCTAAAATCTCAAATATTCACAGCCGCAGCCATAAATCAAGGAATTGATAGTTTAGAAACAGCGATTTTAGAAATAGTCCAAGGTGGAAAAGTCCAAGCCGCTGATATAGATTTAGCAATTAATCAAAGGCAAGCAGCAGCATTAACAAAAGCTAAAATATCTTTGGAACAAGTGCAAGTCACAATTATAGATAAATTACCTTTAGATTTTTGGACAATTGATTTACGAGGGGCAATTCAAGCATTAGGAGAAATCACTGGTGAAGAAGTCACAGAATCAGTATTAGATCGAATTTTTAGTAGGTTCTGTATCGGTAAATAAACCAGCTTCTTTCCTTCCCGGTTGGACTTTAACCCTGAATCAAAAAAAATCAGAGATTTATTTTCACAAACCTCTTGACTTAACTCCTATGATATGTGTTATAATAACAAAGTTAAGATTTTTTGGGGTTATAGCTCAATTGGTAGAGCGCTTCAATGGCATTGAAGAGGTCAGCGGTTCGATTCCGCTTAACTCCATACTTTGAATAAATATAGCAATATAAATGAATTGTGAGCAATCGCTCTTTCAACTACTATATTAGGAAGTTCACTATTAAGCAGGACTTACGCACAAGTCACGAAAGAACGAACCACGAAGGAACGAAGGACACGAAGAAAAGAAGGTTTCAGAGCTATTTGCGTAAGTCCTATTAAGATTAAAGCAGGCGGAAAGTTTATTATGGGAAGGAAAAGTTGATGAAACATTAGGTGATCTTGTTTGAACTATTTCTTAAAGCTGCGATAATTTCCCCATTGGCTTCTGGAAAAGTAAAATTATCCAATTCATCTAAACTCACCCAGCGAATTTCATCACATTCTATGGCTTGGGGAACACCTGCTAAATGTTGAGAATGATGTACAGTCAAAGTCACCCGCAAATGAGTATAGGTGTGATCAATAGTAATGAGATGTTCTCCAACTATAATTTCTATTCCCAACTCTTCAGAAATTTCTCGTTTAATACATTCTTGAATAGTTTCACCAACTTCAATTTTACCCCCCGGAAATTCCCATAAACCGCCCATTGCACCTGTAGGAAGCCGACGATCAATTAAAATCTGTTTTTGGTCATTCCAAATAACAGCGACACCAATAATTTTATGAGGAATAGAAAAACTGCTTTCTTTCATATCATTACCAATAAATAACAAAAAAACTCGGTAGACTGATTATATCTCTACCGAGTTAATATTTGATTTTGAGAATTTTCCAAAAATAATCTTATTCAACTTCGCTATTATTAGCTTCTGTTCCTTGTAAAACCATATCAAAACCCATTCTTTGTTCTGCATTCCGCAGAAAGTACCCACTAATCATAGCTGATGCCAATAAGCGACCTAAGCTTTCTCTGCTAGTGGAAATAGTAATACCAAACTGTTCTGAAGGTAAATTTCCTAAAAGTCCGATAATATTGCGTTCCATTACCTGCAACACTTCAGTAGAAGTAGGTTTAGATAATTGGGTAACTGTATCTGGACTTAATGATTTAACGTATTGCCATAATAAATTACTGGTTTCCGAATCACTATTAAAAAATTCCGATACTCGGTTGGATTGGTTACTCACGTTTGACCTCCTATAGTGCCACTACTAACGATAGTGTTTGTGACTGGAATAACTGATAGTTATTGTCTATTCGATTTAGGTGACTATTATATATTCATGTCCACTAATCTAACAGTTTATTCCTTTCGAGAGAGTCGGTTTAACCGTACCCGAAATGGTGGTGTTTTTCACCTATTAGTGAGTAAGGGTGGAGTTTCCCCACCCATAACGCCGAAAACAACTAATAACAACTGACTAACTTGCAAGATACTCATTCATAGTGGCTTTAGATTTGCGAAGTTTGTTGAGAGCTTCCCGTTCAATTTGTCGGACTCTTTCTCGGCTAATATTCAGGATTTCACCAATTTTAGCCAAAGTTAAAGATTGTCCATCAGTTAAGCCAAAACGGAGGGTAATTACTTCTTTCTGTTGGGGAGTGAGTTCCGACATCATTCGCTCTAAGTCATAAGAGAGGGAAGTTTGCATGACAAAATCTTCCGGTGTTGCTCCTGTGTCTTCTAGCATTTCCCCCAGTTCCGTGTCATAATTATCTCCTAGACGCAAATCTAGAGATAATGGCAGACGGGCTTTTTCTAGGTACTCGCGCACCTGTTTAGGTGTTAGGTCTAATTCTTGGGATAATTCAGCTACAGTGGGCGCACGTCCTAGTCCTTGAGAGAGTTGACGCTGGGCTTTTTTAATTTTGTTGAGTTTTTCGGTAATATGAATAGGCAAGCGAATAGTCCGGGCTTTTTCGGCGATCGCACGGGTAATGGCTTGACGTATCCACCAATAAGCATAAGTAGAAAATCTATAGCCTTTGGTCGGGTCAAATTTTTCTACACCCCGTTGCATTCCAATGCTGCCTTCTTGAATCAAGTCAAGTAAATCAACATTGCGCTTAATGTACTTTTTGGCAACAGAAACGACTAAGCGGAGATTGGCTTCTACCATTTTCCGCTTCGCTATTTCACCAACGGCGATCGCCTCATTTAATTCTAATACTTCTAAATCAGATGCTGCTGCCCATTCTTCTAAACTTGGTTCATGACCTAACTGGGTAGCAAGACCTTCACGGATCTCATGCAAGGCAGTAGATCGTTGCACCTGTTTACCATAAAAAATCTCTTCTTCGTGAGTGAGGAGTGGCACACGGCCAATCTCACGCAGGTAAGTCCGCACGAGGTCGGTGGCTGATTGAGCGGTCTTCATGTCGCTACTCTTTGGTAATGGTGGGCTACACTATCGTGTAAGGTGTGCTGATAGGGTCGTTAACGGAATAATGTTTAAGGGTAGTGCTACCTAATTGGGTTGATAACCCATTTTATGGTTTGCAACTTCAGCACCCGATCAACTCCATTTGCTCATATTTTGGTAAATTAGGTACTTCACTGCTAAAGGTTACAGCTATCTCCTTGTTTTCACAAGTATCTATAGTTAGATACAAGGTAGCAAGTCAAACATTTTTTGTGTTTTCTAGGAATATTAATAATTGTAACATTTATGAGAAAAATTTGACTACCGAGAAACCCGCACTTTACGAGCGGATCAATATCACTCCATCCTCTACAATTACTGAACATCATATATTTACAGGGGTGGAGCTAAATTCTTGAGTCAAGAAATAGCTTCCTCATATTTGTTAAAATATCTCAATGATAACCATAATGATTCTCTTGTAATAATTGCTTAATGTTTTAGGGAATGGTCAGTGGTGATTGGTGATTGGTCATTGGGAAGGGAAAACAACTGACAACGAACAACTGACCACTGACCACTGACCACTGACCACTGACAATTATTAACTCATTGGACAGTATTCTTGGATTACCTTGACATCCAAAGTCGTATTTTGCATAGAACGGATAGCTGCGGCTGTGGCTCTAGCACCTGCAATAGTGGTAATGATGGGGATTTTGTAACCCAAAGCGGTGCGGCGAATTAACTTAGAATCGGCATGAGCTTCTTCTCCAGAAGGTGTATTGATGATCAGTTGAATGTTTCCATTTTTAATGGCATCAAGGACATGGGGACGACCTTCATGGAGTTTCAGGACTGATTTCACTTCTAACCCTTGTTCCTGAAGGACTTGGCGTGTACCTTGAGTAGCCATAATTGTAAAGCCTAACTTAATAAACTCCTTAACTACATCTGCCGCTAGAGGTTTGTCTCTATCACTCATGGATACAAATACAGTCCCCTGAAGAGGTAACATTTCCCCAGCTCCTAATTCTGCTTTAGCAAAGGCGCGGCCAAAATCGCTGTCAATGCCCATAACTTCGCCTGTGGAGCGCATTTCAGGACCCAAAATGGTATCTGTACCGGGGAACTTACTAAAAGGTAAAACGGCTTCTTTCACAGCAATATGAGAAGGAATGACTTCTTTTGTAAAGTTTAGTTCCTCTAAAGTTTTCCCTGACATAATTAAGGATGCCAGTTTGGCTAATTGTACGCCTGTGGCTTTAGATACAAAGGGAACTGTCCGTGATGCTCTGGGGTTCGCTTCCAAAATATACACTTGGGGAGAGTAACCGTTTGCACCAACTACGGCAAACTGAATATTCATTAACCCGACTACAGATAGAGCTTGTGCTAGTTGGACTGTCCATAAGCGAATTTGGTTGAGGACTGCTGGAGATAGAGAAATGGAAGGTAAGGTACAAGCTGAATCACCGGAGTGAATACCCGCTTGTTCAATATGTTCCATGATGCCACCGATGACAACATTACCAGTATGATCGGCGATCGCATCTACATCCACTTCAATGGCGTTTTCTAAGAACTTATCAATTAAAATGGGGTGATCTGGTTCTACCTGGACTGCAAAGGTCATGTAGCGTTCTAATTCAGTATCAGAATAGACGATTTCCATCGCCCTTCCCCCCAATACATAACTAGGACGCACCACCACAGGATAACCAATCCGTTTAGCGACTATTAACGCATCTTCGTAACTTCTCGCCATACCATTAGGCGGTTGAGCGATATTTAATTCTTGGAGAATCTTTTCAAACCGTTCTCGGTTTTCCGCCATATCTATAGAATCAGGTGATGTTCCCCAAATCTTGGTAATACTGTTAGACTTTTGTAAATACTCTTGCAGGGGAACGGCTAATTTTAATGGTGTTTGTCCACCGAATTGGACGATAATTCCGACGGGGTTTTCAGCTTCGATGATATTGAGAACGTCTTCTTTAGTTAATGGTTCAAAATACAGGCGATCGCTGGTATCGTAATCTGTAGAAACTGTTTCTGGGTTAGAATTTACCATAATTGTTTCATACCCAGCATCATGTAGAGAATACGCAGCATGACAACAACAATAATCAAACTCAATTCCTTGGCCAATGCGGTTAGGACCACCACCCAAAATCATCACCTTGGGTTTATCTGTCGGTAATACTTCTGTTTCTTCTTCGTAGGTAGAATAGTAATATGGGGTGAGGGCTTCAAATTCCGCCGCACAGGTATCAACAGTTTTATAAACAGGGATAACTTCTAGCTGTTTGCGATAGGTGCGAACTTCGTCTTCTTTGGTTTTTGTAGCATAAGCTATTTGGCGATCGCTAAAACCATTCCGCTTGACATCATACATTTGCTGTTTTGTCAACTGCTTTAATGGCGTGCGTTTGAGAAATTTTTCTATTTCTAGCAGTTCTTGTAATTTATCTAAAAACCAAGGGTCAATAGCCGTCAGTTCATAGATTTCCTCATTAGTCATTCCTAGCTGCATAGCATGACGCACAGAAAAGATGCGTTCTGGGTTTGGTGTCCGCAACTGGGCGCGAATTTGTTCACCACTAGGCAATTTTTCGGCTTTATCACAACCCCAACCAGCGCGACCGGTTTCTAGAGAACGTAAGGCTTTTTGGAAGGATTCGTTAAATGTCCGGCCAATAGCCATTGCTTCCCCTACAGACTTCATTTGTGTAGTTAAAACTGCTTCTGAACCAGGGAATTTTTCAAACGCAAACCGAGGAATTTTGGTGACAACATAATCAATTGTCGGTTCAAAGGAAGCGGGGGTTTTTTTAGTGATATCGTTTTGCAGTTCATTCAAAGTGTAACCCACAGCTAACTTAGCCGCGATTTTGGCAATGGGAAAACCTGTGGCTTTGGAAGATAAAGCCGAACTGCGGGAGACACGGGGGTTCATTTCAATTACCACCACGTCACCATTAACGGGATTTACGGCAAACTGGATATTAGAACCGCCGGTTTCAACACCAATTTCCCGAATGATTTTAATCGCCATATCCCGTAACCGTTGATATTCTTTATCAGTTAGGGTTTGGGCGGGGGCGACGGTGATAGAATCCCCTGTATGAATCCCCATAGGGTCGAGATTTTCGATAGAACAGATAATCACGACGTTATCGGCTAAATCTCGCATGACTTCTAATTCATACTCTTTCCAACCCAGTAAAGATTGGTCAATGAGAATTTGAGAAACGGGACTAGCGTCAATCCCTACTTGCGCCATTTCTTCAAATTCTTCTTGATTATAGGCGATACCCCCACCAGTCCCCCCCATTGTAAAGGCTGGGCGGATAATTAAGGGATATGTACCAATTTGGTGAGCGATCGCTTTTGATTCTTCTAAAGTTGAGGCTGTACCACTGGGACATACTGCAACCCCAATCTTAGCCATGGCTTCATTAAACAGTTTTCTGTCTTCGGCTTTTTCAATTGCTGGTAATTTCGCACCAATTAACTCAACGTTGTATTTCTCTAAAACGCCATTTTTCGCCAAAGCCACAGCCAAATTAAGAGCGGTTTGTCCTCCCATTGTTGGCAATAAGGCATCTGGACGTTCTTTGGCGATAACTTTTTCAACTATTTCCGGTGTCAGCGGTTCAATATAGGTGCGGTCGGCTGTTTCCGGGTCGGTCATAATTGTAGCTGGGTTGGAGTTTACCAACACCACTTCATAGCCTTCTTCTCGTAAGGCTTTACAGGCTTGAGTTCCAGAGTAGTCAAATTCACAGGCTTGGCCAATCACAATTGGACCTGAACCTAACAGGAGAATTTTTTTGAGGTCTTGACGACGGGGCATAGTTTTTACCTTAGATTACAAAAATACAAATCCTGACTATTTTAAGGGTCTTTACCACCTAATCATGCTATTCATTAGCAAGTTTTCCGGGTTTTGATGGCGGAAAAGGAATTAAATAATGGAAATAAGAGATTCTATTACTGGGTTTTACGTAAATTAAAGTTTACTTAATTGTCATAGGTTATCACAATAAATCTACTGCTAAATATTTTTATTTATTGAATTGAAGTTACTGAAATATGTTTTCAATAAGCTGCTCTTGTTAATCTGCAAATGTAGGTAAATCTATATTTAATTTTAACAGGTAAATGCGAGGATTTATCTTTAGTGAAATGTTCAAAATTCGCAGGTTATCCAAATATATTTAATTGGCTAAAATAAAAAATGGCAGAAAGGATAATTTACACCTTTCTGCCAAAAATATGAATTTTGGAAAATTCTCAATTCCTAAAATTTACTTTTTTTGTACTTTGGTTAAATTGAGATTATGAAAACTTTAATTCTGAGCAGGTTGTACAAAACCTAAAGTTAAACTATCCTTAGCCAAGAAGTGACCTAAGTGATAAGCTCTTTCTTCAGTTTTCAAAAGAATTTTTTCGTACAAATAGCGTGTGCCTCTATCGCCCAAACTTTCAGCTTGAGCGGCTTGACGGCGAATTACACCAATTAATGCTTGTTCCGCAACCAGGTCATTTTCTACCATTGTCCGAGAAGAAAATGCGCCATCTGCTTCTGGTTCAAAACAGCATAATTCAGCTAATTTGCTAAAACTAGCTGCTGGTATACCACCCAAACCATTTAAACGTTCGCCAATTTCATGGATGTGATCTTGGACTTCGTTGTAGCTGTCGTTAAAGAAGTCGTGCAGTGAATTGAACTCTGCCCCTTCAACTACAAAATGATGTTTTTGATATTGCAAGTACAATGCCTGAAAACTAGCCAATACAACATTAAATCCTTCGACAACGGGCGCGGTGACACTGTGATCTAGCAATACAGGATTGTCATAAACCTGACCAAAGTTGTGTAATATAGTTTGCGTATCAGACATGGTTCTCCTCTTTGTTTTTAACAGTTATGATTTTTAACTGCCCATGATTAACATATTAGCATTTTTAAAATAAATGCCAGTCTACTAAATCTTTTCAATCTGGCCTTTTTTGTGGCTATAAAGTAGCAATTTCATAACTTTTTAATGTTAGAAGATATTTGAAAAGGCGACTAGAAGTCGCGGCTCTACAGACAAAACCCACACTATGGCTAACGCCACGCTACGCTATCGACAAGCTCAGTGACAGCCTGCGTGGGTTCTTAGTCCGCGGAGACGGACTTTGTTTGTGTAGTAGTGATTTATAATCGCCAGAAACTTTTCTTGTGTTCAATCTCCCTCTTACCCAGTAGCCAAGACTAGCCAAATTTCGCTACATTAGGGAAATGTACACTTATAGGAATTTTCAATGTCAGCACAACTGTTACTGGTAGATGACGAACCAGGATTGAGGGAAGCCGTCAAAGAATATTTACAAGAAAGCGGTTTTAGGGTTCAAACTGCCAGTAATGCCCGTGAAGGTTGGGATTGGATGCAAGAGAACACCGCTGATTTAGTGATTTCTGATATTATGATGCCCCAGGTAGATGGCTATCAGTTTCTCAAACAACTGCGAGATGATCCTCGCTTTCAAGCATTACCAGTGGTATTTTTGACCGCCAAAGGCATGACAGGCGATCGCATTCAAGGCTACCATGCAGGTGTTGACGCTTATCTACCCAAACCATTTGATCCTGATGAATTAGTTGCCATAGTTGAAAATTTACTCGCTCGTCGTAGCGCCCAAACCCCTACTACCGGGGAAGATAGCGAAACTCCAAATCTTGCCGAATTGGCTAATCAAATCGCTCAAATTAGAATACTATTAACTCATCGAAGTGCCATATCCCAATCCCCAGCCCCATTTAAAATTGATTTGACTCCTAGAGAACAAAGTGTTTTAAATCTGGTAGCAGAAGGATTAATGAATAAAGAAATTGCCCGTCGTTTAGAAACAAGCGTTCGCAATGTGGAAAAATATGTCAGTCGTTTATTTAGTAAAACTGGTACTAATAGCCGTACAGAGTTAGTTCGTTTTGCGCTAGAACATGGTCTAGCTAAGTAAACTACCCGCACTGCTAATTAAGATTTATTGGTAGAAAACGGTAAAATGCACCTGGCTAAATTTTGCTGTCAAAATAGTAACTTACGTTACAAATTGTGATTTGTAATTTTCCTAGTTTGCCAGCATGGAGACACCAATGCTGTAGACGTAATTTTACGTTTACAAGCAAAGTCATAGTTAAAAAAACAGGTAGAAGCAGACCTTCAAAACTTAATTATCGCAATTCTCAAATAGATTTGCTATGATACGAAATTACACCGATGCCTATTGGATAGTATCAGCGAAATTCCGTAAACGCATGAGTTGACGACGCATCTGTGGAGAAGCTTTAAACTCCGAAATCTCCTGAGCTTTCACTGATGCCTGTAAGGTTTCTAAAAAGTCATCAGATCCTTCAGTTAAAGCTTCTAGTAATACTTGTAACAGTTGATCGCGATCGCTTAACAGACTTTTTTCTTCAATCAGGCGGAATTTGAGGTGGATTTCACACTCATAAACACCTACTTCGGGATTATTTATTTGACGTGGTAATGCTTTGGAGTTCATAGTTTTGAGGATTCCTTTACTTTAGTGGTCATACGGGTGAGAGACTAAATCTTCAGAAAAATTCCTTATACTTTTGTTATACTTTTGTGAATCCAAAGTTTTTGAAGATAAGAATTTTTCCTCATCCATAAAACTGGCATTCTATTTTACTCCCCCTGTATTTATTTCAGTTAGATTTTACTGTTTTTTGATGTTTCTTTACCAGTTATGGCATATCCAAGCCCTAAACTATTATTCAGTTTTTGAGGTGTCATACCATGAAGTTTCTGTAAAAAAATGATTAGGCCTTGTTAAAGGTTTTTACATCAACTTCTCCAAAACGTCAAGAAATATTATTTTTTTTACTTTCATACGTGATAATACTTAATGGGTTACACTGAATCCACTCCTTTAATAAATGCAATTTATAGTTATAGAAAAATTCACTAAATGGAGAAAAATTCAGTAAAGTTACTACGATACAAGTATATTTACATTAATAAAAATCAGAATCAGTACAAAATCCGCAAAATTTTCAAGAATAATCATATACATGAAGATAAATTAATTCCGGAATCTAAATTCCTGTATGCTTAGGTCATGGATTTCCTGCTATATTTATCGGTCTTAGAGTCCACGCTGCAAATTTTAGACTTTAACCTTCTTTTCTGCTATAAGCTCAAACATAGCAGTTAAAATAATTGCAGTGTAATTCAGCTAAACTCTTACACCCACACTTATGGATAACCCGATGCTGCTTAAGTCCACAACCCGCCATATTCGCATTTTTGCGGCGGAAATGGACAAGGATGAACTGATTCCGAGTAATCAGGTTTTGACATTAGATATTGATCCAGACAACGAATTCAACTGGAATGAAGATGCTCTGCAAAAAGTTTATCGCCAGTTTGATCAACTTGTAGAAGCATCTAGTGGCGCGGATCTAACCGACTACAACTTACGCCGCATTGGTTCAGACTTAGAGCATTATCTGCGATCGCTTCTCCAAAAAGGCGAAATTAGCTACAATCTCTCCAGTCGCGTTACTAACTACAGCATGGGATTACCTCAAGTTGCAGCTAAAGACAATCAATAAATTTGGTAAATATAGCAGGTGACAGGTGACAGGTGACAGGTGACAGGTGACAGGTGACAGGTGACAGGTGACAGGTGACAGGTGACAGGTGATAGGTGATAGTTAAAAGAAAGCAATATGCAAGGCAATATGTAAGAAATATTTCCCTGCTCCCTGCTCCTCTGCTCCCCTGCTCCTCTGCTCCCCTGCTCCCCTGCTCCCTGCCCCCGGCCTGGTTTGTCAAGGTTTAATGACAGGTTAAAATTTAGTTCTGCTATGGATACATATTCCCACAGCAATAAAAGTTATGATGGGCTGTGGGTTAAGAAAAATATAAGCGGTATCAACTGCCGTAATAAAATACTGTTGAAAAAAATGCCAATTGCTGATCGGTGGGAAAACTATGGAAAATGATGCGGTAACGCTCTACTGCCCAAATGAATACTGTCAATTTGCTAATCCCCTTACCCACAAATTTTGCCAGCAGTGTTCCACACCCTTACCTAAGCGTTATCTCTGGGCTGTGGGAGAAGATATCAGCCCAAATCATCCTGGCGCTATTTTAGGCGATCGCTATTTAGTCATTAGTAAATCCATTCTTTTAGATATCAAACCTGGGTTATTACCCCAAATTCCTGAATTAGATAATTTAGAGAAAATTAAACCTTATCTCAAACTAATTCCCTATCGTATCAATATACCACAAGTATATGGAGTTCTGAATTTAGCTAATAACCAGACCCAAACAGAAATATTACTTTTAGAAAAACCACCATTATTAACTGATGCAACTTTCACTCAAGTCAACCTGTGTAGTAGTTTAGATACTGTTTGGCCAGAAGCATCATCAATCCGCCAAATCCATTGGTTGTGGCAATTAGCCAATTTGTGGCAACCCCTCGCTGTAGAAGGAGTCGCATCTAGTCTACTAGATCCACATTTATTAAGGGTAGAAGGGGTATTAATTCGTTTACTAGAATTGCGTTTTGATGGAGAAAATATACCGTCATTATCTCAATTGGGAGAATTTTGGTGGCAATTACTCAAAAATGCCAAACCAAATATTGCCCCATTTATTCAACAAGTATGTGAAGCTCTAATTCAGGGAGAAATTAACTCATCTGAGCAATTAATTAAAGTTTTAGATCGAGGATTAATTCAATTAGAAAGATTCCAAACAACTACTATTAAAATCTATACCAAAACAGACTCTGGACCAATTCGCCCACGCAATGAAGATGCCTGCTTTCCTCCTCAAAACACCTTAATAGCTAAACCACCACATCATAGCGCCTTAGCAATTGTCTGTGACGGTATTGGTGGACATGAAGGCGGTAATGTAGCCTCCAATTTAGCAATTGAAACCATTCAACAACAACTCCAAGGATTGAGTTCAGTTCCCTACGAAAATATAGATCCTGCACTTTTGCTATCCGATTTAGAACGAGCAGTAGCAACCGTTAACGATAAAATTAGCCAGCGCAACGATAGCGAACATCGTCAAGGGCGACAACGCATGGGAACAACCATCGTTATGGCTTTACCAGTTGCCCATGAAATATATATCACCCATGTTGGTGATAGTCGTGCTTACTGGATTACTCGTCATAGTTGTCATCAAATCACCTTAGATGATGATGTGGCTTCTCGTGAAGTCCGTTTAGGTTATGCTCTCTACCGGGAAGCATTGCAACATAGCGGTTCTGGCTCTTTAGTTCAAGCATTGGGGATGAGTAAAAGTACCTCGCTACATCCCACTTCTCAACGTTTTATTATTGACGAAGATGCAGTTTTCTTACTCACATCTGATGGTTTGAGTGATTTTGATCGCATAGAAGAATCTTGGGAAACAGAAATGTTACCTATACTTTCGGGAAAAATAAGTATAGAAAATGCTGCTGAAAGATTAATAGAAATTGCCAATACTAAAAACGGACATGATAATGTCACCATTGCTTTAGTACATTATGAGGTTAAATATTCTGAACCAGAGACAAGTATTACAGTAGATTTTGCTAATTTTTTAGCTAGTACACCATTAGATAGTATAGATGATACAGTCAATGGTGAAAATTTAAGTTCTGATCAAAAAACTCAAGTAATTACTAAAGACAAGACTATTAATTTTCCTTCCATTCCATTACAGTTGATCGTGATTTTAGGATTGATGTTAATATCTGGTTTTTTGGGATATTGGTTTAAATTGCAATTCAAATTACCAACAACAATTTCATCTCCTTCGCCAATTTCTAGCCAACCGCCAATTTCGCCTACCACACCAATAACTTTAGACGATATCTCTAATACATTGGTGATTAAAGCTAATAGTTCGATCACTGTAAATAGCCAACCTTTTCCGGCTCAAAGTTTTTTCCAAGTCATTGATAAAATAACTAATCCTAATGCTGTGGATAATCCAGTAGTGCGTTTGCGCTTCTGTCAAACATCTGACTCCGTATCAGAAACTCCCAAAACAGTCCAGCTTAATTTTTCTGAACTGCAAGATTTGGATATCTCTATTTTACAATCAGATCAATCTAGTCCCTGTGATCTAGTAGGTGATAGGTAATATTGTTGAAACCGAAGAATGTTATACTTGTGAAGCATTATTCCTAGCCTAGACAATGATTTTCTACCTACATTACCGAATCAGTAGAGGCGTTTGGATATCGCCGTTAAGACTATTTATTTGGTTTTAAGAATCCCCATCTCTTGAGAGCGGGGAATGTCAATTGTCAAAAGCTCTGCTTGAAAGGAGAAAAAAGCCAAAAAATTCTTCTTTCTCAATCCTCGCACTTCCAGGGCTAGGTAATTATCAATTGTCAATTGTCCATTGTCAATTGTTGAACTGTATATCTGTGTTTTGAACGTTTAGTTTTCACTAATCCATGTCCTGCCTAAATTTGGCGATCGCCCGTCTAGTAAATACTGGAACTGATAATTTCGCCATTTGGGTAGTCAAAGCACCCTATCCTAGTGGCTATGTTCTCCGTGATTGTGTTTTGGATGCTGAACTTAATCAAGTTTGGCAAGAATGGCAGCAAATGTTTGCTGGTCATGCTTCTTTAGATATTAGTTCTTTTCCCACTTCTCCATCAGTTAATACCATACCCTTAACTTTAATTTCATCTCCTGGAGGGCAAAGTACCAGCCCTTACAGTAGTCGTCTAATGCAATCCTTGGGGATCAATTTATGGCGATGGGTGTTTGATGGGGCGATTCTTGGTAGTTGGGAACGCAGTCGTGGTATGGCTATGGGTCAACATCGGCCATTACGCTTCCGGTTGGAAATTCGTGATCCTGATCTGATTGCTTTACCTTGGGAAATTATGCAGCCAGAAGCTGGACAATCAGCTATATCTCTATCCCAAGATATTTTATTTAGTCGCACCACCAGCGAAGTAGAACCTTTACCAGAATTACGAACTGATCAGACATTAAATATCTTACTGGTGTTGGGACATGACCATAAATTACAATTAGATCAAGAAGCATCCTTACTGAAAAAAATATTGTTAGAAGGTCGTCCTGTGGGCAAAACAACCCCAGTATATGCACCTTGTACAGTCAAAATATTAGTGCAACCTACAGCAAAAGAGTTAATTCAGGAGTTAGAAACTAAAGCTTATAATGTTTTCTTTTATGCCGGACACGGATTACCAGATCCTGACGGAGGCTCATTATTTTTAGGAACTGGATTCAAGATTAATGGGATAGAATTAGCTCAAGTTTTAACTCGCACAGGGATAAAACTTGGAGTTTTTAATGCCTGTTGGGGGGCGCAACCAGCAGCCATTGATCACCAGGCTATACCTGCAAGTAGTTTGGCAGAAGTGCTGATTCGTCATGGTGTGCCGGCTGTATTAGGGATGCGTGATGAAATTGCTGATGCTGAAAGTCATAGTTTTATTCAAAGTTTTGCGGAGGCATTGCGATCGCGCAAACCAATTGATGAAGCAGTCGCAGCAGCTAGACAAGAATTATTAACACTGTATAAATTCAATCAACCGGCTTGGACATTACCAGTCCTTTATCTCCATCCTGATTTTGATGGAGAATTGATTAAAAGCGTTGATGAAGGAATTACAGAACTACCAGATACAGCAATTTCCGGTCTATCTACTCCTATAAATACAGCATATTTGCGATCGCTTGCGCCGGGCGGTAAAGCTTGGTTATTACGTTCTGGAGTCACTAGGATCGGTCGCACGAAAGATAATGATATTGTGATTCCCGAAATTTATATTTCTAAACGCCACGCAGAAATTTTATGTCGGAATACTCTCAATGGCACTACATCCACAGCAACTTATTACCTGCAAGATTTTTCTACCTATGGAACTACCTGGTATTTAAGCCCCAACGGTTGGCAACAGATCCTCCGGGAAGAAGTACCTTTAAAATCGGGAATGCAGTTAATGTTTGGGAGTTCTAAAGGTGAAATTTGGGAATTTATTTGGGAAGAATACAGTAGGGGTTAGGAATGAATGAAGATAGTGGATGCAATTATTTTACGGAAATCTAATTTTTCAGGTTGTAGCTGTCAACAAGACCAAATGAATTAATAGTGAGATGAAAATGAAAAATTCAATCGCCAACTTAAATACTTTACATCTTGTCCCATCGCTAGCTGATTTAGAACTACTAGAAGCACTACTAGAACCTGAAGATGGGACTTATCCCTGGAATGTATCGGACGCTGCTTCAGAAGCTTATTTCCATCATCTAGAACAACAGTTTGATTTGCAGAATTTCTCAGAAGGAGAACTGAATACAAGTGCTGATAATTTTTATCAAAACCTAGATATAATTTGGGATCAATTTCCGGCTATTGAAGAGGATAATCTGCGGGAAAATACAGTCCATTATCTTCAGAAAGCTTTGCAAAATGCTTTTTTGGTTATCCCTGAAGTTTTACTCACTGCTATTTGCTCAAAAGCTTCAGAGGTCTTGATTCTTGAACAATCAGCCAGTGAGAAACTAGTGGAATGTGTACAAGCTTTACTACCTAGTTGGGAAATAGATGATTTATTAGTTTTAGCTCGTCCTTTTGCTTATGCGATGCGAAGTAGTGAACAACACACATTGACAACCGTAATCGGTGATGGTGAACAGTCCTGTGGTCATTTACGAGATTGGGAAAATTTATCAGCAATAGAACAGGCAAAAATTAGTTTAGCGATCGCTGATTATGCCCTTAAATATCTTTCTAAATGTGACTCTCAAACCTAATTTTTACTTTTTCCTGCCTCTACTGATATTTTATTTTGGTTCGAGAAAGCGGGTAGCGAAGTTTTGCGATCGCGTTGGTGACAATACCCGTGCTTTGAGAATGGCTGCCATCAAAAAGGCATAAGATAAAACACCAACTACCACCAATAAAAAAGCATTTATAGAACCTGTCGCATTCCATAAAGCGTGAAGTGCCGAAGCACTCAAATAACCCACCGAAAGAATTTGTTTTCCTTTCGTCGGTTTCAAGACAGCCAAACCAATAAAATAGCCTAAGTATCCACTGTAAGCCATGTGTCCAGCCACAGAACCTAAAATTCGAGGAATGAGTAGCTGTAAACCGACTAATTGACCAGCATCTTGGGAAATTAAGGGTACATATTGACCAAGAGTTTCCAGTAAAGTAAAACCCACAGCCGAAGCTGTTCCTAGCAGAATACCATCTAGAGGTTCCCAAACCCCTATCCGTTCTCGCCAAGGTGACGGTAAAGAATTCCCAATTAGATACGCTCCTAATACTGGTAATATTTTCAGCAACTCCTCCATTAACCCAGCACCGAAAAACATCCGCACTAATAATTCGGTAAAGGTAATGCCATCTTGAGATGCACTGTCTAAACTTCCTGGTAAAATATCCCGGAATACGGTGATAAACACATCTAAGAGAGGACTGAGCAATATTAACATTGTACTCAGTGCCGCAGCTAGAAGTACCCACCAGGGCTTAGGTTTTCCACACAATTGATAAACGAAATAGTAAGCTGCAAAAGCGATATAAGACCCAACAATTACTTGATTGGCTTGGGGATGACCGACTGTTGCAAACATTAATACTACAAAAACTACCGTCAGGATTCCTGGTATCAGGTAAGCTTTGCGAGTTAGATCCTTACCCGTAGAAATAATCGGAAATAATTGTGTAAAGCTGACAGAATCTTGTTTTAAGGATGATTGATAGTTATTGACAGATGATAATACTGTAGCTTTATTAACATTCATCATTGTGGGTTGAGCAATAACTTCATACCCGAAAATAAATTGTGGTCCATCAGCACCAAGGGAAATGCGATCGCCTAAATGTAATTCTTGACATCCTTGTAAGTGTTCTCCATTTAAAAAAGTGCCATTAGCACTATTCAAATCACAAATTACCCAACTGTAACTGCTATCTGGAGATAAAGAAAGGGGACGAACCACCGCATGACGACGAGATACCATCCGGTATATCATGGCATCCAAGACAATTTGGCAGCTAGGGTCACGTCCAATTACCATTTCTTTACCAGGAAGCAACGAGTAGCGAGATGCTGACTCCGAAACTTCGACCTTACTAGACACCAGTCGCAGAAATGCATTCCGTCTTGCGTTTTTGCCTGTCATCGAGTTAGTGAGTGTGTCTAAACAAATTCTATGGCTTTAGGGCAGCGTGGCGTTAGCCATACGTCACGCTATCAAATGTAGTGGTAGTAGACTTAACCTTAGCCATATTAACAGCCGCACCATGACTAAATACACTATAGCTTTACTAACCTGCCGTTTGCTCCCATTCAAAATACAAAATTAACTAATAATTTACAAATCATCCGAAATTTCCAAAAGCAGTTATATAAATTATAGGTATAAGCACTATAATACTCAACTTTCTTTTAAATCTGAACTCCTTCTTTAATTTTCGTGTCTAGAATTACTCATCCGAATGATCAAATAACTAATTGATAAAGCCAGAATAGCAATACCTAGTCCTATAATTTCTATACCTTCGGTGACTTTCAAATCAAGAATAATAATTTTCCGGGCGATCGCAATTAAAGAAGTAATAATAACTAATTCAACTTGGACAACGTGCTTTTTGAGATAGCCAGTAATATTTTCTAAAATTTCTAAAGCAATTAATACATTTAAAAATAATCCAAAAGTCTGGAATAATGTCTGACTAAAACGACCTTCTTCTGGTGAAAGTATTTCCCTGAAGATAAATATTGCTAAATCGCCAAGTGTCGCAAAAATTACAACAATCATCAGTAAAGAGAGAATTTTTGAAACCATCACCTCGACAATTTCAATTAGGTGGATGAAACTTTTGTCACTGGTAATTTCTAAAAATCTTTTGATCAGTTTCCTCATCTAAAACTCCTTGCTTGAAATTTGCTGGCTAATTACGTAGATAAAACAAAAATCCTCTAGAATTGTCTATAGGATAAAAAATGATATATTTTCCAATTTCACAAACTTCACAGATCGAGAAAATGTAATTTTCACCATCTGGGATCTAAATTATTTGGATAATAAAATTAATAATCTCATACTTAAGCAATTTCAGTATTTGATTAGTCCTATAGCGGTATGCACTCTTTGTGAGATACAGTCAGTCAATCGCAAACCCTGTAGGGGCGCAGGGTCTGCGCCCTCGATTGTATTGCTACCGATAACCGCTATATACTGTTCAAAGTTTACCATTGTGAAGACAGAAGCTGATAATTTTGAACAGAAGTTTCTACAGGAATGGGGACAAGCTGCACAGCACAAGCTTTTAATTCTGGTTGAAGGGAATCAGGACAAGCTTCTGAATGGGTGAGATTATTTGCTTCAGCATCATCAGCCCATAGCTTACCCCAGTGCATAGGCACAAAGACAGTACCAGGAGAAATAGCTTTTGTGACTTTAGCCGGAAACTTAGTTTTACCACGACGCGATCGCACTTCTAACCACTGATTATCAATAATACCCAAAGCCGCAGCATCACGGGGGTGAATTTCTATAAAAGGTTCTGGGTGCATTTTGCGAATTTTATCAATTCTCCCTGTGCGTGTCTGTGTGTGCCAATGCCCGTACAATCTTCCAGTAGTTAATATAAAAGGATAATTAGGATCAGGTGGTTCTGCTAAACCTTTAGAATAATATGCACCGAAAATAGCGCGTCCATCTGAAGTATGAAAACGTAAATCTGTATATAAACGTTTAGTTTCTGAATTACTATCCTGTGAATAAGGCCAATGAGTGGGATCATTTGCTATTAAAAACTCATGACTTAAACCCGACATATCACAAGGACGCTGACGAGTTAATTGAACAAACTCTTGATAAACTTCCGCAGAATTATTAAAAGCAAACTTATCCTTAAAACCTAATCTTCTTCCCACTTGGGCAAAAATTTCCCAATCTGGTTTTGCTTCCCCTGGTGGTTTACGAAAAGCCGAACATAGCGTTACCATTCTTTCAGAATTAGTCATTATCCCAGTTTTTTCACCCCACTGTGCCGCAGGTAACAAAACATGAGCATAAGCTGATGTTTCCGTAGGATAATAAGCATCTTGATAGATAGTAAAAGGCGATTTTAACAACGCTTTTTTAGTTCTTTCTAAATCTGGCATACTCACAGCGGGATTAGTTGCAGCAATCCACAATAAACCCACATTTCCCGATTCCAAACCAGTGATCATATCCCAAGCAGTTAAACCAGGAACATGAGAAATTTGACCTTTTTTCAAACCCCAAAAATCTTCTATTTCCGTTCGATGTTGCTCATTTTTAACCGACCGATAACCCGGTAACAACTGCGCTAAACCGCCCGCTTCTCTTCCTCCCATTGCATTAGGTTGACCAGTCAAAGAAAAAGGACCAGCACCAGGTTTTCCGACTTGTCCTGTCATCAAATGTAAATTAATAATAGTTCTAACTTTAGCTGTACCTTCCGTAGATTGATTAACACCCATTGACCATAAAGAAAGTACAGATTTTGCTTGTCCCCAATATTTTGCAGCAGTTTCTAAATCTTCAATACTAATACCACATTGACGGGAAACAACATCAGGAGCATAATGACGAATTACTTCTGCATAAGCTGGAAAATTGCTAGTACAATCATCAATAAAAGCTTTATCTATATAATTCCATTTTATTAATAAATAGGCGATACCATTTAACAAATCAATATCAGTACCGGGACGAATAGCTAAATGTAAATCTGCGGCTTCTGCGGTAGGAGTGCGACGCGGATCAACAACAACCATTTTAACATGAGGATTTTTCTTATGATATTTTGCTAATCTATTAAAAACAATCGGGTGACATTCTGCTGTATTCGTACCAATTAAAAAAGCACAATCAGTTAATTCTAAATCATCGTAACAGCAAGGAGGACCATCAGCGCCAAAACTTTGAATGTACCCAGATACCGCACTAGACATACACAACCGGGAATTAGCATCAAAATTATTAGTTCCTAAACAACCTTTGAGTAATTTTTGAGCAATATAATAATCTTCTGTTTGAAATTGTCCAGAACCATACATACAGATAGAATCTGTGGCATTATTTAACCGTAATGTTTGAATACGTTGGGTAATAATATTAAAAGCTTCATCCCAACTAATACGGCGAAATTCTTGATCTAAAGAATCACGCATCATTGGATAATGCAATCTATTTTTATCTAAAGATTCGGTAATAGTTGCACCTTTAACACATACCATTCCTTGACTTGAAGGATGAGATTTATCACCTCTAACTCGCCAAGGTTGATGTTCTTTTTGTGCTGGAGGGGAGACTTCTAAACCGCAACCAACTCCACAATAAGGACAAAGGGTTTTTGTAATTTCTGTCATAATATTTGGATTTTTTTTCACGCAGAGACGCAGAGAGATTTTTGTATTTTCTTACTTTGCGTCTTTGCGCCTTTGCGTGAGATAATTATTCTTCTTCAATATGAGCGCAACGACGAAAGAGGAAGTCTAGGGCGTAGTTTCTCAAGTGATAATATTCTGGATTTTCCATGATGCGGCGACGGTTGCGAGGACGGGAGAAGGGTATTTCTAATACTTCGCCAATATTTGCTGCTGGTCCGTTTGTCATCATTACTAATTTGTCTGCTAGGAAAAGTGCTTCATCAATGTCATGGGTAATCATTAAAACGGTGACTTGATGATCTGACCAAATTTGTAGTAATTCTTCTTGTAATTCTTCTTTGGTGATAGCATCTAAAGCGCCGAAGGGTTCATCTAAAATGAGGAGTTGGGGACGGATGGCTAAAGCACGAGCGATCGCTACTCTTTGTTTCATTCCTCCAGATATTTGTCCGGGTTTCTTTTGGGCTGCTTCTGTTAGTCCTACCATTGCTAAATGTTCTTTGACTATTGCCCGTTTTTCGGCTTGGCTTTTGTTGGGAAATACGGAATCAACGCCTAAATAAACATTATCAAAAACATTTAACCAAGGTAGTAAACAATAGTTTTGAAATACCATCATTCTGTCTGGTCCTGGTTCGGTGATGGGTTGACCTTGCAACCAGACGACACCGTTGGTAGGTTTATTAAATCCAGAAACCATGTTCAGGAGTGTTGATTTTCCACAGCCAGAATGTCCAATCAAACAAATAAATTCACCTTCACGAACTTTGAGGTTGATGTCATCTAGAACTGTATAAGGTCCTTCGGCTGTGGGATAAACTTTGTTGACACCATCAATTACTAAAAAGTCTTCTTTTCTCTGGGTTTGTAATTGTTGGCTTTTGTTATTATAGTTTACTGTTGTCATGATATTTTTGGTAATAGGGAATGGGTAATCGGTAATAACAATTGACAACTGAGAATTGACAACTGAGAATTGACAACTGACAACTGACAACTGACAACTGACTAAATAAATACTTCTTCAACGCGAAGTTGACATTTAATTTCCAACCTTTTTAAATATTCGATTGGTTCGGAAGGATTAAAGACTTTACCATCAAATAATTTAATTGGTTCTTCTCTACCAATATCTAAAATGCCTTTTTCTCTTGCGGCTGCACCAAACACATCTGGACGACAAACTCTGTCAATTACTTCTACCCAATTTTTGGGGAAAGCTACTAAACCCCAACGGGCTAGTTGTGTTAAAATCCATAACATTTCATGACGATCTGGATAGTTGGCTTTGTTGAAATAAAACTGATGAGAAGTTTGGGTTTTTTGGAAATCATACTGCTTGTAAGTATCTATTAAAGCTGGACGAAGATTAAGGAAATTACTTCCAATATAATTAGGTTGAGAAATTAATTTGAGAACTTCTTCCCGGTTGCGAATATCATCACAATATTCACAAGCTGCTAATAGGGCTTTAACTAAAGCTAGATGTGTTTGAGGATTTTCTTGCGCCCAATCTTCTCTGACTCCTAATATTTTATCTGGATGTCCATTCCAAATTTCTGAAGTGATAGCGATGATAAAACCCAGGTTTTGATCAACTGCATGAGTGTTCCAAGGTTCACCTACACAGTAACCATCAATTTTTCGATCTTCGAGGGAATTCACCATTTCTTGTGATGGAATTACCATCAAACTGACATCTACATCAGGTTGAATTCCACCGGCTGCTAACCAATAGCGTAATAATAGGTTTTGCATGGATGCAGAATGGACAATTCCCAAGGTGTGAGTTTTGTCTAAATCAGTGTTAATGGTGGCTTGAAAATCTGCTAAATTGCTAACTCCATTGTTGAATAATTCTTTGCTGAAAGTGATGGCGCTACCGTTGCGGGAAAGGGTCATAGCTGTTACCATTGACACTGGAGTTTTACCTCCTGCACCTAAAGTCATCGCTAGGGGCATTCCTGCTACCATTTGGGCTGCATCAAGCCTACGAGTTGCTACACCTTTGGCGATGTCTTTCCAGCTAGTTTCGCTGTTCAGATTGACTTCTAAACCGTATTGGGCAAAGAAACCTTTTTCTTTGGCAACTATTAAAGGTGCGGCTTGAGTGAGGGGAATATAGCCAATTTCTAAATGAACTTTTTCTAAGTTTTTGTTAGAAATAATCGCAGGGGCAATAACTTGTTTTTGGCGTTTTTTCGCTTGTTTTTGTTGGTTGAGAAAGTAAATTATTTCGTTTCGCAAGTTGTAGTAACAGGGATTATTAACTACTTCCAAACGTTGACGAGGACGGGGAATAGGTACTTCAAGAATTTGCCCAATGTGTGCTTCTGGTCCATTGGTTAACATGACAATGCGATCGCTCAATAATAAAGCTTCATCAACATCATGTGTCACCATCACACAGGTAATTCTGTGTTCATTACAGATAGTCATTAATTGTGCTTGTAAATTCCCCCTTGTCAACGCATCCAAAGCGCCAAAAGGCTCATCTAATAATAATAACTTGGGACGGGTAGCCAAAGCACGAGCGATCGCAACTCGCTGTTTCATTCCCCCCGATAATTCACTAGGACGTTTGTTAATAGCACGTCGCAAACCCACCATATCAATATGTTCTTCTATTATTCCCCGACGTTCTCCTTTCGGTAGATTTTGATGAACTTCATCCACAGCCAAAGCGATATTTTCCCGTACAGTTAACCAAGGAAGTAAAGAGTAATTTTGAAAAACCACCATCCTATCAGGACCAGGTTCTCTTACTTCCCGATCTTCCAAAGTTACACCACCAATACTAGCGCGATCTAACCCAGCAATAATATTAAGTAAAGTGGACTTACCACAACCAGAATGTCCAATTAAAGAAACAAATTCACCTTCAGCAATCTTCAATTCAATATTTTTCAAAGCAATATATTTACCACCATTGGGGAGGTTAAATATTTTGTCTACGTGATCAATTTCTAAAAAAGTCTTCATTATGAATGGTAATGGGTAATGTAAAAAATTACAAACTAAGACAAGACTTACGCAAAATATCTCTGAAACCCTCTTTTCTTCGTGTCCTTCGTTCCTTCGTGGTTCGTTCCTTCATGGTATGTCTTCGACACGCTTTGCGAACGTTCTTTCGTGACTTGTGCGTAAGTCCTATAAGAATTATTTTTGTTCTGTAGTTACAACCTTTTGAGCAACAAAAGCCACCATTCTATCTAGAATTAATCCCACCAAACCGACATATACCAAAGCGATAATAATCTCACTCATATTCGTGTCTGTAGTCGTATTATAGGCATCCCAAATAAACGAACCAATACCTACACCACCAACCAACATTTCCGCCGCGACAATAGCCAACCAAGATAAACCAATACCAATTCTTAAACCCGTAAAAATATAAGGAACAGTTGCCGGAAACACAATCTTCAAGAAATAATTTCCCTTCCGCAAACGCAAAACACGAGCCACATTTACATAATCTTGGGGAATATTTTGTACACCCACAGTTGTATTAATTACAATCGGCCAAATCGAAGTAATGAAAATCACGAAAATTGCCGAAGGATTAGCTTGTTGAAAAGCTGCTAAAGAAATTGGCAACCAAGCCAAAGGCGGAATAGTTCTTAATACCTGAAAAATCGGATCTACAGCATTATACAAAAAAGTATTAGAACCAATTAATATTCCTAAAATTACTCCTACAACTGCTGCCAAAGAAAACCCTAAAGCAACCCGTCCTAAACTGGTCAATATTTGCCAACCTAAACCCTTATCACTGCCACCATTATCAAAGAAAGGATGAAGAATAAAAGGATCAAAAGTTTCCCGAATTGTTTCTATTGGACCAGGTAATTCAAAACTAGGAATTAAACAAATTAATTCCCACAACACCAGAAAAACAACCAATCCAAACAGCGGCGGTAGAACCTTATTGATCAAAAACTTATTAATAACCTTCCGTTGTTTACTACCAACCCTACGACTTCCAGCAATAGCAGCCATTGATTTCTCCTATTTCCTTCTTTTCTTTGCTTTGCGTCTCTGCGCCTCTGCGTGAGACTTAAAAATCTAATTAATCTAGTAGACTATGTTGGGTTGCACTTTCAACCCAACTGACAATTACACCTTCTTAATTTGCAAACTCTTTAAATATTCCTCTGGTTTTTCAGGATCAAACTTCACACCATCAAAAAATGTTTCCACACCACGAGAAGAACTAGCTGGAATTTCCGCAGCAGCTACACCCAAAGCCTTAGCAGCTTGTTTCCATAAATCTTCTCTATTTACCTGATCAACAATTTCCTTCACCTTCGTATCTTTAGGTAAATAACCCCAACGAATTTCTTCAGTTAAAAACCAAGTATCATGACTCTTATAGGGATAAGAAGCATTATCTTCCCAAAACTTCATACGATATGGGAAATTTTGTTCCTTGCGTCCATCACCATAATCAATATTACCTTTAGCCCGTTCTAAAATGTCAGCTACAGCAACATTAAAGTATTTTCTATCAGCGCAGATTTTACACATTTCTTCTTTATTTTCTGGCTGATCACACCATTGTTGTGCTTCCATAATTGCCATTAACAAAGCTTGTGTAGAATTGGGATTTTTATCAACCCAATCTTTCCGCATCGCAAAGGCTTTTTCTGGATGGTTATTCCATAATTCACCTGTAGTTAAAGCTGTATAACCTAATTTTTGGCTGACTAATTGAGCATTCCAAGGTTCTCCCACACAAAAAGCATCAACAGTTCCAACTTTCATATTTGCCACCATTTGTGCAGGTGGTACAGCTTCCAAAATTACATCTTGATCAGGATTAATACCACCAGCCGCTAACCAATAACGCATCCATAAATCATGAGTACCACCGGGTAAAGTCATGGCAACTTTCATGGATTTTTTATCAGCTTTAGCTTTATTTACAGTTTCTTTAAGAGATTTACTTTGTAAACCTACTTTCAAATCTTTGAATTTTTCAGCAACTGAAATGGCTTGACCATTTATATTTAATCGTGCCAAAAGATACATTGGTACTTTATCATTTATGGTGAGAAGATAGGGCATGGGGGTAAGAATATGTGCGCCATCAATACCACCACCAGATGAGCCAATTTTCAAGTTATCACGAGTGACTGGCCAGGATTTTTGTTTGCTGACTTCAACATCAGTCATCCCATATTTAGCAAAGAAACCTTTTTCCTTAGCAATAATTAAAGGTGCAGCATCGGTAAGGGCAATAAATCCAAATTTGGCTTTGGTTGTTTCAACTTTAGGGGCATTACTAACTGTGGAATTGTTAGCAAGTTTGGTATTTGAAGAAGCAGAACTATCTGTTGTTGCCGAATTAGAGTTACTAGAGGAACAACCGTGTACTAAGATAGAAGTTGCTGCTGCAACACTGGAGGTAATAATAAATTTTCTGCGGGAAATATTGCTCATAAGAAACTCTTAGTCTTTCGATTTTAGATTTTGGATTTTGGATTTTGGATTGATTCCAATAAGGAATATTGCCCAGGTTTTATTTGGATTTTCAGAGATGTTTCTATTTAGCGATTGATTTAATGAGAAATTAAGGCTTCTTCCCTAAGTTTTGCGCCAAAGTTCTGAATAAGTAAATCTCGTAATATTGGTTGCAAGTCTTCACAAGCAATGCTTTTTTGGACACAAGTTCCTAAATGTGCATCTTTCCCAACTTTACCACCCATGTAAATGTCAACTCCTTCTAAGGTTTTGCCATTTTTTCTAACTTTTGTTCCCATTAAGCCAATATCTGCTACTTGGGGTTGTCCACAGGAATTAGGGCAACCTGTCCAATGAATTCGCACAGAACACGATAAAATTAATTCAGATTCCAATGATTTAATCATTGCTAAGGCGCGGTTTTTGGTTTCTATTAATGCAAAGTTGCAAAATTGTGCGCCTGTACAGGATACTAAGCTTCGCATTAATAAACCAGGATTAACTCCAAATCTTTCTAACAATGGTTCTGTTGAAAATGTTGTTAATGCTGAATCAGGAATATTAGGAATAATGGCATTTTGTTCTACAGTAAACCGAATTTCTCCACTTCCGTAAACTTCGGCTACTCGCGCAATTTCAAACATATCACCAGCATACAATCGTCCGACGGGAATATTTAAACCTGCGTAATTAAAACCAGGTTGTTTTTGTTGATATATCCCTACATGATCCCGTTTTTTCCAGTCAATTTCATCCTTCGCTGCTGCTGGTAATAATGATTTACCAAACCGCTTTTCTACTTCAGCCCGAAACTTTTCTATCCCCCATTCATCAAGTAGCCACATTAACCGGGCTTTTTGTCTATTCGCGCGTAAGCCATGATTTCGGAAAATCTCAACAATGACCTTACATAATAATACAACTTCTGCGGGGGATACCCAGACATTTAGAGGAATAGCAGCTTCACAACGTTTTGCAGAAAATAAGCCGCCAACAATGACGTTAAAACCAAATATTGGTAATTGATCTTGATTTGCCCAAAAAGCGGGAATAAAGGCTAAATCGTTAATTTCTGCGTGAACTGAGTTATCTCTTCCTCCCGTAATTGCAATATTAAATTTACGGGGAAGATTGCTAAATTCTGGATTACCTTCACCGCTATTAGTGAGCATATCTTGAATTTGCTGCACCAATTCTCTGGTATCATAAAACTCATCTGCATCCAAACCTGCTACAGGATCACCTGTAATATTACGGACGTTATCCATCCCGGATTGGATAGTAGTCAATCCCACTTTGTGAAATTTGTTAAAGATATCTGGGATATCTTCAATTTTGATCCCGCGTAGTTGTATATTCTGTCTGGTGGTAATATCGGCGCTGCCATTTTCACCGTAACGCTGTACCACTTCTGCTAAAGCAGACATTTGATTGCTGGTGAGGATACCGTTAGGTAAACGCATCCGCATCATGAATTTACCGGGAGTGACTGGACGGAAGAATACACCTAACCATTTTAGGCGATGGTTGAGGTCGTTTTCGTCCATTGCTTCCCAACCTATTTGGGCAAAGTTTTCTATTTCGTTTTTAACTGCAAGTCCGTCTTTTTCAGCTTTGAATTTCTCGAATTTATTAAGTTTTTCGGTGGTAGTTGCTGCTTCTGTCATGGGCTTTTTTTAGGGAACAGGACTTAATTAACTGTGTATCCTTGTTCTTATCGGTTCTGTACTTGCCCCTTTGAGGAAACAACTGTTAGTAGTTTCCTGGTTGGTGGTTGTAACAATTTCGATGTTGTTACATTAGGTTGATTTTTTATAATAATTCGTATAGTAGGTTACGGAATTTAAGTGATTATGCAAAAAACGGATATAAATTTTGCGTTCTTTGCATACTTGATGAGTTTTTATCTGTGTAAGTGAGGATAAACAGTAATCTTTAAGAATTTGATAGAATATGAATAAATGATTGTTTGAATGGAGGAAATATTATGTTATTAACTGAAAATCAACAAGAATCAATGAAAAGAAGAATCGAGAAAATAGTAAATATTTTGATGGAAGAACGTCCTTTATTTAAAGAAGAACTGAATGCAAAGGAAATAATTCAGCATTTATGTAATGTCGTTCAGCGCAATTTAACTAATGAACAGTTTAATAAATTATCCGATGAAAAATTAAAAGAACATTCTAGCTTTGTAATGTCAACACAAATGTTATCAGGTTTGTTAGATGATTTGACACCTGAACAAATCGCTATTTTTGATGAAGCTGTGAAAAGGAAATGAGCTATTTATTAGATACAAACATTGTTTCTTTTGCAATGAAGAAAAATTTACAGATTATGCAAAAGTTAGAAGCAATGAAATTTCAGGATGCGTCAATTTATATTAGCTGTATGACATATTTTGAAATCAAGAGAGGTTTATTTGCTGTTAAGTCTCCTAAACAAAGAGAAGAATTTAATAAAATCTGTCAAGATTATCAAATCATTTTTTTGGATGATTTAGCAATTGTGGAAAAAGCAGCAGAAATTCATGCTAATCTCAGGTTACGAGGTTTACCGATTCAAACGGAAGATATTTTAATTGCTGCTACTGCTATTATTAAAGGTTTTACTGTGGTTTCTAATGATAGTGATTTATTGAGAGTTGAGGGTTTAAAGGTTGAGAATTGGTGAGAAGAATAAAGCATTTTGATATAGGTTGAGCATTGTTGAATGATGTAAAATAATTGATATTCAAACACCAGCCAGGGAATTTATTCCCTGTCTTAAAACTGAAGTCGGTTTTAACCGACTATTTATTTACAATGTATTTATTGTATTTTTTAAATAAAATTTAGATTGAAGTTCTTGTTTTTAATATTGCCTATTTTTAGGGAATATGTGAAAAATTATCATCAAAATTAACTGTTATAATTAAGTGATGAAGAATTCAATATAAAATTATAGAAGTTTAAAACATCCTCTAATCATTCAGCCGTTAGCAAAAAAAGATCCCCGACTTCTCTAAAAATCAGAACTTATTAAGTAACAGCAAACTCAGTCAACTTCCGAGTTTCTGGATCATAAAAAGCTAAAACAATATCTTCTTTCGGTACACCTTCTCTTAATAAATCTGTAGCTATTCCCTCTTCAGTCCAATCTTCCTCAATGTAAATTTTCTCATTTTTAATGCGAATGTAAACAGAAATTGTTTTTACTCGTTTATCATTTTTACAACCAATATTAAACCAAAGATATTGACTTCTTTGATCATCAAACATTAACACCTCATCTATATCAGGATCAATTACTTGTGATGAAATTTTCTCATATTCAGTTAAAATTTGTTTGATTAAGTTTTGATAATGAGTTAGCTTGTCCATTTGATAACCACCTCTTGATTAATATCAATAACTAATAGTGAAACTTGATATTTTTGTAAAATTAGTTGAATAGCAACTTGTTCAAAAAACTTTTAACTTCAATAAGTAAGTGGGCAAAATTAATTAAACATTTTAAAAATACCTAAACCAATAAATGACGTAGGGGCAAACCCCCTGTGGTTGCCCTAAACATGGGGTAGGCACGGGGGCGCTACCCCTACATCAAATCGCTACAATGTACGACACCAGACAATTTAGATAATACAGCATTTTAGAGAGTCATTTGCTATAATTGCACTTAATAATGGTTATTTGAGGTAAGTTACTATGATTACAAAACAAATGATTCACGAGAAACTAAAACATTTAACAGAAGAACAACTTCATCAAGTTTATGGAATTATTGAACAGTTAAAAAGTGCAGAAAAGGCTGTTAAAAAACCTAGTCTAATGTCTAAATTACGCAAACTTAAAACCTCAAAAATGGAAATAGGCAAAAGGATGTAATCACCAATTACCCATTACCAACCCTTCGGCTACGCTCAGGGCAAGTCGCCAATCAACGATTATCCCATTGCTGTGCAGCATCTTCCACAGCTTTATCTACAGTTTTTTGTCCTAACATTGCAGCTTGTAAATTTTCATAAATTGATTTTTGCAAAAATTTAAAATCTTTGAGTTTAGGGGTTAATACCTCTGCTTGTTGTAATTGTGTCGCACTAATTACCCGCCCTTTTTCTGCTGTTGTAGCATTAGCAGGAACTTCCTTAAAGTATGTATCAGCCAAAGCCTTAACTGTAGAAGGTAGAACATTTGCAGCTTTAGCAAAGGTTAATTGATTTTCGTCATTAGTAACAAATAAAGCAAACTTAACGGCTTGATCAGGATATTTACTATCACGAGGAATAACGATATTCATGACAGCGACATTTTTCTTACCTGTATCACCTGTAATTTGTGGGGCAATAGCCGAAGCTTGGGCAACCTTGGGGGCATTATTAGCAATAGTTTTCAGAAATTCAGGACCAGAAGCTAAAAAAGCCGTTTCTCCAGATTGGTATAAATCTATCGCATGACGATGCCCTTGGGTTAAAGATTCTTTTGGCAACAAACCTTTTTTATACAAATCTACCCAATATTGAAAAGCGGCTTTTCCTTGAGGAGTATTAAATCCCGCTTTACCTTCAGCATTAACTAGAGTGACACCCATTTGTACCAAGGATTCCAGCACTTCACCAGAATCTTGAGGAACAAAAGTAGCGAAGAAAGCATACTTACCTGTCTTGTCTTTAATTTGTTGTGCCATTTCCCCTAATTCTGCGTAAGTGGCAGGAGGTTTTGTAATACCCGCTTGTTTTAACAAATCGGTGTTATAAATAGTTAGTCGTGTGGTGAGATACCAAGGAATCCCAAAACTCTTACCATTGAGGCTACTTGCTTGCCAAATATTTGGTAAATAAGAAGAACGGACTGGACTGGGAACGTTAGCATCTAAATCTAACCAAGCATTTTTTCCTGCTAGTTGGGAAGCAAAGTCTGGATTGAGGTTGACAACATCTGGTGGCGTTTTTGCGGAGATAGATGTTAAAATTTTGTTCTCCATCGCTGACCAAGGCACATCTACCCATTTTACTTTTATACTGGGGTTTTGTGATTCAAAGGTCGTAATCAGGCTTTGGAAGTAGTTGGTAAATTGAGGTTGGAGTTGCATTGTCCAAAACTCAATTGTGGCTACACCAGCAGCAGGTTTGGGATTATTACTCACATTACTTGTGCTGCAACTAACTATCCAACTAGTAAATAAGCCTAGTAATGCCCAACAAACCAGTTGTTTAAATTTCTGCAATCGAATCATCGTATTAGGTGGTAGTATTTTTAGAATTAATCTGGGTAAGAAAAAAGGATAGAGAATTGTGGAGACTATAGGATATATCAATTATGGTAATCGGTAATCGGTAATCGCTAATTGGTAAAAGTTCTTGTCTGACAACCGACTTAGTATTTTTCTTTAGTAATCTAGCAGGTAAAACTGTGGTGAAAGCCTTCACTAGTTTTTTCAGTAAATCCAATAAAGGTATTGGAATTGAACTAGCACCCGAACGGGTGAACGTAGTACAACTACGTAAACAACGCCAAAGCTTAAAAATCGAATCTTTGACTACAGTACCAGTACCAGAAGGTATAATTATTGATGGTCAAATTGCTGATCCTCCAGGAATGGCAGAAATTATTCAGCAAGCGATCGCTCAAAGTAAAACTAAAGCTACTCATGTTGCTACTTGTATACCAGGACGAGATGCGATCGTCCGTTTAATTCCTGTCCCATCGGAGTTAGATGACAAGGAGTTACGGGACATGGTACTCAACCATGAAGCTTCTTTATATTTACCCTATCCCCGGGAAGAAGCTGATGTTGATTATCAAAAGCTTGGTTACTTTGTAGATGAAGATGGCATCGAAAAAGTCCAAGTTTTGTTAGTTGCTACTCGTAAAGATGTAACACAAACCTACTTGAATACTTTTGAACAGGCAGGATTAACTGTTGATATCTTAGAAATTAATAGTTTTGCCTTAATTCGCACCGTTCGTGATCAACTGCGGCTATTTGGACCAGAAGAAGCAGCAGTATTAGTTGATATTGAGTTTGATAGTACAGAAATTGCCATCATTATTAATGGTGTGCCACAATTTTCTAGAACAGTTCCCATCGGAACGTATCAACTCCAAACGGCACTGTCAAGGGCAATGAACTTACCAGCATCACGAGATATGGATATGTTGGAGAGTATGACCATTCCTACAACTTCAACTGATTCAGTCAATACAGGAGTGACAGGTAGTAATCCTGGTATGGCTTCTATGTTGAGAGTGCTAGGAGAACTATCCGATGAACTGCGACGATCTATTGATTTTTACCTCAATCAAAGTGAAAATCTGGAAGTTGCACAGATTTTTTTAGCAGGACCTGGAGGAGGACTACCACAAATTGATGAGTTTTTTACTCAAAGATTGAGTCTACCAACTACTCAAATAGATCCAATTACTTCTTTGTCTTTGGAGGTAGATACGGAAAGTTATCCATTAATTAAACGTCCTGGATTGGGTATTGTTTTAGGTCTAGGAATGCGGGGAGTATAATACAATGTACAGTCTAGATATTAACTTTCTTAAAGACCGTCCAGAATATCAGAAAAAAAGTGAAACTAAAGCTAAAAGACAACCTCTCCAATTAGGAAATTTGACTCCTGTTTATATCGGAGTTGGAGTAGGTTTAGTATTACCAGGTTTAGTGTTTGCTGGTTTCTCGTTTTTGGAGGGTAAAACTGCGGAATTAACGCAGGAAATAGGCAAACTAGAAGAGGAAGGAAAAGGTTTAGATGGAAGAATAGCCAACCTCAATAAACTAAAAGCTGAAGCAACCAATATTAATAACCAAACTAGGGCTTTAGTGACAGTGTTTGATCAAATACGTCCTTGGTCAGCAATGTTAAAGGATTTGAGCGATCGCATTCCTAATCAAGTGCAGATTGAAGATATCAAGCAAATCGCGGCTTCCCTCCCTGGTAAAGGTGCTGTAACTGCAACTCCTAGCAATACCGCTGGATCATTAGAAATTTCTGGTTTTGCTCGTTCCTATGCTTTAGTAAACGATTTTGCTCTGAGTTTAGGACAATCTCAATTTTTGAATGCGGAGGAAACTAGAATCATTACAGCAGAGTTAATAGACGCACCAGAAATTACTGGTTTTGTCCCCCCAGAAACTGACAGGTCTGAGTCCATAATTAAACCACCCCAAGTGGTTAAATACACCATTAAAACAGGTCTGAGTACCGTTCCCGCATCTGATTTAATTCAGGAATTAGAGAAGAAAGGCACACTCGGATTAGTAGATAGACTTCGTAATATCAAAAAAGTAGGAGTCATCCCTCAATGACACTTAGTGATGAACTAAATTTTCCAGAAAGAGGCACGGAGATTCAAGGGTCTTCCCCCGTCCTCTTTGGTATCACCCTCACAACACCTATTATTGGCGGTATAGTCGGCGTTTTAGGTTTTTTAGGTGCGGGATATATGCTGCTGAATATGGCAATGCCCGCTTGGGATACCTATCAACAACAGCAAACCAAACGTGATCAACTACAAACAGAAGTTGAGCAAAAGAAAAGCCAAGCCAAACAAATTGGCAAAATCGAAGCAGATTTAACAGCAGCTAAACAACAACAAAAACAAGTTTTAGCTTTATTTGCCGATGAAAGAAGTTTAGACACCTTGTTGCTAGATACCAGTCGGTTAATAGATGCTAGTAATGGTCAAATTTTTGGGAATGCAGTTAGAGCAAAATTAAAAAAATTTGTTCCTGTTTCTGAAAAACCGCAATTAATAGAAGATGGCTCTCTTGGGGCAGAAGTTAATAATAAACTCAAACGCAGCATTATCAATGTAGAAATTGAGGGAAATTTTGATCAAACCCAATCAATTATGCGAAAAATCGAACAATTACAGCCTTTATTATTAGTCAAAAACTATAACTCCAAATTGGCTGCACCAGAGGTATCAGGAGATAAAGAAAATGCCGTGCGAATTGGTGTTGGTAAACTGACAACAACTTTTGAATTAGAAGCTTTAATGCCACTAACCTCAGAAGAAACAGCAGAATTAGCCGCAAAAACAGCAGCAGCTAACGCACCCAAAAAATAATCAAATTTGATGTAAAAGTCAAAAATAGATTGATTTATGTATCAGGAGGTTGTGCAAATGTTCCCCAAGATGACTATATAGACAATCAGTAACTGCGAATTCTCAATTTGCGGTTAAAAAAATAGAGATAAGCGACAATTTAGACTTTTATTTTATGTGAGGAATGAACTGTGAAACAGTTTCATAATAATGTTTTTGTATCAAGTGCTGCCGCTTGTGTAATCTTAGCAGCCCAACCAGTTTTAGCACAAGTAACACAAATTACTGATGTTAAACTCAATCCCATTGAAGGGGGAGTTAGTGTAATTTTACAAACTGCGGCAGGCGATCGCCCCCAAGTATTCACAACGAAAAAAGATAAATCCTTAGTTGCAGATGTCATTAATGCTCAACTACGTTTACCCCAGGGTAATAACTTCCGTCAAGAAAACCCCGCACCAGGAATTGCGGCGATCGAAGTTAAACAATTAGATACTAATAGCATTCGGGTGACAGTCATAGGTATTGATGATGCACCAAGCAGTCAGCCTGTCATGCGAAAAGATAATAATCTCACCCTTGGCTTTACCACTACCACAAATACAACAGCATCTAACCCCACAAAGCCGACAGAAAGGGTTCTAGCAGCCCCAGCGACGACATCTGAATATAGACCAGATGAACCAGGTAAACGGCCAGATATTCTAGTACCTAACCCAGAAGTCACCATTGACGGTAAAATTGCCCAAGCCGCAGGACCAAATCAACCTTATAACCAAGCGCCGCCTTTTTTACCCAGAGCCGTTGCTCCACCAGTAGGAGATATTACTCAATCTAACATTGATACATCCCCTACAAGTATAGATTTAGGTACTCAAGAACGAGTTCCCCGTTTGGTGTTGCGTGATGCACCTGTGAGAGAAGTTTTATCACTGTTAGCGCGGGCTGCTAATTTAAACTTAGTTTATAGCGGTGGTGAAGGAGCAGCACCAGGCGGTGCTGCGGGTGCAACTAAGGCATCTGAAACAATTTCCCTAGATATAGAAAACGAACCTGTGCAAGATGTCTTTAACTACGTTTTGCGCTTGAGTGGTTTAGAAGCTAACCGCACGGGACGGACGATTTTTGTCGGAGCTAAATTACCTAACTCCACCCGTGATAATGTCATGCGGAGTTTGCGACTAAATCAGGTAACAGTGGATGTTGCGTTAAACTTCTTAGTGGGTTTGGGTGCAGAAAGTGCCGTCAGCAGGGAAAGACAAGTTACTAGCGTTAATGCTGTAGCAGTTGGGACTGGAGTAGCTCCCATTACCCAAACTCAAACTACCACAGAAACAAAAATAGAAGTGCAGCGAGTCAAATATGAAGATTCAACACCTTTACTGAGAGGATTACAGGCATTAGGAGACGAGCGCACAAATTCTATTACTTTGATTGGTAATCCTAAAATAGTTGAGATGGCAACCACTCAACTAACTCAACTTGATATACGCCGTCGTCAAGTTGTGGTGAATGTCAAAATTATTGATGTTAACCTATCGGGAGAGCAACTTTATAACACTAGCTTTTCCTTTGGGGTTGGTAATAATTACTTCTCTGTTGATGGTGGTGCAGCTAGTCTGAATTTTGGTGGATCGAGGCCAGCCAATAGCTCTGAAGCAAGAAACATTGTGAATGATACACCTGTTACCCCTAATCCACTTGGGAGTGCCAATATTTTTCTTGACCGAAGAGATCCCAATACAGGGACTCCCACTGCTGGTGTAAGTTCTAATCCAACAGCATCAGGTATTACAGAAATTACTCCAGGAACGCCAGGAACAAGTACTACTTCGATTGTACCGACTGCTATTGACCCTGTTACTGGTCAGCCTACTCAGTTTGGTTTTCAAACTACAACAACACCTGATACTCCAACTGAAATTACATATGAACTACCAACTTTATACCAATTCCCCAAACGTCTTCTTGCTAGTTTGCAAGCTCAGGTTATCAGCGGCAATGCCAAGATCCTTACTGATCCAAGTTTAATTGTCCAAGAAGGTCAAACAGCTAGTGTTAAACTTACTCAAGAAGTGGTAGGAAACATTAAGAGCGAAACAACTCGCGGTGAAGGTACTTCCATACAAACGGTAACAGCAGAAAAAACAGATGTAGGTTTAACTTTAGGCGTAAAAGTTGATCGCATTGACGATAATGGTTTTGTTTCCCTCTCAGTTGCACCTGTCGTTAAAGCACCTCAATCTTCAGCTGTTCTTAATATTTCAGGTAATAACCAAACAATATTTTTGGTATCTGAACGTTCTTTACAATCTGGTTTAGTTCGTTTGAGAGATGGTCAAACACTAATTCTCTCCGGTATTATTCAAGACCAGGACAGAACAACTGTAACCAAGATTCCTATTTTGGGTGATATTCCTCTCATAGGCTCGCTGTTCAGAAGCACAAATAGACAGAATGAACGCAGAGAGGTGATTGTATTGCTGACACCTCAAATTATGGATGACTCAGAGCGTTCTGCTTATGGTTATAACTACACACCTAGTCCCCAGGTACGGCAAGTCCTGGAACGTCGTGGTTTAAAGGTTCAGCCCCGGTAGTTGGTTATTGGTCATTGTTTTTTACAATACCCGATTTATGGGAAAAGTCGGGTATTTAAGATATAGTAGAGACTTTGATTGGGATAAAGACAAATTTATGACAAAGAAAATTGTCCCAAGAGTCAAAACGGATGAAGAAATAGAAGCACTGTTAGAAAATGATTTATCAGATTATCTTTATCCTAGAAATTTTCAACCTGTAACCTTTGAATTTACGCCTAAAGATAAAAGTGTCAATGTCTTAACATCTGAATAAATTTTAGAAGTTGTTAAGAAGGTTTCACAAAAACAGGACTTACGCAAAACAGAACGAAAGTAGGGGTAATTCATGAATTACCCCTACGCAAGAATAAGCTTTGCAGTTACATTTTGCGTAAGTCCTAATAAAGATCATTGAGTGTTGAATAATTTGTGTATTTCATACAGCATCAATGAGTAGCAAATTCTGTAAATTCGCGCATATCAGGCGCATGGAAACCTAACACTATATCTTCTTTAGGTACACCTTTTTCAAGTAGTAATGTAGCAATTCCAGCTTCAGTGCCATCATGCTGTATCCAGATTTTGCCGTCTTTGATATCAATATGTATACTGCATCCATGAGTACGATTATTGCCACGCCAACCAGTATGTAGTAGAAGATAGTGGTCATGGTTAGCATCTATAACCGCTTGAGCTTCAATTTCTTCTGGAGAAAATCGCCTTTGCGCTTTTTCTAGAATTAAATTTTGAACAATTTGACGATACTCTTCTACTGCCATTGGACAATTATCTCCTGTTTTGGCTGATAAATGAGTAAGTTGATTTGATTTCTAGTAATTACTGCTTTGGTAAAACGACGTTGAAAGAATGAGTTATAAACTGATTCGGGTATTGCCAGATATAATCTTCGTTGCGGATCAAATTCTTCCAGAGCAAATTGGTAATTCAGAAATTGTCCAAGAGCGGTATGAAATTCGGAAACATTTGAACCACCAATAAAGCTTTTGATTTCAACAGCAATTTTTTCTCCTGCTCGTTCGGCTGCTAACATCTCTGCTGCTAAGTCAATTTCAAAGTCTACATCTCCAACGCTTACCTGATAAGGATCAGCCGTGATTATCCATCCTTCTTTCTCCAAGGCAGTTCTCACTGCATTGTGAAAACGATCTTTTGCCATGTAACATTTCCTGACTTCTAGCCTCAAAATATTACTACCATTTTAATTCTAAGGAAAAAAATAAGTTTTATCAGTAATACCTTAGCCAAATTGAAAAAAGCCTTGATTCGTAGGTTGGGTTTTGGGTTGTTCGCGTCAGCATTGCGGAGCAATGGCACGAAACCCAACCTTATATCTTAGAGAATGCCCGCAGGAGAAGAAATTTTTGGGTATTTGTTAAATTGGCAGTTCCTGAAAATTAACCTGTCGTACTTTCAAAAGGTGGTAATTCCTTCAGGATTGTAAACCGGATATGATTGATAGCCAAGTCACCAAGGGCAACTTCTTCCTTCGTTAAACGAACTCCATTACTGGTTAAAGTTTCAAAAGATATACCTTTGCCGATTTCGATATGATACCAACATAAACCCATGAAGAACCTTGTGGGATATGGTCCACCTTCCTCAATATCATCAGGGTTAGATTCCATTGGCAACCAACCAATACCGGGAATATAGAACTCTAACCAAACATGATTAAAATCGGGTTGGAGAGGAACTCCTTGATGTTCGGCATAAATTGGAGATTTGTATCTACCAACAGTACGACAAGGAATACCATTAAGGCGACAAAGTGCTAGTAATACACCGACATATTCTCCACAAGAACCAGTACCCCGATCTAAAACTATATCTGGTGAATCAATATGAGGTTTAATACCATAAGCTAATTGATCGTAAACGTAGTTACGGATACTATACATTTTCCGTAATATATTAGTTTCCGAACTCACTGCTGTACGGGCTGCACGGATAACAATATCAGTATTCATTGCCAAGTCATCATCATCCACCAGATAGCGAGTTTTTAATTCTGGTGATGGTTCTGTGACATTTTCCACATCGTTGGGAGTAATACGATATTTAATACCGCGGACTTCTACAAGTGCCTTCCAACCAAATATATGCCGTTCACCGGGGGCGAGGGTATCAAATTTAAACAGGGCTACTCTTTGTCCGTCAATGATTTCTTCAGTGAAAGGTAAACCTATTGCTTCAACTTGTTTGACCTTTTGCCGTTCTGTTTCCGAGGGTAAGGCAATTCGCCATTCTATATCGGCTAAATAAACTTCATCAAGGGGGGCAATTTCCTCCACATAAGACATTTCTAATAGATAACCATTAGAGAGGGCGTAGCGTTTATCTGGGTCGTAATGATAGTATAGGGGATGAATAAATGTGCGATCGCGGTACGTTAATTCATGACAGGGATCAGCATTAGGATTATCCCGAATATAAGGTTCTTCGCTGGAATATGCCACATAAAGACAATCTTTGCCTGTGTCATCTTGTCCATGAACGGCGATACCTGTAGGAGAATCAAAAGGAGTCAAAACACTAAAACGAACTTCTCCAGTTGCCCTATCCATAGAGTAAACTGTTTGTTCCGTGCGATCGCATACCCAGAGAGTTTCCTTCGTCACCGCCAAATTTTCTATACCTACACCAGGGGCATAAAATCTAGTAATTTCCTTGCGGGTATCACGGTCAAAAATCAAAATATAGCCAAGTCTTTGGCAACTAACATAAACGGTAGAATCCCAAACTGCAACGCCATCCGCAGGATAAGGTAAAGTAATAAAATGCTCTAAACCCAAGGATGCGACTTTGCATAAATAAACACCATTACCACGAGTCACCCAGAGATCATCCTCCCAAACAGCTAAACCGGTAACTTCTTGAAATTCTCGAACTTGGTGGGGATTGATAATCTTGCTGTTATCGGTGAGGGGGTCAATTTCCAACAAATGGCCTTTTACCGTATCAATAGCAATAAGTCGATCTTTAATGAAAGCAATCCCGTAGAGGGTAGCAGCAGTAAGTGGTCTAATTATTTTTTGCCCGAACATCTGGCTCACTGTCAAACTGGATAATGGAAGACTCATATTATTAAGCATATTATCTGTGAATCATTAGTTATTAACTTATTAGGGAACAGGGAGTAGGAAGAAGGGAGCAGGGAGCAGGGAACAGGGAAAACTTCTTAACAACCGACAACTGACAACTGACAACTGACAACTGACAACTGACAACTGACAACTGACAACTGACAACTGACAACTGACAACTAACCAATTCCACATTTTCGGTCATCACTAAATTATGATCGAGTTCTGTAACCATTCCTTGTAAATTACACGATGTCTGCTCATTCTTTACCTGAAACTACCAACCTCTGGCACGGTTTAGAAGTTGATAAAGCCCTAGAAATGTTAGACAGTGACGCAAACAGCGGCTTAACTTCCCAAGAAGTTGAACAGCGTCGTCAAAAATATGGACTCAATGAACTAGAAGAAAATGGCGGTCGTAGTCCGTGGGAAATTCTGCTTGATCAGTTCACTAATATCATGTTATTGATGCTGATTGCAGTTGCCCTCATTTCTGGCTTTTTGGATTTGCTGGCTTTAACTGGGGGGACATTAAAAGACGGTGAAGTGCCATTTAAAGATACGATCGCAATTATGGCGATAGTTATCCTCAATGGTATTCTTGGCTATGTGCAAGAAAGCCGTGCCGAAAAAGCCCTAGCAGCTTTGAAAAAACTATCTTCTCCCTTAGTGCGCGTGATTCGTAACGGTAATTTGGGGGAAATAGCAGCCAAAGACCTAGTACCAGGGGATGTCATGCTGCTGGAAGCAGGTGTGCAAGTAGCTGCTGACGGTCGCTTAATAGAACAGTCGAATTTGCAAGTGCGGGAATCGGCTCTCACCGGTGAAGCCGCATCTGTCAATAAGCAAGCCATTCTCACATTACCAGAAGATACGTCATTAGGCGATCGCCTCAACTCAGTTTTTCAAGGAACGGAAGTTGTCCAAGGTCGAGCTAAGGTCCTTGTTACCGACACAGGTATGCGAACGGAACTCGGCAAAATCGCCACGATGTTGCAGTCTGTGGAGAGTGAACCAACACCTTTACAGCAGCGCATGACCCAACTGGGTAACGTTCTCGTCACTGGTTCATTAGTTCTTGTTGCCATAGTTGTGGGCGGCGGACTTATTCATGATCTAATTAAGGGAATAGGCTGGAAGAACTTACAAGAACTAGTAGAAGTTTCTTTAAGTATGGCAGTTGCGGTAGTTCCTGAAGGTTTACCCGCCGTAATTACTGTCACCCTTGCCTTGGGAACTCAGCGCATGGTACAACATCATGCCTTAATTCGCAAACTCCCAGCGGTAGAAACTCTTGGTTCTGTAACTACTATTTGTTCTGATAAAACCGGAACACTGACTCAAAATAAAATGGTGGTGCAGTCGGTATACACCAATAATTCTACCTTTCGGGTAACAGGAGAAGGTTATACCCCCATTGGCGATTTTCAGTTAAATGGTGAAAAAGCTAATTTAGATGAATATCCAGAAATTTCGGCTTTAATTGTTCCTTGTGCAGTTTGTAATGATGCTGTATTGCAACAAAAACAAGGAGAATGGGCAATTTTAGGCGACCCCACAGAAGGGGCTTTAGTCACCTTGGCTGGGAAGGGAGGAATTGAACAAGACCAATGGAATAGTAAATTACCTCGTGTCGCAGAATTTCCCTTTTCCTCAGAACGCAAGCGTATGAGTGTGATTTGTCAACTAGAAGCAGTTGCGACTGGAGAATCTTCCATAACGGCTATTGACCCAGCCATTGCTGGTTTTGTGGAATCTGAACAATACCTAATGTTCACCAAAGGTTCACCAGAGTTAACTTTAGAAAGATGTACAAAAATCCATTTAGGTAATCATGCAGTTCCTATTAATGAGGAACAACGCAGCCAAATTCTAGTAGCTAATGACCAAATGGCAAGTAAAGGCTTGCGGGTATTAGGTTTTGCCTATAAACCACTGACTGAAGTTCCCCCAGATGCTTCAGAAGATACATCTGAAGTTGATTTAGTCTGGTTGGGATTGGTGGGAATGCTGGACGCACCACGCCCAGAAGTAAGAGCATCTGTGCAAGAATGTCGCCAAGCCGGAATCCGCCCAATTATGATTACAGGCGACCATCAATTAACTGCTCAGGCGATCGCCATTGATTTGGGAATTGCCCAAGAAGGTGATAGAGTCCTGACTGGTCAACAATTACAGCGGCTGAGTGACCAGGAATTAGAGGAACAGGTAGACTTAGTAAGTATTTATGCTAGAGTTTCCCCAGAACACAAATTAAGGATTGTCCAAGCATTGCAACGTCGTGGACGATTTGTGGCTATGACAGGCGATGGGGTTAATGATGCTCCTGCCCTCAAACAAGCTGATATAGGCATTGCCATGGGCATCACAGGCACAGATGTGAGCAAAGAAGCCAGCGACATGATCCTCCTGGATGACAACTTTGCTACGATAGTCGCAGCCACTAAAGAAGGTAGAGTTGTTTACACCAATATTCGCCGATTTATTAAATACATCTTGGGTAGTAATATTGGTGAAGTTCTTACCATTGCCGCTTCACCATTGTTGGGTTTAGGAGGCGTTCCTCTGACTCCTTTGCAAATTCTCTGGATGAATTTGGTAACAGACGGTTTACCAGCTTTAGCTTTAGCTGTAGAACCACCAGAACCAGATGTTATGCAGCGTCCCCCTTTTAGTCCCCGTGAAAGTATTTTTGATAGGGGATTAGGTTCTTACATGATTCGCATTGGGATTGTTTTTGCCATTATTACAATAATCCTCATGAAATGGGCTTTTGATCATACCCATGCAGCCGGGTATCCTGGAAATCCAGATACTTGGAAAACAATGGTATTTACTTCTCTATGTTTGGCGCAAATGGGTCATGCAATTTCTATTCGTTCTAATAATAGACTTGCCATTGAAATGAATCCTTTTTCTAATCCCTTTGTTTTAGGATCTGTAGTTGTCACCACAATTTTGCAGTTGATGTTAGTTTATGTTCCACCCCTGCGAAGTTTCTTTGGTACTCATGAACTCACTCTTTCAGAATTGGGGATTTGTATAGCTTTCAGTTCTTTGCTGTTTGTCTGGATTGAATGTGAAAAGTTATTTTTCCGTTTTATAGGCAAAAAAACAGTTTAATGGGTAAATTGTCTGAATCAGGATTTACAGGATTTGAAGATTAACAGGATTTAATTTGATGATCTTTGTATTTTTTCATCCTGTTCATCCTTTAATCCTGGACATCCTGATATGGCTTGCGCCACGCTACGCTATCAGACATTTATTAATCAATATGTACCTGAAAACTTTACACCTCAAACAATTTCGTAATTACCAAAATCAAAAAATTGAGTTTACTGCTGCTAAAACTATTTTGGTGGGGAATAATGCTCAGGGAAAATCGAATTTGTTGGAGGCTGTGGAATTATTAGCAACATTGCGATCGCACCGCATGGCACGCGATCGTGATTTAATTAAGGAAGGTGAATCTATAGCCCAAATTCATGCTACTTTAGAACGAATTCATAGCCATAGTGATTTAACTCTCACACTCCGTCGTCAAGCGCGTCGTACCGTGGCTATAAATGGGCAAATAGTCCCTCGACAAATGGACTTTCTCGGTGTTCTCAATGCGGTGGAGTTTTCTAGCTTGGATTTAGAACTAGTGCGCGGTAGTCCAGAAGGTCGTCGCAACTGGCTAGATACACTCTTAATTCAACTAGAACCAGTTTATGCTCATATTCTGCACCAATATCACCAGGTTTTACGCCAACGCAATGCTTTTTTAAAACGTTACATTCATACACAAGAAAAATCTCTACAATCAGAATTAGCTATCTGGGATGCCCAATTAGTTACTGCTGGTATTCGGGTGATTATGAGAAGGGATAGAGCTATTAAAAGATTAGCTCCCATAGCCTCTGCATGGCACGCTAGTATTAGTGGAGCATCTGAAGCACTGCAAATCAACTACGCTGCTAATGTACCTCTCAAAAACACCTCTACTCAAGAACTGCAAGCAGCTTTTTTTGCTAAACTTCAACAAAGAGCGATCGCTGAACTACATAGAGGCATAACTCTAGTTGGTCCCCACCGCGATGAAGTAGAATTAGTTATTAATCAAACCCCTGCCCGTCAATATGGATCTCAAGGACAACAAAGAACTTTAGTTTTAGCCTTAAAATTAGCAGAATTACAATTAATTGAAGAAGTTATTAATGAACCACCATTACTATTATTAGATGATGTTTTAGCCGAATTAGATCCATCTCGCCAAAATCAATTACTTGATGCTATTCAAGACCGTTTTCAAACCTTAATTACGACTACTCATTTAGGTGCTTTTGATTCTCAGTGGTTAAAATCTTCTCAGGTTTTATATGTGAATAATGGGAAATTGACAATTGACAATTATTAATTGATCATTGGTACGGGTTTCTAACTGCTTTTTTCTTTCTTTATTTTTTCTAAATCCTGACTCTTGCTAAATATGAATCATATAAATTATATATTAAGTAAAAATGAAATTGCATCATTAGGTGCATCATTAAGGGCAATTGCACCAAAATTACTCAAACAAAGTCCACAAGAAGGGACAATGAGAGTCTGGTTTCAAGGAGGAGAACCTTATTTTGATCTCTTTTTTGAATTAAATAATGGTGAAATAACTTGGTTTCAATTTACATTGCGGGGAAAATCCCTATCTTGGTGTATTCATAAACCCCTATTAAAAACTGGTATTACTAATGAATTAAATATTGATGATGTTAGTTTTTATGCAGCTAGTAAAACTGTGGAAAATGATAATAATTCAGATGGAGAATTTATTGATTTAGTAAAATCAATTCTCCAAACTCGACCAGAAGAAGAAATTTTTGTGAAAGCACTGGTCCTATTTAATGTTTATTCATCACCAACTAACACCTGACAACTGACTAATAAAATTTCTCTAATCTTTTAAATATGTGTAGAATAATAACAGTTAAAATAGCACCCATGAATCCTAATTGCCATAAACCACACCCAGCAGCAATTCCCAAAGCAGCAGCTACCCAAATCGCAGCAGCGGAAGTTAACCCATGAATTTCCGGTGATTTTGATGATTGGGAAGATTCACGTAAAATTTCTCCAGCCCCCAAAAAACCTACTCCCGCGGCAATACCTTGAATTACACGACTAAGAGAATCAGCACTAAGTTGTGTTCCACCTATTTGAATAGTAATGAGAGTAAACACCGCTGAACCCAAACTTACCAGCATATGAGTTCTTAACCCAGCCGGTTTGTTTTTAAGTTGTCTTTCCAAGCCAATCATAGCTCCAATCAACAACGCGAAGCACAGACGGAGAAAGGTATTTAACCAATCATTGCTGGCGATATAGTAAGGATTTATCAACTTCTGTTAGTGTTAAATAGCTTGAAAGCAGAATTTAGGCAGTTAGAAATAAAAAAACAGAGTATTTTGTTCATACTAATTGGTAATATAGTAACAAAAAGTATGTAATAAATCATATTTAATAATTAGGTCAAAATAAATACCGGGAGTAATAGCATTTAACGAAATTCAGGAAACATACAGCAGGAGTCAGAAGTTGTAGGGGCGAAGCATTCAGAAAACAGCCTTAAAAAAAATGGATAATTGATTGCCCGAATGCTTCGCCCTGACTAAGTAGGTGAGCAGAAAAATTTAAAGGTATGTGAAGAAAAGTCAAATCGCCCAAAACTCTCTTCCTGTTCCCTGTTCCCTGTTCCCTTGCCCCAACGACAATTTTTAACGCCAGCCTACTTAGTACACAACGACTGCCGTCAAGCAACCATTAAAAATCTGCGAAAAGCTGGTTTCATGGCTTTTTTAATGATTAATTGTTAATTCCGCCCGTGGTACTAGTGACTCCCCTATTGGCCATATTTATAAACCTTAAGGTGCAATGGAACTACTAACTGAAAACTGACACCTGATGAATTGAGTGGATAAACTCTATTGGCTTGATCAAATTAAACTACAAGACCGCGCCAAAGTTGGCGTTCAGGCGTTTTACTTAAGCAAAATTCAACAACGGGGCTATCCTGTTGTTCCTGGTTTTGTGGTATCGGCTGATGTTTTGCGACAATTTCTGGAAACTCTCAATAGTTCAGAGTCTTTAATTGCTGATTTACCCCATTCTTCCCTACATTTAGATGTAGATAATTGGCGACAACTTCAACAGGTAGCTGGCCGCTTGCGTCAGGAAATTATTGCGGCTAGTATTCCCAGCCATTGGGTAAGTACAATTTTTCAAGCTGCCAGACATTGGCAAAAAAGCAGTTTAATTTTGCGGCCGAGTTTGGCAATATCAACTAACCAAGAGATTAGAAATGTTTCTGGGTTATTAGAGTCGGTATTTTGTCCTTGTGGAGAAGAGGAGATAGGCATTGCTTTAAAGCAGCTTTGGAGTCAGTTATTCCGGGCGAGAAGTTTACTATATTGGCGGAGTGCAGGTATTAGTATGCCCAAAATTAATTTAGGGGTATTAGTGCAACCAGTTGATGATGCGATCGCCTCCGGTATACTTAATACTAAATTGTCAGGATGGGAGATTGAAGCTACCTGGGGCTTAGGATTGGCTATTACCAATGGTGAGGTATTGCCAGATATTTACTACATAGAACCAAAAACTGGGGCAGTCATAGAACGGCAATTAGGTAATAAAATGTTGGCGTATCGTCTCCATAATGGCGTATTACCTACTGACAATTTGCAACTGACACCTGATCATGATTATCTTCTGGCTTATCTCCTGGCCGAATCTCAACAACAGGAATATGCTTTACCTGAAGAATATCTACAAGAATTAATTGCTGTGGGGAATCAATTAGTTAGTGAACTGGGTGGAACTTTAACAATGAAGTGGACAGTTACTCCAGAATCTCCGGCTCATGACGATGCTGAATTATCAACTCCTAAACTCTATATTACAGAAGTTAGTGTTCCCCAAGCGGTAACATCCAGTGTCCATTTTATTCAAGGTATCGGGGCGGCCCGGGGCAGAATTATTGGTAATGCTCATGTAATTTTTAGTTCATCACAAAAACCAGTCCAAGTTCCCCAGGGAGTAATTCTCATTGCACCCGTTGTCACTCCTGATTGGTTTCCTTTATTACACGGAGTTACTGGCATTATTACAGAACAAGGGGGATTAACCAGCCATGCGGCGATTTTAGCGAGAGAGTTAGGTATTCCGGCTGTTGTTAGTGCTACTGGGGCAACAACTATCTTACAAGCAGGGGAAAGATTGCTATTGGATGGGGATAGGGGAGAAGTCTATCGTCTCACAGGAGATGGGGAAAAGTTTCCTAGTGGAGAAATGGAAAGATTGATGGATGAGGAGAAAGTTGTTCATTACCAATCTACTAATTTACCTATTATTGCGACTCAATTACTTGTAAATTTGAGTCAACCCCGATTAATTGAACAGGTGCAACGTTTACCTGTAGATGGGGTGGGATTATTACGTTCAGAATTGATGATGTTAAATATTTTGAAGGGAAAACATCCTCAAAAATGGTTGCTAGAAGGAAGAAAGGTGGAGTTGTTGGAGATATTGTCTGAACAAATTATGCAATTTGCTCGCGCTTTTTCTCCTCGACCTATTTTTTACCGATCTTTAGATTGGCGTTACTCTGAGCAAACGGAGCGAGATTCACTATCTTTAAGTGACAATTATTCAATATCACCATCATCAATTCTCGGTGAACGGGGTGTTTTTAACTATGTCCAAAATCCGGCGGTTTTTGAATTGGAATTACAAGCTTTAGCTACTGTGCAAGCATCTGGTTATAAAAATATAAATTTATTATTACCATTTGTCCGCACTGTTGAAGAATTTGTATTTTGTCGTCATAAAGTTGAGGAAGCTGGATTAATGCAAATATCCCAGTTTCAATTATGGATGATGGCAGAAGTTCCCAGTGTTTTATTTCTTTTACCTGAATATATTAAAGCTGGTGTGGCAGGTATTTCTATCGGCACAAATGATTTAACTCAATTACTATTAGGAGTAGACCGAGAACAGGGAAAATTAGGGAAAATATTAGATGAAAGTCATCCAGCAGTAATGGCTGCGATCGCTCAATTAATTAAAATGTCTCAAGATGGGGGTATTCCCTGTTCTATTTGTGGTCAAGCTCCGGTGCTTTATCCAGAAATAATTGATCAGTTGGTAGCATGGGGGATTACTTCTATTTCTGTCGAACCGGAAGCTGTGGAAAGGACTTATCAAGCGATCGCTCGTGCCGAACAACGATTAATTTTAGCATCAGCACGGCGACAACTTAGTGACTCAAAAAATTAATATCGCAGAATAGCCGCTACCTGAGCTTCATTCGGCATTGCTGCTGATTCTAGGGTATACACTTTCCCCCCATTTAATATTGTGTGAATCACTGATAAATCTAACATATCTTCATCATCTGGTTCTGGATCTGGATGCAATTCAACTGTGGCACTTTGTGAATCAAATTTACCCCATATATGTTGTTCTAAAGGCACAAACAAGGTATCAACTCTTTGATAATATGCAGCGGGAATAATTGCCTTAATATCATGGGCAATTTTCCCACTTTCTTCTCCAGCTAATTGCTGATAAACAGCTATTGATTCTTGATATTCTTCTTGAAATAAAGGGGCAACAATTTCCCACGCTGCCTGATTTAATTCTTCTGTTTTCAGAGTTTCTGCATTGCCAGTAATTCCTGTTTCTAGTAAATATGGATAAGTATTAGCCTCTCGATAAATAGGTAATAAATATTCTACTCCTGCTAATACTAAAGGTGCTTTTTCTTCTTTTAATTTTTCATGTAATGCACCATCAACAAGGTAGCAAAATTGTAAAATATCTACTTGATGTTGATCTCGATCAGGACTTCCTTGCCCATGAAATGAACCAGGTTGTTGAAAAGCATTAGCAGTTCCTCCTTTAGATATAGCAATTCGGTGCTGTACCCCCTTTTGAATATTCTCTTCTAAGAGAGCCTCTTCTAAATTCTGTGGCATATTTTCTACTTCAATTTCATTGAGTTGATAGCGCGTTCCTGCAAAAAATTTCACATTTTTTTGACTCAAAGCTAAGAGGTAGAATTTTCCGTCATTATTAATCAAATCTAGCAAAGGTTTGATGTGAAAATTATTGCCAACAACCACTAATTCTGGACATTCAATTGGTAAACAATAGTAACGAAATAGATTTGGGGAAATAAAAATTACTAATCCCTGATTTTGATTTTCCCAGAAATCAGTGTTGTCTAATTCCATCGCTGGTTGCAGCAAATTTACCGTGTCAGTAGAGCGTAATCCGATTGTATTTAAACGTTCCTCTGCTTCCCGAAGTAAATTTTTAAAGCGAATTGGATTTTGTCTTACCTCTGCTCCTGCTATTTGCATCGGTATATAGAGAGATACGCATGGATACTGAGGATTTTGAACTAAACTTTTGAGTTCATCAAGAGAAAATATAGTCATAGATTTTATCCACGTTGAGGATAATTACAGAATCTAGATTCAATTCAACTCTTGATATGGCAACTCTGCATCTTTCTTTTGACAAGAAATTACCCACTTTATCTTCCTTTCTATAGATAGAAAAATAAAGGGGTATAGGAATAGATACGAAAAATTTTCGGTAATCAAAAAAAAGCGGAATTTGTAATTTTAAAACTCTGAATTATTGAGTTTTCAGCACCGTGGGAATTGTTTCTAGGATACGTGCAGCAATTTGGGCTGGTGTTTCGGTGCTGTTAATAGTAATGCGTAAGTCAGCTTGGGAGTATAATGGTTGACGTTGTTCCAAGAGCGATCGCAATTTAGCTTCGGAAATGGTTACACTACTCAAGCTATCAGGATCTTGTAAAAGTGGTCTTGTATTATCTTCTGCTAACCTGGACAATAGTATTGGTATTGGTACATCTAACCAAACTATCAAACCATGATGGAGATAACTCCAATTATGCTGCTGCATCACAATACCCCCACCCGTGGCTACAATCAATTTAGTATAAGCACAAACTTGAGCTAAGACATTACTCTCCAATTGACGAAACTCCGCTTCACCATTTTCAGCAAATATTTCGTTAATAGACTTACCTGCGGCTTTGACTATAATTTCATCTGTATCTACAAATCTATAACCAATTTCCTCTGCTAGTAACTTTCCTACTGTTGTCTTACCAACTCCCATCATCCCAATTAAGTAGAGGTTAACTCCTCTTAATAAATTACTCACTCGTATTTTTCTCCTTGAGAATTATAAATTATTATGACTTTTTTTGATTAATTTTAGCAATTATGATAACGATACGTACCTGAGCAAAATGAATCCAACTTTTTGGAACAAACAAAAATCTCTGTATTACTGATCTGTTCCCTCTCCCAAATATACATAAGTAGGTGAACAGAAAAAATTAAAGGTATGTGAAGAAAAGTAAAATCGCTCAAAACTCTCTTACTGTTCCCTGTTCCCTTGCCCCAACGACAATTTTTAACGCCCACCTACTTATTATGTCTTTGATTAAACAATCCCCATTCATGAAAAAGCCGGGAGTATGAAGTTAATATAAACTTTATATAAAGTTCTTGAAACTTTTAAAAAGTATAATCCGTCAATGATAGAACTAGCCATTTTTGAATAAGAGATAATTCTAGTCACTTAGTATCAAAAAATATTCTATTAGCGGACATGATAGATACAGATAAAATTCTCAAAATATTCCAAGCTACTATCTACTCACTATTACACAACCCCATGCTTCAAATCTCGATTTGTGTAACCCATCTATCTTCAGTATAAGTAATTACGTTCACTTTAAATAAACACTAATCAACTAATATGGTATGAATGAGGTTTCAGCTATGACTCGCATTCGAGATATTGTGAAAATAGCTTTAAGAACTGGCTATTTAACGATAGAAGCGGAAAATCAACTCAGACAATTATTAACTAACCAGTATGAATTAGAGGATTTTAATGCTTTTATGGCATTACAGAGTGCTGCTATGAGTGGTGAAGTCAAGCAGGAATCACGGTTACAGAAACACTTGGTAAGCCTGAAACTCAGTAATTTGAGAGCGGAGATATAAGTAGGGCTTGCTAATAGCGAAAATTAGCGTTTTTGAGGCTGATTTTCGTCATCATCCTCAAATTCATCATCTTCAAAAAAATCCCAATCATCATCATCTGTTGCTTGATTTTGGCTTGATTCTTGGTAAGGAGGAATAATTACCCGATAATCAGCATCATAAATAGATTCAGTTTTACCCACAGCAGTATTTTTCGGTTCTTGGGAAGAATAGGAATAAACAGAATTAGAGCGGGAATTTTTTGGAGAACTTTGTTGACTTTCAGAAGTTTTTGGTAATGGTTGCGAATTTTCTCCAAAATCCCAATTATCTGCATCTCCATTTGTATCCCAATCATCAAATTCATCATCAGTTGGAGTAACTGGTGGTGGGGGACTGCTGGGGCGCGGCGTATCTTTTTTGACTCTAGGTGAATTAGGAATTGATTTGGGAATAGGTTGTTGTGCTTGTAGACTTAAATAAATAGCAAATCTGAATAAACTAGTAATTATTAAAAATGTGGCCACACCAGCAGCTATGCTCAATAAAATCCACAGTGCTAATGGTAATGGTTGAGTCCGCATTCCCAAAAACACCAGGGGGAGTGAGGGTGAGAAGTTCTGGGTAACTAATAATATTAGTCCCACCACTACTGTAACTAATATAATTAAACGAATTACAGCCATAAACAGTTGAGAATGCTTCTTTTAGAAGAGCTACGCTAACAAAATTCAAAAGTGAAACAGTAGTTGAGAACGCGGTAGGGAAAAACTGCGGAAACTACTAAGTAGTCGGATAAAATTAACAATTAAAGACTTAGTTCTTTAATTTTAAATTTTTAATTGTTAATTTTTAATTTTCAGAGATGACCTTGCCATCGCTGAATAGGTATACAGTCAATATCGAGTTGATCTAGAGCGCGAGCAACAACAAAATCAACTAAATCCTCAATAGTTTGAGGATTATGATACCAGGCAGGAATAGCTGGGACAATTCTCACTCCAGTTTCTGCTAAAGTCGTTAAGTTACGCAGGTGAATTAAGCTAAAAGGGGTTTCTCTGGGAACAATTACCAATTTGCGTCCTTCTTTAATTTGCACGTCTGCTGCTCTTTCTAGTAAGTCGGAACTCAGTCCCCCTGCGAGTTTTGCGACTGTACTCATACTACAAGGCATGATAATCATCCCTAGAGTACGGAAAGAACCGCTGGCAATATTAGCACCAACGTCACTCCAAGGATGGCAACGGAGTTTTCCCAATAAGGGAACGTCTGCTTGTTCTCGCCAAAATTGTTCTTGTTTATCTGGTTCTCCTGGCATTCGGATTTCCTGTTCGGCTTGCCAAACCGTGTAAGTTGATTTAGAGGCTACCAATTCAATTTGATATTCTGCTGCCAAGAGAAATTTAAGAGCGCGAACGGCGTAAATCAGTCCAGATGCACCTGTTACGCCGAGAATTAAAGGTTTTGTGTTATTGGTCATTGGTCATTGGTTAGTGGTCAGTGGTCAGTGGTCATTGGTGATTGGTAAAATTTTTATCTAACAACGAACAACTGACAACGGACAACGGACAAGGAACAACGAACAACTGACTATTCCTGATCATAGGGTTCTATGTCAAAAGATTCGGTTTCTCCATGCAAGCTATCGGTTTTATTCGGTGGATAAATGTCTCCTGGCTCACCATTAGCAGGATTTGCACCCATGCCTTTGGGTAAACCATCACTACCAACGGTAACTAGATCAATTTGTTGCCGATAATAATCTACACTCTTAACTTGTACAGAACAACTATCGCCTAGTCGGTAGGAAGCACGATTTTTCCGACCAAATAAAGCTTGTTGTCTAGCCCGATATTCATACCAGTCGTCTTTGAGGGAACTGACATGGACTAGTCCTTCTACCCGTAAGGTATTGGCTAGATTGCCTTCTGTGGGCGCTTCGACGGGAACTTCAATTTCGACAAAAAAGCCGTAGGATTGAACACCAGTAATTACGCCTGGGAATACTTCGCCAATGCGTTGTTTCATCAGGGAGGCTTTTTGTAGTCCGGCTAAATCAGCTTCAGCTTCTTGGACTTCTTTTTCGCGATCGTTAATCTGCACAATTACTCTAGTTAAGTCACTTTGGAGTTCTTGTTGGAGTTCTGGGGGAAGAACGTTCCAATTGATTTCTTCGTGACAGGAGGAATGACGCAGGTTAATCCGTTCTTTAACACGGGTATTCCGGCGATCGCGTCCGTATTCCAAGAGGTTATGATACACCCGTTGTAGGAGGATATCTGGATAACGCCGTAAGGGGGCGGTAACGTGGACATATTGGGACAAAGCCAGTCCGAAGTGAGAACCCTTGGTGGTGCTATATACAGAAGGTTTGAGAGTGTCCTGTAACAAGTATGTGAGAACTTGTTCCGATGGTGAGTCGGCGAAAGCCCCAGTTAAGTGTTGATAATCTAGGGGTTGGATCTCTAATTCTGGATCAAGTCCTAATTCCACACCTAAATTAACTGCCAGTTTGAGCATTTCCTGAACATCTTCGGGATCAGGTGTACCTTGGACTCGCCATACGCTGGGAACGCCAAGGGCGCTGAGGTGATCAGCCATGAGTTGATTAACTAAGATTACCAACTCGGTGATGAGCGATCGCCCAGGTAAGTCATTAACTACTACAGATCCAAAAGCCCCTTCGTCATAGTAGGGATTTTGGGTAGGGGGGAGATTCAACTGTAAGCTGCCACGATGAAGGCGTACCCGTTTTATCGCCATTGCCAAAGTCTGCAAATCTTGTAATTTTTCTTGGACTTCGGGGGCTAATTTGTCGGTTTCACCGGCGAGGATGGCTTCTGTTTCTACTTGACTAACAGCTATATCAACGTTAATGATACTGGGTTGAATTTCCCATTCTACTACTTCTCCCGATTGGGGGTTAATGGTGATGACAAAAGAGAGAGTCAAGCGATCGCTTTCCGGGATTAAAGAACAACGTTCTGTTACTACTGCTGGCAACATTGGCAGTAATAATTCTCCCAGATATACGGACTTACCCCGTTTGAGTGCTTCTCTATCTAGGGCTTCATCTGGTTGGATATAGTGGGAAACATCCGTAATGTGAAATAGTAATCGCCAATTATCAACGGTGGTTTTTTCCACACTGAAGGCATTTTCTACCACGGACTCATCACTGTTGACGCTCTTGATCGTGAAGGTAAAAACATCACGCAAATCTAGCCGATTTTTCAGGTCTGCCTTCAGGAGTCTCTTGGGTAACTTGGCCGCTGCATCGAGGATATGATCGGGGAAAGTTCGGGATAAGTCATGTTTACAAGTTACCAAATCTATATCGGCTGCGGCTTCGGCATCACTACCCAGGATTTGTACAACTCTACCCAAGGGGGGATATTGTGCCAGGGGATAACGGAGGATTTCTACATGGGCTAAGTGGTCAATTGCTTCTTCCAACTTCATGCTGTTGAGTTGTAGTTTCAGTTCAAACAGCAATCTGTCATCTAAGGGAACAGCCCGAAAACCGCCATCTACTTGCTTAATTCTGGCTAGTAAGGTGTGATTGGATCGCTCCATAATCAACTTTACTTCACCTTCAGGCGATCGCCTGCGACTACCTTCCTTGAGGACTCTGACTAACACGCGATCGCCATTCCAGGCATTACTCAAATGACTTTCGCGGATGTAAATATCCTCTGAGCCTTCGCTATCTTGAATCGCAAAACAAAAGCCCTTACTGGAACAACGCAGTTTAGCCTCAATTAATCCCTCTTCTGTGATCCGACGGTATTTCCCCCGTTCCTTCACCAAAATCCCAATTTTTTCCAGCACCTCCAAAGTAATTTGCAGTTTTTCTAAACTTTCTTCATCCTCACAACCCAGTTTTTTTTCTAGAACTTTACGAGCCACCAATTTATCATCAGTGAAATTGGCCAGAAGTGTAGCGATTGAAAATTCCATGCAGTGAACCGACCTTTGGTCAAAACATTATTTTTTGTCGAATCTGGTTCTTCGCTGTTATACCTTCACAGTCTAGAGACACCTACTGCTGTACGAATTTCGCATTTGCGTAGTGTTTCGGAACAAAGGCTATGCCGGCGATCGGGCAGTGTGGCCTTAGCCATACTTGCGATTACAGTAGCAGTAGGAGAAAGCCCCTGCTCCGACTTCTCACTGCACAACAATCTCAGAGTTTGCTTGCGTTTTACTTTCATCTAAATAATCCTTATAATGCACTCCTGATACTCAATGATTAACCTCTAGATAACTAGGTAATGGGTTTGTAAGAAAGTTGATTTGGAGAACTCTCCAAACCACCCAGAAGCTATAAGCCGGGCTAATCAGAGGTGTTTGATTGTTTAGATCGAAAGTAATTTCACGCCATCAGCATCTGATAGCATAGCGTGGCGTTAGCCATGTCTTTACTAGGAAAAACTGCCGATAAACCCAATTTTCCCATAATGTAGAATCGGTAACAATCAGGTAAGCAGTAAAACACAAGCAGTGAAGGCGAACCTTATCTTTATTATTGTAGATTTAGAGCGCACTTCTTTAAAAATACTTCTAGATATCTAATTGGGTAAATATTATAGCATTTAAAGTTAAACAATAATTCGCTATAAACAACTGTTAGTATCAAGATACATTCCAATACTGCTCGGTTTGTGAACCTGCAAGTTGTAAATTGGTTTGGGAAAAAGACAAAGAATCAAGGATCAAGGCTTTTTCTTGCCCCTTTTCCCATTTAACCGATAAGTATTGGGATACATTCAATGTGTTGAGTTCTAAGTAAGACTTTATATTGAAAGATGGGGTTTTGTCTAGAGGATAGGAAATTGGTAAGGGGTGATTGATGTTTGATGATTGGTAATTACTTCCTGTTTCCTATTCTCTGTTCCGTAGGCATTTCTCACTAGTAACTTACATTAATAAACAAATAAAAATGGTTGAAAGTATTATGTTGGCGCAATTCCATAACTTGTACCCCAACGGCAGTATTATCTCAGAACTAATAGAAATTTTTCAAGGGAAATATATCGTCCGTGTGAGTGTACAACTTGAAGGCATCACTCGGTCAACGGGAATGTCAGGAGCAGAAACAGTTGAAGCTGCCGAAGATCAAGCTAGAAATCGGGCTTTAACGGTTTTAGGGATCAAAAATACACCTGAAGAAGTAACAAAATCCACCTCACCACCCGTTGCTCCAGCCGCAATCCAGCCTATCTTCAATGAATCAAAACCTACGCCTTCTGTCAGTAATACACAGACACCATCCTTATTAACAGAGCGAACCGATACCAAAATTGTCACCCCAGAGATATTTCCTCATCAAGAACCAGAATATCAACCCTCAACAGCAGTGTCTCCTAGTAATGTCACACCATTCACTCCTCGTAGCTATACCCCCTATGAAGACGTTGATGTACAATCAGCCGTCAGCAAGAAAAAGAGACATAACGAACCAATCAATTTATCTGATGTGATTGCCCAAACAGATGTAGAAATCGAGCGATTAGGCTGGACACCAGAACAAGGAAAAGATTATCTAGTTAAAACCTACGGTAAACGAGGCCGTTCTCTACTCAGCGAAGAAGAATTAAGGAATTTCCTTACTTATCTCAAATCTCAACCAGATCCAATTGCTGGATTTTAAATTAGTTGGTCAGTTGTCAGTGGTCAGTTGTCAGTGGTCAGTGGTCAGTTGTTAAACAAAAATTTAACCAATCACCAATCACCAACCCTTCGGCTACGCTCAGGGCAAGTCACCAATCACCACTGACCACTGACCAATAACTAAACTAAAGCAATAGGACGACTACCTATAGCATGACGGTCAATTACTTGGTCAATCAAACCATATTCCTTAGCTTCGGCTGGAGACATAAAGAAATCACGTTCGGTATCTTCAGAAATCCGTTCAAATGGTTGACCAGTATGTTCAGAGAGATACTCATTCAGCCGCTGCTTGTGATACAAAATTTCACGGGCTTGAATTGCAATATCAGTCGCCTGTCCTTGAGCGCCACCTAAAGGTTGATGAATCATAATTCGTGAATGAGGTAAACTCATTCGCTTACCTTTAGTACCAGCACTGAGCAGGAACGCTCCCATACTTGCTGCCAATCCAGTACAAATTGTACAAACATCGGGACGGATATGTTTCATCGTGTCAAAAATGCCCATTCCCGCTGTTACTGAACCACCAGGAGAATTAATGTACATATATATGTCCTTCTCTTGGTCTTCAGAATCTAAAAACAGCAGTTGGGCAACAATCAAGTTAGCCAGATTGCTATCAACCTGTTCTCCCAAAAAAATAATCCGCTCACGCAACAGCCGTGAATAGATATCAAAGGCGCGTTCGCCGCGACCCGATTGTTCAATAACGATAGGAATCATTTAGCGTGTTTTTAGCTATTTTCCATTCATTCTATCGGTGACAACGGCTGATTGTGTTGAATTTGCCAACTAACATCACAGGAAAGAACAATGAAGAGAGCAGGTAGAACCTCAGATAAAGAAATATAGTTTACAGAAAAAATAAGTAATATTACTGATTTATATCTTAAATAACTAGGCTAAAAAGTTGGATATTTTTATACACCTGAAAGGAAATTTATATTTTTAGGACACTTTTTGAGAACCAAAAACGTCGTCTTTACTAGGTAAATGTAAATAGAGAGCTAGATCACATTTTTCTTGATCTTTCTGAGATATTCTCAAATTATATTTATCTCATCCGATAAACCCAAAATACAAAATGTATTTAGAATAACAAATTCCGATGGAAATCCCATCCATCTATATAGATAAAGAGAGGTTATATGCTAGAAAGACTTGTGCAAGCAGCCTTTATTACATTTTTATTGCAAATAATAGCAGTATTGAGTAATACTACTCCCATTCAACCCAAAGCCGTTTCACCTATTTCTCAAATACCAGCACCAATAATTAGTTCTTCTTGGCAGATATCAAAGTAGAAAGTAGGTAGATTCAATTCCATATCTAGGTTACGTTACTGAAAGCTTTGAGGGGTGATAGAAGGGAATAGGCAAGGGTTTTACTCCTGGAGAATAACCAAATTGTTGACCTTTTCCCTGCTTCTCCAATCAGAACTTTGATTTTAATCGTGTTTATCAGTGAAATGATCCGTCTATGTTTTGTCTATATATGCTAATTTCTATAGCAATAGATGATGCTTATACTGGTTATGAGAAAATGCAGAATTAATGATTTTCTCACGCAAAGGCGCTCCAGCCGCAAAGAAAAGAATGAGAAAATACATAGAATAAATTCTTTTTTACAATTCTATAGTGAAAGACTGAGTATCAGAATTAATATTTTAGTATTTTTTAGTAAGTAGTAGGTTGGGTTGAGGTAAGGAAACCCAACATTTATTTTTTTCTGATTAGTATTTTTTATTGTTTATCCATCCTTCTAAATTAGATATTTTACTAAAATAATTAATTCCCAAATTAGCTAATACCTGTTGAATATTAGTATTACCAAATTCCTTAGTATTTTCACTAAAAAATACTTTGGTAATTGATAAATTATTTTCAGCATGAGCTAAAATAACCTGTAAAATAAAATCGTCTCTTCTTTGATTTTTTCCAGGTAGTAAAGGATTATTTAAAGTGGCTTCCAACATTTCAATGTTTGGTTCAATCAGTTCTCCATGATTTTTTAAATATTCAAGAATATTCAAAAAACGGTTTCTAAAATCCCGTAATACTTTTCCATAATCAATCAAACAAAGTTCTAAATAATTGGTAAAAGATTGAGAGTTATTTAATTCTTTATTCCGTTTACCTTCATTCATTTCTATTTGAATAGTTTGAGAAAAAGATTGACTACGTTTTTCTTCTCTTTCTATTGCTACTAGGGTTTCCATTAAACAAATGCTGGGAATGACAAATTTTAAATTCTCTGAAGAATGATAGACAAAATCTTCTAACTCCTTGTTTCTGCCTTTCGCAATTGCTATAATTGAATTAGTTTCTAAATAAATAATAATCATAATAATTCTAACTCCTCTGTAGTGCCATCAAACAAAAGAGTAAATAAGCCAATTTCTTTCATTTCCTCAATGTAAGGGGGAGTTGCACTTTTCCAATGATAAGCTAAATCTCTTAACCAAGATTGAGTTAAAGTTATTAAGGTAGATTGATAGATAATTCCTTCAATACTTTCTGGATCATAATATCCTAAAATCTTTTTTGTGTCAAATCTTGCTACTTCTGTAAAAGTTGGACTCTTAAAGATTCTCATGACATGAGAATTAACAAACATTAAAAAAGGAATATGCTGATATTGTTCCATTTTTAAGATATGCAGATCCGGGGAAGAATACATACCTGAAAATCTGACATCTATCATTAAAATAGGTTGTTCATCCTGATCTTTAGCAACAATTGATGGATGAAAATCAATTGCGGTTGGTGGTTGTATTTTCAACATGGTATTTTACCTCTTAATTTAACCGGAGTTTATATTTTTCTCATTATAACTAAACTTTTAAACTTATGGTTTTTGAGAAGTAAGCCGTTCCCATCAAACCGATATATGTTTAATTTTGTAAAAACCGTGAAATGCCATATTCATAATAATACCTTAGCCAAATTCAAAAAAGCCTTGATTCGTAAGTTGGGTTTCGTTCCTCAACCTAACAAATGCGTTAAATTCGTTGGGTTTTGCTCCGCTCAACCCAACCTACAAAAAATGGCGAAGGTATTATCATAAGGAAATATTTTGTAATCTTTTTGTTCTCAATGATATTTAATCATTACAAAAAATATAGTGATTTTCTGACATGAAACACAGATATGCTCATTTTTATGAATTTTTCAGTAATAATTAACTTAAATTAAAAAAAATTAATATAGATTACAAATAATAACTAACATCATATTTTATTAATTTTATCAGGCAAAATTAGCAGTATGCTTAATGATAGGCAACCTAGTTGTAACTTCACGTAATTAGGCGTAAAGAAACTTAATATTCATCACTTTTTTGCTTGTTGGTATTAGTTTTACTGCTAATCAGTTAATTTATGCCTAAATACTTAACTGGGTTGTTCAACACATCAGAAAAAGCATTCTGATAGCTGGCGTGGTGAAGCCATGGCTCAATACTAGCAGCAAAAACCACAGAAACCTTCACGACAAAGACGTAAAAATGATACAAAAAATTTTGCTGGCTGTCTCTGGTTTGGGACACGCGGAAGAAATGCTCAAGAACTTAAAAGAAATGCCTTCATTTCGTGGTGCGAAAGTCACTGTTCTCCACGTTGTTACTCCACAAAGCACTTCTGCTGTAATGACGGATAAATGGGAAGAGGGTGGCAAAATTCTCGCTAAGGCTATTCAGTATTTAAATTTAGATCCTAGCCAAGTTTCTTCGATTTTACGTCAAGGTGATCCCAAGGATGTAGTCTGTCAAGTAGCTGATGAAATGGATGCTGACTTGATTATTATGGGTTCGCGCGGACTAAAGCGGCTACAATCAATTTTATCAAATTCTGTTAGTCAGTACGTTTTCCAACTGTCTTCCCGTCCCATGTTGCTGGTGAAAGATGACATTTATGTCAAAAACATTAAGCGCGTTATGGTGGCAATGGATAATTCTGAATCTGCTAAAAACTGCTTAAATTTAGCTTTGTTCTTACTTCGTGGTGTTAACGGTGGACAATTAATTTTAGCTAATGTCAATACGGATTTAGGTGGCAAATTATCGGGTATTACTGATCTTAAACCAGATAGAAGTTCTGTATTAGGTATGGCTGTAGCAGAGGCGGAAAAACAGTCTGTGGCGGTGCGTTGTGTGACCAGCAGTGGTAAAACTGGTGAAGAAATTTGTCGTTTGGCTAATGAGTTGAATATAGATTTATTATTGATTGGTTCTCCAGACCGTCGTCCATCTATTGCTAAGAGTTTTGTTGATTTAGATAGACTGGTAGGGTCATCTTTATCTGATTATGTTCGGGTTAATGCTACTTGTCCAGTTTTGTTGGCAAGAACGATTGGATAATCTCATAAATAAAAACCCCTGCACTATATAGTTTAGGGGGTTTTTATTTTATAGCCCAATTATTAACTATCTTTTCCACCTTCGCGGCTGGCGGTTTGGATGTAAAGAATGATTAAAAACACGGCGGGTACTAGTACGAACAAAATGCTCGCTACGAAACCCAGTTCATTAACTTGCATAGCAAGATAGCCTTTTGTGTAATTTCCAGTCAACTATTTTAGAATAGCATCATAGATGACAGAGTTAATCCAAATTTTTTAGTTGATAAATCCTCATCTGGATTTCAACTCAAAATTTAAGGTTTGGTGACGACGCTAACGGGACCGTTCACTAGGGTTTGACAGGCTAAACGGTAGTTATCAGGCTTGTTTTTGAATTTTTTATTTTCCACATCTGTGCGCGGAGAGAGGTTTTCCAGTCCTTCGGTAATTTGCACAATACAAGTAGCGCATTGTCCAGCGCCACCGCAATTGGTCATTTTGCCGATAAATTTATAAATATCAATGCCATTTTCTATGGCTTTGAGTCGGAGATTAGCGCCATTTGCGGCGACTATTTCTTTATTCTCTTTGACAAATTTAATGTTTCCCATAGTAGATTCCTGGTAATTGAGGATGTGACTGAATTAATTATATGGATTTATTGCAAAATATTAAGAAATATTAATGATCAAAAAAATAGGACAGGTATGTGTAGCCTGTCCAAAAAATCGGAGATGGGTAGTTTATCTGAAACCGACTGCTGCTTGCCAAACAAATGCAAGTAACAAGAAGAAGACGGGGATAACTGGTAAAACATCTACCAAGGGGTCGAAGATTTGGTAAGCTTCAGGGAGTTTTGCTAGTAATAGTGCTGCTTCCATGTTTGTTTAAATCCACCTAATATTCCAATCTAGCTTTTATATGTGAGACGTATTTTATCATGTTTCGGTCTACGATCAGTTGTCTGTTTTTTCGAGATCAATTTCTGATGGTTTGAGCCAATGACCAAAATCTGTCACAAAACGATCGCTCAATATTGATTCCCGAATCTTTTGGGTAAAGCGAATCAATTCGGTGATGTTATGAATAGTCAACAAAGTATAAGCTAATATTTCCTGCGATCGCACTAAATGAGCTAAATAAGCTCGACTGAAATTTTTACAGGTGTAACAAGGGCAAGTTGCATCCAATGGTGTAAAATCTTCACGAAACTTAGCATTTTTGATATTCCAGCGTTCACCGGCAACAATGGCTGTTCCATGTCTAGCCCAGCGGGTGGGAATCACGCAATCAAATAAATCTACACCAGAAGCGATCGCGATCGCCATTTCTCGATAAGTCCCCACACCCATCAAATAACGGGGTTTATTCACCGGTAACAGCGGCGCTGTAGTTTGGACAATTTGCGCCATTAAATCCGTTGGTTCACCGACACTGACACCACCAATGGCATATCCGGGCATATCCAACTGCGCCAATTCTTGAGCAGCACGGGCGCGTAAATCTAAATATACTCCCCCCTGGACAATGGGAAACAATGCCTGATCCTGGCGTTGATGGGCTGATATAGAGCGTTTTAGCCAGCGGTAAGTGCGATCAGTTGCGGCTTCTACTTCCTGACGGGTAGCAGGATAGGGAGGACATTCATCAAAAGCCATAATTACATCCGCTCCTAAAATATTCTGAATTTCAATAGAGCGTTCTGGCGTTAATTTAATGATTTGCCCATCGTGAGGTGAGCGGAAAGTCACACCTTCTTCAGTAATTTTCCGCATTTCGCTCAGGCTAAAAACCTGAAATCCACCGGAATCTGTGAGCATGGGACCATGCCAACCCATGAATTTATGTAGCCCACCACCACCAGCAACAATGGCTTCTCCCGGTTGGAGATGTAAATGATAGGTATTAGCTAAAACCATCTGCGCTCCTGTTGCTCCCAATTGGGCAGGGGTGATAGTTTTGACATTAGCCAATGTACCCACAGGCATAAATCGGGGCGTTTCTACAATTCCGTGGGGAGTAGAAAATATTCCGGCTCTGGCTTTAGTCTGGCTACAGGTAGCGAGACTTTCAAAGGAAAAATTGGCACTCAAGGCAAAAATACTATTTCACTAAATTTATCCACCAACTTAACATTTTCGCTGCTGTTTAACGCAGGAGCTTGGTTTTTTGGCTTGTGAGGGTGAGACCCTACAATCTACTATTAGCCAAGAGGATGTATGATTTTTTAGTTAGAAAGAATCACAACAGTCGTCATCAATTTCTGCATCCCATCTAGCTGCTAAGATTTGATCCATCATTGCTTCTATAGCAGTGCAATTAAATTGGCGATTTCTGCGAAGTTCGCTATCGCGTCTTTCTTGCAAGGTTGTAGAAAGAGGAATCAAACGCAAACACATCTGCTCCTGCATCAAATCGAAGTAGGTTTCTTGCTGTGGAGATTGTTTTAATTCCAGATAATCAAAACTAGCCACATTCAGATATAGTGCATTGTTAGCGACTAGGGTAGACCTAGATGGATTAGTAAATACTTCCATCACATCACCGTCACCCTCACTCAATAGCTTATTATCTTGGGTGTAGATGTAGTGGACTCTACCTAAATCATTCAGCAATCGTCGGATATCGAGTTTGTTGACAATAATGCCGGTGTTGACTATGCACGGTGCTGGTATTTTAGTGTCGGGTAGATGATGACTCATAGAGAAATAGCGGGTTATGGAAGGTAAGTGACAACGCAGCCAAACAGTCAATGAGATAGATTGTTAATTCCCTATAGTTCCAAAATATCAAGTTTAGGAAGCGATCGTCTGATCATCTGAGGTAAATTGTCAGTCGGGACATCATTTATGGCGTTTTCTGTGATGAGAACACTTATATTCATGAATACTCGAAGTATTTTGGCTAATTAAACTCTATCTAAAGTATGGCTAACGTTTTGCGCTGGTGGCAACAGCAATTCTTACATTTAGTTGCGGCTGTGATTTTCTATACTGCCATACCCTTACCATATCTCCAAAATTTGGATTTCCAAAAGGTAGCTTGTTTTGCGCCGGTGATTGGGTTGATCATTGGTGGTATTTTGGGTGGATTAGATACAGGGTTGCATTATTTGGGTGTCCCAGTGCTAACTCGTAACGCTTTGGTTGTGGGTGTGTGGATAGGAATCACGGGAGGATTGCATTTAGATGGTGCAATGGATACTGCTGATGGTTTAGCCGTGGGTGATCCTCAACGCAGGTTACAGGTGATGATGGATAGTGCTACTGGTGCGTTTGGGGCAATGGTGGCTATTATAATTATTATTTTGAAAACTACTGCTTTAACAGAGATAGGTGAAAATCATTATTTGGTATTAATGGCTGCTTGTGGGTGGGGACGTTGGGGACAACAAATAGCGATCGCCTGTTATCCTTATCTTAAACCTACTGGTAAAGGTGCGTTTCATAAACAAGCGATTCGTTCTTATTTAGATTTATTACCAAGCTTCTTTTTGCTGCTGGGTTTGAGTGTTGTTGTTTGGTTAATTAATCCCCAGAAGTTAGTTTTATCTGTGGGGATGGTTTTGGCTGGGTGTGTGATTTCTGTTGTTACCGCAGCTTGGTTTAATTATAAATTAGGTGGACATACTGGGGATACTTATGGGGCTGTGGTGGAGTGGACTGAAGCTTTATTTCTGTGTGTGATTAGCAGTATTTATGCTTAGGTGGCAGTATGAAAAAAATCAGGTTTTTGCGTAGATTTTATGGAGAATCCAGTTCAACATTATTGAAAGCTTTATTGTGTAAGCATTTCATGGAAACTATGGGTATAATTGTTTATAAACCTTGTCCTGTAAAGTTTTTATTTTAATGAATCCTTAATCACCATAAAAGAGACGCAAAAGCCAAAATTCAATAATAAAAGTGTTCTATTTTAACTACAGTCAATCAACTTTTGTCCCAATTATTTGGTTTCTATCTTAGATTTTCTGCTGATTAGTATAGCTTTTATGTTTTCAGTCAACCATATACCATCAGGCTCATCAAAAGGAATATTAAATACTTGTGTTTCTCTTTTAGGAATTGGGTAAGATGCGTCTAAATTGTGTTCTGTCCAAATAACTTGTACTATATTTGTTTCTGTATTCCAGGAATAGTAGTATTCATCCTTCGTATTTTCAGAATTTTTCTGAGTTTGGTAGTCAATAATCATTTTTTATTTATTTTCCTTTCAAGAACTAGCAAATAATGTAATAGTGTTATGGAAAAAGAATATCTTTACCAGTTTGTCTCGTACTTTTTTTCTTTTGCGAAATGTTTTAATGTAGCTCTTGTCACACTTTTTTGATTAGAAATAACCCATTGATGATATTCGGTATGGACATCTTCACAAAGAGGTAAAAGATTCTTTACATCAGTTGCGAGATCCGGTCGTTCACTAACTCCTTCAATATGATGGATATGGCATTTAATACCTTTTTGAAAACGTTTTAGAGTTAGGGTGCAATGTTTAGAATTTTTCTTAACATATTGCATGGCTTGAATTTGTTCTTTATCTAATTCTATACCTCGCAACATCGAATCTTTAAATACATCAGAATTATTTGCTAAAAATGCCGATATATATGCTCTTGCAGCTAAATATTGAATTTTTTTCTTTGGATTTTCTTCTCCAAGTGTATCTAAAAGTACATCTATGCCAATATGTTTAATATATAAACTATCATCTATATTTAAAACGTATTGTTGAATAAATTTTAAGTGAGATTGAATTATATTAATTGCATTTTGTTTACTTTGAGTTAATAAAACACCATGCATTTCACTAGTAGGAAAATAAGTTTTACCATTTATTAACTTCATCAAAGTAAATAATTTTTTAAATTTACTAAGTTGAGTTCGAGATAAATCAGTTTCTATTTCTATGATAGACATAAATTTTATTTTTTATTATTTTCCTAAACCTTCATTGCTGTTAACAAAAGTTCTAGCAATTTCATAGGCATTTGTAAGATTATTCATCTGTTCTTTAGTGCCGTGATTATCGGGATGATAGTGTTTTGCTAATCTATAATAGCGACGCTTTAATACTGACTCAAAATAAGCCCAATCATCTCTTCCTGTTCCTTCAGGTTCATCCTTCATTACTTCTTGTGACTCAAATATTTCATCTGCACCAACCCCACGTTTATAGACGATATCCATCAGCATTAGGTCTAGATCGCTTTTTGCTGAGGATTTAGCTAACTGTGCCTGCAAACTTGCAACTTTACCTTCAAGTTCTTTAATAAGGGCATCTTTTAGAAATTCACCATTTAGCTTTTCACATAACTTCTGCCAACTAGCAGCTTTGACTCCAAAATGCTCTTTAGCTGCCTTAAATTTTTTGTATTGGTTTTTTAGTTGTTCAAGAGTATACATTTTATTGCTATGGAGTAGTTAAGCCATGATAAATTGGAGTAGGAACAATGAGTAAGCTTAATTGTCCTATTCTATGGTGTAGTTATACGTTATTTAATAAGAATACAAAGTATCCACCAGCGCGTATACAGTAATTATACGTAAATATACGATTTAATTAGTAAAAACTTAAAGATATTGAATACTCAGTCAATGTTTATCAAGAAATTAGTGGGATTTCAATTTATTTTATCAAATATCCGTGCCTGAACTCTGTCCGTACATTTTATCTGAATGCAACAGAAACTGGGCAGGTGATCAATTTAGGACTGTTTTACTCAGATATAAGCAGGCGATCGCAATAATGGTAATAATAAGGGATTTCTTGTGGCACAATTAATAGTAATGATGATCACCCAATTTATAGAGGTTAATCCATGCTAAAAACTGTTCAGGGAATTTATAAAGATGGACAAATCCAACTTGCTGAAATACCAAATGGCATTCACGAAAGCACTGTATTAGTTACATTTCTAGAAAACAAAACTAGAACTTGGTCAAATATAATTTTGCAACATCAAGGTTTTGCAGACAGTATTACCCTTGAGTCTTATCGAGATGAATTACTGCCACCTGATGAAACCATATTTTCAGTTTAATATTTTTAATTGAATTTATGCAATATTTACTTGACACTTGTGTAGTAAGTGATTTTGTCAAAGGTGATCCAAATACATTACAACGACTAAAGCTGATTTCCCCTGACGATATTTCTATTTCGGCAGTAACATCAATGGAATTGAAGTATGGATTAGCAATAAATCCCCAACGAGCTATCAAAATTCAACCACTGATTATATCGTTTCTTAATTCTGTTACAGTTTTACCTTTTGCAGAAGCAGAAGCAGAGCAAACTGCTCAAATCAGGAGCTTTCTAAAACAGGCAGGAACTCCGATAGGTGCTTACGATGTACTCATTGCCGCAACTGCAATAACCCATGAACTAATTCTTGTAACTGCTAATGTTCGGGAGTTTGAAAGAATCCCAAACCTGCAAATTGAGAACTGGCGAGATTAACAAGGGATTTCTTGTAGCATAATTGATAGTAATAATGATCGCCCAATCATTTGAGATTAATCCATACCAAAAAATATTCAGAGTATTATAGACATGAATACAATCAGAAGCAAAGTAGTGCAACATTTGGAAGTTATCCCTGATAATAAATTGCCAGAAGTTCTTAGCTTTTTAAATTATCTAGTGTGGCAAAGTGAAAATCCTCAAACTCAAGAAGATACAGACTGGCTAGAAAGTGACTTATCAAGTTTAGAAAAATATGAACCCTATGAATGGCAAGAGGGAGAATTAGAAGAGGGAATACCTGTTAAATTTATCCCTGAAACAGGAGAAATTAAAATAGGTGTATGACAGAGTGTATTTTACAAATTGGCGATGTCGTAACTGCTAAATTTCCTAGTCAGCTTCCCAGTGGAAGAGAACAAGAAGGTTTCAGACCGGCAATTATTATAGGGTTGCCAAGTCGTTTAGGAAAACTACGCTTTCCTCTTGTTTTCGTTGTACCAATGACAACAGATAGAGGGCAAGAATGGGCTGTGAACTCTCCTGATTTAT
>NZ_VIKW01000021.1 GCF_009711975.1 Anabaena sp. UHCC 0204
GGTATTGTTGTTTGAAAAGTAATTATTTAAAATCCCTGTTTTTATCCTGTTCATCCTTAAATCCTGGACATCCTGATTCAGACAATGTACTTTAATTCAGATTTAAAGCAAATGAATTTACATAAAATGCAGCCCAGAGAATCATTAAATAAAGCCTTTCTAAAAGTTAAGCCTAACAGAAACGATATTGAACATTTTAAAAAGAATTTGCAAAGCCTAATTGAAAAAATTAACGAAACCGAATCAGAAGAATTTCATAAAAATCTGATTGGCGATTTTTTAAAGAACACATATTATAGTAAAAATTATTTTATTAATACTAAAGGACGAAATGATTTTGTTATTCACAATGGCAAAGATCCTAAAAGCAGTGTTGGTGTAATTCTGGAAGCTAAAAAGCCAACCAACAAAAGCGAAATGCTCAAAGTTGGTAATTTGAATACTAAAGCTTTTCAAGAATTGGTTTTATATTTTCTGCGGGAACATCTGATAGAGAAAAATATAGAAATTAAATATTTAATAGCTACTAATATCTACGAATGGTTTATTTTTGATGCAAATAGTTTTGATAAAGCATTTATTGAAAATAAAGCCCTAGTTAAGCAATTTACAGATTTTGAAGAAGGAAGATTAACAAGTAAAAAAACAGATTTCTTTTATAAAGAAATTGCTCAAGTTGCTATTGCAGAAATTAAAGACCAAATTCCATTTACACATTTTGATATTCGAGAATATCAGGAATATTTACAACCTGGTGAAAATACCCATAATCATAAATTGATTGCGCTGTTTAAGTTGTTTTCACCATCACATTTATTAAAATTACCTTTTGCGAATGATAGCAATACTCTTGATAAAGGATTTTACAGTGAATTATTACATATTATCGGTTTGACGGAAACTAAAGAAGGTGGTAAAAAACTCATTCAACGCAAAAAAGAAAATGAGAGAAATCCGGGTTCACTAATTGAAAATGCAATTATCCAACTTGATAGTTTAGATAAAATTTCTCGAATAGAAAAACCAGAACAATTTGGAGAAACTTATCAAGAACAACTTTTTAACGTTGGGTTAGAATTAGCAATTACTTGGGTAAATAGAATTCTATTTTTGAAGTTATTAGAAGCGCAATTAATCAAATATCATAAAAATGATCAGTCGTTGGAATTCTTGAATTTACAGAAAGTCCAAAATTATGATGATCTTAACAGTCTTTTTTTCAGCGTATTAGCTCGCAAACAAGATGAAAGAACCGAAAGTGTAAAAAAGATATTTGCTCATGTTCCCTATTTGAATAGTTCTTTATTTGAACCTACGGATATTGAACAACTAACTATTTTTATAAATAACCTCAGAAATGAGAAACTAGAAATTTTCTCTGCTACTATCTTAAAAGACAATAATGGAAAAAAACGAATTGGTGAAATTAATGCTTTAGAATATCTCTTTGAATTTCTCAATGCTTATGATTTTAGTAGTGAAAGTGGGGAAGAAATTCAAGAAGAGAATAAAAGGTTAATTAATGCGTCTGTACTTGGTTTGATTTTCGAGAAAATTAACGGTTATAAAGATGGTTCTTTCTTTACTCCCGGTTTCATTACTATGTATATGTGTCGGGAAACAATTAGAAGAGCGGTTGTACAAAAGTTTAATGAAATTAAAGGTTGGAATTGTGCAAGTATTAATGATTTATATGAAAAGATAGAAGATAAAAAAGACGCTAATACAATTATCAATAGTTTAAAAATATGTGATCCTGCTGTGGGTTCAGGACATTTTTTAGTTTCTGCTCTCAATGAAATTATTGCTATTAAAAGCGAACTAAAGATTTTACTTGATAGGGAAGGTAAAAGATTAAAGGAATATGATATTGAAGTTGTCAATGATGAGTTGATTGTTATTGATGAAGATGGATTATTATTTGAATATAATCCTAAAAACAAGGAAAGTCAACGAGTTCAAGAAATGCTATTTCATGAAAAACAAATGATTATTGAAAACTGTTTATTTGGTGTAGATATAAATCTAAATTCTGTCAAAATATGTCGGTTGCGGTTATGGATTGAACTTTTAAAAAATGCTTATTATCAAACCGAAAGTGATTATACAGAATTGGAGACTTTACCCAATATTGATATTAATATTAAATGTGGTAATTCTTTAATTAGTCGTTTTTCTTTAGATACTGATTTGCGAACAGCTTTAAGTAAAAATAAATGCAGTGTAGAAGCTTATAGAAATGCTATCCAAACTTACCGTAATGCTGAAAATAAAGAGCAAAAACGGGAAATGGAAAAATTGATTAATGATATTAAAGGTAATTTTAAAACAACTTTACAAGGAAGTGATCTAAATAAAACTAAGTTAAGGAAGTTAGAAGGTGAAGTTTATAATTTAGAAAATCAAATTTTATTGTTTGAGGAAACAAAAGCTGAGAAAAAAACGCGGGAGAAAAAAATCGCTAAGTTAAAGAATGAGATTGATAAATTAAAAATTAAAGTTGAAGAAATAGAAAGTGGTAAAATATATGAAAATGCTCTCGAATGGCGTTTTGAGTTTCCTGAAGTTTTGAATAATGATGGTGTTTTTGTTGGTTTTGATGTCGTTATTGGAAATCCTCCTTATTTCTCTCTATCTAAAATTAAAGAAAAATATCAAACTGCTTATTTTGAAAATAACTATCAAACTTATACAAAGGGTTCAGATATTTATTGCTTGTTTTATGAAAAAGGAAGTTGCATTTTAAGAAAAGCAGGTTTTTTAACTTACATTACTTCTAATTCTTGGTTAAAAACTATTTATGGTGATTCACTGAAGAAATATTTAATTGAAAATCTGCAACCCCAGACTTTATTAAATATTGAAGATATTCAAATTTTTGAAGAAGCAACTGTTGAATCAAATATCATAATTTTGAAAAAAGATCACGCTAATGGATTTTTTGATGTTGCTAGTCTAAAAAATAATTATCTTATCGGTTCTTCATTAGAGAAATATTTCTATAATAACTGTTTTCAATTTACAATACCTAACACATCAGAATGGATTATAGGTAATGAAGAAAGTGGAAGTTTGAAACAGAAAATAGAACAAATAGGTAAACAGTTAAAGGATTTTAGAATAACAATAAATTTTGGGATTAAGACAGGATACAATGAAGCTTTTATTATCAATGAGGAAACTAAAAATCAATTAATCGTTGAAAGTTCTAATTCTGCTGAAATAATTCAGCCAATTTTAAGAGGTAGAGATTTAAAAAAATATAGTTATGAATTCTCAAATCAATGGTTAATATGTACCTTCCCTAGTTTAGCTTTAGATATTACAAAATATCAAGCTATTATGACCTATTTGGAAAAAATTGGACAAAAAAGATTAGCACAATCTGGTATTCAAGGTAGTAGAAAGAAGACAAATAATCAATGGTTTGAAACCCAAGATTCTATTGCTTACTGGAAGGATTTTGAAAAACCTAAAATTGTTTGGGGTGAAATTTCTGATCAACCTAAATTTGCTTTTGATGATTCTAACTATTATGCTGAAGCTACTACCTTCTTAATGACTGGTGAAAAACTTAAGTATTTGTTAGCAATATTAAATTCTAGACTATCACAATGGTATTTTAATCAAATTTCAACTACTACAGGAATGGGTACAAATAGATGGAAAAAGTATAAAATTGAAATACTTCCTATTAAAGAACCGACAGAAGCTGAAGAATTGTTATTAGAAACATTAGTTGATCAAATTCTCACTGCTAAAAAATTAGGTTTAAAAGCAGATACAACCACATTAGAAACAGAAATAGATCAGCTAGTTTATCAACTTTACGAATTAACACCAGAAGAGATTAAAATCATAGAAGGGTAAACATCACCAATCCCATATCTCTGACTTCTTTTTTTATGTTATAAATAAATGATAAATTGAGTCAAAGTCCCAGATTTTTTGTTACTGAAATCAAAAACCCAAAACTCAACTATCGTCAGTATTATCTAGAAAGCCCGTGACGAGGATTGAACTCGTGACCTCACCCTTACCAAGGGTGTGCTCTACCACTGAGCCACACGGGCAAAATTGAAATTCAATAATTAGGATTTATCATGCTGTGAATTATTTAGTTACACAGCATATATAAATCTTAATATCTGTAGGAGATGGGCCGAGCTGGATTTGAACCAGCGTAGGCGTAAACCAACGGATTTACAGTCCGTCTCCATTAACCACTCGGACATCGACCCGTTTTGTCCCACAGTTAACTATAATAGCAGCAGTTCCTGGATTTGACAAGGGGTTAAAGAAAAGAAATTGTAAAAAATCTAGATTCCTTACAGCAAGACAGTTTCAGAAGTTCATTCTATCAGTTCTCCAGTTTCTTGGAGAGCGTGTAAGCGGTGGTAAATGCCATTTACGCTTAAAAGTTCAGCATGACTACCAACTTCGACAATTTTCCCTTGATCGAGAACCACGATTTTATCAGCTTCCCTCACAGTGCTGAGGCGATGGGCAATAATAATTGTGGTGCGAGTCCCCTGAATTGAACGCATGGCTAATTGAATAGAACGCTCAGATTCGTAATCTAGGCTAGAGGTCGCTTCGTCAAAAATCAGTACGTCTGGTTCTACCAACAACGCCCTCGCAATTCCTAGCCGCTGTCTTTGTCCCCCCGATAACCTCACCCCCCGCTCCCCCACAACGGTGTAATAACCGTGAGGTAGGTGTTCAACTACTTCATCAAGTCTGGCGATTATACAGGCTTCCTGTACCTGTTCCAAGGTTGCATTTGGTCTACCATATTTGAGATTATCCAAAATAGTTCCGTTGAAAATGTCTACTTCTTGGTGAACAATTGCTAATCTGCGCCTATACTTACCCACATCTAAGGTGCAAATATCTTGACTATCAATTAAAATTTGCCCTGTTTGCGGTTCAAAGTAACGCAATATCAACTTGATTAAAGTAGACTTACCAGAACCAGATTTTCCTACTAAAGCAACTGTTTGATAAGGCTCAATTAACAAGTTAATATCTTGCAAAACTTGCCGATTGCTATCATATCCAAAACTAATTCCAGAAAATTCAATTTTTCCAGAAAATTGATATGGTGATTCTGGCTGATTTAATTCTGTTAAAAGTTCATTTGCATCTCTTCCTGATGGTGTTTGTATAAATTCATGAAATCGGATCATTGCGGAATATCTACGAATAAAAGATTCTGCTAATTTACTGATAGGTTCTAACTCCCCATAAGCCATACTAGAAAGAGTCAATATCATCACAAAATGACCAAGAGAAATTTCCCCATTTACAGTGGCAGCTAGAGTTAAACATAAAATCATAAAGACGCAAAACTGAATTACAGTTTTTTGCAAAGTAGCCAGTTCCACATAACCTTTATGAAGACGATAATCAAATACGGTTAATTCTCGATGTAAACGTTGTTTTTGTCGTTCTAGTTCCTGCTGTTCTGTTGCATAAGCTTTAACAGTTTTGATATTAGTAATTATCTCGGAAGTGCGGCTGTCTGTGTTCTCCATATATTTATCTAGGCGAGTTTCACACAAACTTAACCGCTGCAATTGTTTCCAACTCAAGCTGAGTATAAATATACAGGAAATCAGCAATAAAACCGCAATTTTCCAATCAATAAAAGCAATGAAGAAAAATATTCCCACCACACACAAGAGTTTAGGAATAAATTGTCCAGCAATTTCCGGATAACTCCAGGTGTGGTTAGCAATACCTCTACTTACTCTTCCCCCAATCCTGCCAGGGTTATTTTCATCATAAAATTCTAGTGGTAAAGTGAGAATTTTAGATATGGCTATTTCACTTTGATTTCGTCGCGCTTTTAAGGCTATATCCCAGTGAAACCATGCTGTTAACCAAGGCTGTGTAGGCGCTCTCACAACTGTAATGAGGAAGATTAAACCAAGCAATACAGCCAAAGACAAAGTTTGATTAACTGGGTAATTGGTAATATTTGATGAACTGATTATTACTCCTTGTATTGCTTTATCCAAAGGTTGATTAGACAAAACATTTAAAATTTGTCCAATTGCATAAGGTACAACTAAATCAATAATTTCGTAAATACCAGATACAGTAATACTGAAAATACTCAGTTTCCAGTCAGGACGAAAATAGTTGAGAATATTTCTAAATTGAACCATAATGTATAACATTCCAAAGCCCGAAAATTAGCCGGGAATACTGATACTACATATCTACTAAATATAGATTACAAAAAGTTCACCCCCTTTGGGGATTTAAAAATAAAAAAGAAGCATCTGATTTTTAATTGAAATGTAATTGGCTAAGTAGGTAGATGCTAATAAACCCAAATATGTAATGAACTGTAAATTACCCAAAAGTTTTGGGATTGCTGCGTTTCACTCGCAATGACATAGTTATAAGTTTTCCCACTTACCTATAATGATCGAGAAAATTCCAGCCGATAACGATATAATGCTACTGGTCGAGAACCTGCGGTAAAATAATCAGGATCTTGGGGGGAAAGATAGACTGCGGTTACTTGATCTGCTGTAATGGCTGGAGAGGTGGTGGAAAGTTTTTGATAAGCGGTGGTTGATTCTACAGAATTAAAATAGGGGCGAGAACCACCTTTAAATAACTGTTGAAAAACTTCTGTAGTGATGAATTGATCATCTGGTGTTGTTTCTGTGACGCGATCGCTTACAATGGAAATTAATTGGCGTTCACCACGGAAAAATGTAATTTGACGATTGGGAGATTCAGGATCTACTTTGGATGATAATACAGCTTCATCTCCTAAATAAGCCCTGGTTAAATTTAAACTATTAAATTCTCTATCAGCTACTAATATTGATGCTTGATTTTTGAGGTTGGGAAAAATTTGTGAACCCGAATTATTTGGTTTAACTTTCACAAATTTAACTAAAAAACTAATTGGTTGATTTAATTGACTGCGATTACCTTCAAAACCTGGTGTAACTATATCCGGTGCTAAAGGTGCTGCTAAATCTACTAATGTGCTGGTAACTTTCCACTTACCAGTCATCCATTCAGGATAAACTAAGTCTCCCTTAGCTGGTTTGACTGATGTTAATTTTTCCCATTGAGGAAACTTGGCTAAATGTTCGGCTAATTCTCCGGCTTGGGCTTCGTTATTTCCTAAAACCAAGAAAAGCATTAAGCAAAAACTAACAATTAGTTTAATTAACATATTAAAAATCGAGAATTAAAAATTAAATTCCCCTATTTCTTTAAGAATTCGGGGAACTGTTTCAAACTACAAGGTTTCTAGGGCTAAAGGTTGCCAAATTTCTCCATACTTTTCTTTTAAAACTTGCCAAGCTTCTACTTGTCCTGGTTCGTATTCGCCGGGTTTACCCCATTGTAAAAATATGCTTAATGCAGGTTTTTCTTCTCCATCTAAAAACCGAATTGCATAGGTGGTAAAGTTCCCTCTTTTGGCTTCCCCTGTTTCAAATTTAACTTTTTGAATCATATCCATATTTAAGTGAAATTCAAAGCCTTCGGTGTGCATATTCGCATATTTACCTTTTGGTAATTCGGCGTAAAATAGCTTTTCAATTTTTCCTCTAGCTTCTAAAACAGCCGCGCTACTGGTGACAATTAAGCGCAAAGTTCCCAAGGTTTCACAAGCTTCTAAAAATTCTTTCAATGTTGTTGTCATAGTTTTTTGTTTTTCAGTTGCTTATTGTTCAATTTTTGATTTATAGCGTTTTTTTGGATGTAATACAATCCAGAAAGCAAGAGGGCGCAGACCCTGCGCCCCTACGTTTCGTATTTCTCATAGGCAGAAACAATGCGTTGTACTAAAGGATGACGAACCACATCTTTTTGAGAAAATTCGCAAATTGCAATTCCTTCCACGTTTCTTAAAATTTGTAAGGCTACGTCTAAACCAGATTTTTGATGAGGTGGTAAATCGGTTTGGGTGATGTCACCTGTAATTACCATGCGGGAGTTAAAACCCAATCGGGTTAAAACCATTTTCATTTGTGCCGGTGTGGTATTCTGGGCTTCATCAACGATGATAAAGGCGTTATTTAATGTTCGTCCCCGCATATAAGCCAATGGTGCGACTTCGATGATTTCCCGTTCGATTAAGTTGGGGACTTTTTCGGGGTCTATAAATTCATTAATGGCATCATAAAGGGGACGTAGATAGGGATTGACTTTTTGCTGTAAGTCTCCTGGTAAAAAGCCGAGTTTTTCCCCTGCTTCCACTGCGGGACGGGTTAAAATCAGCCGTTCAAATTGATTACTGAGTAGGGCTTGGACAGCGACAACTACAGCCAGATAGGTTTTTCCTGTTCCCGCAGGACCAATACAAAAGGTTAAATCACGTCTGCGGAGTGCGTCTATATATTGGCGTTGGTGGAAGGTTTTGGCGCGAATTTCAAATCCCCGACGGGTTTTGGCGAGGATATCGCGCTGTAAGTCTTGGAGTTGGTCTTCTCTATTGGTGTCTAGGGCTTGACGGGCTGTGAGAATATCAGCACTGGAGATATTATTACCTTTACTCCACAAATTTTCCAGCGATCGCACTAACCGATTTGCTAATTCAATTTGCTTGGGTGTTCCCGAAATTAACAGTTCTTGTCCACGCAGGACTATGTTAGCTCCTGTTTGTTGTGATAGAAACTTGATATTTGCCTCACTATATCCGGCTAGAGCGATCGCACTGGACATATTAGGCAGTTGAATGGTGACATCATCTGCCATATTATTCCTGAATGGGGTGAAAAGTTGTTTTTAACAAAATTAATATTTTCCTATTGATTAAATGTAGGATGAAAATCCTATAATTTTCTATTAATTAGAATTTTTATTATTTGGAAATGGGCTGACAACATTTGCTATTTCTTGGCTTGTAAATCCGTAATAAACACGGAATTATCAGCCAAGATTTTACAATTTTGTTGTCCCCTGTCTCCGTCTGTCCCAGAATTTAATCTGTTCTCCACTATTTAAACTAACTAGGGCAATGCGGTCAAAATAACTAACAATTAAAAACCCTTAAAAAGCTTTTTGAATTTGCTTTTTTAATTTTTAATTTTTAATTTTTAATTCCGATCAAGCTGTACTAGCGTAAACGTGGTTTAACAACAGGTCTGGGAATATTACTCTCTCTTTCTCTCGATTTGGGTGGTAGTATGCGATCTTCTTGTTCTTCATCAAAAGACATACTATCTCGACTTTGGGAACTACTACCGTATATATCCAAGTATACTGATTGCCCAGCTAGTTCTGCTGCGGCGGCAATAACAGTACGAATTGCCTGGATATTTCGTCCCCCCCGACCAAACACTTTACCTTTATCTGTGCTGTCAAAAGCAATGCGAACCCAAACCCGCTTGAGGATTTGAGATATTTCACAATCTACGCTTAAAGATTCTGGAGATTCTAAAAACGGCTGCACAAGAAACTTCACCAGCCCAACATAATTGGGACCGGTTGCTGGGGATTTAATTTCAAGACTATGATGCGGCTGTTGCACGGACCTGTTCAAAAACGTTAGCTTTTACAAGGATACGACGAACTGTATCGGTAGGTTGAGCGCCTTGTTGTAGTCGCTTAACGATACCAGGAATGTCTAGTTTTACTTCATCAGTTCTGGGGTTATAGAATCCTAGTTCTTCTAGGGGGCGACCGTCACGACGAGCAAGGTTGTTCATGGCAACAATCCGGTAACTTGCTTCCCGCTTTTTCCCAAATCTTTTTAAACGCAGTTTGATCATGTTGAGAAATGTTTCTCCTGTTCCTAGAGAGTGAATTTGTAATTGAATGAATGAGGAAGTGACTAGGCGATAATACCCACATTCAAAACTTCCCACACTGAAATGCTAATTTTAGCACTTCCTAGCCATGAATGGCTATTAGTTAGTTGTCAATTGTCAATTGTCAATTATCAATTATTTCTAAAGAGTACCAAAGCCTTTTTTCTTTTTCTCTTTCTTTTTCTTGGTTGGTGGTGCGCCGCCGGGGTAGCCACGCCAACCGGCTGAAGGACGATTTCCTCCTGCGGCTAGAGGATTACCACCGCCGCCAAACATTCCTCCCATACCGGGGATACCACCTTGTCCCATTTGCTGCATGAGCGATCGCATTTTTTGGAAATCTGCCACCAGTTTGCTTACATCTGCTTCTCTATACCCAGAACCAGAAGCTATGCGGCGGCGGCGACTGGGAGAACTCGATAATAAATCTGGATCACGGCGTTCTTTGCCCGTCATGGAATTAATCATAGCTTCGCAACGTTTTAGCTGAGTTTCCCCCTGCTTCAACTGATCATCAGAAAGCTTATTCATTCCGGGAATCATTTTCATGATGCCCCCCAAAGAACCCATGTTTTTCAATAACCGCATTTGCTTGAGAAAGTCAGTAAAATCAAATTTCGCTGACAGAATTTTCTCCTGCATTTGCTCGGCATCTGCCAAATCTATCTCTTCTTGGGCTTTTTCTACTAAGGTGAGAACATCCCCCATACCCAAAATCCGCGAAGCCATGCGATCGGGATAAAACGGTTGTAGCGCCTCGACTTTTTCCCCTACACCCACAAATTTAATTGGCGCACCGGAAATTTGCCGCACTGACAACGCTGCACCACCACGGCTATCACCGTCCATTTTGGTCAGGATTGCCCCAGTAATGCCAATTTGATCATGGAAGGTGCGAGTGAGGTTTGCTGCCTCTTGCCCGGTCATTGCGTCAACAACCAAGAGGGTTTCATCTGGTTGGACTATTTCTTTGATACGGGCTAATTCCGCCATCATATCTTCGTCAATTTGTAAGCGTCCGGCAGTATCAATAATTACTGTATTTATCCCTTCTGCTCTGGCGCGTTCCACACCTTGACGGGCAATTTCTACGGGGTCTGCTTCAATTCCCAGTTCAAATACTGGGACATCAATTTGTTTACCCAGGGTAATTAACTGGTCAATAGCTGCGGGACGATAGATATCTGTAGCCACTAGCAGACAACTACGTTCTTGTTTGCGTAAATGTAAAGCTAATTTAGCTGTGGCTGTGGTTTTACCTGTCCCTTGTAAACCAGCCATTAAGACAACGGTGGTCTTACCTGCAACTTCAGCCAGGGGAACATTTTCTTCCCCCATCACCTGCACTAATTCATCATAAACAATTTTGATGAATTGTTGATCAGGACGAACACCAGCGATAACTTCAGCGCCCTGGGCTTTGGTTTCGACTTCGCTAATAAAATCTTTGACCACCTGGAGATTAACATCTGCTTCCAACAAAGCCCGACGCACTTCCCGCAAAGCGTCTTGTATGTTGGATTGGGAGATTTTATCCTGTCCTCGCAGTTTTTTCCAGGCGGACTCTAAACGGTCAGATAGTGCATCAAACATAATTCAGTTACAACGTAGTTAGTCTGTTGAGAATATTTGGTAAGTTTTTCATGATCTTCAATACCAGCTTATCTGACTCTAGCAACTGATTGATCTGGTAAACCGTAATTTTGAAGGTGTTTTAGTTGGTAACAAAGACACAGAGGAAGGATGATTTATACAACTCTAATTTAGACAATATTCGTTATAACTTGTCGTGTTTATACGATAAAGATAGTTCTTCCTGATCAAAATCATAATAACAGTTTTTTTTGATGGTGTCAATGGGGTTTTCACTAGGAATTTTTTTTGAGTGATAAATGTGACAGTTAAATATAAATTAAACTTTAAAATTCATTCAGGTTGGGATATTTTTGATATTAATAGGACTTACGCAAAAGTTAGGGAATAATGAACCGCAGAGGACGCAGAGGACGCAGAGAATACGGATAAATCAGAGTTTGAGGGTTTTTGCGTAAGTCCTAAGTTAATATTCATGAAAATCACTTAAAATTATGTCTAATTTTAATCATTATATCCAAAACCTACAGAAAAATATTAAACATGGTGGAGAACGTAGCCACTACTCCAGTTTACAAAGTTTAATAGAAGGTTTAGAAGTTGGCATTAATACCATAGTAGAAGAAAAAGGTAATCAAGCAGGAATACCCGATTTAACTATCAGAAAAAATGAGCGCGTTGTGGGATATATAGAAGCTAAAGATATTAATATCAATATCACTAAATTAGACAAACAAAATGAACAGCAAATTAAACGTTATTTAGAATCAAATATAGGTTATAACTTCATTTTAACTAATTATCTACAATTCCGTTGGTATGTAGATGGAGAATGTGAAAAAATCGCTGAATTAGCTACTTTGGAACAAGGAGAAATTACTCTAGTTGATAATTTACAACCTATCACAGAATTATTACAATCATTTCTTAACCAAAAAGCCAAAGATATTAATAATTATTATGATTTGGCTAAAGAAATGGCTGCTTATACTAAAACTATTAGAAATGCCATTGAATTATCTTTATTAATAGAAGATCCTACAGAGGAATTAAATCGCCTAAAAGAAACATTTAAAAAATTACTCTTGTTAGATATAGATAATGATAAATTTGCGGATATGTACGCCCAAACTATTGCTTATGGGTTATTTACTGCAAAAATTGGTCATACAGAAAACGCTCTAGAATTAATATTTAATCGCACTACAGCCAGTATTTATATTAGTGATAGAATTCCTTTTTTAAAAGGTTTATTTGATTTAGTTTTAGGAACTGGTAGTGTTAGTAAAATTCACAAATCTATTGAGAATTTAATTGAATTATTTAACAGGATAGATATGACCAATATTTTAGAAAATTTTGGTCGAGAAACCCGCACACAAGATCCAGTAATTCACTTTTATGAAACGTTTTTAGCTGCTTATCAAGCATCATTAAGAAAAAGTCGCGGAGTTTATTATACTCCTGAACCTGTTGTTAAATTTATTGTGCGTGCTGTGAATGATATTTTAGTAGATAGAAAAATTTTTGATTTAGAATATGGTTTAGGAAACAGAAGAGTAACAATTCTTGATCCCGCAACAGGAACAGGAACATTTTTATATGCAGTTATTCAACAAATTTGTCATAATTTTGCTAAATATGATGTTCGTGGTTTGCATAATTTATTAAGAGATACAGAACTTTTAAATCGTCTTTTTGGTTTTGAGTTATTAATGACTCCTTATACCATAGCACATTTAAAAATAGGTGTATTACTGGGATATTTAAACTATAAATTTGCACCAAATGAAAGATTAAAAATATATTTAACTAATGCGTTGCAAGAAGGAATAAAACAAGGTGATTTAATCCCAGGAATTACCCAAATTATCGCGGAAGAATCAAGTCAAGCAGCAAAGGTAAAAACAGAAATTCCCATTACTGTAGTATTAGGAAATCCTCCCTATTCTGTCAGTTCTCAAAATGCTAGTAAACGCAAGAGAATCTTAAATCAAGATGAAAAATATTTAGCAGATGTGGAATACACTGGTTCAGTGTGGAGTAGGATTTATAAAACCGGTAAAGTAGGTAAAACTATTACGGAATTAACCCACATTGGGGAACTTTTAGAATTATATAAAGGTAGGGTAAGATTAGAAGGTGAGAAAAATATTCAACCTTTGGATGATGATTATATCAAATTTCTTAGATTTGCCCAATATCAAATAGAAAATAATAGTCATAATGCGGGTATTATTGGTTTTATTACTAATCATTCCTATCTTAATGGTTTAATTCATCGAGGAATGAGGGAGGAATTATTAAAATATTTTGATACTTTATATATTATGGATTTACATGGTAATTCTTTATTAAAGGAAACTACACCAGAGGGAAATATTGATCAAAATGTTTTTGATATTCAACAAGGTGTGGCTATTTTAATTGCTGTGCGCGAAAAAAGTAAACCTGATTATGGTTCTACTGCTTATAAATCCAGAGATGGTATTAAGGAAAAGGCTAAGGTATTATATTATGATTTATGGGGAAATCGTGAGGATAAATATAATTTTTTAGAATCTGCAAGTTTAGATAATGTTGATTGGATAGAGGTACAACCTACTGCACCTAATTACTTTTTTAAACCTAGAATTTTCTCCCTAGACATAGAACAAGAATATCAAAGTTTATGGAGTGTTCAAGATATATTTTCAGTTTACTCTAATGTTATAGAAACAGGTAAAGATGATGTTTTAATTGCTTTTGAACGAGATACATTATTACAATTTCTGCAAAAATTATGCAATGATAGTGTTTTGGATCAAGATATAGCTGAAATTTATAAAATTGCCGATTCTCCTAACTGGAACTTTTTTAAATCTCGTTTACTACTTGTAAGAGACGGTTTAAACCAAGAATTAATTAAACCTATTTACTACCGACCATTTGATATAAGATTTACCTATTATCACAGTATTTTAAGAAGGATGCAAGAAAAAGTTTTAAATAATTTAATTCAAGATAATTTAGGTTTATTATTAATGAGACAAGTAGCTTCAGGAGATAATCAATATACGCATTTTATGGTTTCTAATACAATTGCTGATAATCGTAGTTTTTTTAGTAATAGAGGAAGACCAAGTATTTTTCCACTGTACACTTATCCAAATACAGAAAATCAACAAACTAACCTTTTCCTAGAAAAAACTCCTAATTTATCCACAAAATTCTTAGAAGCTATTAAAACTAAACTGGGTAAAATACCAACTCCAGAACAAATATTTTACTATGCTTATGCAATATTTCATAGTCCCACTTATCGCACTCGCTATGCTGAATTTCTGAAAATAGATTTTCCACATCTTCCCTTAACTAGTAACGAAAACCTATTTAACGAATTAGCTATCAAAGGAGAAAAATTAGTTAATTTACATTTAATGAAATCGGATATATTCAAGAATTTAATTACAACATATCAAAGAATAGGAGATAATCAAGTTAGTGAAGTTACCTATAATGCAGAATTGCACAGAGTTTATATCAATAAACAGAGTTATTTTACAGATATTCCCTCACATATCTGGGAATTTAAAATTGGTGGATATCAGGTATTAGATAAATGGCTAAGAGACAGAAAAAACGCCAAGCGAGAATTATCTAACGAGGAAATTACCCATTATCAAAAAATCGTTATTGCTTTAACAGAAACTTTACAACTAATGCAGGAAATTGACATAATTATTCCTGGGTTTCCTATAGAGTGATGAGGTATATAATTTATTTTGCACCACTACTTAACTATTTTTGATTTCATAATGTTGGGTTTCCTTGCGTCAACCCAACCTACATTCAATTTTTTACAGGTTATTGATATCAATACCTTTGGCTGCTAATTTTGCTAATAGGTCTTGATAATTTTGCCGTTCTTGTTCTGCCCGTTGGTATTCCTGTTCTGCTCTTTGCTTTTCCTGTTCCGCTCGTTGATATTCTTGTTCGGCTCGTTGATGTAATTCTACAGATGTGAGAAACTTACTACCATCAGGATAAGAAATTTCTAAATTGTCTGGTGTTAATTCAAAACGAATTCCTAAACGCGGACTTACCCAACCATTGATTTCTTCAATTGCCTCAAAACATTCTTTTTCAAGGAGAAATCCTGTTAATTCGATTGTATCTGGATTATATATATAATATTCTTCTACCCGATAACGTTGATAAAATAGGATTTTTTTCGCCATTTCTTTGGTACTATTTCCTGGTGAAAGAATTTCAAATACCACTTGAGGAGGAATATTATTTTCTTGCCATTGTTTATAAGAACCTCTATCACCTTTTGGTCTACCAAAAACCACCATTACATCAGGTGCTTGGCGGATTTTTACATTTCCTTCTACGGGATACCAAAGTAAATCACCAGCTATAAATACATCATTATTTGGGGCGAATAATATTTCTAAATTTTCTTTAATTTTAACAATCCATTGATATTGTTTAGTATTATCAGACATGGGGTTGCCGTCACTGTCAGGGTAGATGATTTCTGGTTTGATTTCTGGTGGTGTAAGTTGCTGTACCATATCTGGATCTCCGTTGTACAGAATATAAATAAAGTTTTTAACTGAGCAGTGGTACTGATGAACATATTCATAATTATATAGTAGTTATAGCGAAACTCAGCTTTATGCGATCGCCTACAACTGAATTTCCCAATGTTTGAAACCCATAAAAATTATCAGAAAAATTAGAGATTTCAACAGCAAATTAAACTCCCATACCCCGTCCTTCTTCTCGCCATAACTGATTTAATCTGGTAGCAGGCATGGTTAGATAAAGAACATCTCCAGGGCTAAGAATAGTTTCTAATAAATCCCAGCCTTGAACAGTTTCGTTGTTGATTTCCACATACAAAGGCACAAAATCCGCAAACTTGGCCACATCTTTCACCCATTCATCACAAAAAGGGTGTATGGGTGTAATTACCGTGGCGAAAGCCACCCATAAACTATCAGCAATAATGCCATTACCAATAATTCTACCACCCAAAGCAGCGGCAGCAAAAGCCGGAGCGGCTAGTTCAGCCGGACTGAGTACGGCTTCAAAATCAAATACCTGTTGTGCCATACCCGCAAAATCAGGATCAGCATAATTGACAATCACAGGAATTTGAGGTGCTAAAGCCTTAGCTTTCAGAGCAATTTCCAAATTTGTCGCATCATTACTAGTCACAGCTAAAACTGCGGTAGCGGTATGAATATTACTGGCTTGTAAAGTGGCGCGAAAACTGGCATCAGCCAGAATGATAGGAATACTCATCCCTCTAGCAGTATTCACAAATCTGTTATTTACATCTGTTTCAATTACGACTACTTCATGGCCACTGTGATGAAGTTGTTGAACTATGCGGATACCAATCCCACTCAAGCCACAAACAATATAATGATGACGTTGGGGAATTCTGGCAGCATCCCAAAATTGCTTGAGACGTGTACCTAAAACAAAATCGGTGAGCATAGCATACCAAATCCCGAACACCGCTGCTCCTACTAACATCATGATGACAGTAAAGAATTTAATACTGTCGGGAGCGTGTTCTACAACTTTATCATTACCTCCAGCCCCCGTAATCATGCCTACAGCAAAATACAAAGAATCTATAAAAGAAGTATTTAATTTAGTGCTAAGATAATATGTAAATGTAGCTATTAAAATAATTACTAATAAGACAATTGCCATCACAACAACTGATTGGGCGTGTTTTTGAAACTGGCGGATATTAGAAATAACTTTGAGCAGCCTATTCATCAACGATTTACGCGGTTGACGGATGCGGGGTTGAGCGCCAATAATTAAGCGATCGCCTACCCTTAACTGTTGTTCTGATAAAACCGCAGATACTAAATTGAGTTTTCCTTCTATTGGGACATAATAAATTAGCATCCGCGAGGGATCTTCCCATAAATCACTCAATTTCTTTCCTTTCCAAGGATGATTTTCGTGAATATATTCTTCCTGAATTGGCCAAGTTTGTTGAAGTAATTTAATTTGTCCAATCGCCTTATTTCCCAAAGCCGCAAAGGTAAATACTGGAGCAGCCAAACCAACAACACTCATACTTAAATGATTTGCCAAAGTTTGATCCAGACGTTCACCTAAATTTGTATTATAAAAACGGTTAATAATCCGAATCTGGGGATTAAGTACCCGTGCTTGCATCATAATTGACAAATTTAGCTCATCATCTGAAGTTGCTATTACTAAAGTATGTGCTTCTTCAATTCCCGCTGCTTGTAATATAGAAGCTTCATATAACTCACCGACAATCACATTAGCAGCAGTTTCTCCAGAAATAGGTTTGTGATGAATACCCACAACTAAAGCACCTTGTTGTCTGAGTAATCGAAATATTTTATATCCAGTACGCCCTAAGCCACAAACAATAATTCGAGGTTTCATGCAACAACAACATAATATTTATATCAGGGACTACATATCAGTTATCAATCAACAATTGAGAACGAACTATTGAATTGTAGATACAGCACTTCCCGGAAATGGTATAGAAATGAAACTCTATATCTAAGTAGGTGGGCGTTAAAAATTGTCGTTGGGGCAAGGGAACACTATGGCTTACGCCACGACAAGCTCAGTGCATCGCAGGGAACAGGGAACAGGAAGAGAGTTTTGGGCGATTTGACTTTTCTTCACATACCTTTAAATTTTTCTGTTCACCTACTTATATAAGCAGTTAACAATCAAATCAGGTCAAATTACATTTGATTAATTCTCACTTCTGTATTTTCTCTTATTAACCGCTATTGTGACTTAATTTGCTGACTGATAACTGTAACTGAACACACGATATTCACCTCATGGGGAATTAAAAATTAAAAACTAATTAGCAGCTAGTATCAAGTCATCACAGACAACAGCCGCATCTCACCTTAGCTTTGGCAATGTTGACAACTATAGCTACCCATGAATTTTCTCATCACACCAATGCTGATTTTGCCGCTGGAGGCATAGAGTTAACAATTTAAATTGATATAGCCTCAATGCTAGATTGAGAATACTGTTAATAGACTAATGAAGGGTTTCACCCCTCATCCTGAAAATCTTGATTTTAGATTATAAGAATATTTTAAAATCGGTTTTATCGTTATAGATCTAATGCCTTAAAAGTCCGTAAAATCAAGTCATACTAGGGGTGCTGGGTGTGACCCCCTGTTAATTATCTCACAAAAATGTAGGTAAAAAAATGTTAGGACTGAACAATCAAAAAAAATAAAAATAAATGCCAAATTGGCAACCATCACATCAGGAAGCAGGCTAAATTATATTAGACAAGCGAAAACAAGGGAGTTGTTAAGAAGCTGAATCAATTAACATCATCATCTTGTAGAGATTGTCCTAAAAATAAATAGAATTAGTATTTGCTGCATAGGAATACCTGCTAAATATAGGCGTTATCGTTAACCTGCAAATTACCCCCCTAATTTAACGGTTATCGTCTGTATGAATAAATTCCTAAACGCTTCAGCAGCAAATGGTAGAGTGGGAGAGAAAGGCGCTTGGTAATGCCTCCTCCCACTCTCTTTTTTTGGGTACTTTTTGCTAAACCTGTGACTTCTGACTTCGGCAATAAAAACGTCTTCGTTGCAGGATTTGAATTGATTCTATAATTACTTCTACTTTTACAGGTTTAGAAATAAAATCATCCATACCAACAGATAAACAGTGTTCCCTATCTGATAGCATTGCGTTAGCAGTCATAGCAATAATATAAGGGCGGTTAGTTTCACCCCATTCTTGATAAATTGCTTTTGTTGTTTCGATACCATCTAATTCTGGCATTTGGATATCCATAAAAATAACATCATACATTTCTTGTTTTAATGACTTCAATGCCTCAACCCCATTATTGGCAATATCTACTTGATATCCTAGTTTTTGAAATAATTTTGTGGCGATTTTCTGATTAATAATATTATCTTCAGCAATTAGGATTCTTAAAGGAAATTTTTGGGAGAAATTAGCATCAAATTTATTTTTTGGTTCTTCTATGTTTGGAAATCCTTGATTTAATGGGGTTAAGAAATCTAGTTCTAAACTAAATATACTTCCTTGAGATAATTTACTACTAACTTTAATCTCACCTCCCATCATTTTTACTAGTTTTTGACTAATTGCTAAACCTAATCCTGTCCCTTGAGATTTGAATTTATTTTCTCCTACTTGTTCAAAAGGCAAAAATATTTTTGTTAATTTGTCAGGGCTAATACCGACACCTGTATCTATGATTTGTAACTTAATTCTAGTCAAGTCAAATGATTCGTTATTTGGTGTTTGGCTAATAAAATTTACAATAAACTTTACTTCTCCTGTATCTGTAAATTTAATAGCATTGCCAATTAAATTTAACAAAATCTGTCTGAATCGTTTTTCATCAGCATGAATAATCACAGGTATTTCTGAATCAAATTGACAGTTAAAAATAATATTTTTTTCCAATGAAGAATAACGACAAATTTCTACTATCCCTTTCAGAAAATTAGGAAAGTTAAAATTTCGAGCTTCTAGTTCCATTTTGCCAGCTTCTATTTTAGAAATATCTAAAATATCATCAATCAAAGTCAATAAATGTAACCCTGATTGATAAACAATCTGAATATCTTCTTTTTCTTCATTTGTTAATTTTGGTAAATCTTGAAAAATCTGAGCAATCCCTAAAATACCATTTAATGGTGTCCGTAGTTCATGACTCATATTTGTGAGAAATTTACTTTTAGAACGATTAGCATCTATAGCCGCTTGTTTAGCTACTTGTAATTCTAAATTTTGCTGAATAAGTTGTTCCTTTTGGCGCTCTAAAATTGCGGCTGTTTGCTGAAGTTCTGAAGATTTATCTAATAATTGGATCTGCGAATTTTTGAGTATTAATATAGCTTCTTTCTTTTCAGAAATCACAGCATTTAATACAAGTGTTGTCAAAACTATTACTCCAATAAAACATTGTAGTAATGAGAGGGATTCATTTAAGTTAACCCGATTAAATGCTCCTAATCCTCTCACTGTTCCTAAAACAGCAATTACAGCTACAATTAAAATTAAGTTAGTAGCACCTATTTTCCCAAAGCGAAAAACTGCCCAAACCAAACAGGGAATGAGCATATACTCGATCACATAGGTACTAAAGAAGGCATGATCACTGATAACAAGTACAATTTTTAGTAATAGAAAAGCTTCAGCAATTTTCCAAAAAATTGGTGTTTTTAATTCAAATTGAAATTTGTGTTTATTAGTTGATGAATATTCTTGAAATAACTCTCCCCAACTGAGCAATACAGGAGTAAAAATAAAGATTCCAGCTACGTTAGATATCCACCAAGTTGTCCATACTTCGGTATAGCTAGTAACAGCTACTTTTCCCCCTAATGTTAATGCTGTAACTCCCGCAGTTGCATTGATAATTGGTCCAATCATCCCTGTTAATATTAAAAATTTGATCACATCACTTAGTCGTTCTAAGGGAGATTGTGTACCGACTAATTTACGAAGTAGAAAACTACCTAAGACTGTGCCAGAAGTTGTACCGATAGCGATTCCTAATACCTGTAAAATTGAAGAAATCAGCGTAACTAGATTATGTGTATTGATAAATGCCCAAATATTCGCTAGAAACGAACCAATTAACACTCCTGGCCAAATCCAATACCCGAAAATTAACATAGCAGCAGCAGCAAAACCATCAGGTGGCCAAACTGGGGCAACATTTTGGGGAGTAGACGCGAGAATTCGAGAAAATTGTGCAGTTCCGTAGTAAACTAAAGCTAATACTGTTATTAATGCCGAACGAAATAATATAAGTTTTAAGTTTAACTTCATTACTTAACAATTGTAGTTTGCATTAAAATACAATTATTAAACACTCTAGTTGTGTGATACAAGTCACTCAAATCATCATCATAATTATTAATTTCATGAATTGTCTTTTAGAAATGTAATATGATCAACCATTTGCTGTTTACAACTAAATAGTGTGGTTTCATAATAAGTTAACCGCTGGGATTTACCGGAATTTAGAACTATCACAATCCAGTAAAACTGATTATCTATTTGGACATTTTTACCGAATCGGGTTTTAACGTTAAAAGTAGAATTACGAGATTTAATCAATACCGTTTCAATTTCATCTAGAGGGAATTCCAGCACTCCATGAGAAAATGAATTTCGTTGTTTTAAAGTAATACAACGCAATGAGGAATTAAAATTACAGGTTAGCACTTCATGACAATTATCAATATCTAACCATAAAAGACTAATTAATAGACCTGTTAATAAACAAAAACAAGCCGATACCCAATCACCAGAAAGAATGAAGAGTATAGCCATGAGAGGAGCAATAGAATGATATAGTATATTTTGTAGAGAATACTCTTCTAGTCTGTATATTTTTTTTATTTTTGGCATATTAACTCCAGAAATCCCCCTTCCATATTTTATACATTATAGGGGAAGAGGGATTAACTTTTAATTTGGATGATCAGGATGGTTAAAATGCCCACCCTATAAGAGTTTTACTTGTTTTGAGCAACAACTTTTTCTTCTAGGGGTTTAAAAGTCTTTTTAGTAGCACCGCAAATAGGACAACTCCAATCATCAGGAATATCTGCAAACGCTGTACCAGGTGCAATCCCTGAATCTGGATCACCAGTAACAGGATCATAAATCATGCTGCATTGTCTACAAATCCATTTTTGAGTTTGAGGATTTTCACCTGCAACTCTAGTTACTGCTTCTCCACCATTTAATACTTCTAAGGCTTCAGTGTAGCGATCTGCGTGATAATTTTCAATGAATTTGAGTAACCCAAAACGGTGGGCGGCAGAGCGAAATGTGTTAGCGTGATCACTAGATTCTTGAGCTTGTTTGAGAAATTCTTCCGCTGCGGGATGATCTCGATCGCTTTCGGCAGCAGCAGCAAATTCAGGATACATTGTAGTGTATTCATAGGTTTCCCCTTCTATCGCTAAAGATAAACAGCGAGAGATTATTTCCCGTTTTTGTTCTTCAGTTAAAACTGCGGCATCTTTAACTACAAGTTCTGGATGTAATAACTCAAAATGTGCAAAAGCGTGTTCAGTTTCTTGATCTGCTGTTTCTTTAAAAAGCTTCGCTAAATCAGAAAAACCTAGTTTACGTGCTACTGCTGCAAAAAACAAGTATTTACGATTTGCCATGGATTCGCCACCAAAGGCAGATTCTAAATTTTGTAGTGTAGTAAAATTTGATAAATCCATAATTTGTGACTGCCGATGAGAGGTTATTGCCTAATATTAAAACACAGACTTTAAGGTTTGGTTAAATAAGCCAAAAATTCGAGTATTGGATAAATTCTGATACAATGCTATAAATCATAAATGACAGTTGAAAATTGTTAAGTAGTATAGGTAATACCAATCGTGGTAAGGTTTTGGTGGGCATTGCCCATCCTACGGTTTTTTTCAAAAATCAAATATTAGTCATATAGTGATTAGCACATTTTAAATTATCCAGATTTTTTAATTATTTCAGGATAATTATCAACCAGATTTTATGCAGTTTTGATGAAATTATAAGCTGGGGTAATCAGTATACCCTTGGGAATCAGTTGCATACATGGTTTTGGGATCTATTTGATTTAATGGGGCGTTAATTTCTAAGCGTTTTGGTAAATCTGGATTAGCTATAAATAGTTTACCAAAAGATACTAAATCAGCATTATTACTACTAAGAATTTGATCACCTGTGCTGCGATCATAACCACCATTAGTAATCAAAGTACCTTGAAATATTTGCCGGAAATAAGGTGTGAGGTTTTTCATAACATCACGGTTTGCTAAATCAACTTCGTTTGCTTCCATGAGGTGAAGATAAGCTAAATCAAAGGAATTAAGGGCATTGATAATATAGCTAAATGTTGCTTGGGGATTTGAGTCTTGCATTCCGTAAAATGTATTACTTGGTGAAAGCTTAATACCCACACGGTTTTCACCCCAAATACTAGCCACAGCATCTACTACTTCTAAAAGAAAGCGACTGCGATTTTCAATTGAACCACCATATTTATCACTACGTTGATTAGAACCATCTTGTAAAAATTGATCAATTAAATAACCGAAAGCACCATGCAGTTCAACACCATCAAAACCAACTTCTAAGGCATTTTTGGCAGCTTGGCGAAATTCCTCAACGATTGCAGTAATTTCCTCTGTTGCTAAAGCTCTGGGTGTTTCTAGAGATACTTTGCCAATAGATGAATGTAGAGAACCAATACCAGCGATCGCACTCGGAGCAACAGGCAATTCTCCACCTAGCAAGGATGGATGAGAAACCCTGCCAGAATGCCATAATTGCAGAAAAATTCTGCCTCCTTCGGCATGGACAGCATCTGTTACTAACCGCCATCCGTCCATTTGTTCTTCTGTGTAAATTCCCGGACAGTTGAGGTATCCTACGCTCAAAGGTGAAACCATTGTGCATTCTGTGACTATTAAACCAGCAGTGGCACGTTGAGCGTAATAAGTTGCCATTAAAGAATTTGGGATATTGTTAATAGCTCGTAACCGAGTCATTGGTGCCATAACAATTCGATTAGGCAGAGGATAATTTCCCAATTTAACAGGTGTGAAAAGATTGATATTATTCATTACTTAAATCTCCAATTTTAGATGCAAAAATTAAATTGATAGTCAGAATACTAACCTAAATCAAACAGTAATATTTCTGCTGTTGAATTACTGCTAATTATTAATTTTTCTTCTCCAGTAATTTCTACTCCATCTCCTGCTTGCAATTCATGGTGATTGAAATTTACTTCTCCTTTGGCTATTTGTAACCAAGCATAACGATTATTGGGAAGATGATAATTAATAACATCTCCTTCTACTAAATTGGCCACATATAAAGATACATCTTGGTGAATAGTTACAGCCCCATCACGTCCATCTTCCGCTGCAATTAAACGTAGTTTTCCCTGCTTTTCTGTCAGTGGAAAAGCTTTTTGTTCATATCTAGGTTTTATGCCTTGCTGATTTGGTAAAATCCAGATTTGTAATAAGTGTAATTCTTCAGTTTGTGAGGGGTTAAATTCACTGTGCATAATGCCAGAACCTGCACTCATAACTTGTGCTTCACCAGGAAGAATTACCGAACCTGTACCTAAACTATCTTTATGTTCGACTGCACCTGATAAAACGTAAGTGAGAATTTCCATATCTTTATGTCCATGGGTAGGAAATCCTGCACCAGCAGCAATGCGATCATCATTAATAACTCGTAAAGAACGAAATCCCATCCGTTTTGGATCATAGAAATGACTAAAGGAAAATGTATGATAACTATTTAACCAGTCAATTTGACTATGAAATCGGGAATCTCCATGGTGAATCACATAATTAATTGTAGTTTGAGACATGATTTTACCTTTTTATTAAAAATACGTGGGATTGAGGAATTGCGAAACTGGAAGTAGTTTTTTAACTTTTTATATAGTAAAGTATGTACAGATAAATTAACAAGTACGCACTGAAAAGTAAGATACTTACCAAAAGGATACTATAGGGGCTAATTTTATGAATTACTATGTAATCTATGATGGCAACTGCAATCTTTGTGTGACTTTAGTGCAGTTGTTGGAAACTTTAGATCAAGGAAAACTTTTTCGCTACGTTCCCATGCAAGATGAGCAGACATTATCCCAATGGGAAATTACTTCTACAGATTGTCAACAGGGAATGATGTTAATTGATGGTAATGACATGGAAAGACGCTGGCAAGGTAGTAATGCGGCTGAGGAAATTGGGCGATTATTACCGCTGGGAAGTGTATTTGTAGAGGCTTATCGGGCGTTACCGGGGATGAAATGGGCAGGAGATAGATTTTATGAACAAATTCGGGATAACCGCTATAGGTTGTTTGGTAAGCGATCGCTAACCTATGAATCAGTATACTGTGTAGATGATAGTTGTAAAAATTGACAATAGCTATTCAAAATTGGCAGTCCTTGATAGAGTATTGAGGACTGCTAAATGTATCAATTGATAATTCATAGCTGTATAGTAATCTAATTATGAAACTTCCTACTTTCCTGCAAATAGCTTGTAAAATCAGTTTTTGCGGGTTTTCGGCTTTGGGTATAGTTTTGGTTACTTTTGTATATTCTAGTCTTGCTCAAGCGCCAAATCCTGGCGGAGATTCCAACCAAGATAGATTTCCTCAGTCTCTACCGATACCAGCACCTCTAGAACCAGAACAACAACCCCCTCTTCAACCTAGTCCGACTCCAGAATCTTCAGAACCTACTAATGATCAAACTATTCAAGTTCAGAAAATTGAAGTTGTCGGTAATACCCTCTTTCAATCAGCAGCATTAAACCCGATTATTCAACCCGTAGAAGGACGGGCTGTGACTTTTGCGGAACTACAAAAAGTTGTTGATGCTATTACCCAATTGTATTTAAATCAGGGTTACATTACATCTAGGGCGGTATTGGTAGATCAAAAAGTTACCGATGGAATTGTGAAAATTCAGGTAATTGAAGGTAGTTTAGAAAAAATTGAAATTCAAGGAACTAAGCGTTTAAATCCTAATTATGTGCGATCGCGCATAGCTTTGGGAACTGGTAAACCTCTCTCTACAGCTAAATTAGAAGAGCAATTAAAGATATTACGCACAGATCCTCTCCTCTCTAATGTAGAAGCCAGTTTGCAGCCGGGAACTGGTGTCGGTCAAAGTATTTTAATGGTGCGCGTCACAGAAGCTAACCCTTTTGATGCCAATGTCAGCATTGATAATTATTCTCCTCCTAGTGTAGGTTCAGAAAGATTGGGTTTGAGTGCTACCCATCGTAATTTGACGGGGATGGGTGATGAATTAGGGATTGCCTATTATTTCACTACTAAAGGAGCTGCCAATATTTATGATTTTACCTATAAAGTCCCGCTGAATGCGATGAATGGGACTTTGCAATTGCGGACTTCTATTAATAATAATCAAGTCATTGAACCGAGATTTAAAGCTTTAAATATTCGCGGAGAATCTGAACTATATGAAATTAGTTATAGACAGCCATTAGTGCGATCGCTCCGAGAAGAATTTGCCCTATTTGCCGGTTTTAGTTATCAAGATGGTCAAACCTTTACTTTTGCCGGTCCCACACCTTTTGGTTTTGGTCCAGATACTCAAGGTAATAGTCGGACTCGTGTCTTGAAATTCGGTCAAGATTATGTGCGAAGAGATACTAAAGGTGCTTGGGCTATGCGATCGCTCTTTAGTTTAGGTACAGGTCTATTTGATGCCACAAGCAACCCTAATCCCGTTCCTGATGGTCGCTTTTTTAGTTGGTTAGCACAAGTCCAGCGAGTCCAACGCCTTAGCGCGGATAATCTCTTAATTGCTCAAGCCGAAATCCAACTGACTCCCAATGCTTTATTACCATCCCAGCAATATATCATCGGTGGCGGTCAATCTGTGCGCGGTTATCGGCAAAATGCTCGCGCTGGTGACAACGGTATCAAATTTTCTTTAGAGGACAGAATCACAGTCCAAAAAGACGCATCTGGTAATCCTATGTTACAAGTCATGCCTTTTGTTGATTTAGGATACATTTGGAATGTAGATAACAATCCCAATCTATTACAGTCTCAAAAGTTTTTAGCAGGTACAGGACTAGGAATATTATTTCAACCCATTCCGAACCTGAATTTGAGAATAGATTATGGTATTCCCCTGATTAACCTCAAAGATAGGGGAACAAATGCTCAAGATGATGGTTTATATTTCAGCGCCAATTATCGGTTTTAATCTCCATTGAATAGATCCCCGACTTCGGGGATCTAGATAATTTACTCACTGACTTTTTGAGGAATTAAATAAATTATTCCGGAAATAATTGTTAATGCTACAGATACCCAAAAGGCAATTAAAATAGGAGTTTGCCAAATTGGTGATAAAGGGGCAATAAGTAGAGATATAGCCACGATTTGACTGATGGTTTTCAGTTTACCCCAAATATTTGCGCCAGTGATAGTAGTTTGATTAACTCGCCAACCAGCGATCGCTAATTCCCGTGCTAAAATTACAAACACTGCCCAAGCGGGAATTTTTCCTAATTCTACTAATACTAATAATGGTGCAAGTACCAATAATTTATCAACCAAAGGATCGAGAAATTTACCTAATTCACTAATTTGGTTCAGCTTTCTGGCTAAATATCCATCTAACCAATCAGTTAATGCTGCAATTAAAAATATAGTCAAACAAATCCATCTAGCTTCATTTGTAGGATTATATAACCCATAAAGTAGAAAAGGTATTCCTAAAAGTCGAGAGAAAGTAATCCAATTAGGTATAGTCATCACAATTTAAAATCAAAAACCAAAGATAATTATATAGCACTATGTAATTGAATACAGCAGGAGTCAGGAAGTAGGGGCGCAGGGCCTGCGCCCATTCAGGAGTATGGTTTACACCACGCTGCGCTATCAGAAAGAAGCATATTTTCCTCTTCTCCTCCCAATCACCAAGTTTATTATAAATCTTTAATAATTCTTTTAGCAGCAACTCCTGTTAATAATGCCACCAATAACCAAGTAATAGCTAATCCCACAATTTCCCCGAAAAATAAATTAGTAATGTGGCGTAAAAATAAGCCTATAGATGAACCCATAGGTATAGCTACCATCCAACTCACAATATTTACAAATACCCATTTCCAACCGCTAGGAAATGAGGGCGGTATAGCTAACCACCATTGTGATATACCAATTAATAAACCACCAATTCCACCAGTAATAATTCCGCCTAAAATCCGCATAGGGAAAAAATTAGCACTAGCAACAGTCCAACCCAAAACACCAATATCAATTCCCGCAATAATCACCCAAGCAAGAATAGTAGATAATATCCATTTTACAGGTGTAATGGTTTTTCTGAGGAGATAACTTTGGGGGAGAGCGATCGCTAAACTACCCATAGCAGCTTCTAGAATCCCCATATCTGGTTGTTCACTAATTTCAACCATCAATAAACTACATACAAACCCCAATAAAGTTGCAAAAATCCATTGACAGGTAAAATCTATAGTTCTGTATTTAACTTTCACAGATGATAATTGCATTATAACTTCTTTAAATTTAATGGTCTGAGAGCTTTAGTATTAAACATCTTTAAAAAAGCTTGACGACGCTGATAAGGTGATTCAGGCGTAATATAACCCCATAAACTTTCCCAATAGAAAAAAGTGAAACCCGCAAAATCTCGATTGCGGACTATTTCTATCTGTTCCTGAACTTTAGTAATATCCACAGGTTTTGATAAAGTCCCCGTTGATATCCCAATACTTACAGGAATTTTATTCATAGCCAATTGAATAGCAGGTTTTGATATTTCTGTAATAAAAGATTTTTTATCAGTCCGATATACTTGTAAAATTAACTCATCTAGCAAATCTTGTTTGATCCAATTTTCCCAATCTTGTAAATAATATTTATAAGCAAAATATTGTGAATTAGGAGAAAGAGATATTTTGGCATAGGGCTTAATTTTCTTCACAGACTTAGATATACTTGTCATAAACGCAGTAATTTTATCTGCCCTCCAGCGCATCCATTTTTCATCAAAAGGATTAGTAGGCGGTTTTTTTCCTTGATGTTCTTTTTGATAAAGTTGCACAGTAAAAGTATCATAACCAAACTGTACAGGCATTCCAAAATGATCATCAATTTGAATTCCATCTACATTATAATTTTTAACAACTTCTAAAATTAAACCTTGAATAAAATTCTGGACTTGAGGATGCAAAGGATTTAACCAAGATTGTTGAGAAGTCCCATTATTAATATCTTCTATCAAATTTTCCGAGATAGACTCTATACCCTTTTGGCCAATAGTCAACCATTCTGGATGTGCTTTAGCTAAAGCAGAGTTACGGGGAGTCATTAACCCATATTCAAACCAAGGAATGATCGTCAAATCTTTACTTCTAGCTAATGTGACTAACTTTGTTAAAAAATCATTTTTTCTATGCACAAAATTGAGCAAAGGTTGACTATCTGAACCTGTAACACTTTTCGCTAAAGGACTTTTATAAAAAGTGTAACCCCTATTCCAAACTACTGGATAAATAGTATTAAAATTGAGTGCTTTTAATTGATTTATTGCCCGTTCAATTCCCCAAGGCACATAAAACACACCACTAGCAACATTAGTCAGCCACACACCACGAATTTCCGTAGTTACAGGTTGAGAATTTTGAGTATAATTAGGACTTGCAGAAAATGGAAATATTGTTAAACTGATTACAAATCCTAAACCTAGAAAATACCCAAAAAATCGCCGTAATACACAATTCATTTCTTCAATAAACTAAGTTGCTAATATCCATATAACTACAAAATCCCAATTTCTTGTAGGGATTACATAAAGATATAAATATTTTTTGATAAAACACTGAAAATGGCACAAAAATGGCGTTGCTGAATTAGGGTATGAAATTCAAAAATCAATGATTTCAAACTCTTACTCTCTGTAGACTCTGCGCCTCTGCGTGAAACAAAATCATACTCTTAATCAGCAACACCAAATTTTGTAAGTAGGTGAACAGAAAAATTTAAAGAATTGCCCAAAACTTTCTTCCTGTTCCCTATTCCCTATTCCCTATTCCCTGTTCCCTGTTCCCTTGCCCCAACGACAATTAACTTAAAATCTTTCCACACCAGGGAAACTCTGAATAGATGCCTTAGCAGCTTCTCCACAAGTCCGTGGTGTGGGAAAAATCTTGCCAGGATTTGCTAAACCTTGGGGATTAAAAACCTGTCTTACCCATTGCATAGTTTCCAAATCAGCTTCACTAAACATATCCGGCATATAGCATTTTTTATCAGCACCAATACCATGTTCACCGGAAATGCTACCACCAACTTTTACACATAGTTTCAGGATCTCTCCACCCAATTCTTCTACTTTTTCCAATTCTCCATGTATAGAATTATCAAATAAAATTAGTGGATGTAGATTACCATCACCAGCATGAAAAACATTAGCAATTGAATAACCATATTTTTGACTTAACCTCTCAATTTCCTTAAGTACATAAGTTAACTGAGTGCGAGGAATTACCCCATCTTGTACATAATAATCTGGACTGATATGCCCCGCTGCTGCAAAAGCTGCTTTTCTACCTTTCCATAATTTTAATCTAGTTTCTGGGTCACTAGCAGTAGTTACATTTCGCGCCCCATTTTGTTTACAAATTTCTGTTACCCGCTGTTTATTGGCAGAAACTTCTATATCTAAACCATCAATTTCTACTAACAAAATTGCCGTAGCATCACGGGGATAACAATTAGTAGCAACTACATCTTCTACAGCATTAATACTAATATTATCCATCATTTCCATGCCACCGGGAATAATCCCCGCACTGATAATATCAGAAACAGTAGCTGCCGCAGCTTCTACACTGGTAAAATCTGCTAATAATACACAAATTGATTCAGCACTTTTGAGAATTTTTAAAGTGATTTCTGTAGCAATTCCTAATGTTCCTTCTGAACCGACAAATACACCTGTTAAATCATATCCTGGTGTTTCGGGAATTTGTCCCCCGACATTAACAATTGAACCATCAGGAAGCACAAGTTTTAAACCTAAAACATGGTTAGTGGTGACACCATATTTTAAACAATGTACTCCTCCTGAATTTTCGGCAATATTACCACCAATTGAACAGATAATTTGACTAGAAGGATCAGGTGCAAAGTAAAAACCAGCACCGCTAACGGCTTGAGTTACCCAACTATTAATGACTCCAGGTTGAACAACAGCCCGCTGATTTTCTAAATCAATGCTAAGGATTTGTCGCATTAAGGAAGTAACAATTAAAACGGAATTTTCTGATGGTAAAGCACCACCTGATAAACCTGTGCCAGAACCTCTAGCAATGAAGGGAACGGAGTATTGATTACAAATTTTGACAACTTCTGCTACTTGTTCTGTTGTTCGGGGTAATACTGCGACTGGGGGACGTTGACGATAGCTGGTTAAGCCGTCACATTCATAAGTTAGGAGTTCTTCTTTGCGTTGAACTACTCCTTTTTCTCCGAGGACAGCAACAAATTTTTTGATAATGGGTTTCCAGTTGATTTGTTTTTGATCTTTTTTATCTTGGGTAAGCATCGGTTTTTTTATTAGTGGTTATGGAAGTTGTTTTTTTTCACGCCCAGACGCAGAGGCGCAAAGAGTAGGAAGAGGATTAGTCTCCAGACTGGGAACAAGAAACGCTTATTTGGTATGAGAATTATGAATATTCCACCAGTTTTGAGTTTGTTGATGAATAGATTGTAATTCTTCTGAAGACATTTTATCTAGATGTTTTAAAATAAAGCTAATTCGTCCTTGCATTTGGAGTTTTTCTCGATGTCTGTTCAGGAAATCCCAGTAGAAGAAATTGAATGGACAAGCATTTTCCCCTGTGCGTTCTTTATGGTTATAAACACAGCTTTTACAATAGTCACTCATCTTATTTATATAGTTAGCAGAAGCGGCATAGGGTTTAGAGGCTAATACTCCTCCATCTGCAAATAAACCCATACCAATTACGTTTGTCTGCATTACCCAATCATAAGCATCAATAAATACTGCATGAAACCAATTTTCTACAGCTTGTGGTGAAATTCCCGCAATCAAAGCAAAGTTACTTAATACCATGAGGCGTTGGATATGATGGGCGTAACCTGTGTTTTTTATCTGGGTGATAATTTGGTGTAAACAATTCATTTTGGTTTCACCTGTCCAGAAAAATTCCGGTAATGGTTGTGTGTGGTTAAACCAATTTTTATCTGCATACTCTGCATCAACCAAATGATAGATACCATACATATATTCTCGCCAACCTAATACTTGACGAATAAACCCTTCTACACTATTTAAGGGTAGTTGATGTTGTTTATATGCGGTTTCGGCTGCTTGAATTACTTCTAGAGGTTGGAGTAATCCAATATTCAAGTAAGGAGAAATTAATGCGTGCCACATTGTTTCTTCTCCAGTTATCATTGCATCTTGGTAAGTACCAAAATGTGGTAAACGATGTTGAATAAACCAGTCTAATACTTGAAGTGCTTCTTGACGATTTACTCCCCAATAAAAAGGTTCTATTTCTCCATAAGTTAAACAGAAAAGAGAGTTAACTTTATCTATTACATCAAGTGTAATTGCATCTGGTACAAACCACTTTGCTGGGGGTGTATGTAATTTTCCTTTGGGTGGTTGGCGATTTTCTTTATCTAAATTCCACTGTCCCCCAATTGGTTTTTTGTCTGCCATTAAAATTTGGAAACGTCGTCTTCCTTCTCGATAAAAATCTTCCATTAATAGGCGTTTACGACCTTTTGCCCAATCTGTAAATTCTTCTGTATTCCAAAGAAACTGATTGTTAGGAATTAAGGTGATTTGACAAGGTAGTTGTAAATTTTGAATTATCTGGGTGAATGGCCTATCATTGGGTATCATTACCCGTAATTCGGTAATTTTATTAATTTGCACCCATTCTTGTAGTGATGTTTGAAACTCTGTAGCTATTTTGTATGTGACTGAATATTTGAGTTGTGCTAATTCTGCCGCAAAATGACGCATTGCTGACCAAATTAACACTAATTTTTGCCGATGATATGGTCTAATTTGGATATGATGCAATGATTCGATGAAAATTACAGGTGTATTTGCCTGATGATGATAGCTTTTTAAGGCTGCTTGTTGTAGCGAGAGTTGATCGCCTAATATCCAAATTCCAATCATAGATAATTTTATATTTTGGGTGAATTTATGTTTTCTGATTTTGGGATTTAAATCTACCTGCAATAAATTCTCTTTTTTCTAAATGTTTGGTTTTGCGTTTAGTAACTCTTTCTCTCCACATTTGGAAGCTGGATGATTTCATTTCCCTTCTCATGAGGGCAATTACTTGTTTTTCTAAGAGTCCAAATTGTTTTTCTATCACATCAAATGGTGTTCTATCTTCCCAGGCCATTTCTATAATGCGATCTATGGTTTCGGAATCTAAGTTGGGTAGTTTCATACTTTCAGGATTTAAATAAAAATGTCAAAATTATAGATATGTATTTATCATCCTATATTATAGTGATTTTATTTTCTCTTGTTCCTATGTTCTGGGTGGGAACAGATATGGGAGGTAGAACCTCTAGGACAGTATTCCTAGTCTCCAGACTGAGAATGAAAAAGGATTTTCCCTGATCTACTTGAAGCTGGTAATGGGTAATTGGTGAGAAAATCGCTGTTTTTATCCTGTTCATCCTTCAATCCTGAATATCCTGATTCTGACAAAAATGCCATGTCTGGTGTTGACATGGCAAAGGTTGAATTATATTTAATTGTTAATTAATTTAAGCTTTAACTGCGGATACTTGTTTGCGTTTGCGAAGTGAGGTAATACCGAAAGCACCTAAGCCTAAGATACCGATAAGAGAAGCGGGTTCGGGAACAGATTTAGCTCCGATGGTTAAATTGTCAATTGTAATATACCCAGATGTAGTTGAGAGTCCATTTTGAAGACCAACATAAAGTGTTTTAATGCTTTTTTCAGAGGTAAGACCCCAAAAATTTTGGTTTGCAAGGGAGAAGTCTTGAGTGCTATTATCTCCAAAGGTGACATGAGCAAAGTAATCTGTGCTACGTGTAATATCAAAGCCTGCACCAAAAACCCCTAGTGCATTACCTATTGTTGTTTGGGTGAAGTCTAGTAAAAAAGAACCGTTACATCCAGCACAGTAACCGTGATTATTAGCTGATTGCTCCCATACAATGTTCAGGTTATTAAATCCAGTGGATTGGTATTTGGTTTGACCTAATACATTGCTCATAGAAGCATCGCTATTAATAAATTGGTAGGCAGGATTTTCATAATCATCAACAATGAATGTACTTAAGTCATTTTCAAACGCAGTCCGATTATTAAATAACGTTGTGGCTTTAGCTGCCTCCATTGTTCCTACTGCACCTAGAGCGATAACTGCTGATCCTGCGGTAGCCATTGATAACTTTGTCAATACATTTACGATAGTCATAATATTATTCCCTGGTAAGCGAGTTTTTGTTGCCTTCAATGCTTCTCATATTAAGACTGGTTTTTAATCCCTGTAAAGCCTTTTTCAGTAACTTCACAGAAAATTCACTGAGAGAAAAAGCTACTATTTTCGGGGGGGGGGGGGTAGCGTTAAATACTTATGCAGCAAGGCTTTCAAACATATTAAGTAGTAAATTTAACTGATGTCGATATATAAAGTTTTTGTGAGGCTAATAAAAATACCATTTTTTATGATGTGGAGTATCAGTAACTTCTCTAGTTCTGAGTGGGAAAGCATATACAGAGGTGCTGTGTCTATGATATGGAAGGAAATAAAACATTTCCAAGTCCTCTGAATGCTTTAAAATAAGAGTAAGTACAAGAAACTCTGTACTGTTCTCCAGTCGCTTCATCCTTATTGCTTATGAACATCTCGTCAGCACGACAGTATTTTTACCAGGAGATTCAACAACCTGACGAGTATATTAACCTAGCCAGAGCAGCTTTGTATATTGCCCAGGAAGAGTATCCTGATATTGATACGGAAGAGTATCTTAATGCTATTGATACAATGGCACTGGAGTTAGATGAACGGTTGCCATCTTCACGGTATCCGCTGCGGGTTATTCAAAGTATTAATCAATATTTATACGAGGAATTGGGTTTTCATGGTAATAAAATTGATTATTATGATCCCCGGAATAGTTTTTTAAATGATGTAATTGAACGGAAAATGGGGATTCCCATTAGTTTGGCTTTAGTTTATATGGAGGTGGCTAAACGGATTGATTTTCCGATGGTGGGGGTGGGAATGCCGGGACATTTCCTAATTCGTCCAGATGTTGAAGATATAGGAATTTTTGTGGATGCTTTTAATGGTGGTGAGGTGATGTTTACCCAAGACTGTCAAGAAAGACTTTCACAAATTTATCAACACTCTGTAACTCTAAAACCTGAGTTTTTAGCGGTTGTGAGTAATCGGCAATTTTTGGCACGAATGTTGACGAATTTGAAGTATATTTATCTTCAGCAGCAAGATTTGGAGAGGAGTCTGGGAACAGTAGAACGGATTTTGATGTTGTTTCCCGAAGCCAGTTTAGAATTGAGAGATAGAGGTTTGCTATATTACCAACTTGGGCAATTTTCCCAAGCGGTGGAGGATCTACAAATTTATTTAGTCAAAGTTCCTAATGCTAAAGATGCAGATGTAATTCGTCAATTACTGGCTAAGTTGAATTAGTGATTTTTGGGTAATAACTATGATGTTTCTGCTATTCTTTTGAGACGACTGAGTTGGGCTTCCATATCAGCTTTTGTCCAAGTTGCTGCAAAGGTGTTAAAACCCCAACTAACTAAAGGGTTAGGAATTTGGAACTCGAAACGGTTGAGTAATAATGTTCCATTGGCAATTGGTTGACATTCCCAGCGATCGCTTCCTTGGAAAAATCCCTGGAATCCCCATACTACCAAACCTGGTTGTCTTTCTACAACTACTGTGTTTAAGGTCGGTTTTAGTCCGGGAATTTGGATAATAAATCGGCTTTGACTACCGATATCTGTACTCCATGTTTCCCCTACAGGTTCACAACGCAGCACAGGGTTAAGCCAACGGTGCATGAGGGTTAAGTCGGTAAAACAGCTTTCTACTACTGTTGCTGGGGCATTAATACTAATTGTTTGTTCTAAGATTTGGGCGGATTTCATAATTGTTTTCTCAATTTAACTTTAGTCATTAATTCATCTTTAATCCGGTTTAAAATTGAAGTTTCATCTAATGTTGATAAAATTCGACTAACTACTGCTTTTGGTCCATCTGGTCCCCAATTTGCCCCATTTGCTAAATAAGTTTTGGTGACTTGTCCAATACCATAAGATGATACACCAGCTACTCCCGCTTGAGTAATAGCTATGGATAAATAGGGTCCAATTGTCATGCCTGCGGTTGCTGTTGCAGAGATACCCAGTAAGGTTTTTAAACCACTTAAACCCAAGTTTGCTAATAATTCACTAGCACCAATACCACCCATACTCAAGGCGATTTTTTGGAGTAATTGAACAGCACCGGCTTCTGTCATGGGGATACCGTAAAGTTTAGATAAGCCTAAAATTAAAGCAATATCAATAATTACGGCGCTTAATATATCAACTACAGTCACAGGATTGAGAGCGATCGCTAATGCTTTAGTTATTACTGCTTTCCAAATTAACTGATTGGCGTTTTCTTCCCTAATTATCAGTTTTCGTTGTACCAATTGTTCATTCACGTTATCAGCATAAAGCATAGTATTTAAAGCCACTAATGCTTTACCTTCACGTTGCAGAATTTCCAAAATTTTCAGCTTTAATTCTTCAACTTGCGATTTGCCTTTTTGCAATTTTATACCTCTTGTTCCATCTGGATTTTGTACCGCAATTTTGACCAGTGGAGAAGCTGCGGCCATGACAATTTCTGATGGTGAAAGTAATTCTCTTACCCGATCATCTCGAATTTTTTTGTAAATTACTTGTCTGTCTGTTTCGGGATATTGGTCAACTTTATTAAATACTAAAATTATCGGTTTACCTACTTCTCGCAACTGAGATAAAGCCATTTGTTCAATTTTAGTCATATCTCCAGAAATCACAAAGAGAATTAGATCGGCTTGTTTAGCAATTTGTTCAGCTAAAGCTGCGCGGGTTTCACCGTCTACTTCGTCTAATCCAGGAGTATCAATTAATTCTACTTGGGATTGGCCATTGCTTGGTAATGTGGCTTTTAAAGTTCCTAAAGCTTCTTTGCTAATACTCCAATTAACTGTTTGAGCATCACGAGTAACACCATGTAGGGGACCTGTAATAAAGACTTCTTGACCGACTAAAGCATTGAGAAGGGAAGATTTACCACGTCCTACCATTCCAAAAGCTGCAATTTGAACTACCATACTTTCTAGTTTATCTAGCATGGTTTCTAAGTCGTTAATTTCCGTTTCTAAACCTGATTTTTCCGCAGGGGAAAGATCCAGATTATTAACTAAGTTTTTCAGTGCAGTTTTGGCTTGTTTATAGTTAAGTTCGGCTTGAATATCGTCAAAGGTAAAAATGGCGTTGTCTAGTTCTTCTTCCCAGTTGGGGATAGGTTCAGGTATTGTATTCATTTTAGGTGATTGGTAATTGGGAGGAGAAGAAAAAAATGTCCTTCTTTCTTCATCATGACTTACGTACAAGTTAGGAAAGAACGAACCACGAAGGAACGAAGAACACGAAGAAAAGAGGGTTTCAGAGAGATTTTGCGTAAGTCCTATTCATTCTTCTTTCTGATAGCGCAGCGTGGCGTAAGCCATACTCCTATAAGGGCGAAGCATTCGGGTGATAAATTATCCATTTTTTGTCTAAGGCCATTTTCCGAATGCTTCGCCCCTACGACTCCTGCGATCATACTAATTGGTGTAATTCATTGGGAGTAAGATGAGAATGAACAACTTCACCATCACGAAACCAAACAATCCGTTTAGTTTGACGCGCAACTTCTGATTCATGGGTGACGATCACAACGGTGATACCGCTGCTATTTAGTTCACTAAATAAGTCTAATACTTCTTGAGTAGTGTGAGAATCGAGTGCGCCGGTGGGTTCATCTGCGAGGAGAACAACAGGCTGGTTGACAATAGCGCGAGCGATCGCTACTCTTTGTTGTTGTCCACCTGATAATTGAGTAGGTTTGTTATGGAGACGATTTTCTAAACCAACTTTGATTAATGCAGATGTGGCTCGTTCTTTTCTTTCACTAATTTTCACACCAGCATATACCATTGGTAACATCACATTTTCTAAAGCTGTCAATTGGTTTAATAAATGGAATTGTTGAAAAACAAATCCTAGTTTTTTATTCCGAATATGCGCCAATTCTGTATCACTCATTTGAGCGACATTCAAATTATCTAAATAATAATTTCCATTAGTAGGACGATCTAAACAACCAATAATATTCATGGCTGTTGATTTACCTGAACCAGAAGGACCCATAATTGAACAATATTCACCTTGTTCTATCACTAAATTGACTTGATTGAGTGCCTTTACTTCTGTTTCCCCAATCCCATAAACTTTGAAAATATCTTCTAAACGAATAATTCCTGATTCTGGTGTAGAAAGGGGAATATTTGCATCATTAAAAGTCAGAGTATTAGCCATAAATATTGATTGCCTTTTTTAAATTAAAAATTACGCTGTTCTCAGTGCTACCATGGGATCAAGTTGAGCCGCACGACGAGCCGGAACAACACCAAAAAATAAACCAATACTCCCAGAAACACTAGCAGCTAATATGACCGCAGAAGGAGATATACCAGCTTGTAAAGGTGTAACCATACTAATTAAAATCACACTTCCACCACCTAAAGCAATTCCCAATATACCACCAGCAATTGAGAGAATCACTGCTTCAATCATGAATTGAATTAAGATGTCTTGTTGAGTTGCACCAATGGCTTTTCTGAGTCCAATTTCTTGGGTACGTTCAGTAACAGAAACGAGCATAATATTCATGATTCCAATTCCACCAACTAATAGGGAAATACCGGCAATGGCAGCTAACATTAAAGTTAAGCCATTTGTAATCGTGCTAATAATATCTAAAATGTTTTTCTGAGTCCGAATTGTAAAATCATCTTCCTGGGTAATCTTGTGACGTAATCGCAATAAATTGGTAAGTTGAAATTCTGCCGCTCTAATGCTATTTTCATCTTTAGCAGATACAGAAATCAAAGATAAATCAATCCCATAGGGAGATGTTCTCCCCACAATACGACCGGACATAGTAGTAATGGGAATAAAGGCAATATCATCATTGTTATTTCCTAAAAATGTCCCTTTAGCTACGGTTAAACCAATCACTTCAAAACTAACATTTTTAATGCGGATATTTTGACCAATGGGACTTTGATTACCAAACAGTTTTCTTGCTAATTCTGGACCTAATACCACCACTGGTAAACTACGTTTAATATCTAATTCATTGAAAAATCTTCCTTTTTCTATTTCAACACTCCGCACAGCGAGATAATTAGGAGTAGTCCCAATAATGGAACTACTAGAGTTTTTGTTGCGGTAGGTAATAGTAGTTCTGGTATTAATTTCTGGAGCAACATCTTTAATAGCACGAACTTGTTTAGCTATAGCTTTAGCATCTTCTAAAACTAAAGTTTTGGGTATCTCTATGACTCGGTTACGACTTTCTGGACTACCAGGAATGATAAATAGTAAATTAGGTCCCAAAGATTCAAATTGTTCAGTAGCTAATTTTTGCGCTCCTTCTCCAATCCCAATCATGGCAATAACTGAAGCATTACCGATGATAATTCCTAACATTGTTAAACTACTTCTCAGCTTATTAGCTAATAAAGTAGTAGTTGCCATTTTTACACTTTCTAAAATATCCATAATTTTGTTAAATGTGAAATTTACAATTCAATTCCTAATTCCTCTTTTAATTCAGCCAATGTCTGAGTCCATTCTCAAGACAGAAATAAAAGTTTAACATTTTCATGCAATCTTCATAAATTACTATTGCGATGGTTTACGCCCCTTCTCTTTAGGTAGTTCAATAAATACCCTTTCTCCAGCTTTTAAACCATCTAAAACCTGAATTTGACTATCAATATTTGCCCCAATTTTCACCGGACGAAATTCTGGTTTATTCTGAGTATCTGCCACCCAAACACCTGTTTTTCCTGATTGGGTAACAATCACCTCTTGGGGAATTAACAAAGCATTATCAACAGTATCACCAATAAAAGTGACTTCACTAACATTCATTCCTGAACGTAATTTATCTTTGCCTGTATTCAAATTCACTCGTACTTGAAAAGATGTCACATTTTGATCTACTACAGCTTCAGGAGCAATCAAACGCACAGTACCTTGAAACACTTCATCTGGATAAGCATCAACAATAATTTCTACTTTTTGTCCTTGTTTAATTTGGGATATATCTACTTCAGGAACATTAGCTAAAACTTCTAAACCTTTAGCTAAAGCGACTATCGAAGTTGAGGTAGCAGAAGCATTACTAGAAGCGGAAATTGCTGGACTTACATATCCTCCTAATGTGGCATATCTCTGGGTAATAATTCCCGAAAAAGGAGCGCGAATAATTGTATCTTCTAATTGTACTTGTTGTTGTTGTAATTGAGCCGCTGCTGCAACTACCGCTGCTTTGAATCTGGCAATTTCTTCGGGACGATTACCATTTTCTAATTTTCGTAATCCTTCCCGTTCTTGATTAACTATTGCTTGTTGCCTTTGAATATCTTCGGTGCGGTTGCCAATTTGCAATAAAGATAATCGTTTTTGAGCTTCTTGCAAATTAGCTTTTGCTTTTCTATCTTCACTGATATATTGTTCTAAAGTATCTTGGGAAATAGCGCCTTCTTTGGCCAAATCTTGATTACGTTTTAACCTCGATTGAGTTAGTTCTACAGAAGCTTTTGCTGAGTCTACTTGAGCCTGTGCTTGTTGAATTTCCTGTAAACGATTTCCATCACGGGCGATCGCTAATTGTGCCTGTGCTTGGGCTACACGGGCTTTAGCTTGGGCAATATCTTCGGGACGAGTTCCAGCTTGACTTTCCGCTAACTGTGCCTTTGTCTGTTCTAAGTTAGCTTTGTATTGGAGAATTCGCATTCTAATTTCCGAATTATCCATACGCGCAATAATTTGTCCTTTTTCTACAGTTTCTCCTTGTTCAACTTTTAAATCTGCTAAAAGTCCTGGACTTTTAGGACTAATATTCACACTTTCAACCGGTTGTACTTTTCCACTAGCAGTAATTCTCACGGTGACGCTTTGTGCTGCCACAGGAACAGTCAATTTACTAATATCTGGCGGTTTATTTCTTTCTTGTATGGTTTTGATAGTGGTTGTTGTTCCCACGATTAAGACACCACTAGCGATTAAACCCATTAACCAACGCAATGGATATTTAACTTTTTTGCGAATTAAGGGAATTTCTATGTAGAACGTCATATTATTTGGCAGCAATTACTAAAATTGAAGGTTGTTAATTGTTTTGGAATTGAAGATGCAAAAATACTATTTGTAAAAGTCATAAAATTAATACATTCTTGAGTATTAACTTTCATTGATACTAACAATTAAATCTAGGATGAGCCATCACCTGATTGGGTGAATATATAGCAATTCTCATTTTAGTGAGGTACAAGAAGTAAAAAATTAACCGCAGATGTAAGAGGATAAACGCAGATAAACGCAGATGAATATGTAATAATTACCAATCAAATAGCACCACCAATAAAATGTAAGTAATCACTTATTAATCCTTGAAAAAAAAGGTTAAGGTGAAGTTGTACAATTAATCTTGAATGGGTGCAATTCCTTGCCAAACAATATCTACGAGATTCTGGACAAAGATTGTTTCTTCGGTTTTGATAAATTCTCCGGGGTGCATTTGCTCTAAAAAAACATAGTTCATTAATGATCCTAACAATATCATAGCAATAGTCTGAGGGTCGCTAGGGCGCAAACGTCCTTGTTCTATTTCTTTTGCTAGGAAGTTAGTAAATACTTTGACCTCGCGGATAGGTTTTGATTTGATTATACTTGCCGTTTCTGGAAGTAGATTACCGCACGCTTTTAACATCATCAATCGTGGCATCACTTGACGATGAAACTCTAAGGTTTGTAGACACAAATTAATGAGGTTTTCTCTGAGATTCCCTTTTCCAGATAAAGAATCCAGTTCTTCCACCCAAGGGGGTCTTTCCGCAATTCCCATTGACGCAAAAAATAGTTTTTCTTTGGTTGAAAAGCGTTTAAAAATAGATGCTTCCGAAATTCCAGCTTTTTGGGCAATTTCTAAGGTTGAAGCCCCAAATCCTTGTTGCAGAAATATTTCCCGGGCTGCATCTAAAATTTGCTCATTAGTGATTTTTGTTGTGCGTGCCATAAATAAGTGTGTAGTCACTTATTAATTTAACAGTTGTTAATTGTCTTGTCAAGAACAAGAACCAGGAATTTTACAGATTTTTGCAAATTAGTCAAAGCGGATTTGGCTGTGCTAACTCTCTCATTTATGCAATTAAATTGTCATCGGTGACTCAACATAAAGAGTTGGTTCTTTCATGGTAAATTCTATGCCGTAACTAAGCAACTTTTTAGAAATATGTTCATTGGCTAATTCCAATAACCGCTTACGAAAATCAATTGAATTTTCATGAGAACCCAAAATAAAGAAACTCACCCTAGCGCGAACTCCTGATTTATCTTCTTGGGGAAATAAGTTAATTTTGGTACTGTTAGGATCAATTCCAAATAAAGTATTGGTACTTTCCTTGATCACTTTTTCTAGTAATGCTTCTTCAGCTTTTTCTAGGAAGCGAGCAAAATCAAGATAAAGTAAAACCATTAACTTTTTACCTCTGGTGATATTTTCAATATCAACTTTGGCCATAACTGAATTAGGAACAATTACCAAGGTACTTTTTGCAGCAGTTCTTAGTTTTGTAGAACGTAAACCAATAGATTCTATGCGAGCAAATAATATCCCTTGAGAACTTAAATTGACACGAATGTATTCTCCAGGAACAAAAGGACGATCTAGATATAAAACAATTGTGCCAAATATTTGTTCTAAAGTGCTTTGAGCAGCAAAAGCAACAGCTATACCCCCAATACCCAAACCGGCAATTAAACCTATTAAGTTGATATTTTGACTCTGGGCAAATGCTAAAGCGGCTATAAACCCAATCATGATATTAAAAACAGTTTCCGAAACCAGTAGTAATTCGTCAATTTCTAACCCTACTTTGCGAATTAACTCAATGCCATAGACGCGCAGAACTTGACGAAACAAGCGAGATACTAAAGCTGCAAAACTGCTAATTACTGCTAAATTTAGAAAAAATTTCAGGAATAGATAAAAGCCTGAATATTGTTGCAGTAAATTTGTAGATACAGAAATAAGAACGAAAGTACCTGTAATTTTCAGGAGGTTTTCTAGAGGATCAATTAAGCTTTCATAAATCTTGACTATTGTCTGGGGTGTAAATTTATGAACAACTATTTTTAACAACCCAGGAGTATATTTACCAACTAACAAAGAGATGAGAAAAAAGAAACAGAAAATTCCTAAATTTATTCCTAATAAAATCAGAAATTTGCGTGTTTCTTCATCTATTGACAACCAAGTTTGAATATCAACTAAAATCTGCATTTTATGTACTTACTTGTTTAAATTGTGATGGGTGCATCAATATTAACTGGTTCATCTGCAACATCAAAATCAATACCAAATCCTTGAAGCTGCATAGTAATATTTTGTTTAGCTATGTCTAGTAATTGATGACGTATATCCATACCTATTTCACCAGCACCGAGAATAAAAAAGCTAATTTGTGCCTGAGTAGTATTATTTTTTTCTTTGTGGTATATATCTTTAAAATTCACTTCTGTATTCCGGGAATCTATGCCAAATAAATCTTTGCTACTTTCTAAGATCACTTGACGAATTAAAGCTTTTTCGTTGTCATTAATTTCTTGATAGAATTTCAAATAAATTAAGGAAACAACTTTTTTGCCGCCGGTAAAATTTTCGATACTTAATTGTATGAGGGAATCATTGGGAACTATAGTTAAAGTTCCTTTACCGGAATTTCTAATTTTTGTAGAACGTAAACCTATTGATTCTACTCTACCAAATGTCCCATCAGGTAAACCAATATAATCATCAACCACAAAAGGTCTATCAATATAAATTACAATTCCACCTAATAACTGTTGCAAGGTTTGTTTAGCTGCAAATGCTAATGCAACTCCACCGATTCCTAAACTCGTTACTAAACCTAAAAGATTGATTTGATGAGTCTGGGCAAAAATGCAGAAGATGATTATAGAAATGAGACCTTTGGCGATAATATTAGATACTATTAATATTTCACCATTCATTTTTTGCTTAATAGCTGACTCTAGCAAGTAATAATTGAAGAATTTATCAAATAGTCGAGAGGTTAAGACACCTACGACAATGGCTATTGATAAACCCAGGGGAATTTCTATATATTTAAGCCAACTTTTTTGTAGAACGATTAATAAGAAAATATCACTAATGCTCAATAAACAAGTAAATATTAGCCATTTTTGGTAAGGTGTAATAATTTGTTCATAAATTTTCTGTAATTGAGGTGAGAAAAACTGAGTAATGATTGATTCATTCATGTTTTGCTAACTTACAGAGACAATAAATTAAGAAGCCATTGAAAATGTCATCTCGTATGACACTATATACTATTCTCTATAACTTTTGCTCAACGGATTTTAATATTGGGCGATTATAAATCGCTACTACACAAACAAAGTCCACCTCCGTGGACTCATGAAAATTAAGGGTTTTGTCTGTTTATTTGTGATTTCCAGTCGTTAAGGGACTTCCAAGAAATAAATTATCTAGAGTAACGTTAGCGTAGCGTGCGTGCAGCGCATACCGCAGAGGCGCAGAGGAATAAGGGTTTGAGTGGTCACTGAGCTTGCAATGCCCTGAGCGAAGCCGAAGGGTCGAAGTGAGGTTTTTTACGTTAGGTGGTTGAGTGTTTTTTTATTTGGAAGTCCCTAAAATTCGGAATTTTTCTGCAAAAATTAACGTCCTTTTAAGTCGTTAAGTCTATTAACTAAGAAACTTTGTTGTTTACTATCTTCTAATCTTTGAGCTATGGAAATAGCTTGCTGATATAAATCTTTGGCTTTGGCAAAGTTACCCATTCTTTCATATATTTCTCCAGAAATTGCTAAATATTTTAAATCTTCGGCTGGGTTTCTAATTGAATCGGTGATGGCGACACGATTTTCTAACAGTTCTAATGCTCGACTATAACGCCCTACAGCAGCATGGGCTGTGACTAAACCATCAATGGCTCGTAATTGGTTAGGGCGCTCAAAACTCTTTTTAGCTAACCGCATTGCTGAACCATAACTACCAATGGTATTTTGATAATCGCCGATCGCTAAATAAGCATCTCCAAGGTTATTCAATGTGTTGGCTTCACCGATAGCATCACCAAGTTGGCGGCGGAATGTTAAGGCATATTCACCAATTTTGATGGCTTTATTATAATCACCTCTTCTGAGGGCAACTAAGCTTAAATTACTTAAAGATAGTCCTTGTCCTTCAATGTTAGTTACATTTCTGGCAATGACTAAAGCTTCTTGAAGTGTTTGTTCTGCGGCGACATTTTCGCCCTTTTCTAGAAATAAACTACTCAGATTATTGAGAGCAAATATCTGATTTTGGAAGTCTCGATTATCACGAGCGATCGCTAATTGTCTCCGAATAGCATCTTCGGCATTTTTGATATCATCTAATTGTAGATAAGTATTGGCTAATAAATCATAGGTTAAACCTTGGGCTTTTAAGTCACCCAATGATTGATAAATTTCTAAGGCTTGTAAACTTGATTTCAGGGCTTTATCTGGAAATCCTAATGATAATTGCTGTCTACCCAATTTTAATAATCTATCTGCTCCATCTCGTGACGGTTTGTTAGCGGTGTTATTTAAGGGACGGTGAATTTGTTGTGTAATATCATTGGCTTTTACACTTGCAGTATTAAACAAACAGGTGAATAGTAAAATGTAAAAGGTGCAAAGCTGCAAATTGGCTATATTAATTGTCTTCCCTGGTAAAAAATGCCGCTGTTTCATAATATTTAACCGTGAAATTCCGGCTGTAAATAAATGGTGTAATAGCTTTCACACTTGGTTTGAGTGCAGTAGATGAGCTATTGTGATTATTATAGCTAAGTTATGACTAAATCGAATCTTCGCCTAAGTAAATAGCCCGAATATCAGCAGGTAATTTATCTTCGAGCATCTGATAACCTGCTTGGAGAGAATTTGCAACTTCAGCCGGGGAAATTTGTTCTCCTTCAGCTTGCAAATAAGCAGCAATTCTAGTTTCGCTCCAGTGGAAAGTTTGCGCCATTAAGACTATTAAACGTGATATTGCCGGGAGTTGATCTAATGCCTGTTCTACATAACACCAGAGGGGCGGTGAAGTATCCTTGAGAGAATAATGGATCGCTTCCGTCGGTGGTAGTTTAATATCGTTAATACAGAAGGCAGTAATGTTAATTAACCAGTTTTGCAGGGTGATAGAATCTTGTCCTGTGCCTGGTTGGTTTAAATCCAGTCCACCTAATTCATAATATATATGTCGCCAGATTAGAGCAAACAAATAATCAGCTTGTACAGGCGATCGCGCTGAATGCCGAATTAAAGTGTAAACTATAGGGCTATAACGGCAAAAAATCACCGTAAAATACTTGCCATAATCTGGATATCGTTGAAACAGACTCAGTAGTTCTTGATCACTATGATGAAATAGCGACTTCACCAATGGGTGATTAGCTTCGGGAAAATGAGGAATTTGCACAATTCTCTTGACTAGATAGTTGTTAGAATATACTAAGGAATGGTTATGCGATCGCAACGCCTAGCGGAAGCATCGTTAATAATATCTTGATGTCTGTTAGTTGGTAGACTAAGCTCAGACTACTAGACTCTTGATAAACTAGAAACAAGGACTTAATGTTAGTCTTAATTGACAATACTCAAAGCGCCTCCTTTATACCAATATTTTGATACGGTTTGTTCATGGTTATAGCAGCTAGTTCCATTTTGTCCCTGCTTAGTCCACTTACTTTAGGGTCGTTTTTACCTTCCCTACCCTTGGATAGCCTATTTTCCACCCAAGGGATTATGATCATGCTCCTGGCAGCTTACGCCGGCGCTATGTGGATGTTCCTGACTAGCGCCCCCAAAGTTTATACTGTCATGGTGTCAGATTTAGAAATTGCCCGACAGTTATATGAAGGATTGCTAGATTTGCCAGTAGCTGAAGTTCCTTTGCACTATTATTACAACTACGAGCAAACTATTGGTGCAACAGGTATTGACCCGCTGTATATGTCCACAAGTCCCAGTTGGTCTAACAGCACCATGAATAATGGTAATGACGGGCTTTGGTATCAACTCAAGAAAAATACTCAATTACATATCATTACAGGTGCAAGTTTAGGCAAAAAAGATCAGCAACGCCATGTTTGCTTTGACCATGACTGTCTAGAATTAATTTTAATGCGAGTGGAAATACGGGGTTTAAAGTTCAAGATTCGTAACCAAAAGCCCTTGAATTTTTTGATCAAAGATTACGACGGGCGCGTAATTGAAATGGCTGAGGTAGCAAATTAGTCATGATTATGGTGGGCAATGCCCACCAAGGAGATCATTAAAAAGATAAGGAAAAAATTTGTTGTAAGCGTTTACGCACCCAAATTCCTAAATTACCATCATCTTCTTCATCATCAACTATTCCCATTTGTTGTAATTGTTTTTTACGTTCGGTTAATTCTTCTTGATGTGTGGATAACTCTTGAATAATTAATTCCGCAAAATCAGGTTGATCTTGTAGTAGTTTTTCAAACGCCTGACGATAAATACCAAAGACAATTGTTGCTTCTATCGCTTTTACAGAAGCCGTCCGAGGAATTCCTAAAATTAAAGATAATTCTCCAAAAAAAGCCCCCCTATTTAAAGTAGTTAAGTGTTTATTTATCTTAGCCACAAAAATATCTACAGAACCTTCTAAAATAATATAGAAAGCATCTCCAGCTTCACCTTCTTGAAAGAGAACTTCTCCCGCATTCAGACGTTTCCGAGAACCAATTTCAATTAATTTACGGAGTTCTAATTCCGTAAAATTGGCAAAGTAAGGAACTTTCCGGAGTAGATCTCTAATCGAGATATCAGGAGATAATGGAGGCTTAGGAGCAGTTTCTAAAGGTGGTGGAGATTTATGTAAATAAATACTATAGTCAGGAAAACTAACACTAATACCACGTTGTCTCAAATTATATTCAATGGCATAATTAAGCTTTGTTTTCGCATCTTCGTCATCTCTAGCACTATTTATCCAAGCTTGTAACTCAAACTCAAAATATTTCAAACCTAATTCATTAAAAATTAATTCGGGAGCAGGATCATTAACAACTATTGGCTCTTGATTAACAGTTGTTAAAACAGTTTCTGTGAATAGAACAATATCACTATCAGGATGAATCCGAATCGGAATTTTTACACGATTACAGTTTCCACCATAACTCCAATTTAAAATAGGTGAAGTTACTAAAGAACTATTCGGCATAATTAAAGTTGCACCATCTTCAGTATTAATCAAGGTAGAAAGCAGAGAAATATTTTTAACTGTACCTTGGAGATCTTCAAATTCTTGATTACTACCAAATTGTAAAAAATCATTGACTTTAATTGTGCGTCGCAAAAGAATAATAATTCCGCTGCTTAAATCACGAGCCATATCTTGTAAACCTAACCCAATTCCGACTCCTAAACCTCCAGCAACAACTACAAGAGACGATAAACTAAAGCCAATAGACTCTAAAGCAATTAAGCTACCAACTAAGCCAATAAAGTATGTAATTAAGGTAGTAATGGCTTCACGAGTCCCTAAATCAATTCCTAAGCGAATCAATAGAAACTGTTTGAGAAAAAATTGAACTCCTTTAATTATTCCCCAAACAATAGTCAAGTTAAACAATAAAAAACTCAGACTACTAACGGAAAAGTTGACTTCTCCAAAAGTAAACAAAGCATAGTTCAACAGGGCATAGATATATGACCATATATATTTTAGGTAGTGAATCATCAGTTTTCTTACTTTAAAGTTTTGATCTGATTTTTAGTGTTTTTGCATACTCATTATTTTCAGTATACTGGTGACATTTTACAATTATTTAATGAACTTTTCAAGGGGAATATTTGAAACAAGGAAAAATTTTGCGTGACTATAATAGAGCCTACTTACTTCGACCCTTCGGCTTCGCTCAGGGCATCACAAACTCAGTAAGCTAATGAAAAATCAAGAGTTTGAAACCCACGGAGGCGGTCACTGAGCTTGTCGATAGCGTAGCGTGGCGTTAGCCATAGTGTGGATTTTGTCTATGTATTCGCGACTTCTAGTAGTCTGTCAAAAAGTAATTGACGGGTAAATAATCTTTATTCTTCTTTCTTTCTTTCTTTCTTTCTTCCTTCTTCCTTCGCGCTCTTTGCGTCCTTCGTGGTTCGTTTCTTCTTTATTCGTCAAAATGTATTTGACAGACTTTTAGTAACGCAGGGCTTCTCAAAAATTTACCAGAACTTACGCAAAATCATGAAAAAACGTATCGCTAACGCGAAGCGTGGCGTTAGCCATACCGCAGAGGACGCAGAGGACACGGAGAAATAAGAGTTTCAGAGAGTTATTGTGTAAGTCCTATTTACGTATAAAAAAGTAATAATATGCGGAAAATTAAGAAAATATATCTAAATCACATTCAATAATTGACAATGGACAATTGTCAATTGTCAATTATCTAAATTATGACAACACCTCAAAATCATGAACCTCTAGAACAGAACCTATCATTGCTGTTGTCATCACATCTTCTCTGACTTTTCCTGTAACTTTGGCTTTTTGTCCTGCTTTGAGTAAGCTTTTATCAGAACTTTTGGGTATTTCATAAGTAACACCATCTTCTGTCACAAAAGCCCAAGCACCAAGACCAATATTTCGCCGTTCAATAGTACCAGTAGCTGTAATAGTCATTTGTTAGTTGTCAGTTGTTAGTTGTCAATTGTCAATTGTCAATTGTCAATTGTCAATTTTCAGTTGTTAGTTGTCAATTGTCAATTGTCAATTGTCAATTATTAGTTGGTAATGGGTAATAGAAAAAATATTACCCATTACTAATTACCTAATTAAGCAGTTTGTTCGTCTTTTTTCAATGCTAAACGAGCTAGTCCGTAACAAAGTAAAGCATTGACGATAAGGAAAATTCTCGCTAGGTTACTACTTCCTAAACCCCAGACAGCAGGATCATAAACAGCACTAACTGTTAAGAAAGCCGTTATTCCTAAAGTTGAACCAATAGCAAACCATTTCCAACTGGGATGTCCTAAAAATAAGGATATTAAAACCAGGGGAATTAAAACACTGGCAAAAAGAGGATTTAATGCGTCCGTTCCCTGTAAAGTATTGCCTAGTTCAGGAATAGAACTACCTAAAACCCGGAAAGGCCATTGGGGAAGATCAAAGATATAAAATCCCTTGAGGAAAAATAAGCCAGAACTGCCAAAAATTAACCCACTGGATAAAGACCAACTCCAAGCAAAGGGGAAGTAAACCCGTAAGAACCAAGCCAGGAGATAAGAACCTACTACCATTAAGATTTTAGGCATTAAAGCGATCGCACCGCCATCTATCCAAAAGCGGGGATTCAAATAGCCGTTTTCTCGCAACCAGCGGAAAAAGTCGGGAAAACTAATTATGCCGTCGCTGGCTAATTTAACTGCGGCTTCGGCGTTGAGTTGTCCAGCCCCATAATAGTTTAAACCGTCGTCTTGAATGACTCTGGCTGACTGTTGCAGAACCTGTAAAATTTCATCGGGTTCTTTGATTCCCAAGGCTTTCACTAAAGCCGCTACACCCGCAACGTGGGGAGAAGCCATACTTGTGCCTTGGAGTCCCAGAAATACACCTTCACCGTCTTCGTTGATGGTTTCTTGGAGAATTGTCCCGGTTTCACTGCCACCAGGAGCGGAAATATCCACACCAGCACCATAGTTAGAATAGGATGCTCTTTCGCCGTCTGGTCCAAAAGCGGCAACACCGATAACATGATCATAACGGGCGGGATAACTAACGCCGTTGGTGTCTTCATTTCCGGCGGCAGCAATGATAGTTACACCTTTGTTGTAGGCGTATTTAATTGCATCTTCCATGAGTTGGCTTTCTCCACCACCACCTAAGCTCATGTTAATCACATCTGCACCGTTATCAGCCGCAAATTTGATGGCTTCGGCAATATCAGCCACCGTTCCTGCACCATCAGCATTTAAGACCTTTAAGGGCATCAGGTTGGCTTCATAGGCAACTCCAGCGACACCATAGGCGTTATTAGTAGCTTGGGCAACTGTACCCGCTACATGAGTTCCATGTCCGTTGTCGTCTTTGGCTGCTTCTGTGTCGTTGACAAAATCGTAGCCTTTGACAAATTTGGTTTCATGTAAATCGCGGACTTGGGTAATCCCGGTATCAATGACGGCAACGGTGATACCACTGCCTTTACTGCGAGTCCATGCGGCTTCTATGCCGATTTTGTGCAAATTCCACTGTTTGCTGTAATACTGGTCATTGGGACCGATTAAGGAAGACGTTGGTTCTTCATCATTTTGGGGTCCTAAAAGTTCACCCAACCAAGTAGCTTTACCTTCGGGTACAGTTCTATAAATGTAATTTGGTTCAATAAATTCTGTAACTTTGGCAAAAGGAGATTTTCTTAACTCTTTCAGTCGTTGGCGATCGCCTCTGATAATATACACATTATCCGCTGCTGAATATTTATTATCCAGTTGGGGTGTAACATTGTATTGTTGTGCGATCGCTTCTAAATCCTTTTGAATGGCAATTTCTCCAATATCTTCCCGAAAATCGAGCAGAATTGTCTCAAAGTCACCTTTAGCTGCTAGTCCCTGAAAATTCAGAAACCCAAACACAGCAGCAGTCAGTCCGATGATAAACAAGCACAATAATATAAGTTTTTTCATCACCGCTTCTTGTCAGTTTGCTCACTACGATAACTCATAATAGGGAGTATTAGGTATCATCGCTTCTATCAAAATTAGATGGCTTTCTCAAATAATATAGCCAGTGCTTGCATTAGGTTAAGACACTGCTGTGATGTCATAGTATGTGGTTGCAAGGTAGTAGATGCTGAATACTTTAAAATCAAATTTCTCACTTGCTGAGAATTCAAATCACTAATATTTACTGCTTTCATAGACCAAACCCCAAAAAGACGGCTTTCGATGGGAATAAATTCAATCAATTCCGGTGTATGATGGCGCGTGTCTAGGGCAATGCGATGATAAGTTTTACTAATTACTGTGCGATAGCGAAGCGCTCCGCAGGAATCGCCTTCTAATATCTGCAAAAATATCGAATCACCATAACAGAGTAGTCCTGTAACCCCTTCAGAACGGTTGTTGTTCTCAGATTTTTCCATGATATCTTTGAGATCATGATACCCCATATCTGATTTTGCATAACTACTGTAAATTAGACGGTATAAACTCATCATGTCTCCTGATTATTCTGCGTAATACCTTAAATGTCTAGTAAGTTTTAATTACAGACTTCTCCACACCAATGATATTGGTCAAGGTTTAAATTTTGAGTTACTTGTAATTACTGAATTTACTAGTATCTAAATAAGCGATATTTTGTATTTGTACTAATATTGCATACAAGGGTATGCAGTTGAGTGAAATCCGCAACAATTCTTGAAATTATTTCCCACTCAAGACTTTGGTATTCTGATTGAATCCAGAACGGTTATAATTTTAAGGAATATACATTAGCAAAGCTCCTCTAAAAGAGGTATTACGAATTAATATGGAACGTGGTCTTTTATGGTTGCCTTTATTAGTGGCATTTTTTTGGTTAGCGTGGCAAGGTTCACAGGAATTTAAAAAACTCCAAACATATCAAATTTGGGCAGAAGAATTTGAACGGGCTAAATATGATATCTATGCAGTATTAGCTCAAAAGGGTAATGATATTACTTGGGGAAAACCCACAACTAAAGGACCAATTAATTTAGAAACTTTTTCTTTATTAGATGTTCAAGAAATTCGCTTTTTGGTAAATGGTAATTCTGTAGATATAGAAAATCCACCCCCAAAAGGTCGCAAAATTGAATTAGAGTTTTTATTGAATAATACTAAATCAATTTGTGTTCCCTTTACAGAAGTTCCCTTAGCAGCAAAATGGGGTAAGTTTTTACAGGAGACATTAAAGAATTTACAAATTGAAACATAGTGAAAAATCAGGAAGCTATAAAGCTTGATAAAGTTTAGGAATATGGGAGTTAATTATTATGCGAATTAAGCAAATTTCCGTTAATGGCTTATTCGGAATTTTTGATCATGTAATTCCGTTGAATATGGATGATAGAATCACCGTCATTCATGGTCCTAATGGTTTTGGTAAAACAGCCATGTTGAGAATTTTAAATGGATTTTTTAACTCCCAATACTCGGAGTTAGAAACTATTCCCTTTAGTAAATTTTGCGTTGAATTTAATGATGGTAGTAATATTGAGATTATCAAAAATTATAATGATGGAGAAAAGATAGAGAATAATATTATTTTTAATTTTTATCAACCGAATACGTCGGCTAAAAAATGGGTTTATACTTTTACTCCAGAAAATACTTCTTTTAGACCAAAATTCCCAAGTGCAGAAGATAAATCTGTCTCATTATATGATTATATATCATCTATAGTAAAATCAAAAGAAGAGGTTGAATGGTTAAAAAAGTTAAAGAATAATATTCATATTCGTTTTATAGAATCGCAACGGTTATTAAATGTATTTCCTAATCGTCATTCTAAATTAAGCGATGATAGAAGACTTTCAATGTTATCAACTGGACTTCTATATAGTGATGAACTGACAAGAGAGATGAGCGGTATAGAAGATAAGTTGGATGATATAAGACCTTCAATGTTATCAACTGTATCTGCATATTCTGATGAACTTGCCAAGTTGATGCAAGACAAGTTTAAGGAATATGGAACAATATCTCAATCTCTGGATAGAAGTTTTCCCATGAGGGTAGTAAAACAACAGTTATCATCAGATATAACAGATGAAAAACTGCGTAATCAACTCAATGAACTTGAAGAAACTCGCTCTCGTCTGATAGAAGTAGGTCTTTTAGATCAAGATGAAAATTCAGAGTTTCAAATTCAGCCACAAGACATAGATGAAAGTACAAAAAATGCTTTATCAGTATATATTGAAGACGTAGAAAAAAAGCTAAATGTTTTTACCGAAATAGCGACTAAAATTAATTTATTGAAGAAGATTATTAATAATAAATTTTCCTATAAAGAGATCAACTTTAGCAAAGAAAAGGGATTCACTTTTACAACACTTTATGATTCTTCATTATCTGATTCAAAAATACTTTCACCAACTGATTTGTCATCAGGTGAACAACATGAATTAGTGCTTTTATATGAACTACTATTTAAAGTTGAACCTAATTCCTTAGTTTTGATTGATGAACCTGAATTATCTCTTCATGTAGGTTGGCAAGTGCAGTTTTTAAAGGACTTGCAAGAGATTACAAAGCTGACTGATTTAGATATTCTCATCGCTACTCATTCACCAGATATAATACAAGATCGCTGGGATTTAACAGTTGAATTGAAAGGTCCGGTAAAATGAGAGAATTTTTAACCGTTGACCGTGTTGCTAACCAAATAAGATTACGACGTAGCACTTATGCAGGAACTTTCTTATTCGTTGAAGGAAGTTCTGATAAAACTTTCTATGAGCGATTTGTTGATAAATTAGGTTGTGAATTAGTCATTACTGCTGGAAAACCTTCTAGTAAACAGCGTGCTATTAACATTTTAGAAATTTTGGAAAAATCAAATTTTCAGGGAGTTTTAGCAATTGTTGACGCAGATTTTGATCGTCTGCAAAATACACCAGTCACAAGTCCTAATTTACTTTTCACCGATACTCATGATCTGGAAACTATGTTAATTCAGTCACCTGCTTTAGAAAAAGTAGTTAGTGAATTTGGTTCTGAAGAAAAAATTACCCAGTTGAATCGAAACATTAGAGAAGTATTAACTTCAGTTGGTGTTGCAATTGGTTATTTACGTTATATTTCTCAATCTGATGGATTGAATCTCACTTTTGAAGGTATAACTTTTAGCAAATTTATTGATGAAAAAACTTGGCAATTTAATGAAGTGAAACTAATTCAAGAAGTCAAGAATAAATCTCAAGCTTTTTACTTGAAAGATGAAGATTTAGAAAACCGGCTAATTACTGAAAAAAGTAATAATCAAGATCCTTGGCAAGTCTGTTGTGGTCATGATTTAGTAGAAATTCTATCACTTGGTTTACGCAAAGCTATTGGAACTAATAAAACGGCTGATGTTGAAGCAAATAGTCTTGAACGTAATTTACGACTTGCTTATGAAGTAGTTTATTTTTGTAAAACTCAGCTATATTTGGAAATTCGTCTCTGGGAAACCAAAAATCAACCATTTAAGGTTTTGCATAATGACGTATAACTCTTTTAATATCCATTACTCATAATGCAATTTTATGACCCCCACTCCCTCTTAGAATTTGTTTGACGAATGGGAATTTTAATTACAAATTCTGTTCCTTTTCCAGGAGAAGAAATACATTCTAACGAACCGTTGTGTTGTTCATTAATAATTTGATAGCTGATATATAAACCTAATCCTGTACCTTTACCTACAGGTTTTGTAGTGTAGAAAGGATCAAATACTCTTTGTTGGATTTCTGTGGACATTCCCAAACCATTATCAGCGATGCGGATAGTGATATACTCAGAATTAGATACTTGAGTAGAAATGTAAATTTTGGGTTCAGAAATTGGTAATCTAGTATGGTGACTTCCGATTCCTTCCAAAGCATCTATAGCATTAATTAAAATATTCATAAATACTTGATTTAGTTGTCCTGGAAAACACTCAATTAATGGCAAATTCCCATATTCTTTAATAACTGTAATTTTGGGAATATGGAGTTGAGTATACAGCCGATGTTCCAAAAGCCTCAATGCGCTATTAATACCATGATGAATATTAGTTTGTTTTAACTCAGATTGATCAAGATGGGAAAATATCCGCAAAGAATCAACTATTTGCTGAATACGTTCTGTACCAATTTTAATAGAAGATATAAGTTTGGGTAAGTCTTGCTGTAAAAAGTCTACTTCAATTACTTCCGCTTGTTCATGAATTTTTTTAACGGGATGTGGATAATTTATTTGATAAAGTTTTAATAAATTTAGTAAATCTTGGCTATGTTTATCAGCGTGAATAAGATTGCCAAGAATAAAGTTTAAAGGATTATTAATTTCATGGGCAACTCCTGCTACTAATTGACCTAGAGAAGACATTTTTTCACTTTGAATTAGTTGCGATTGGGTGCATTGTAGCTTTTTTAAAGTTTCTTCTAATTCTAATGTGCGCTGTCTCAATTGATTTTCTGATTTTCGTAATTCTTCCTCAGTTCGATGACGATCTGTAATATCACGACTGACACCCAATATAGCAAAAATTTCTCCTTTACTATTACGTAAAGGGATTTTGTGGGTATCTAAAATATATAAATTACCATCACCGTCGGGTGCAGGATCATAAGGATTATGAATGGTTTCACCTGATAAAACCAGTTTATCATCTGTGCGAAAGCCACGAATTTTTTTGTCGGGATTACCAAATACTATTTCTTCAGCAGTACCTAGTTCCAAATCATCTTTACCAATAATTTCTTCAATAGTTTTACCGAGTGAATTAGCTACGGTATGATTAACTAGAAGATAACGATAGTTTTGATCTTTGACAAATATCCAATCAAGACTTTTCTCAATGATCATTTTAAATAGAGAAGATTGTTCTTCTGTTTTTTGTAAATCTTGTTCTAATCCTGCCTTTGCTTGTTTGCATTCTTCAACTTCTTGTTGCAATTGATGATGATGTTCTAATACTTTTTCAAGTTCAGCAACACGTTGACGTAAAAAGGTAATTTCGTCATCTGGAGATTGACTGGACATAAAACAGTAATATATATGTATTTTAAATAATCAGACTCTCTCATAATGATAACAAACACAACTTTTATTCCTGTTGCTTTAACCATTGCTGGTTCGGATAGTGGTGGAGGTGCAGGAATTCAAACCGATTTACGCACATTTGCTTTTCATTGCGTTCACGGAACAAGTGCTATTACTTGCATTACCGCCCAAAATACTTTAGGAGTTACCCGTGTTGATGCTATGTCTTCAGATACTGTTGTAGCTCAAATTCAGGCAGTTGTAGAGGATATTGGTGTCCACGCTGCTAAAACGGGAATGTTGCTTAATCAAGAAATTATCACGGCTGTATCCCAGCAAATAACAGCTTACAATATTGAGAATTTAGTAGTTGATCCTGTAATGGTATCACGCACAGGAGCGCAATTAATTGATGATGATGCTGTGCAAACCCTACGGAATAAGCTGATTCCTCAAGCAGCTATTATTACACCAAATCGCTATGAAGCGCAGATTTTAAGCGGGTTAGAAATTGCTTCTTTAGCAGATATGCAAGCAGCAGCGGAAATTATGCACAAGGAATTAGCAGTAAAGGCTGTTTTAGTCAAAGGTGGGGGAATGTCTGGGAGTTTGCGGGGTGTTGATGTTTGGTTTGACGGGGAACAGTTGGAGATTTTGACAACGAAACAAATAGAGACAAAAAACACTCATGGTACAGGTTGTACTTTATCAGCGGCGATCGCTGCTAATCTAGCTTTAGGTAAAGACTTATGGACAGCAGTGCAAATAGCCAAGGAATATGTTACAAATGCTCTTACCTACTCCCTAGATATTGGTAAAGGACAAGGACCTGTAGGCCATTTTTTCCCATTATTGACAAAATAAAATTTTTAGTAAGTTGCATTAATAACATATAATTAGCTACCATACTGATGAGTAGGGCAGTTCATAAATTGCTCGGACATTTCTACTATTCCAAATCTTTGCCTTTTATGCCTTTTTCCATTATTCTTGGGCATAATCGAAGAAAAAAATATATTCTGCTCCTTGTTACCTTTACTCTAATTACCGTATTTTGATACTCTAATATCCATGAAAACAACTACAGGATCTAACTATAGTCAACCACCTACCAGCCAATCTCCCTCAGTTCCCCTTTGTGTTTACCGGGAGTTGACAGCGGATTTACAAGCGGTCCAAGCTAAGTTGGATGTAGTCACAAATCATAATCAGAAATTATCCCAAGAAAATCAGCAACTGCGTCAAGAAATTACTAAGGTAATTCAGTCTTGTTTAGAACTCCAAAAGTTAGTTGATAGTTCAGCACCTAGCACAAATTCACCTCACCGTAATAATAATGAGGTTTCATCTCCAACCCAGCCTCAACCTATACCTCGTGACAAGGATGTAAAATATGCGAACAAGCCTCTAGTTAATGGCACTTCTCCACGTCGAGAGGCTAATCGTCCCCCTCAAGAAAAAGTAAAAAAAGCTGCACCTCCTCAAAAACTTCGTCAGGAGTCGGCTGTACATATCATGGATATGAATTTTCCAGTGTCAGAAACAGTATTTATAGAAGAACAAGAAGTCCGTTATTCTCCTTATCCGCAGACAGAAACAAAGGGATTAAATGGTTGGTGGTTAGTAATTACTATTGTCTTAATTATGATAACTGGTTTTGGGGCTGGGTATTTAATTGTCCGTCCATTATTGCAAAATCAAACTCACATTCCGGACGCTAATGATTACACAGCCACAAAATTGAGTTGTCTGAATCAGGATGCTTAAAACGGGTATTGCTGATAGCCATATTGAGGTATGAAAATCAAAAATTCCATTTCTGAAACTCTTAATCTTTGCGTCTTTGCGCCTTTGCGTGAGACCAATTCATACCTTCATTCACCAACGCCTTAAAATGAAAGGATTAACAGTGATGTATGTTTCTCTTCATCCCGTACATCCTCAAATCCTAAGTAGGTGAACAGAAAAAATTAAAGGTATGTGGAGAAAAGTAAAATCGCCAAAACTCTCTTCCTGTTCCTCCGCAGTCGCTCCACTTGGGGAGACCCCAAGACCGCGCTGCTCTCTGTTCCCTTGCCCCAACGACAATTTTTAACGCCCACCTACTTAGCAATCTTGATATGGCTTTCGCCACGCTACGCTATCAGACAGAAAGTAAAAGGGAGAAAAATCTATTTACGTCTCCACTTTTAACGCCTTTTCTGCTTGGAAATGCAACAATAACCCATATTCCAAACCTGCAACTACCGCTTGATAGGAAGCTTCCAAAATATTGCTAGAAACTCCTATAGTCGTCCACCTTTGTTGACCATTGCCAGATTCTACTAAAGCACGGGTTTTTGCAGATGTACCTGTATTTCCGTTGAGAATTCTGACTTTATAATCAGTCAATTCAAAGTCGGCAATTTGGGGATAAAAATTAACTAAAGCCTTACGCAAGGCAGCATCTAAAGCTGCGACAGGTCCACTACCTTCCGCTGCTTCGAGAATATTTTTACCATTAACAGCTACCTTCACCGTTGCTAAAGAATTAGTAGTTTCTTTCACTTCCACCAAATCACAGTGGACTTGAAAACCTTGAACTTCAAAAAACTGTTGTCGAAGTCCTAAAACCTCATACATTAACAGTGCAAAACTAGCTTCTGCGGCTTCAAATTGATAACCTTGACTTTCCAAGTCCTTCATGCGTTGGAGAATTTGTCTAGCTTGGGGATGATCCTTATCTAATTCAATTCCTAAAGTTCGGGCTTTGGCTAAGACATTACTTAAACCAGACTGTTCAGAAATGACAATGCGGCGTTGATTTCCGACTAGTTCTGGTTGAATATGTTCATAGGTTAAAGGGTTGCGTTCAACCGCAGAGACATGAATACCACCTTTGTGAGCAAAAGCCGAACGTCCGACAAAAGGGGCGTGTTCATCAGGTGCGAGATTGACAACTTCGCTGACAAAACGACTAGCTTCTGTAAGTTGATTTAGCTGGTGTTCACCGATACAACTATAACCCAGCTTTAGTTGTAAATTAGGAATCAGAGAACACAGATTAGCATTACCGCAGCGTTCCCCATAACCGTTGATTGTTCCTTGTACCATCTTTGCCCCTGCCATAACTGCTGCTAAGGCATTAGCAACTGCCATTTCTGAATCATTATGAGTATGTATGCCAATTTGGGGAATGGGTAATTGGTGATTGGTGACTTGCCCTGAGCGTAGCCGAAGGGTTGGTGATTGGGAAAGAGTTTTTTCTTGACAACTGACAACTGACAACTGACAACTGACATCTTTCACAATTTGCGAAACTTCATGAGGTAAAGTCCCGCCATTGGTATCACATAAAACTAACCATTCTGCACCGGCTGTCATTGCTGCTTTTAATGTCTGTAAAGCATAATCAGGATTTTGCTTATAACCATCAAACCAATGTTCAGCATCGTAGATTACCCGCCTTCCCTGAGAACGGAGATATTCAATTGTGTCCCCAATCATGGCTAAATTTTCTTCCAGACTGGTCTTGAGTCCGGCTGTAACGTGCAAATCCCAGGATTTACCGAAAATTGTCACCCAGCGCGTACCTGCTGCTAAAATCGCTTGCAGCATGGGTTCATCTGCGGCCTTGGTATGGGGGCGACGGGTGGAGCAAAAGGGGACAACTTCGGCTTGTTTGAGGGGATTTTCTTGGAGTTCCCAGAAAAATTGGACATCTTTAGGATTTGCACCTGGCCAACCACCTTCAATAAAGGGGATTCCTAAGTCATCGAGTTTGTGGGCAATGCGTAACTTATCTTCTATAGACACTGATAGTCCTTCCCGTTGAGTCCCGTCTCGGAGTGTAGTGTCATAGAGCCAAAGTTGATTTGAGGGAGTTATGGTCATAAAACTGACACCTAAGAGACAACTTTGTGGCGATGTGCCAATATATAGCAGGAGTCAGAATTCAGGAGTAAAACCCTGTTGTGATCCGAGTTTCATTATCACTTGAGATCCTCACCTTGCTGGCGATCGCTATACAACAAAAAGCTATGTTGGTAATTTCAATATGCCCCAGGTAATAGCTCAAGGTAAATTAATTGAGTGTGAAAGCCAAGCCAATTTACGTAAAGTTCTGTTAGCAAATGGTGTTGACCTCTACAATGGCGGTTCTGGAATCATCAATTGTCGGGGAATTGGCACTTGTGGCACTTGTGCGGTTAAGGTAGAGGGCGAAGTGTCCGCAGTGAATTGGCGTGATCAAACACGGCGTTCCCTTCCTCCTCATTCTCCTACAAATGACCTGCGTTTAGCTTGTCAAACTCAGGTTTTAGGTAATGTAAAAGTAACAAAATTTAATGGGTTTTGGGGTCAAGGTTCTCAAATAGTTTGGACACCAGAAGGTTAACAAGGAGAGACACAAGATGGGTAGATGGACACCCTTAATTTTAATGGCTGGAGGCGTGGCAATTTTGCTAGGTACGTTACTAGGAATTAATTTTCCTATGGGCGGACAACAAGGCGCTAATGTACCACCTGGACGCAGGGCATCCAGCGTTCTCCCAGCTAATATTAATGTTAATAGCTCTGCAAGTAAGAATGATTCTGAAAGTAATCTTAGTACCGAGTCAGAAACTATTAACAGAAACGATTCTTCTAGTGAAAATCGCCGCACCAGTGTAGCTCAAAGTAATGCTTCTACTGAGAATACAGGCAATTTTTCTAATACTACACAAGAAACAACAAGTGGTAGTAATAACAGTTCTAGTTTTTCTAATGAAACTGGAACTACACAGAGTGGCTCAAATTCTAGTAGTAATCTTAATCAAGGTAAACAACCAATTCGGGCTTTGTGGTAAGGGATTGGGTAGTGGGTAATGGGTAATTAATTTCTTTTTACCAATTACCAATTACCAAATAACAGCCCTGATAGGTTATTAGTTATTTACTGAGGACTAATGACTGGGCGCAGGCCTTGCGCCCCTACTGAGTAATGACTAATGACGTTTTAATTATCGGTGGTGGTATTATCGGGTTGGCTTGCGGTGTAGAACTGAAATTGCGGGGTGCAAATGTAACTGTACTGTCACGTGATTTTACTGCCGCAGCCAGTCATGCCGCAGCGGGGATGTTAGCTCCTGATGCGGAAAATATTACGAATGAGGCGATGTTGTCTTTGTGTAGGCGATCGCTTAATTTATATTTAGACTGGACACAAAAATTAACAGAATTAACTAGTTTAAATACTGGTTATTGGCCTTGTGGTATTCTTGCACCAGTTTATCAACAAGCAGGGGGGCAGGGGAGCAGGGGAGCAGAGGAGCAGAGGAGCAGAGGAGCAGAGGAGCAGGGGAGCAGGGGAGCAGGGGAGCAGAGGAGCAGAGGAGAATGTTTTTCTTCCCAGTCCCCAGCTAACTGGTTAGATAAAGATACTATTAACCAATACCAACCAGGTTTAGGCACAGATGTAATTGGCGGCTGGTGGTATCCTGAAGATGGGCAAGTTGATAATCAGGCTTTAGTTAAAGTGCTGCTGACTGCGGCTGAGTCTTTGGGTGTTGTCTTCAAAGATGGAATTACAGTAGAAGCTATTTCTCAACAACAGGGAAAAGTTATTGGTGTACAAACTAATACAGGTTTATTTCGCGCTGACCATTATCTTTTAGCCACTGGTGCTTGGACAAATCAATTATTACCTGTACCAGTGCGTCCCCGGAAAGGACAAATGCTGCGTTTACAAGTTCCCAATTTTCTGACTGAATTACCTTTGACGCGGGTTTTATTTGGAGAAGGTATTTATATTGTCCCCCGACGCGAGCGTTCTATAATTATTGGTGCAACTAGCGAAGATGTGGGATTTACTGGCGATAATACTCCGGGGGGGATTCAAAGTTTACTGCAATCAGCCATGCGGCTATATCCCCAATTAGAGAATTATCCGATTCAGGAACTTTGGTGGGGATTTCGTCCTGCTACTCCCGATGAATTACCTATTTTAGGTCATAGTCATTGCGATAATTTAACCTTGGCTACTGGTCATCACCGCAATGGTATTTTACTTGCACCAGTCACAGCTACATTAATTGCTGATTTGATTTGCGAACAAAAAGCAGATCCTCTTTTGGCTAATTTCCATTATTCCCGCTTTTCTGCTGTGTCATCTACTACTACACCGATGTTGATTCATTCTACTCCGGCTACAAACGGCCACCGTCACCCAGAATTATTAGATCTAACTGTTCAAGATTCACCCCTAATTATTGCCGGCAAAAGCTTTAAATCTCGGTTAATGACAGGAACTGGTAAATATCGCAATATCCAGGAAATGCAGCAAAGTGTCGCTGCTAGTGGTTGTCAAATTGTGACGGTAGCTGTACGACGGGTACAAACCAACGCCCCAGGACATGAAGGTTTAGCAGAAGCTCTAGATTGGAGTAAAATCTGGATGTTACCGAATACGGCTGGCTGTCAAACCGCTGAAGAAGCTATTCGAGTAGCCCGGTTAGGAAGGGAAATGGCCAAGTTATTAGGACAGGAAGATAATAATTTTGTCAAGTTGGAAGTGATACCGGATGCTAAATATTTATTACCTGATCCCATTGGTACTTTACAAGCTGCGGAGCAGTTAGTTAAAGAAGGTTTTGCTGTATTGCCTTATATTAATGCTGATCCCATGTTAGCCAAGCGGTTAGAAGAAGTGGGTTGTGCCACAGTTATGCCTTTAGCTGCACCGATTGGTTCTGGACAAGGGCTGCAAACTACTGCCAATATTCAGATTATTATTGAAAATGCCAATATCCCTGTGGTGGTAGATGCTGGTATTGGTGCGCCTTCTGAGGCTGCTGAGGCGATGGAATTGGGTGCGGATGCCTTATTAATTAATAGTGCGATCGCTCTGGCTCAGAATGCCCCAGCAATGGCTTATGCGATGAATCTAGCAACGGTAGCCGGTCGGATGGCTTATTTATCAGGAAGAATGCCAATGAAAAACTACGCTAGTGCTAGTTCTCCTTTGACGGGAACAATTACAGGTTAGTTTTAAATCATTTTTTGGAGCGGGTATTTTGCCCGCTTTTCTTTTTTTTATGTCTACCAAAAGCAAAATTAATTATATAAATATATCTCTCTTTTGATACAGGAAAAATACTTCTCATCTCTCCAATAATAAGAGTATATTTTCATTATTTATAAATGAAGAATTATGATGGATTATCTTATTACCTATAACAACGATAAAGGACTCCTAGCTTATATTCAATTTCTGGCATCAAGAGCATTAAAAACCCAATATGATGGAACTGATCCAATATTTGATTTTGAAGATGCACTTGATCAAACAGAAATAGCACATTTAACCGTAGATGAACTTAAAAAAAATCCTGAAATTAACTCCTTATTTACAGAACGTTGGCTACCTGCACCGATAAATTTAGATGAATTAAGCAAACTTCCCGAAGGAACGTTAGGTCATACTTATGCTAAGGAAATGAAAGCTAAAGGCTTTGATCCTAACTTCTATAAAAAAGTTCCTGTTGTTGATGATATTTCTTATTTGAAGATGCTTTGGAGAACTACTCATGATATTTATCATGTAGTCACTGGGTTTGATACTGATGTTATGGGTGAATTGGGTTTACAAGCTTTTGTCTTAGCACAAACCCCTATGCCTATTAGCATCATGTTAGTAAGTTTTGGCATGGTTTTGATTAGTCTTTATCAACCTCATAAATTCAAACCTTTAATGATGGAAATATCCCGTGGTTACTCTTTAGGTTCGCATACTCCTGTTAAATTGATCTCTCAAAAATGGGATCAGTTTTGGAATGTTCCAATTAGTGAAATTCGCGCTCAATTACAAATGAATTCTCTTCCTGAATTAGCAGCAAGGTAAAATAGGATTTTTGATCTCATTCAATTATTTATATTTTTGGGAGTAAAAGTTTGTATTATCTTCAAATACTTTCTTCTAAAACTTGACTTTTATACTTGATCAAATCACCAAAATCTTTACCATTTTGTTGCTTAAGACGTTTCTTGAGTTTAATTTCCATAGAACTATTAATATCAGGTGTGGGATTTCTATTTAATACAATACGGGCATAAATTTTGAGTTCTTTGATTTCATTCTTCAATTTAGTGATAGATGAATCTATTTGTCCAATTGCTTTTTTTAAATCATGTCCTTTTAACTCCACAAAAAAGGCTGATTTATCTTCACAAGATAAAATTAGGTAATCACATCTTTCCCCATCTTTAATTAAACAACCATCTACCATAAGTTTACAAATCTCTTTACCATTTTTATTGGTAACTCTATACTCTTGTTTATTACCAGAATCTTTAACAACTATGGTTTTTCTATGATCACAAAATTCCTTACATTCACTTTCTCTGAAAAAATCGTTACACATAGTTAGTCATCCAGATTGAACAAGTCATTAAACTTGTCATTAATTATACTGGATGCGCTATCTATTTTTTCCGCTTGAATTAATTTTAGTTCTTGATCAATAATTGATTCATAGCCATTTTCTGATATAAAGTAAGCTGAAATACGATTTGGATCAATCCAACTTTTACTATTAACAATACTTTCTACTGCGTCTCTTTCATCACCAACTTTATTTTTACCTACTTGATAAGCATATAAAAGATTATTGAAAGCAGATAAAATATAAGGACTATGAGTAGTTATAATTATTTGATTGTTATAAACATTTGCTAATAAACCAATCAGTTCTACAATATCACTTTGGGTTTCTGGATAAAGGTGTGCTTCCGGTTCTTCAAACACCATAAATACACTCGTTTTATCTAAAATATATCTAAATATCAGCAACAGAATCCACACAGATTCTTGTTGTCCTGACGACGCATACTGTAATTTAACATATTGGTTATTATTGAAATAAATTCTTTCTTTATCAATATCAGCATTAAATCTATATTCACCTTTGAGGATTTTTTTTAATAATCTTGATAAATTATCACCTAAATTTAAAGCAACATCTTTATTTTGAATGAGCGTGTTTAAATCATCTGTAAAGTAAGTTTTTAATAAATTAATTCTCTCTACAAAAGATTGTGTAAAGTAGTCTAATGTATCTGGATTTTTGATATCTTGTAGTTGTTCGGTTAATGTAGACATCAAACTTCTACCTGCAGGAATAAATACATGAGAGTGTGTTTCCTCAAAAATATTATCAATGCGTGATTTAAAATAATTAAACTGTAATCTTCTATTTAATTCTAGTTCTCGTAGTTCTTCTAATGACTTAAAATTATTTTGTTGCTCTTTAGAGATTATTTTATAATTTAAAATTTCTGTAATTAGTAAATTTAATTCATTTTCTAAGGAAAAGCTTAATTCTATATCTAGAGAAGCTTCGGATATATATTTATGAATTGTTATATGCTTTTCGTTTGAATAGTGATATTCTAACCAAAATGATTTACAATCTAGTTTTAATCCAAAATATTGTAAAAAATTAAATTTGATAAAGTTTAATAATAAAAATACATGATGATGATCTGGAAGATTTTCTAGATTATAGGCATAGATATGGTTAAGTATTTCATCTTTAAGAGATTTAAATATAAAAATTGATTTACTAATTGTACTTTTACCGCTTGCTTGGGGACCAATTAACAGCATTACATCTGTTACATCAGCCTCAAATTTTTTCACAGGGCCAAAATTTTCTATAGAAATTCTTTGCATAATGATGATGTTTCGATTTAGATTCAAAAATATAAATCACTATTAACAGTGTAACAAAAATTTTATTACAAATAATCATGTAACTAAAATTCGCGCTCAATTAGGTAAGAATTCTCTTCCTGAATTAGCAGTAAGGTAAAACAGAATAGCGAAGGAATAATGACAGAGGTAAACACAAATTGTTTATTTTGTCAAGATATAATTCAAAATATCAGAAGCTTTGAGTAATGTAACTATTTATTTATTTTTATGAGAGTGATGTAAAATTTATGTAACATTAAGTAAAAGAAAATAATAAGGAATCACTTCATGCCCTATACAAACGAAGAAGGTGGTCTTCTCAATAATTTTGCGAAAGAACCCAAAGTTTATCAAGCAGAACCACCAACAACCACTCAAAGGCGGACTTATATTATTTTAGGACTTGCAGCGGCGCTTTTAGTTGGAGGAGTTATTTTTGTAGCCTTCTCTGTTTCTAATGTCGGTTAATTACAAAACTGAACTATAAAATTTTAATCAGGTTCATAATAAAGAGCCTGATTTTTTGTTAAAATACTAAAATAGCAGTATAATTATAGTCTTTTTTCTGACAATCCAACGGGGAAAACTTGATTCATCCTGAAAAAGAGAACATCTCTGTGAAAATCAAAATCATGAGATGTAATATTAATTTTGAATATATTCAGTCAGGATGTATACAGAAAAAAGGGCTGAAGCTCAACTAAATACAAGCGTGAATGAAACTGTACACACAGAAAACGTTAGTTTAAATCGGCAAGTATATCATCGCCTAAAACTTGCTCTTAGTCTGGGTCTCCGTAGACAAATCTTATTTGCTGTATGTGATGATTTACATTTAAGAAACCAAATAGCAGCGCGGTTGCATTCTACTTTAGCTTATCCGGTAGGAAAGGTATTATACCAGAGAGCTAATGTAGAAGAATTTAGCACTCCTGCTTATCCACGATTAGTCACTTTACGACTAAATGTAAGTGACCCTAATCCTATATCGCAAATAAATCAATGGCTAGTTAATTATCCACCTCCCATTATAGGGGGATCAAAAGATACTCCTGGTCGTCCGTTACCAATTCCAGGATTTCAGATTGTGGGTGTGGAAATGCTCACGAAAGAACCTGTAGCAGTACAACGTTTATTTTTAAATTATCTTCGTTTAGGTGAACAACATCTATCGAGTCAGGAATCTAGTTGCTTTTTAGAATCTTGTTTACTATTTTGGGTTTCTCGTCCTTGGTTATCTGCTATTGTGCAATCAGCACCAAAATTTTGGCATTGTCGAACGGGTGTCTTTATATTTGCAGGAGAACCAACACCAACTGTAGATAATCGTCGCAGTTTGGATCTGGAAAATTTTGAGCAGTTGATTTTTGAGCAAGAGGAAATTCCTCCAGAAGTTATAGAAACAGCTAAACCTGATTTTCCAGGAAATAAAAATGAAGATGTACTAACACAAATACCATTTTCTCAAACAAGTAATAACCAGAATATCTCTTCCTTTTCTCATATTAACCAAGAGTTACAGGAGCTAATTAAAGCTGCACTGAAGGTATCAGAGACGGAAGATCATGGACAAACCCCAGAAATATTAGGGGAAATTGAGCAATTACATATTCAGCAAGCTGCGGGTGAAGAATTAGCGTTAGCTTATCAAAATCTTGGTAATTTATATCGGTTGCGAATTGAACAAGGACAGTCAACTATAGAGAACTTAATGGTAGCAATTCTGGCTTACCAAGAAGCTGTTAATCATGATGAGAGTTCTCCACAACTTCCAGATATTTTGAATGATTTGGGTACTCTTTATTGGATGTTGCACCGCATTCCTGATAATGTCGAAGAAGCAAAAATTTATATTCAGCAAGGCATAGATTTTTATAAGTTAGCACTAAAGCTAATTACAGGTGATCTTCAGCCAGAAACTTACGCACGGATTCAAAATAACCTGGGGACAGCTTATGGTGATTTGTCGAGGTTTTCTGAACCAGTAGAAAACTGGAAAGCCGCAGTTGTTGCTTACCATGAAGCACTCCATTACCGACAAGAGGAAATAGAACCGTTAAAATATGCTGCTTGTCAAAATAACTTAGGTACAGCTTACTGGCATTTAGGGCAGTATAATCAACCTCTAGAACATCTCAAAAAAGCGATCGCTGCTTATAAATTAGCACTTGTTCACTATCAACCAGCCGATGAACCTCTCAAATATGGGATGATTCAAAATAACATTGGTACGGCTTATTGGAATCTTTCCCAATATGAAGAACCCATAGAAAATCTCCAGTTAGCAATTCATGTCTATAGTGAAGCACTAAAATATCGAACATCAACAAATGTTCCTCATGCCTATGCAGCTACTCAAAATAATCTTGGTATTGCTTACTGGCATTTAGCAAATCAATCGCAAATAACCAAAGCAGAACAACAAAAACTTGTTAATTTATGTATTCATGCTTATCAAGAAGCGGTGCAAACTGCTCACTCATTCAATGGTTTACCTTTAAGTTTTGATTTATGGGTGACACACAATAATTTAGGATTAGCTCATTATCATTTAGTTACAGATGTCTCTTTTCATGGGGACAAAAAAACGCTGTCTCAACATTTAGAATCTGCTTTAGAAAATCATTTACAAGCATTAAGTGGATTTAGTCAGCAAACAGAAAATTATCAAACAACAATCAGCCATATTATCAACACAATTCGGACTTTCCACAATGAGTTAGGTATTCAAGGACAGAATTTAGCTTTGTCTAAACTGCCTGGACAATTATTACCAGCGGTTTTACCTAAATTATAACCTTTCCTAGTCTAATGAAGTACAAATTTATCTGCGTTTATCTGCGTCCATCTTCTTCCATCTGCGGTTAATTATTTTTTGTTGTACTTCACTTGATTCTGACATTAATCAACCAAATCTCCCAGTTTATAAGCAGGATTATGCGTTATACAAATCACATATTTGCCGAGCTTTGGATCATAAAAACTCACTGCACCGTAAATATGTGCCAATTTATGCGCTAATACAAATGCTACAGGAATGGAAACCGGACCATTTATTTTCAATAGTTGTCCTCCAGGTAATTCTCCAGATTCCGCCATTTCCTCTAACCGTGCGGCTGCGTCTCTAACAATTTGGTCATTTTGAGCAGGTTCACCAAACTTAATCCGTAAAATTCCCTCTTTAAATTCGATGTTATAAGTAGTCATGGCTGATATTTGCAAACGATATTTACATCATAGCAAGGTGTTAGAAGATGCCTATTCTAATTTTTTTGATCCTAAAGTTATACCCAAAATCACCAATTTGCATAGTCAACCTGTAAAATAGAGAACGGCTAAAGCACTGATAAGTAATATTTCTCATGACAAAAGAACTATTAAAACAAGTAAGAGTAATTGATCCTCTCCGAGAAATTGACGAAGTAGCAGATGTATTAATTGTTGATGGTTATATTCAAGCGATCGCTCCGCAAATTACAGATTTTAGTCCCGATACCGCTATTCGTGATTGTCAAGGTTTAATTCTCGGTGCTGGATTAGTTGATTTATATAGTCATTCCGGTGAACCTGGATTTGAAGAACGAGAAACCCTAAGTTCTTTTTTACAAGCTGCTACTGCTGGTGGTTTTACTAGAGTTAGTGTTTTACCAGATACATCGCCAGTTATTGATAAACCTGCCCTAGTAACACAATTACAACAACACAGAGATCAACAAAAACCTTGTCCTCATCTGCACATCTGGGGAGCAATTACCTTGGATTTAGCAGGTAAACAGTTAACAGAAGTAGCAGATTTAGCCGCAGCGGGGGTTGTGGGTTTTACGGATGGGAAATCCTGGGAAAATCTGGGGGTAGTCAGACGGGTTTTGGAGTATCTTCAACCCTTCGGAAAACCTGTGGCTTTTTGGCCATGCGATCGCCACTTAGCAGCTAATGGTACAATGCGTGAAGGTGCGGAAGCTTTGCGGATAGGTTTACCTCCCATTCCAGTGAGTGCGGAAACAACTGCTATTGCATCGTTATTAGAATTAGTCGCGGATATCGGCACACCAGTCCATATTATGCGTGTTTCTACTGCCCGCAGTGTAGAATTAATTGCCCAAGCTAAAGCTCAAGGTGTCCCCATTACCGCTAGTACAACTTGGATGCACCTTTTACTCGATACAACATCTATTAAGAGTTATCACACATCCTTGCATTTAGATCCGCCTTTGGGAAATAATCAAGATATGCTATCTTTGCGGGACGGTTTGCGAACTGGGGTTATAGATGCGATCGCTATTGATCACGCACCCTACACTTATGAGGAGAAAGTTCAAGCCTTTGCAGAATCTCCACCGGGAGCAATTGGTTTAGAATTAGCATTACCCCTACTTTGGCAAAATCTTGTCACCACTGGGGAATTTACAGCTTTAGAATTGTGGCGCGTTTTGAGTCATCAACCAGCAGCTTGTTTGCAGCAGGAAATTAAAGCAATTCAACCCGGTGAAAAAGCTGAATTAACGTTATTTGATCCTCAGCAAACCTGGAATCTAAACAAAGCAAATCTCCAGACTCTTTCTTATAATACACCTTGGTTTGGTCAAGAAATTACAGGTCGTGTTGTGCAAACTTGGTACAATTAATTGCTAAAATCTAATTTAGTACATAAGAACTATGTTAATATTCAATGTCTGATCTCATTCTGTTTTGGCATCGTCGAGACTTACGCATTTCTGATCATACAGGACTAGCTGCGGCCAGAGAAAAAAGTGCAAAAATTGTGGGTGTATTTTGTTTAGATCCCCATATTCTTCAACGTGATGATATTGCCCCCGCTAGGGTAAAATATATGATTGGCTGTTTGCAAGCACTCCAGGAAAGATATCAGCAAGCAGGTAGTCAATTATTAATTTTACAAAATGATCCTGTTGTTGCTATTCCCAAATTAGCAGCAGCATTAAAAGCAAAAGCAGTATTTTGGAATTGGGATGTTGAACCTTATGCACAAATACGAGATTTAGCAGTAATTGATGCTTTGAAAACGGAAAGAATTGAATTTCTTAACTATAACTGGGATCAGTTACTTCACTCACCAACAGAAATTTTTAGTGGCGCGAAAACTCCTTATACAGTTTATACTCCTTTCTGGAAAAATTGGATTACTAAATCTAAAGCTAAACCAGTAAAAATTCTAGAAAATCTAGAAAATTTAACAGCTAAAGAACAGGAAATTGCTCAACAAGCAGGGACAATTAATTTACCCTTGGCTGAAGATTTAGGCTTTATTTGGGATGGAGAATTACTAATTTCTCCTGGTGAATTAGCAGCACAAGAAAGATTAGATAATTTTGCCCAATCTGCTATTAATGAATATCAAGAACAGCGGAATTTTCCCGCAGTTGATGGTACATCTCAATTAAGTGCGGCTTTGAAGTTTGGTGTAATTGGTATTAGAACAGTTTGGCAAATTACAATAGAAGCATTAGCAAATAGTAATAGTGAAGAAGTAAATGCCAGTATCCAAACATGGCAAAAAGAATTAGCATGGCGGGAATTTTATCAACACGCTATGTATCATTTCCCAGAATTAGCTAATGGTGCATATAGAGATACTTTTAAAACATTTCCTTGGCGAAATAATGAAACATATTTTCAAGCTTGGTGCGAGGGCAAAACAGGTTATCCTATAGTTGATGCAGCTATGCGTCAATTAAATGAAACTGGCTGGATGCACAACAGATGTAGAATGATAGTTGCCAGTTTTTTAACTAAAGATTTGATGATTAATCCCCAATGGGGAGAAAAATATTTTATGCAGAAACTCATTGATGGTGATTTATCTGCTAATAATGGAGGTTGGCAATGGAGTGCTTCTAGTGGTATGGACCCTAAACCATTACGCATTTTTAATCCAGCTAGTCAAACTCAAAAATTTGATGCAGAAGCTGAATATATTCGTCAATGGATACCAGAATTGCGTTCTGTAGATACAGAATATTTAGTAACTGGGAAAATTCCCCCGTTAGAATGTCATGGAGTCGGATATCCTACTCCAATTGTTGATCATCAAAAACAGCAAGCTTTATTTAAGCAATTATATCAGCAACAAAAAGCTGTTAGTTAATTATTTGTCTGAATCAGGATATCTGGTTATCGAGTTTCGACTCCGCTCAACTACCGCGAAGTCGTTCGCGGAGCGTGGCGTTAGCCATAGTACAGGATATTGATTTTTAATGCTGCTGTAGGGGCAATATCTTTTAGAAAGCAAGCTATATGAGGTTTTCATTCAGTTTGCGCGGTGTTGGAAAGATAATGGTAAAATAGGCATATAAAGGCAATTGTCTTTTGGATCAAATCTAGGAGTTTGAGATGGAAACAATTACTATTAATGTTGATAATGAAGTAGCGAAAGCTTACCGAGAAGCAGAAGTTAACAAACAACAAAAACTAAGTGTCATAATTAAGTTGTTTTTTCAACCTGATTTAGCTAATAAAAGTCTTAGTCAAGTGATGGAAGAAATTGCTGATAAAGCTGAAAAGAGAGGTTTAACACCAGAGATATTACAGGCGATTTTAGATGATGATGAATAACCGTATTTATTGCTATTAAATCCTTTTAGAAATATTGAAATTATTACTGCTAATGAATTTTTAACTAGGTTTAATTAATTTTATTTGTCAGAATCAGGATTTTCAGGATTTGAGGATGTACAGGATGTTATTTACCAATTGTCCATTGTTGAATGATATTTATTTGTCTGAATCAGGATATCCAGAATTTGAGGATGTACAGGATGTTATTTACTAATTATCTATTGTTGAATAATACTATTATATTAATCATTTTCTGAATTGAGATTATCAAAATCATTCTACATTCTATCCTGTAAATCCTTTAATCCTGGATATCCTGATTTAGACGAAAGCCTCTCTTAAAACCGTTTGCATCAGGTCTTCTGCTAGTTGTTTTCGGTGTTTGATTTGTGCTTCTAATTGGTCTATTATTTTCATTAAATAATCTACTTTTTCAACTATTGCTTTTTGTTCTGCATGGGGGGGAAGGGGAAAACAAAAACTTCGTAATTTAGTTGCATTAATATTAGATTGTCCTATTGCATCACTTTTAACTGTATTACACCACTCTCTATGAAGTTTAGAGTTCATGACATAATTAGTATAGAAAAAACTGATTTCTCCAAGCATTCTATAACGGACTAAATAACCTGCATAAATCATTTTTTTATCAGAAAGAAATAAAGATGTTTTTCCCACTAATTCACGGCTATTAGTTCTATTAAATAGTAAATCACCATAAAATAAAGCATATTGATCTATTTCTTTTTCTTCATTTGTATATACTAAATTTGTTAAATCAGTTAATCCATTTTGTATATTTCCCATTCTTAAAACAGGGATTTTTCCAGCTTTAAGTGATTTAGAACTTGATCCATATTCAAATCCATCTGCAATTTCTACCAAACGACACCAAACCCAACTATCAGGTAAAGAAAAGGGGATTTCATCGGGTGAAATTTCAGAGAGAGGTTTTTCTTTTTTGAGTTTTCCGTCAGCAATTAATTGTTGTTTTTCCGCTTTGATTTTGGCGAGGAGTGCGGCTGCGTCGGTGTCTGGATCACCTTTTTGGATTGGGTTTTGTTTACGCCATTCTGCTGTTAATTGACCAGAAATAGCTTCTTGTAAAATCGCTTGTTTGAGTTGAGAAATTATATTTGATTGCTTTTCATTTTCATGAATTACATAATTATTATTTAAAATAAATTGATGTAATTGTAGAATTTTAGATTCAATTTTATTATCAAAATATATTACTTCTCTTAAAGAATTATTTTGTAAATCATCTAAGAAAGAGACTATTTTTTCTTGAATTATAAAAGATTTATCTTTATAAGGGATTTTTTGTAATCTTAGATTTTTATAATGGCGTGCGTATTTAGAAGAATTTAGATCAATAGACTTTATTAAATAGTAAAAAAACTTTGGGATATATTCATCTATTGGTTTTAATATTTTTACCCCATCAGCACCAATAATAAATGGAAAATCAATATATTTAACAACTTGTGTGTGATCACCAAATATTATAGTAGGAATGTTTTGATCAATCAATAATTCTTTTTCATCACTATATCCTGAAATTAAATCTTTGCTTTGGGAAACAATAGGATAAAGTCCTACTTTTTTATAATCTTTCTGTAATACAGATTCTTTTATGATAAAATTCTTTTTTATTAATGACTCTTCTACATCTATTTCTTCCCATTTCATATCTGAAATAAGCCAATCAGAGATAATTTGAACATAGGTTCTGATATTAACATTAAAAATATTATCCAAATCATTCATTTTAAATGTCCTTTTTTAAAATCTCTAATATTTCATCACTCTTTCTAAAAGAATCATGCAACATATCCAACAACTCAACCGAACTATAACCCCTTTCAACTTCCGCAACATGGGGATTTTTCACATCTATATTAAAACCATTTTTCTCTAAATCATCAAAACTTATCCGCCATGCTTGTTCACCTTCCTCACGTTTATTCCACCATTATTTTAAAGACTGAAACTCATTTTTATTTATCGGTTTTGTCTTAGAATAAGCCTTCACACCTGACGGTAATTGATGTTCCCAAAACCAGATTTCCTTTGTCCGTTCACCCTTGGTAAAAAATAACAAATTAGTCGCCACAGACGCATAAGGTTGAAACACCGAATTAGGTAAACGGACAATAGTATGCAGATTACAAGACTCTAATAAATGCTGACGAATTCGCGCCTTTACCCCATCTCCTGTTAATGAACCATCAGGTAAAACAATAGCAGCCCGGCCGCCATCATGTAAATACCGCACCATCAATAATAGAAACAAATCTGCGCTTTCTGTCGTGCGATAACTCATAGGAAAATTCTCTTCCACACCATCAGTCACCGAAGCCCCAAAAGGCGGATTTGCTAATATTATATCTACCCGATCTTTATTACCAATAGAAGTATATTCACGATTTAAACTATCTGTATATTCAATATTTGGAACTTCGATTTCATGGAGAAATAAATTTGTCACCGCTAACATAAAGGGTAAAGGCTTAAATTCCATCCCCTTAATCGTCTTTTCTAAAGTTTGTAAATCCCGGACATTATCAACACCTTGCTGACGTAAATGATTAATCGCACAGGTTAAAAAACCACCCGTACCACAAGCAGGATCAAGTACAGTTTCTCCTAACATGGGGTTAACCATTTCCGTCATAAACTCAGTTAAAGCGCGGGGTGTGTAAAATTCCCCATAAGCGCCCGCTGTCTGAAGTTCTCGCAAAATAGTTTCGTAAATATCGCCGAATAAATGTCGATCTTCCGAACTTTCAAAATCAATTTCATTGAGACTATTTAACACCTGACGGATAATAGTCCCATTTTTCATATAATTATTAGTACCCTGAAAAATCTCTTTAATAATTAATGCCCGTTTATTACCCGTGCTAGTGTCTAAATTCCTCAATTTAGGGAACAAATCCTTATCAATAAAATCTCGTAACTCATCACTTGTTAAAGACTTTTTACCATTAGTCATTCCCTGTACAGAAACCGCCCAATTACACCAGCGTAAATGTTCAGGAATAGGGGAAATAAAATCATCTTTAATTAATTCTAATTCATGATCACTTGCATCTAAAATTTTCAGAAATAATAACCAACCTAACTGTTCAATTCTTTGTCCATCTCCAGAAACTCCTGGATCTTTTCGCATGAAATTACGTAAACTTTTAATACTACCGCCGAGATTTTTCATTGTGAATTATGGAAAAGGTAAATAAAAATGTATAATGTAAGAGAATAACATAAAATAGTTACATTTTGTCAGATTGTCAGAATCAGGTGGTTATCGAGTTTCGACTCCGCTCAACTACCGCGAAGTCGAGATAATATCGAGGATTTAAGGATTTTTAGGATTTGAGAATAGATGAAAAATTAAAATGGAATTGACATAATTTGATTAATCCACTCTTCTGATTGAGAAACTTCCCAAACAAGAATAATTGCTTCAATCGCTTCACTAATTGATAAATTTTGGGAAACAATTAAAACTCCAGCACTGGTTTTTGATATAATAAATTCACCAAATTCCAAAGGCATGGTTTTTCTGTCATGAGTAACTAAGATTCTATCTTGCTGTGCTGCTATTTCTAAAACCTCTGGATCTTTTTTACCTTCTAGGTTTGCTGTATATGCTGATTGAAAATCAATATTGGGTTGTCTTCTAATAGTCCCGGTAACAATCGCTTGTTTTAGGTCCGCATCTGCTTGAAATTTAATAACTGTCATAAATAGCTAAATATCATATTTTTTCTGATTTTTGGATTTGACTGGTTTTTAATTTCTGGTATAGCAAAGGATTTTTTTCTCTAGTTGATTGTTGTAATTTCTCAAACTCCGTTTCACCTTGCTTTAAATAAGTATCAATTGCTTCACGGTTAGCAAGATAAAAGGCGATCGCTCCATAAACTTGTTCTAATGACAATAAAGGAAAGTTTTGGGCTATAATTTCAGGAGCATCTCCATTGAGAAAACTATATACTATTGAATCTAGCGAAACTCTTGTTCCTTGAATCCAATAACCCTCATTTCTTTGTTCAATATATTGTTTTGTTTTTGTGACAGTTATGGTCATAGGATTAATATTTATTTACCTACTATGTTGATGGCATTATAGCATATTTGTTAGTATTCATTAATCACCTAGTATTATCTGCGTTCCAATTTTATTCATAACTAATTATTCTGCTATTTTATACAACTCACAGGTTAATTCTCGTAAAGCGGAAATATATTGAGATTTACCACCAAATATTTTCACAATTTCTGGAGGAGAACCAAATTGTTTTAGCGGTTCTAATTTCAGTACAGACAAATCTTCAATATTTTCAATTCCCTCATTAGCATATTTTTCTAAAAGTGCATTTAAAACCGCCCTTGCTTTTTCACCATATTTAGTAAAATAATCTCGTTTTCGGACATTTTCTGCTCTTTCTTTACGAGTTAAAGGTGGACGATTCCAAGCAACATAACAAATTAAATCAAACAAATCTAAATCTTTTTTAATTTCCTGTTCTAACTCCTCAACAATAATATCATGGTTTCGTAATTCTGCAATTAAAGCCGTTTTTTTATCTGCTTCCTTCCAGCGTATTAGAAACTCATCTAAACTGCTAAATTCCTGCAATAAATTTTGTTTAGTATAATCCTTTAAACTTGCAGTAACTAAATCTCCTGCTTCATTCAAATATTGCACTCTTTCATTAAGAATCGCAATAGAAACCCCTGTAATATAAATCTTATCCCGTTTTTCAGAAACAATATTTCCGCCTTGAATAATTTTCGGTTTACTATAGGTAAAATCCTCAGCCCTTTCGTTAAAATTAATCACTTCCCCAGTATCTTGATCAATAATAGATTCCGTTAAATTCCCATTAATATCTTCTATGGTTAATGGTTGATTTTGAGCGAGTTCTTTAATCATAATGGGATGATGATTAAAATTAGGATCAGCAAACTTATCGGTAACATTTCTAAAATCCATGATTGTGAAAAACTGCTTATCAAATTGTTCATTAATTCTTGTACCTCTACCAATAATTTGTTTAAACTCCGTAGGTGATTCAATATTAGAATCAAGTACAATTAATTTACAAGTTTGTGCATCAACCCCCGTCGTCATTAATTTAGAAGTTGTCGCAATTACCGGATAACGTTCTTCAGGATTAATAAAATTATCAAGTTCGCGTTTTCCTTCCTTATCTTCTCCAGTAATACGCATCACATATTTATGATTTTTTAAAGCTAAATTCCCCGCTTCATTGATAATTGCTTGACGCATTCTTTCCGCGTGTTCTGTATCTGTACAGAAAATAATTGTCTTTGCATAAACATCTGTCTTTTTTAAATATTCCATTACCCTTTTAGCGACGGTTTTGGTTCTTTCATCAATTACTAAATGTCTATCAAAATCTTTGAGATTATAGATTCTATCGTCCACAAAATAACCTGATTTATCTCGTTTTCCCATTTCAGGACGATAACCTTCTAAATCTACATTTAAACCCACCCGAATCACTTTATAAGGTGCAAGAAACCCATCATCAATCCCTTGTTTTAAAGAATAGGTGTAAACTGGTTCACCGAAATATTCAGTATTAGAAATTTCTTTGGTTTCCTTGGGAGTAGCAGTTAAACCGATTTGGGTAGCACAACTAAAATATTCTAAAATTTCTCGCCATTTACTATCATCAGCCGCACTACCGCGATGACATTCATCAACTATAATTAAATCAAAATAATCAGGGTTAAATTCTTTATAGGCATCTAGCAAATCATCATCATAATTTACTAAACCTTGATATAAGGCTAAATATATTTCAAAAGCGGTATCAATAACTTTATTTTTAATCACTGTCATTTTGTCTTTAAAATGCCTAAAATCACCACGTTTTGTTTGACTAATTAAAGCAGTTCTATCAGCTAAAAATAATACCTTTTTCTTAATACCATTTTTCCACAACCGATAAATAATTTGAAAGGCAGTGTAAGTTTTCCCTGAACCTGTAGCCATAACTAAAAGTAAGCGATTTTGACCTTTAGCGATCGCTTCCACCGTGCGATTAATCGCAATTTGTTGATAATAGCGAGGTTGACGACCTTGAGAATCAAAAAAGTAATCAAAACTCGCTATTGCTTCCGCTTCTGGTGTTTCTATTCCTTTAAATTTCTGATATTTCTGCCAAAGTTGATCAGGAGTGGGGAAATCATCAAGATTTAATTCTCGTTCAATTAAATGAGAAAAACCTGATTTATCATGTTCTAAAAAACCATCTCCATTAGAACTAAAAGCCACAGGTAAATCTAAAATTTCTGCATAATTTAAAGCCTGTTGCATACCAGCACCAACAGGATAAATATTTTTTTTAGCTTCAATAACAGCAATCGGAATATTCGGTTTATAATAAAGAATATAATCGGCTTTTTTTGCCTTTCCCCGGCGTGTTTGATTCCCTTTTACATAAATTCGACCATCAGTAAAATAGACCTGTTCTCGAATTTGCTTGGTGATATCCCATCCTGAACGCACCAAGGCAGGTAAAATATATTTTGTACAAATATCCTGTTCTGAAAGTTCTCGTTTATCAGTCATCGGTCAATTAACCTATTTTGATATAAGAATTACTAATTTAGTATAAGATATTATACGTATTGATTGTATAGATATAAATAAATTGGTTAATGCCGCAGTATCCGATCAGAATTTAGCAATGTTAAAAAAGATAAACTTTCGCAAATCTGACAAGATTGCTATATATTATCAAGTAGAATAAAATATTTGTCTATTGTCAAAAACTGCTGTTATATATGTCCAACGTTTACACCGTAGAAATTAATCACCAAGGTAAAATATATACTCTGCAAGTTCCTGAAACTGAAACTATCCTCTCAGCCGCTTCAGCTACTGGTTTAGACTTACCGACTTCTTGCGGTGCTGGTGTTTGCACAACTTGTGCTGCTTTGATTACGGAAGGAACTGTAGATCAAGCAGATGGTATGGGTGTAAGTCCAGAATTGCAAAAACAAGGCTATGCGCTACTTTGTGTTGCTAAACCCCTTTCTGATTTAAAAATTGAAACAGAAAAAGAAGATATCGTTTATCAAGCGCAATTTGGGAAAGCTTAGGTAATAATGGACAATTGACAATTGACAATTGACAATTGACAATTACTAATTACCACTAAGTTTCTGTATTCTCAAAATCAACAATACAAAGGATTGAGACTTATGACAACTCACTTTATTACAGCCGAAATCGAATTACAAGAAACTCCAACTGAATTAGAGAAAGCTATTACAGCCGAATTACAAAAACAAGGTGAACCCCTGCGTTGGGCTATTACTGCTGTTGATGAAGAATCCCAAACTGCTACAGTAGAAGCTGTTGTGACGACTGCAAGTGTTGGTTAATAATTAATGGGCAGCGATCGCCTATAATCATACCAAGCGATCGCACATTTTTTTAACTAAAATCTATTAACTGTAATTTCATTTCCCCCCCCCAACCTAGATTTTCACAGGCAATATTTTGTGTAGAAATTCGCTTTTGTAATCTTCCTGAAATATTCAATATCTTGATATTTAACGTAATTATTGCAGCATTTTATATACAAAACCTACCTTGATAAGTGTGTTCCAAACAATAAATGATCCAAAACCAGAGATTGCTTCATTCCGCTCCGCTCCATTCGCAATGACAATTGGGCATTTTTTTACTTGGAATACTCTAACTCCTGAATTTTGCTGCAAATTAGTAATTAGTCTTAACTATGCACCAACCATATACCGTACTTTTAATTATCCCCACAGGCATAGGAGCAGCGATTGGCGGTTATGCTGGTGATGCCTTACCAGTAGCTAAAATTATATCACAGGTGTGCGATCGCTTGATTACTCACCCCAACGTCATGAATGCAGCGAGTTTATACTGGAATATTCCCAACGCTTTCTATGTCGAAGGTTATGGTTTAGATAAATTTGCGGCTGGAGAATGGGGTTTACGTCCCGTCCGTAGTAATAGAGTCGGTTTACTTTTAGACCAGGGAATCGAACCAGAATTAATGCTGCGACACCTGCAAGTAGCCGATGCAGCCAGAGCAACACTAGGATTAAATATCACAAATCATGTAATTACAGATGCCGCATTAAACGTAGAATTACGGATATCTCCATCAGGTACAAGTTGGGGAACAATCGGGAATCCTGATAGTTTATTACGGGCTGCTGAGAAATTAATTATAGAAGAAAAAGCCGAAGCGATCGCTGTTGTTAGCCGTTTTCCCGACGATATGGACGAAACAGCCGTCCAAAACTATCGCCAAGGTCAAGGAGTAGACCCTCTAGCGGGTGCAGAAGCCGTCATTAGCCATTTATTAGTCCGCACCTTTAAAATCCCCTGCGCCCATGCTCCAGCCCTTTCTCCCAGTCCTCCAGCCCCCAATTTATCACCCCGTACAGCGGCTGAAGAACTAGGCTACACATTCTTACCTTGTGTTTTAGTTGGCTTGAGTAACGCCCCGCAATTTATCATCAACACAGAAGTCCACAATTCTCTATCCACTGATATTTGGGCAGATCAAGTTGATGCTTTAGTTATTCCTACCACCGCCTGTGGAAGCAGTGCTGTATTGAATTTAAGCCAAAAACAATGTCAGATAATTACAATATCAGAAAATAAAACTTTGATCCAAGTTTCTGCCCCCATGTTAAGAATTCAAACCTTACAGGTAAACTCATACTTGGAAGCAATAGGCGTATTAGTCGCTCATAAAGCAGGTATTAATCCTTTATCATTAACAATTGATAATTAACAATTACCCATTATCCAATTAGCAATTATTTATCTAAAATCCTGTGGTTGAACAACAAAAACAAGAACCAGAAATTCCTTACCTAACACGCACCCAAGTCTTAGTAGCAATGGGTGTGACAGCAATTATTCTCTGGATAGTTGCCAAATTATGGTTACGTTGGGGCAATATCATCCTTTTCCGATGGCATTGGCACGAACAAGATTTATTATTAGGAATTGGCTTAGGACTAATCATTACTTTTTTAAGTGGTTTGGCTTATCGTCTTTCTCCTCCTTATCGCAAAAGTGCAGATTATTATCTAGAACTAGTTCTTAAACCTCTAGCTTTACCAGATTTAATCTGGTTAGGATTACTACCAGGTTTAAGCGAAGAATTATTATTTCGAGGTGTAATGCTACCCGCTTTAGGCGCAGATCATACGGCTGTGATCGTATCCAGTCTTTGTTTTGGAGTCTTACACCTCAGTGGACCCGAACAATGGCCTTATGTAGTTTGGGCAACTATCATTGGTATCATTTTAGGTTATAGCGCCCTATTAAGCGGCAACTTGTTATTGCCAATAGTTGCTCACATTGTCACAAATTGTCTATCTAGTTATTTATGGAAAACCCAAAAACTTTAGATTTTTCCCAGTAGGGGCGAAGCATTCGGAAAATAAACTTGGGGAAAAACCGAGAATTTGTCGCCCGAATGCTTCGCCCTTACACCGAATGCTGATGCTTCCAGTCCCGTCAGGGATACGCCCTTACACCGAATGCTTCGCCCTTGTCACTTAACTTACCCTTCAACTGTCCTGAATTTCAGGGGAATTTCAATCCAGAATTCTGTTCCCTGACCCGGTTCTGAGATACACTCCATCAATCCACCATGCTTTTCCACCACAATTTGATAGCTAATTGCTAGTCCTAATCCTGTACCTTTACCAACTGGTTTGGTTGTAAAAAATGGGTCAAAGATTCGTTGTTTCACTTGTTGACTCATTCCTGCGCCATTATCAGCAATACTAACTAGGACATGAGTATTGCTTGTGGAGACTCTAGTAGAAATGCGGATAGTTGGTGAAAATTTAATTTTTGTTTCTGACTCACAGGTGAGGACATCAATAGCATTACTGATAACATTCATGAATACTTGATTCATTTGTCCGGCATAGCATTCTATTTCTGGTAATTTGCCATAATCTTTAATGATTTCAATACCAGAAAAACTACCATGAGACTTTAAACGATGTTGCAGAATTAGTAAGGTATTATCAATGCCTTCATGCAAATCAACGCTTTTGTTTTCTGCTTCATCTAAACGCGAAAAGTTGCGTAATGATAAAACTATTGAGCGAATTCGATTTGTTCCTACTTGCATAGATGACATGATTTTAGGTAAATCTTGTACCACAAAATCAAAATCTATGGATTCTAAAGCAGCTTTGATTTTACCTTCTGGTTTAGGGTATTGGGACTGATAGAGTTGGAGAATTTCTAGAAGTTGTTCGGTGTGGTCATTGGCATGACTTAAGTTACCGTAGATAAAATTAACGGGATTGTTGATTTCATGGGCTATACCTGCTACTAACTGTCCTAAACCAGACATTTTTTCACTATGAATTAATTTTGTCTGGGTTTCTTGGAGTTGGTGGAGAGTTTGTTCTAATTGTGCGGCTTTGGCAGTAGCTTTTGCTTCGGCAACACAGCTTTGTTCATAGAGTTGGGCTTGTTGGATAGCAACTGCGGCTTGGTCTGCTAACTGTTGTAATAAGTCAATTTCTGTTTCTTGCCAGGTTCTAGGGGCTGCACACTGGTGGGCTATGAGTAATCCCCAAAGTTGAGTATCAATTGTAATAGGGACGATGAGATCAGCCTGGATTTGTAAACTTTGTAAAAATTCTCGATGACAAGGAGTTAATATTTCTGTGGATACATTATTAATGGTTCTGGTTCTACCCCGCAAGTAAAGATTCGCAGATGCTTCGGGAAAGCATCCTGATGGTTGCTGAGTTCCCAGGATTGATGGCCAATTACTGTTGATATCTTCAACAATTACATTACCTTCAAATTGATTCAGAAATTTATAAATCAGCACTCGGTCAGTATTAAGAAGAGAACGTACTTCCCTGACGATAGTTTGTAGGGTGATATTCAGGTCTAATGTGCCACGCATCTGATCTGTGACTTCTTTAAGTGCTTTGGTCAGAGATAATGATTTTTCTAATTCAGCGGTTTTTTCTTTAACTCTTTGTTCTAGTTGGTTATTGAGAATATATAATTCTTTGTATGTTTGTTGTTGTTGAATGGCCATTGAGAAGTTATGACATAAACCTGTAGCTAGTGATATATCTTCTCGTTTCCATTCTGGTGCTTGTCCTTTTTTTGTTTCTTGCCATAATTCAAAGGAACGATTTGGGAATGTTTGGTAATGATTTTGTTCACGCTGTCCAGCCCAAAGAATTTTGGTGTCAAATTCTGGACGAAAAATGCTGAATACACCAAGAAAGTTTTCCCGATAATGGAGGGGTATTACCATCATGCCCCGGATTGATGTGGGTTTAAAGGCTAGGGCTAATACTCGCAATGATGGTTCTTGATAAAGGTCGGAAATTGCATAAATTTGTCCTGGGTTGGATTCTCCTATCCACTGTTTCCAAACAGGATGCTGTTCAATGATGGTGTTTTCTGATTTGTAGGGTAGTTGGGGTTGTTGACCTGATATGTATAGTTCTTGGGTAGATTCGATATAAAGTCTGCCACCGATGCCGTTAAAAGCAGTTATGGTTTCTTCTACTGCTGTTTGCATTTGCATGGTGGGGAGTTGATGCAGGAGAGTGCTAATCCGGTTAATGATGGCTTCTCGCTTTTGCTGGGTAAGGCTTTCGCTGAGGAGGTTACTTTGAGAGATGGCGATCGCTACTTGGTCGGCAATTTGCTGGACTAATTTAAGTTCCCGCTGGAAAATTGTTCTGGGTTGACTATGGTGTGATACTAATAATCCCCATAATTTTGGTTGTGATGTTTCTTCTGTCAGGTCATAGTTTAAAATTGGCACTACTAAAGACGACTGTACACCCATTGCCTGTAGGTATTGGATGTGACATGAATCAACCTGGCGGTAGTAAATATTCTGGGATAGTAAGCTTTTCCCAGTCTCCTGAGATATAAGTGGTGATAATCCAATTGTGCCGCCAGCTACATCGACAATTGAACGCTGTTGTGCTGATAAGAACATTTCCCTGGCTTCTAAGGGAATATCACTTTCGGGAAAGTGTAAGCCTAATAAGGATGGTAGCCGTTGTTCATGGATGGATTCAGCGATGACTTCACCACTACCATCAGGATCAAACTTATATACTTTCACCCGATCTGTATTCAAGAATGCACGGACTTCATTAACAGTCGTTGTTAATATTTCTTGAAGATCGAGCGATCGCCTAATTTGTTTGATCATCCGGTGCAGTAAACTTTGTTGGTCTAAATTTTGCTGCGAACCGTTTGGTTTATCGGTAAATGTCATTGCTTATCTTCACCTAATCGCAAATATAAATTTTTGTAAAATATGCCCTAATAAAAGTTTATAGCTTATAGAATTGTAAATTTACAATCTTTAATTTTCAATAAAAACTGCACTTAATTTTATACTAGGGTGAATATATTTATTATATGATTACATCTTTTATCCAATCTCAGTAATAATACTAAAGTAAATTTTCATATACGGCTCTTTTGATTAATTTTTGTATCATTCTGGGACAGAAGTGAGAACAAACTAATTCAAAATTTAAACTCTACAGCAGAATTCACCCAGTCAGCCTGCCATAAAAAAAGTATAACTTACCTGACGTTAAAATCTTAGAATAGAGATATATCTAAACGTAATCTATCCCCTATCAACTGCATTTTTTATAGTTCATTCTGAATTTCTATAATTCTGGACTACGGAATTTTTGTTTGATAAAGTCCGGATCTCTGTTCGCACACTCATGAGGATTTTACCTAAGTGATTTTCCCCTGTATGATCTGCACCACCTCCCCAGAAATAGTCTGTAGGTGAATCTTCCATCAAGATTTCATCACCTGTCATTAATAATACTTCTTTAATTTCTGGATGAGTGATAAACTTTTTTAGTACAGCTACCCGCATAACTTGAGTTTTGACTAATTCCCAATCTAGACGGAGACGGCGAGTGTGACAACGCCCTAAAGCAGCGGCAATTTCCGGAGTAGCAGCCCCATGGATTAAAGGTATAATTGAGGCATCTGGACTACCGACAAACTTTTGCCCTTGATAATAATGTTCAACAGTTGGCCAGTAAGTCCCAGCGATCTCAATACCGTGGGGAGAAAAGTTAGAAAAACAACCATAGGGCTGCCAAACTTTGTAAAAGTAAATAGTCATTGGAAAATTTCTCTTTTATATATCAATAATGATACAAATAAATAATCGTATTTTAACCTTCTGTTTTATGTCTAGAGATGATTGGGAATTAGTGAAAAAACTGATTCACAGAATATAAAATAAATGTAATTCCAGGAACAACCTTTGGTAAAAGATGGTTGCTATTTGTGTGTTGCTTGTGGTGCATTACAACAAGATATAGCCCAAGCAGGTAAAGATTTAGTTAAAGGTCTGGAAATTATCTAATTTTAATTAGACACAAATAGACTTTCAACTCTGTCATAGAGTATACCTAGATTTTGTATTTCAAATATCTGTAATATATTGTATCATAATCGCAGATCCAAAATTAATACACGTTAAGATCATTTCATCCATGAGTCAAATTGTTTGGATAGCAAGACACGCTAACCGCCTCGATTTCGTATATCCCGATTGGTTTCTGACTGCCGAAAGACGGTATGATCCACCGTTATCTGATGACGGTATGATCCAGGCGCAGCAATTAGCAAAACGACTCAAAGGGAAAAAAATTGCCCATATTTTCGCTTCTCCCTTTTTGCGAACCATCCAAACTGCTAATGCGATCGCTGAAGTTTTGGATTTAGCGATTAAACTAGAAATAGGTTTGAGTGAATGGCTTAATCCAGCATGGATGACTGAAGAACCTGAAAAACTCTCAACTTCAGCTTTAGTAAAATTATTTCCCAGAATTGATACTAGTTATACATCGCGCATAGCTGCAAAATACCCGGAAACGCATGAAAAGGTGCGGGAACGTTCAGCCCAAACTGCTAGGTGTCTATCTACTGAATTTTTCCCCCATGATATCCTATTGGTGGCACATGGCGCTTCTGTATTGGGGGCAGCAATGGGATTAGTAGGAGATATAGCCAAAAGTGAAGTTAAAGCTTCTTTATGTTCTTTAGTAAAAGTTGTGCGTCAAGATTCAGAATGGTTGCTAGAACTAAAAGGAGATACTTCTCATTTGACGAAGATTGAGGAAATTGTCCGATTTGTGTAAATCTTTGAATTGTGGTTTTCCATAAATCGCAACTGACAGTAACTAAGCAAAAATAACTTACTAGCTAATAAATTTTATGACATTGCTACTAGCAGGAGACATAGGTGGAACAAAAACTATTTTACGTTTGGTGGAATTCTCAGAAACACTAGGTTTAAAAACTCTGTATGAAGAGAGTTTTCGCAGTGGAGATTTTCCCGATTTAGTCCCCATAGTCCAAAAGTTTTTGATTACAGCTAACTCTAGCACACCCGACAAAGCTTGTTTTGCGATCGCAGGTCCTGTAGTCAAAAATACCGCTCAGTTGACCAATTTAGCATGGTTTCTCGATACAGATCGTTTATCTGAACAACTGGGTATTCCAGCAATTTCTCTGATTAATGACTTTGCGGCTGTTGGTTATGGTATTTTCGGGTTAACAAAACAGGATTTGCTAACTTTGCAAGTTGGTAAACACCAACCAGCATTACCAATGGCTGTAATCGGTGCAGGAACGGGTTTAGGACAGGGATTTTTGATTAAACAGGAGAATCAATATCAAGTCTTTCCTTCAGAAGGTGGACACGCAGATTTTGCCCCGCGCAATGAGTTAGAATTTCAATTGTTGAAATATCTATTAGATAAACATGATATTCAACGAGTTTCTGTAGAAAGAGTTGTTTCCGGGTTGGGAATTACTTCTATTTACCAATTTTTACGCGATAAAAAAATAGCCACTGAATCTCCAGAAATTGCCCAAGCTGTAAGAACATGGGAACAAGAAGCCGGACAAGCTGAAAAAACAGTTGATCCTGGTGCATTTATTGGTAGTGCAGCTTTGGAAAAAAGCGATCGCCTTTCGGAACAAACCATGCAATTATTTATTGCAGCTTACGGTGCAGAAGCTGGTAATCTGGCGCTAAAACTCCTGCCCTATGGAGGATTATATATTGCTGGTGGCATCGGTCCCAAAATCCTACCTTTAATGCAAAATGGTAGTTTTATCTTGAATTTTACCCAAAAAGGGAGAATGCGTTCTCTACTCGAAGAAATACCCATTCACATAATTCTTAACCAACAAGTCGGATTAATTGGTGCAGCTTTGTGTGCCTCTAGGTTATAACTAGCAACAACAGTGAAATCTGCATCTACAAATTTTATAACTTATGAATAGCAAAATTTTACTATCTTTGATTGCTGCCACTTTTTTATCTAGCGGTTATGCTGTCGCTAGTGTGCATTCATCCAAACCAACAATCTCCCAACAGAAATCTATTGTTCCTCAAATAGTACAGCCTAAATGGAGGACATTTACCGCCCCAGACGGACATTTTACAGTATTAATGCCAGGAATGCCCGCACGAAAAACCCAAGTTCAAAAAACTTACATGGGGGAAATAAAATTAGAAATATTTTTAATCCAACCACCAGAACAAGAAGCTGCATATATAGTTACATACAATGAATTTCCTGATAGCTATGTGCAGATGAATAGCCCTCAAAAACTCATGGATGAAGCCCAGTATATGGAACTAAAAACTACCAAAAGTAGATTAATAAATCAGCGCAATATTCGTAGTTCTAACTTTCATCCTGGCAGAGAAATTGAATATGTAAATGCAATCGGAAAAGTTACAAAAACGAGGATGTTTGTTGCTCATAATAGATTATATAAGGTTATGGCAATTACTTCTGAAAAACAGCATGAAACTTTAAATAAAACTACTACAGGCTATTTAAATTCTTTTCACTTAGTTGTTAAGCCTTAATGGCAAGGAAGCAGGGGAGCAAGGGAGCAGGGGAGCAGGGGAGCAGGGGAGTAGGGGAGTAGGGGAGCAGGGGAGCAAGGAAGCAGAGGAGCAGGGGAGCAGGGGAGCAAGGAAGCAGAGGAGCAGGGGAGTAGGGGAGCAAGGAAGCAGAGGAGCAGGGGAGTAGGGGAGCAAGGAAGCAGAGGAGCAGGGGAGTAGGGGAGCAGAGGAGTAGGGAAAACTTCTTAACAACTGACAACTGACAACTGACAAATCACCAATTACCAAAATGCAATTACTAACTGAAACTTGGGTAACAGCAACTTGGGATGAATATATTCAATTAATTGAAAATCCTAAATATATAAAATCCAAAGGCTATTATCACAATGGAAAAATGAGGGTAGAAATGTCACCAATTGGGAATGATCACGCCAGCGACCATAGTATTATTATATTTGCTGTTAGCTTATTTGCAACAATTCAGGGAATTAATTTTAATAGCAAAGATAATTGTACATATAGAAAAATTGGATTTCAAGAAGTCCAACCCGATGTTTCTTATTACATTGGTGAAAAAGCAAATGTTATTCCCTATGGAACTTCTATTGTTAATTTAGATGTTTATCCAGTACCAGATTTAGTAATTGAAGTTGCTAATAGTTCCCTCGCAGATGATAAAGGGGAAAAACGCCTCATGTATGAAGATTTAGGTGTAGCTGAATATTGGGTACTTGATGTTCAGAATGTCCAGGTTATCCCCTTTGTTATTGAAAATGGCGGTAGTAGAAGAATTACTGAATCTCAAGTATTACCAGGATTACAAATTTCCCTACTGAATGAAGCATTAAGAAAAACTCGACAAATGGATCATAGCCAAGTTTGTAGTTGGTTGTTAAGCCAATTTCAGCAATAATTAGCGTTTGCTGATAGCGTAGTATTGATAGTTAACAATTGACACATAACTCTTGACTCCTGATTCCTTCTTCCTGACTCCTCGACTAATTACTTAAAAATTAAATCTAAACGTTGCTGGGCTACTTTCAAGGCTTCTGCTGGAGAACTTTTACCCAAAATTACAGATTCAATTGCCCTTCCTAAACTGTCAGAAATGCGAGTATAACCGGGAAAAATTGGCCGAGAAAATCCATTTTTAGCTTGATCTAAAAATACTTGAATTTGTGGTTGTTTTTTGAGAAACTCTTGATAAATTGGACTTTGCCGAGATTTAATGTTTATAGGTAAATAGCCAGTTCCTAAAGCTAATTCTGTCTGAAAATCGGCACTTAACGTATATTCAATAAATTTGAAAGCAGCTTGTTCTCGTTTCGGTGTAGTTTTGAATAGAAACAGATTTTCACCACCAATGACAGTTGCAGGTTTTTTATTCATAGGTATGGGAAAAACCGCAAAATCAACACCACTCTGTTTAAATTCTCCTAAACTCCAAGGTCCTGTTACTTGCATTGCTACTCTACCATTGACGATATTTTCTATTTCATAACCCCGTTCTATTCCCGATAAAACAGCAGAACCATCTTTAATTAAATTTTGCCATAATTCCAAAGCAGCGATCGCCCCTTGATTATTTTCTAAAACTACATCGGCTGCACTCTGAGAATTATCACCTACCAATTTACCACTAGCACTCCACATAAACGGTAACCAAGTAAATACTGTAAATTCTCCCTTCCCCGCAGGTAACATGATTCCATATTGATTAATTCTGCCGTCATTATTAGTGTCACGAGTTAATTGTTTAGCGGCTTGTCGTAATTCTTCCCAAGTCTGTGGTAACTCCGTGATTCCTGCTTCTTTAAATAAACTAGGACGGTAATAAACACCAACATTATTTGTAGCAAATGGTACAGACCAAATCTGATTTTTATATTTCATGGATGTCAGTAAAGCCGGATCAATTTCATCCTTAACAGTCGTTTTCGCTAACTTTTCATCCAAAGGTAAAAGCGCCCCCAATTCCACTAATTGACCGGCAATTGTGGGATTAAACCATAATAAATCAGGCGGGGCATCTCCAACTACAGCCGTTAAAATTTTAGGCATTTGCTGATCTTGTTGCCCAACATAAAGAGATTCAACTTGAATATTGGGGTGATTTTGGTTAAATTTGTCTACCAGCTTTTGCAAAACATCCCGATTTTGTGGTGGATTTACCCCATGCCATAAGGTAATATGAATAACCTGATGAGACCGAATAGCCTGACATCCATGTAAAGATACTATACCCAAAAATAGGACTAGCAGTAAGGGTTTCAGGTATTTTTTAGCTAGTCTCCAGTAATTACGAGGAATTAAAAACATTTTTGATTTTGCAGATTTAACTTTGTTCAATTATTTTAAGATGGATTTTACCGACAAATATAGATAGTGCATCAAGCCAACATTTACATTTGAGTAAAAGCTGGGTGTATTCTATATTTGAAAGATGATGAATATTTTTGTTGATTATGTCAGGACATAGTAAATGGGCGAATATTAAGCGCCAGAAAGCTGTAGTAGATGCCAAAAGGGGAAATATCTTTACCCAACTATCGCGGGCAATAATTGTGGCTGCGAGAAATGGTGTACCAGATCCAGCAGGTAATTTCCAATTACGGACAGCGATTGATAAAGCCAAAGCAGCGGGCATTCCCAATGATAATATTGATAGGGCGATTGCTAAAGGTGCAGGTACTCTTGGTGGTGATAACTCCAGTTTAGAAGAAATTCGCTATGAAGGTTATGGTCCTGGAGGTGTAGCAATTTTAATTCAAGCCCTTACAGATAATCGTAATCGCACTGCTGCGGATTTGCGGGTATCTTTTAGTAAAAATGGCGGAAATTTGGGAGAAATCGGTTGTGTAAGTTGGATGTTTTCCCAAAAAGGTATTTGTGTGATTGAAGGTGTTGTTGATGAAGAACAGCTTTTAGAAGCTTCCTTAGAAGGAAATGCTGAGTCTTATGAAATGATTGCAGATGAAACCGCTGAGGTATTTACGGAAGTGACAAATTTAGAGAAACTCAGCCAAACATTGAAAGCCCAAGGTTTTAAAGTTATTGAAGCAGAACTGCGTTGGATTCCTGGTAATCAAGTAGAAGTTACTGATGCAGATCAGGCGAAATCTCTTTTGAAATTAATTGATACCCTTGAAGGGTTAGATGATGTTCAAAACGTGACAGCGAATTTTGAAATGGCTGATAATTTGATGGTTTTAAGTATGGCTTAGTATTTTTTGTCGTTAGCTTGCTTATCAGCCGCGATCGCGTCAAAATAATAATTAAAACGCCTTCATTTATCTTTACAATGTCCCTCTCCCAACTTACTCCCACCCTTTCCTCTCCCCACATCCCCACAGACAACTACTGGGGATATGATTATGATTTAGTCATAGTTGGTGGTGGAATTGTCGGCTTAACCCTAGCCGCAGCTTTAAAAGATTCTGGTTTAAGTATTCTCCTCATTGAAGCTAGAGTAGCATCCGCCGCAGTCGCTAAAGGACAAGCTTATGCTGTACATATGTTGTCAGCAAAAATTTTCCAAGGAATTGGTTTATGGGACAAAATTCTCCCCCATGTCGCTAAATATAACCAAGTTCGTCTCTCTGATGCTGATTATCCTGATGTGGTGAAATTCCAAACTACTGATTTAGGGACATCAGAATTAGGTTATGTAGCGGAACATTCTGCACTGTTAGAACCTTTACAGGAATTTGTGCAAAGTTGTGCCAATGTAACTATTTTGTGTCCAGCGGCAGTTATTAGTACGGAAAATCAGTTAGATATAGTTAAAATTAACATCAAAATTAATGAAACAACCCAAACAATTCGCAGTAAATTGTTAGTAGCTGCCGATGGTTCTAAATCTCCAATTCGTCAAGCCGCAGGTATTAAAACAAAAGGTTGGAAATATTGGCAATCATGTATTGTGGCTTTTGTCAAACCAGAAAATCCCCACAATAACACCGCTTACGAAAAGTTTTGGTCTAGTGGTCCATTTGCAATTTTACCTTTACCTGGAAACCGTTGTCGCATTGTTTGGACTGCACCCCATGAGGAAGCAAAAGCTTTATGTGCTTTAAATGATCAGGAATTTTTAGCAGAACTGACAAAGCGTTATGGTGATCAAATGGGTAAATTAGAATTATTAGGAGACAGATTTATTTTTCAGGTACAGTTAATGCAGAGCGATCGCTATGTTCTCCCTAGATTAGCATTAATAGGTGATGCTGCACATAATTGTCATCCCGTCGGTGGACAAGGTTTAAATTTAGGGATTCGTGACGCAGCCGCATTAGCTGAAATCATCCAAACTGCCCATCAAAATCGCCAAGATATTGGTAATATTTCCATACTCAAGCAATATGAACGCTGGAGAAAAAAAGAAAACCTCGCAATTTTAGGTTTCACCGATTTATTAGATCGAGTTTTTTCTAACAACTTTTTACCAGTGGTAATAATTCGTCGTTTGGGTTTATGGATAATGCAGCGAGTTCCCATTGTAAAAATATTCGCCCTGAAATTGATGATTGGCTTAAAGGGAAAAACTCCAGAATTAGCCAAACGGTGAAATTATCAAAACCAATATATCTTAGGGTGCGTCAGACTCGATAACTCAGCAAGCCCTAAATAGATTTTTGATATCTGACGCACCTTAACAACTTTAACCTTATAATGAAAACTGGAGGACTTGGTGATTCAATTATCTCATCATGAGATTTTTAGAGAAATTGGTAAAATAATTCAAAAGTTTGACCTTTATCAATGTGATGATTGTGCCAGAGCTATCTACCAATGGTTACAACAAAATAATATTGAAGGAAAAATTATCAAATTAAAAACAACAACTCGGAACGATGAATATATTTTGAGTTGGCGCTTAGAAAAACAAGATATTACTGATTCGATTACAGATAACGGTACTCATTATGGAGTCGAAGTTTTTGGTAAAGTTTTCGATAATCTCTCAGTCGAGGGAATGACGCGAGAAGATTGGCTGAATGATTTTGATTGTCTTAGTCATCAATTTACCGTCACTGAGATAGATTCGCTATAGTAAAAGAAGCAGCACCACAGCTAGGAGTTTAAAATGGAAGGAATCTATGAAGTTTTGCAAAAAATAAAAAACAGACCAGGAATGTATATTGGTAAATCTTCCATCACTATTTTACGTCATTTTTTAGTGGGATATCAATTTGCGCGGAGTGAGATGGGGTTAGAATTAACACAAGAAGATACTGATTTTTATGATAATTTCCAGCCTTGGATACAAAGACATTTTAATGTGAGAACTTCCAATTCTTGGTCTAATATTATCTTGCTATTTACCCGTGATGAAAAAGATGCTTTTAACTGTTTTTTTAGATTATTAGATGAGTTTAAGCAGCGTGATAAAAGTCTAGATGCAGAATCGGAGAATGTCGTTACAGATTATGAGGAAATACTAGCTAAATTATGAAATTTGATAATTTACGTTAATAGTCTAGATACGAAATCCCAAATATCGTGATAAGAAACTTGTAGGGTGCGTTAGCCACAGCATAACGCACCATCAAAAAAGTAATTAAGAAACTTCCGCTTTTTCCTTATCTGCATTCAAAGCCACAACATCTTGTAACCGGGAAATTACAAAAGACTTTTCTAGATAAGACAACAACCCGCCAGCTTTCGGACCCTTTTCTTTATTTAAAAAAGATAGATACAAAGCCTTAAAAGCATTGGCTTGTTGAATCCCTAACTCCTTAGTAGTCGAGAAAATCAAAGTTTGTAATTCTTCCGATTCCCAATTAGAAATATTCTGCAAATTCTCCATCAACTTTTGCAAATAAGCAACTTGTTCGGAGTTTAAATTATTAGCCTTTTCTGGAACTTGTTCCAAATAGAGAACTAACTTTTCTTCCTCATCTGCATAATCTTGTAACCACTTTTGAGCAGCAGCAATTCTTTGATTAATAATTTGCTGATCATACTCAGTTAAAGACTGTGAACTACGTTGTACAACCTCTTCCTGAATATTTAAACGCGGAACTTGCAACAGAGAAATCAAGGTACTAAAATCAAAAGGTTGGAAAGTTTTAATCTCATCCCCTACCTGCGCGTAAAATAACGACATTAATTCCTCAGTTAATTCAGGAGACTTAGAATACTTATTAATTAAAGTATCGTAATCTCTAAATAAACGAGTAGTAGTTTCATAATTTGGCGCAAAATTAATTACAGTTCTTGGCTGAGTCCGCAACATTAAAAAGCGCAGCAATTCCGGTGGAAGTAAAGCCGCAATTTCTTCTGCACTCGAACCAACTCCCTTAGAAGAACTCATCTTTGTCCCATTCACAAGAATGAATTCATAGGGAGAATGGAAAGGAGGTTGCTTTTGTAAAACCTTGCGACTAATAGCATTAGCAACATCTCTAGAACCACCTTTTTGCGAGTGATCCTTCCCAGCCATTTCGATAGTTACACCCAACACATCCCATTTAGCCACCCATTCAACTTTCCAGGGTAACTTACCATTACCATTAAAAGGAGAAACCCAACCAGAATGTCCGCAACCTTTTACATAGTCAGTTGCATCTGGTTTACAGGTGTAAAATACTTCTGAACCGTTATAATCTGTAGTGACAGTTGTGGCAATCTTACCGCAATTTTCACAAACAACTTGAAAAGGATACCAGTTATTAGGACGATCAGCCTTACTTACTTCTTTATATGCTTCTCTCACCAAATGAGCATTTTTTAAGAAAGTATCAATATAGGAATTAAGCTTTCCAGAACGATATAAATCACGGAGAAAATAAGTTTCTGGTTTAATTCCTAAATACTCGAAAACTTCAAAAAATTCACCAATGAAATATTTAGCATAATCACTAGCATCATCATCAGGAGAAGGCACATTACACAGCGGAAAACCCAAATAAGGAGAAAACTTTTCCTGATCTAAGTATTTTGGAACCGTATCCAATGCGTCATAGTCATCCACACCATACAAGAACTTGACAGGTTTACCTGCGTGTTTCAAAGCACGGTAAATAACATCATGGATAACCACACCCCGCAATGACCCAACGTGTACTCTTCCTGATGGAGTCTTAGAATCATTAACTACCTGGTAGCCTACTGCATCAGCAGCGATTTTATCAGCCCAAAACATTTGCTATTTATCTTTTCACAATCCATCCATTTTAGCTTTTGTCATGGAGAATAATCTCATTGTTGACTAAGTTCAATAATATTGCGATCTGGATCTTTAATAAAAATCGCCGCCCGACCAGAAGCACTAGCCTGAAAAGGATAGTTTTTAGCGATTAACTCCTCTTTCACAACCTGCAAATCAACCACAGCAAAAGCAATATGAGGATTTTGTCCCCATTTTTCCTGTTGCTTATCGGTTGGTACAGTAGCCGCAGCTATCAGATGAAGTTGATAATTACCGATTTGATACCAGACACCGGGATATTTTAAAGGACGTTCTACTTTATTTAATCCTAATACCTGACCATAAAAATATTCAGCACGTTCTAAATCAGTCACTAGAATAGCAGTATGAAGACTTTGGATAATTTGCATTTTTTTGTTTTGTTAAAAATATAGTACAATTTTATCTGTAAAATTAGGACTTATGTAATTGATTAAACATATATAAAGAAATATGACCTATATTTTTTATGAAATCATCATCAATTTTGACAATAATTTCTCACATATTCCCTAAAAACTGAAGACAATAGAAACAAGATTTTATTATTTTTTATTTTCGTTACCAAATACCTTTGTTGTAGAGATTGTAAACCATTATTAAAATCAATAACAGATAAACTTAAACTCTCTTTTAAATAATCTCTAGTAACAGGTATTTCAAACTTGCTTAAATGCAATACTATTTCTTTTTCTTGGGTTGATAAATGGTTAAATATTTCCTGAAGTCGAGATTGCATTTGATTAGTAATATGCAAAGTATTCTCGGCTAAAAAATCAGCAACTTGACCATCATAATTCTTGTTAATTAAGATACTCACACTTTTTAAATCAATAAAACTACCTGCATATAAATCAATTAATTGTAACCAATAATCTTCATTTTTCAATCCTCTATTTTGGAGAATATCAACATCATATAATCCTGATAGTTCTAAAGACTTAATCGGATATAATTCATCATCTAAACATTCCATTTCTGGAGATTGTTGTTGACTAATCACAATTACATGACTTTGATGTTTAACCTCTCTAATCATAGTAAAAAAGTTTTGATAATCTTGATATTCAACTTTGTATTGTCCAGCAAATTTACCAGGGATAAATATATTTTGTAAATCATCAAGGATAATTAAGCATTTCTGATTTGCAAGAATATCAAATAATTGCCTTAATTGCTTATCTAAAGTTGATTGAGGTTCTTGTTGACAAACATTCAATAAATCGCTAACAAGTAAATTTAAAGATTGAGGATATTTTAACCTTCTCCAAATAACGACTGCAAATTTATGTAAGTTTAAATCAACAAATCTTTTAACTAAAGTAGTTTTACCAGTTCCATATAATCCTGATACTGAAATCAAACAAGTATTTTGCTTAAAGATCCAATCAGAGAGTTGTTCTAACTGTGTTCCACGTTGATAAAATTTTATAATTTCAGGAGCTAAGGTTAAATCATAACTAGATAATTTAGATTCCGTATTTATATTACTTTTTTCCTCTTCTTTATTAGGTTGATTTAATATTGGCGAACTAAAATCAAAATAAGGATTCTTCCCACTACAATAAATATTGGAATTTTGAGATGAGTTAATATAATATAATATACTCTTTCCAAAGTAGAACAAAAATTAGTTTTTTTTATATCTTCATGTAATATTTTAGATAAAAGTTGCCATAACTCAGATCCTACATCTCCTACATGACTACTAGAAAGATTATATTCCCTAGCAATCTGATCATAAGTTTCTCTTTTCCATGTACCTTCAACTACAGCAGTTTGGATATCATCTAGATGTTTTCCCGTTTTTTCAAATACCATTTGATCAACAAATTTTACAACTTCATCTACAGTCATAAAAACTATATAGGTTAAGGGTTTCGGTAATTATAGCAAAAGATAATCCTATTTTTACGCATATTTTCCGATTTTATACGTAAAAATTTGTAATAAATCTCCCGATAAAATCCGATGTTTTCCAATGGACAGATGACTCAGATTTTTGAAACAATGATAATTAAGTAAAAAAAACAACTTACTCAAAGCAATGTTTGATATTTTTCAGAGAATCTGATTTTATTCGTGATCAAAAAATAGAGTCACTCAAAAATTAATCACAATGTCTTACTTAAGTAGTGAACGAAAAACCCAGCAACCCCCTGTTAATATAGAGGTTAGTCCTCCAACCATAGCTAAATTTGGTCAAACAGGTACAGGGAAAACAAGTCTTTCCAATGCTTTATTTGGGGTAAATTGGCGTACAGATTATGCTGTTGCTTGTACTCAAACCGTCACCGAATACGAAGGTAAAATGTTACCTGAAATTCATCAGGGTAAAGATTTTACTTGGCGACTTTGTGATACTCCTGGTGTTGGAGAGAGTGAATATGCGGATGATCAGCATTTTGAACATATTTATGAAACTTTTCACAAAGCAAATGTAATTTTGTTGGTTCTTCAGGCTGATACCCGTGCATTTGCAGAAGATCAAAAAGCAATCTTGAAATTAACCAACAACAAACAAAAAGTACCTGATGCTCATTATCTAATTGTTCTTAATCAAATTGATAGAGTACATCCTGAAAATTGGGATACTTTGAAAAATCAACCATCACCAGAACAATTATCTCTAATCCCAGAGAAATTAGAAATTGTCTATCAACGCTTCTCTCCCTACATACCCATTGAAAAACAACATATTATTCCTTGTTCTGTTGTTAATAATTATGGGCTAGACAATCTTGTCAATACAATTAACAACTTTAATTATCTTGCAAATCCAATTAATAACTTGAATTAGAGGAGTTACAAAAATGGGACTTTTTCAGAAGAAAGTATCACCAGAACAACAAAAAGTTGTAGATAACTTACGCAAAGTTTTAGGTGATAAAGACTTTAAACTTTTTGAAAGATTAGTTCAAGAAGAACTAGCACATCCTCCCAAAGTAGCTATTATTGGTAAATCTGGCGTTGGGAAAAGTACCACCATTAACTCCTTATTTGGTTTAGAAGAAAAAGTTAGTCACACGGGTCATGGAACAACAGAAGCAAGAGCCACAAATAATTGAATTACCCCAAGGAGGAAAATTAGAAGTTATTGATATGCCTGGTTTAGGAGAAGACATCGAACTAGATGAAGAATACGCTAAAATTTACGAGCGAACTTTACCAAAAGCGGATGTTGTTCTCTATGTTATTCAGGGAAATTTAAAGGCATTAACAGAAGATCAAAAAATACTCAGAGACATTGTAGAAAACGTCATGGGTAACTTAAAAGGTCGTTTAGTAGTGGGATTAAATCAAGTTGATAAAATAGGTCCTGGTACATGGAATACCAAGTTTAATTATCCATCTCCTGAACAGGAAGACAATATCAATCGTCGTTGTCAAGATATTCAGAAGAAGTTAAGTTCTGCCCTTTCAATTAAAGTTGAACAAGTCGAATATTACTCAGCGGAGAAAAGATACAGACTTTATCATCTTCTAGCAACAATTATCAAAGCATCGGGTAATGTCGGCTGGAAATTTAGTATTAATCCTGCTGATCCTATTGAACTAGCAGATCCATCTGTCCAGAATTTATTGAGAAAGCAATTAGAAGATTAGGAGAGATACTTTTTGTGTTTCAGTTCACAAATGAGACGAATGGGAAGATTTATCTAGCATTTGGTTATTGGGACAGAATCGAAGATGATTGGATATCTGAAGGATGGTGGACGATTCAACCCGGTTGTACTATTACCCCATACGCAAAACAACTTCTGAATAGATATTATTACTATTATGCTTACTACGCCAGGAATAGTGGCTATTCAGGGAAATGGAGTGGAAGTGTACCATTTTATGTAAAAACTGCCGCATTTGAAATTAAAGAGTTAGGAAAATTGATGTTGGCAACAGTGAAACTTATCTTCTCACACTAACCAGTTCTAGTTTAACTGATGATGAAGAAAAACTCATCAAAACCCTTAGAGAATATAAACACTAAAAATAACAGTTTAATTTTTTTCACTACGTTAGGAGACGCTAACCAATGGATTATGATGATTTAGATCCAGAAGAAAGAGAAATCATTAAAAGCTTTCGACAACTTTCTCAATCTCAAAAGAAAGCAGTAACCGCTAGTAAGCAGTCTTTTATTGATTGGATTAAAACTTCGGTTTCATGGGTATGGGATAAAATTAAAGGCTATGCTAACGATTTATGGAGTTTGCTGAAAGGTTTATTCTAAGAACTTTAAGAAAACACTTTAAACAGGAGTAAAAGATGGAATTATCAGATGAAGAACAAGAAATTATTAGCCGTTATCGTCAACTTTCTCATGCACAAAAAAAAGCTGTTCTTGCGAGTGAAAACTCATTTGAATCATGGATTAAAACTGCTATGGAATGGCTTTGGGAAAGAATCAGTGAAGCAATAATTGAAATGCTATTTGACTATTTAAGAGATCAATTTTAAGCTAAAGTTGCCCACTTTCACATAACAAACCCAAAACAAAACCCCCTCATGATGAAATGAGAGGGTGATGTTGATTAAT
>NZ_VIKW01000022.1 GCF_009711975.1 Anabaena sp. UHCC 0204
GGTATTGTTTATAGAACAAAATTTTATAAATATATTTTTCATGCTTTTCAAACAAATGAAATAAAAAAGCAAATTCATGAGAATATAGGTGCAACAATTAACCAGATAACAAATAAAAATTTAAACTCTTTTGAAATATTGCTTCCTCCCCAAATAGAAGAACAAAAAGCCATATCCGAAATACTCAGCGATATAGACAAAGAAATAGAAGCATTAGAAAAAAACCGCGATAAATACAAAGCCATAAAACAGGGAATGATGCAAGAACTATTAACAGGAAAAACGAGAATTTAGATCCCCGACTTCTTTTGTTAACTTATTTTTAAGTATAATTTTAATTACAGAAGTCGGGGATCTTAGCCCTAATTATATCATCTTCCTTTGCGACTTTGCTCCTTTGCGACTTTGCGCGAAACCTATATAGGGGTAGGGGTAAAACGCAATGCTAAACCCCTACAATATCTGGTTAATTAGAGATAATTATTTAACAAAAATTAACCTTGCAAAAAATCATCGGGTTTAATCCCCGCTTGCTTTAAAATAGCTCTTAATGTCCCCTCTGGCATATCACCAGAATGATTAGGAATGGTAGTATAAAGATTCGTTTCAGCATTAAACCAAATTTCATGACTTCCTGCTGCTTGACGATAAAAAACAAAACCAAACTTTTTAATAATCTTAATAATTTCCCGATAACTAAAACCCGATAATCTACCCATAAATAACTAAAATCCTACCACCAAAGGATAATTAAATTCTTCAGCTATAGGTTGTAAATAATCTAATTGTTGATTTTGAGCTTCTAATAACTTTCTAGCAACATCACGAGCTATTTCTAAAGTTTCAGCAACCGTCCTACCTTGAGCAACTAACCCTTGTAAATCATCAGATGTTGCTAAATAAACACCCTCTGGTAATTTTTCAATATGGATATTAAGTAACTTTTCCATAACTTATGGTTTGCTCAATTAGTTAATTACCTTAAATAATAACATATAAGATATTATTTGCATCTTTACGTAAAAATACCATCACACTCATAAACTAATACAAAGTAAAATATGTAAACCATTAACAAAGAGTAACGTAATGAGTCAAGTCGGACAACCAGAACGCGCAACCCAAAACCGCGTAGTGCAACTATTCCAGCAACAACTAGGTTATACATACTTAGGAAATTGGCACTACCGCGAGAATAACAGCAACGTTGAAACCGACCTACTCACCGCATTTTTACGCGATACCCAAAAATACAATCAAGACATTATCACCAAAGCCCTTCACGAACTAAATAAACTCACCACAGACACAACCCCAAACCTCTACGACATCAACAAAGAAATTTATGGCTTATTACGCTACGGTATCAACATCAAACCAGAAGCAGGTGAAAATACTCAAAGCATTTACCTGATAAATTGGCAAGAACCCTTAAAAAATCACTTTTATATCGCTGAAGAAGTCAGCATTAAAGGCGAAAATAATAAACGACCAGATATAGTTTTATACATTAATGGCATCGCGTTAGCAGTTCTCGAACTCAAAAGTAGCACCGTACCCGTTTCCGAAGCTATCCGTCAAAACCTAGATAATCAAGAATCATTATTTATTAAATCATTTTTTAATCCTATTCAATTAATCGCAGCAGGTAACGACACCCAAGGACTACGCTATGGAACAACAAAAACCTCAGAAAAATATTATCTAACTTGGAAAGAAGACACTCATCAACATATCACAAACCCTTTAGACAAACATCTGCTGCAACTGTGCGAAAAACACCGCTTTCTCGACATCATTTATAACTTTATCCTCTTTGACGGGGGTATCAAAAAACTCTGTCGTTCTCACCAATATCTAGGCATAAAAGCCGCCCAAGACCACATAAACCGCCAAGAAGGTGGCATAATTTGGCACACTCAAGGTAGTGGAAAAAGCTTAACAATGGTCTGGTTAACCAAATGGATTCGGGAATTTAACCCTAAAGCTCGTGTTTTAATTATCACCGACCGGGAAGAACTAGATGATCAAATCGAAGGCGTTTTTTTAGGTGTCAACGAAAACATCTACCGCACCAAAAGCGGACAAGATTTAATTACCCAACTCCAAAAAACCACACCTCCATTAATTTGTTCATTAATTCATAAATTCGGAAAAAAGAAAGAAAACCTAACCCCCCAACCCCCTTCCCTACAAGGGAATGGGGAGAATTTAAAGCCTCTTTCCTCCCAGGAGAGAGGTTTGGAGAGAGGTTCTTCAGACTATGAAGACTATATAAAACAATTAAAAAGCAGCTTACCCAAAAACTTCCAACCTTACGGAGAGTTTTATGTATTTGTAGATGAATGTCATCGCACCCAAGCGGGGAAATTACATAAAGCCATGAAAGATATATTACCAAATGCCTTATTTATCGGCTTTACAGGAACACCATTATTAAAACAAGACAAACAAAGCAGTTTAGAAGTTTTTGGTAAATATATTCACACCTACAAATTTAACGAAGCAGTCGGTGATAAAGTCGTTTTAGATTTACGTTATGAAGCGCGGAATGTTGAGCAGTATATCACCTCACAAACCAAAATTGATCAATGGTTTGCAGCCAAAACCCAAGGCTTAACAGAAACCGCAAAAGCCGAACTCAAAAAACGCTGGGGAACAATGCAAAAAGTCCTCAGTTCCAAATCACGACTTGAGGAAATTGTCAAAGATATTTTATTAGATTTTAGCACCAAAGAACGACTAGCAAATGGCAAAGGTAACGCCATACTTGTAGCTGGAAGCATTTACCAAGCTTGTAAATATTATGAATTATTCCAAAATGCTGGTTTTACCAAATGTGCCATTATTACATCTTATGATCCTACCATCAAAAGTATCAAAGGTGAAAACACAGGAGAGGGAAAAACCGATAAAATACATCAATATGAAATCTATCAAAAAATGCTCAATGGACAAAATGCAGATAAATTTGAACAAGATGTAAAAAACAACTTTATCAATTCACCCGGAGAAATGCAATTATTAATAGTCGTGAACAAACTCTTAACAGGTTTTGATGCACCTCCCGCTACCTATCTTTATATAGATAAATCTATGGAAGATCATAATTTATTTCAAGCCGTTTGTCGCGTCAACCGTTTAGATAGTGAAGACAAAGAATATGGTTATATTATAGATTACAAAGACCTATTTAAAAGTTTAGAAAAATCCGTTAAAGATTACACCTCAGAAGTCTTTGCAGATTATGATATTGCTGATATAGCCGGGTTATTAAGTGACAGATTAGAAAAAGGCAAAAATGACCTAGACACCGCCAAAGAAGCCATTAAAGCCTTATGTGAACCTGTAAAACCGCCTTATCATACAGAAGATTATATTCTTTATTTTTGTGGTAATCCTCAAAACCCAGAAGATTTAAAAAAGCACGAACCGCAAAGATTAGTATTATATAAAAGTGTTAATTCCTTAATTAGAAATTATGCAAATATAGCCAATGAAATGGAAAAAGCAGGATATACAACGCGAGAAATTTATGATATTCAACAGGAAGTTAAACATTATCAAAAAGTCAGCCAAGAGGTAAAATTATCAAGTGGTGACTATATTGATTTTAAAGCCTATCAAAATGATATGCGTCACTTAATAGATAGTTATATTGGTGCGGAGGAAAGTCAAATTTTAGCAAACTTTGAAAATCTCACCTTAGTAGAATTAATAGTTAACAATGGTGTGAATGCAGTTGATAGTTTACCCCCAGGAATTAGAAACAATAAAACCGCAGTCGCGGAAACCATAGAGAACAACCTACGGAAATTAATTATTGAACAACAACCAACCAACCCGAAATATTTTGATAAAATGTCAACTTTGCTAAATGAACTAATTGAAAACCGCAAAACCGCAACAGCAGACTATCAAAATTACTTACAGCAAATTGTCGAATTAGCTAAACAAGTTCAACAACCAAATACATCATCAGCATATCCCCAATCATTAAACACCCCCGCAAAAATCGCATTATATGATAACCTAGATCAAAATGAAGAACTAGCGTTAACAATAGATGCAGTAATTCGTCAAACTAAACAAGATGGTTGGAGAGGAAATAACATCAAAAAAAGACAAGTAAAAAACGCCATTAAAAAATATTTACCAGCACCAGAAGAGATAGATAATATTATGGAAATTGTTAAAAATCAAAATGAGTATTAAGATAATTGATAAAGCCAGAAGCCAGGGAATAAATTCCCTGTCTAAAAGTTAAAGTCGGTTAAAACCGACTATTTTGATTTTATTTATTTGATGTTGGATGATAAATTTAGATTTATGGTTAAAAATAATAATAAATGAAAAATTTAGATTGTTAATAATAGTACGTTTTAACGTACTTTCGCTATTAGACAGGGAATTTATTCCCTGGCTATATTATATATAACTCATGACTCCTAATAATACCATGAAAACCTATCAAATAACCATCGCTGACATAATTATAGATGTTGTCAGAAAAGATATTAAAAACCTACATTTAGCGGTTTATCCCCCAGATGGCCGCGTCAGAATTGCGACACCTTTACATATTAATGATGAATCTGTACGGTTATTTGCAATTTCCAAATTAGCATGGATTAAAAAAAATCAAACTAAATTTCAATTAAAACCACGTCCAGAAACAATAGAATATTTATCAGGAGAAAATCATTATTTTCAAGGTAAACCCTATACATTAAATGTAATTTATCAAAATCATCCCAAAGTAGAAATTAGAAATAATCAATATCTTGATTTATCTGTCAAACCAGGAAGCGACAAAGAACAACGTCAAAAAGTCTTAAACTCTTGGTATCGTCAACAATTAAAAGCACAAATTCCCCCATTAATAGATAAATGGGAAAAGGTAATTAATGTGAATATAAATGAATGGGGAATAAAAATCATGAGAACCAAATGGGGTACTTGCAATATCCAAGCTAAACGCATTTGGTTAAATCTGGAATTAGCTAAAAAAAATCCTTTATGTTTAGAATATGTGATAGTCCATGAAATTACTCATCTTTTAGAACGCAGTCACGGGGCTAAATTTCAGGCTTTAATGGATAAATTTATGCCAAAATGGAGAGAATATAAAGCAGAATTAAACCGTTAGAAACCAAACTAATACCAAACCGTGAAAATAAACAGAAGTAGATGTAATAGGTAATAGGTAAAAATTTAACTAATTACCCATTACCTAATGATTAAGCAGTTACCTTGTTACTTTCTAAATGAGCCAATCTTTCAGCTAATAGTTTTTCCAAAGAAATCAAAGCCTTGGTAAAACCATCAATACCTTCTGCAAGTTTATCAGAAGCCATGCGATCGCTATTGTGCATTTGCTCAAAGGTAGTTTTATCAAGAGAAATCTTAGCAATTGATAGATTTGCTACCTTAGCAGGATCAAGCTTCCGGGGTAATTCTGCCACAGTGTTTTGTAATTCTGTCAACAACCCTGGAGAAATAGTTAACAAATCACAACCAGCAAGTTCAGTAATTTCGCCGATATTACGGAAACTAGCACCCATCACTTCAGTTTTATAACCAAACTTCTTATAGTAGTTATAAATGGTAGTGACAGATAATACACCAGGATCTTCCGCAGCGGGGTAGCTATCGCGGCCAGTATCTTTCTTGTACCAGTCGAGAATGCGGCCGACAAAAGGAGAAATGAGAGTAATACCAGCTTCAGCACAGGCGATCGCTTGGTGCAGACCGAACAGTAAAGTTAAGTTACAATGAATACCTTCTTTTTCCAAAATTTCCGCAGCCTTGATACCTTCCCAAGTCGCAGCAATCTTTATTAAAACTCGCTCCGGAGAAATACCAGCAGCTTTATATTGAGCAATCAAATCTCGCGCTTTAGCCAGAGTAGCATCTGTATCGTAGGATAAACGAGCATCAACTTCTGTAGATACTCGACCAGGGATAATTTGCAAAATCTTCAATCCAAAAGCAACCGCCAAGCGGTCAAAAGCCAGGGACACTATCTGTGCTGGACTAGCACCTGCACCTGCATCTTTCTTCGCTGTCATTAAAGTTAGATCAACAATATTCTGATATTCCGGCATTTGTGCCGCCGCAGTAATCAGTGAGGGATTGGTAGTAGCATCTTGAGGTTTAAATTGTTCAATTGATTGGATGTCTCCAGTATCCGCTACTACAACTGTTACTTCCCGCAGTTGCTCTAGTAAGTTTTTAGGCATAACATACTCCTTCGTCAGTTGTCAGGGGACAGGGGACAGGGAATAGGAGACAGGAAATAGGGCAGGGAGAAGATGTTTCCCAATGACCAATGACCAATCACCAATTACCCTACCAATTACTATTTTAGATGTGTCAAGCAGTAATTGGCTGTCCAATAGAATGCACTTTAATTAAACTGGTTGTTCCTGATTGACCAATTGGGACACCAGAAGTAATTACCACCTTATTGCCTTCCTTAGCAAAACCACCTTCAACAACACTGTTGACGACTTTCTCAAACATCTCTTCAGCAGTGTGAACTGGTGGAATCAGCAAAGGTTCTACACCCCAAGATAATGCTAACTGACGATAAGCAATATCCTCAGAAGTGAGAGTAATAATCGGAGTCAACGGACGGTACTTAGAAATTAATCTCGCGGTATTTCCCGATGTTGTATTGCAAAGAATAGCCTTAGCGCCGGTTTCATAAGCCATACGACATACAGATTGGGCAACTGATTCGGTGACACTCAAACGACCAGCTTCATGATTCCAAGTATGTCTAGCACCTTCCTGAATTGCCTTTTCCGTTTCCACAGCAATATTGTGCATTGTTTGGACTGCGGCTATGGGATATGCTCCCACAGCGGTTTCTCCCGACAACATCACCGCATCCGTCCCATCTAAGATCGAGTTAGCAACGTCAGTCGCCTCGGCACGGGTAGGATCAGGGGCGCTAATCATTGACTCTAGCATTTGGGTAGCCGTAATCACTGGCTTACCAGCATGATTACAACGACGAATAATATCTTTTTGAATTAAAGGAACTCGATGAATCGGTACTTCTACGCCCAAATCACCACGGGCAATCATAATTGCATCAGCCACCTTGAGAATAGAATCTAACCGCTCTACAGCTTCGGCGCGTTCAATTTTAGCAATGAGGCGAATTTTTGCACCAGCAGCTTCAATCATCCGTTGGGCAGGTTCAAGGTCTTGAGGCGATCGCACAAAGGAAACTGCAACCCAGTCTACACCCAACTGAATCCCAAACCGCAAATCCATCAAATCCTTTTCTGTAATCGAACTCACAGGTAAAGGAGTCGCAGGTAAATTCACACCCTTATGAGTCGAAATTAATCCCCCAATCTTTACCTCAGCCCGAATTTTATCAGCATCACGGCTAGTCACAGTCAACTTCACCCGACCATCATTAATTAAAATCGGTTCACCTGGTCGCATCATTGCAAACAAAGTTGGTAGAGGTAAAGGAATTTCATCAATACTTTCCCCTTTATCTTGGAGGAGAAAAGTCACCTCGCTACCAGCTTCTAGCATTAACCCTTCTGGAGGTAACTTCCCCAACCGAATTTTTGGACCACACAAATCCTGCATCACTGCTACTGGTTTATGTAAATCCTTACTAATTTGCCGCAAATGATGAAAAGTCTGGGCGTGTGCCTCATAAGCCCCATGAGAAAAATTTAGCCGAGCCACATTCATTCCCGCTTTTATCAAAGCTTCTAGCTTCTCTGGTGCAGAAGTAGCTGGACCAATAGTACAGATAATTTTAGTGCGACGCATAACAAAATTAGGGAATAACGGTACGGTAGAAGCACTCAGTTAAGCCCAGGAGGGAGTAGGGGAGCGGAGGGGCAGGGGGCAGGGGGGCAGGGGAGCAGGGGGGCGGAGGAGCAGGGGAGCAGGGGAGAATAATGTATCATCTATTGTCTTTTGCCTATTCCCTTCTTACTGTCACCTGTACACTGTCACCTTTACCCTGTTACCTAAATCAACTTTTCCTTCCGTGCCATTGACAACATTAAATCAACAACGCGGTTGGAGTAACCCCACTCGTTGTCATACCAAGAGACAATTTTGAAGAAATTGGCATTGAGTTCAATTCCTGCACCTGCGTCGAAGATGCTGGAGTGGGAATCACCTTGAAAATCAGTAGATACTACTTCTTCATCTGTATAGCCCAAAACACCTGCTAATTCAGCCGCAGATGCTTTTTTCATCGCTGCACAGATTTCTTTGTAAGTGGTAGATTTTGTAGTTTTGAAAGTCAAGTCAACTACGGAAACATCAGGAGTCGGAACTCTAAAAGCCATCCCCGTTAACTTACCTTTCAATTCTGGTAACACCAAAGCCACTGCTTTAGCAGCCCCTGTAGCCGAAGGAATAATATTTTGTCCTGCACCTCTTCCACCACGCCAGTCTTTTCGACTGGGTCCATCTACCGTGGGCTGAGTGGCTGTTGTCGCGTGAACTGTAGTCATTAACCCTTCAGCTAAACCGAAGTTATCATTAATAACTTTAGCAATAGGTGCTAAACAATTTGTAGTACAACTGGCGTTGGAAACAATCAAATCTTTTGCAGGGTCAAACAGATGATGATTTACACCCATAACCATCGTTTTTACCCGCTCTGGTTCTTTTGTCGGTGCAGAAAGCACTACCCGCTTTGCACCTGCTTTGAGATGATTTTCAGCCCCAGTGTAATCTGTGAAAAGTCCTGTAGATTCCACAACATAATCTACACCTAATTTACCCCAAGGCAATTCCGCCGGATTTCGCACCGACACACAAGGGATAAAATGGCCATCAATCACCATTCCATCTTCTCTAGCTTCAACTTTGCTATTCAATCTACCGTGTGTAGAGTCGTATTTTAAGAGATAAGCAAGGTTATCTGATGGAACTAAATCATTAATTCCTACAAATTCAATGTTAGGATTTGTAATACCAGCACGCAGTACAAGCCTGCCAATACGACCAAATCCATTAATACCAACTTTCAACTTCGTCAAAATTAAACCTCCTGTTGTTGGGACTACAATCAATAATGATGGGCCGGGTTAATTCTAATCTGACTTAGTTGATCGTTACAGTCACAAAAGGCATAAAGCTAATTTAACTGGCATATTTTAAGGTTTAGTCATTAGTTATTAGTTATTTGTGATCATTGGATACTTTGTTGATCTATCTGTGTATCTGTGTCACTTTTTCATCTTTTACCTATTTTCCAATCTTCACCACCAGGTAACTGAGTTAAAAGTTCAGCAATAACTTTTGGTAATTCTTTAACAGAATATAAATAAGTCAATTCCAAAAAATTCTCAGTGATAGAAATCACCTGTTCTCTATTTACTATTTCTGCTAATTGAAATTCATTATAAATCCCATTCAAGACTTCTAAACTAGCATCAGCTATGGCTAATTCAATTTCATCTTCTAACCAACTATCCCATTCATCTTGATTGATATAATAGGATTTTTTATTTTCTTTGAGATTTACTTTTTTAATTTCTATCAATGAATTGCGAATAGAAGCAACCCAAGAATTAGTTAATCTTTGTTCTATTTGGTTTTTAATTAAATGAATTAACAAAATTCTCAAAAATGCTTGAATATTTCGTAAAATAGCTTGTTTACTCATCCCCTCTAATTCATCAACAATAGCTAAAGCGTCGGTGTAACGTTGTTCTATAATACTATTTCTCAGGTCTATTAATTCCTGGGTCATATTGATTACCTCAACTTAGAAATTTACTAATCTCAAAAAAGAAAAATTAAGAGTTTTGCAGCATTTTTAAATATTATCACGGTCAAATTCGTGATATAAATCTAATAAATTCTCCTGGAGTTCTTTTAAATAATTTCCTTGAGTCCAATAATCAGGATATTCTTCTAAGTAACCGATAAACATATCCTCGTCTTGCCAATAAATATATTTTTTTTTAGTGATTGTTTCCATGATCATCTCAACCTATAAGTAAAGGCTTGATCTAATTATATCAGATTTTTTCAAAAATTAAACATCAACTAGCATTAAGCAATTTTTTGATAGACAAGGTTAATCTTTGATTGAGATGTTTCTGTTTTTTGAGTGTCAAATAAATTAGGATCAACTTCAATACAATCATTTAAAATATGAACAGGTAATAATTCTGTTACTCCTAAAATATCTACAGAATAACCATCCCTGATAAAAACAGTAATAATTTCTTGAGTATTTTTAACTAAGGTCGCTTCTAAATCTATAATTTGTCCTTCTTCTTGCAAAATTTGTAAAAAATCTGAGGAAGAAATGGTGATATTTTCTTGATTATTCAAAATAGATGTTAAACTATTTCCTAATAATCCTGTTGCATCTATTTCAGTAATTAGCCATTGTGATTCAGGATAGGTTTTAGCTAGATCATCAACAATGAAATAAACTCGATTTTCTAGTTTTTCTTCTGGTTGAATAACTAGGGTAAAAGCCGATTTTTGCAGGTTATTCATAGAGGTTGTGGTTGTTTACTACGGTTGGGAATACCACCTGTTATGTTAGCAAGCCAAAGATGTTGATGAGGCGGTGGTAAATGATCAGGGCGGGGTGTACCATTAGGATATGTAGGACTGGTAAAGTCAATATCTCGCACTGGTTGACCATTAGTATCAAATTCTCTAGCTTGATAAATTCTTTGATGGTATTGATCCCATCTTAATCTGGAATGGGCTGCTTGTGCTAAAGGATCGGCTATAGGTTCACCAAATCTGGGAGGTATTTGACTTTGATAAACTGGTGTTCCATCCGCATATCTGGAATGGATTTTTTCAGACACTAATTAGAGACTCCTGAAAATTAAGTGTTTTATTATTAACCCACGTTTTGACCTAATTTTAACGCCCCAATTGCTTTAATAAATTATTACGATTCTTGATTGCTAGTTCAAAATCTGGTTTAATACTAATTGCCTTTTCACAACATTTTAGTGCTTCTTCATACCTTTGTAGATACCATAGGGAAACACTTTTAGCGGTCCAAGGTTCATGTTTGTCAGGTTTAATAGCAATGGCTTTATCATAAGATGCGATCGCTTCTTCGTATTTTTGTAATTGTCTTAGGGAAACACCCCGGTTATGCCAAGCATCATAATCATCAGGTTTAATAGCAATAGCTTTATCGTAAGATGCGATCGCTTCTTCGTATTTTTGTAATTGTCTTAGGGAAATACCCCGTCCATGCCAAGCTTCATGAAAGTCAGGTTTAATAGCAATAGCTTTATCATAAGATGCGATCGCTTCTGTGTATTTTTGTAACTTCTCTAAGGCAACACCCCGGTTATACCAAGCTTCATGAAAGTCAGCTTTAATAGCAATGCCTTTATCATAAGATGTGATCGCTTCCGTGTATTTTTGTAACTTCTCTAAGGCAACACCCCGGTTACTCCAAGCTTCGTGATAGTCAGCTTTAATAGCAATGGCTTTATCGTAAGATGCGATCGCTTCCGTGTATTTTCGTAACGCACCTAAAGCAATACCCCGGTTATACCAAGCTTCATGATCGTCAGGGTTAATGGCAATTGCTTTATCGTAAGATGCGATCGCTTCTCTGTACCTTTGTAATTCGTCTAGTACAGTACCCCTGTGAAACCAAGCATCATGATCGTCAGGGTTAATGGCAATTGCTTTATCAAAATATGAAATAGCTTCTTCATACCTTTCTAAATCAATTAATTCAATCCCCTGTTCAAACCAATATTGACTAGATTGATTTAGTGTTACTGGCTGTCTATTCTGTTGTTTAATAATTGAAAAAACCTGATTTAATTCTTCTAATGCTTCCTTTGCATCTTTATAACGTTGTCGCCAATCATAACGCACCATTTTAGTAATAAAATTCTCTAATTTATTACTAACAGAAACTAAATTACTCCAAATAATTTCCCCTTCCTCATCTTCTGATAATGTATTAAGAGAAATTCCAGTTAATCCTTCAATTGCTGTCATTCCTAAAGCATAAATATCACTACTTAATTTAGGCTTACCAAAACCCTGTTCTGGTGGCATATATCCATGAGTACCGACACCTACAGTTTTACTTGTTAAGCCTGATTTCATCGCAATAGTAGTATTAATTTGTTTGACTACCCCAAAATCAATTAATACTAATTTCCCATCTTTGCGTCGCATGATATTGGCAGGTTTAATATCTCGATGAATCACCTTATTTTCATGGACATAAACCAATATTTCTAAAACATCTCGTAAAAATTGAATTGCTTCTCCTTCATTCAACTTCTTACCAGGTGTTATTTCCTGAGTTAAATCATATCCATCAATAAATTCTTGAATCAAATAAAAATCTTGATCTTCCTGAAAATAGCCAGACAATTTAGGAATTTGATCGTGATTTTGTCCTAATTGATATAGTATTTGTGCTTCTTGTTCAAATAAACGGATAATTTCTGGGTCAATAATTGTTGGGTGCAGCTTTTTAACCACACAAATCGGTTTAGGAGTCACGGGAATATCTAAATCTTCTGCGAGGAAGGTTTCACCAAATCCACCTGCACCTAGTTGTTTAATAATCCTGTAACGTTGACGGAGAATATTACCAATCATAGAAAGATATTTTTATAACCCTGGTCTTTAAATTCTAGCATCAAGAGCAATAAACTTTTACAAGAGTACGAGAACCTTAAATGTGTAGGGGTTTAGCACTGCTAAACCCCTACCGATAAAATCAGCTTGACTCAATTATTAATATGGCCAAGTCCAATCACGGATTTCTGGCATATCTTCACCATGCTTCTCGATATAATGCTTATGTTCAATCAAAGTATCTTGTAATCTTTGCTTCACATAAGCAGCTTTAGAACCTAATTTTGGTACACGATCTATGACATCCATTACTAGGTGGAATCTATCTAAATCATTCATCACCACCATATCAAAAGGAGTGGTTGTTGTTCCTTCTTCTTTGTAACCACGGACATGAAGATTTTTATGATTAGTATGACGATATGTGAGGCGATGAATTAACCAAGGATAACCATGAAAAGCAAAGATAATTGGTTTATCAGTTGTGAAAATTGTATCAAAATCTTTGCTGCTTAAACCGTGAGGATGTTCACTTTGTGGTTGTAGTTTCATCAAATTAACTACATTCACTACCCGCACTTTTACTTCTGGGCAGTGCTGACGTAAAATATCAACTGCTGCTAAAGTTTCTAAAGTAGGAATATCCCCTGCACAAGCCATAACTACATCAGGTTCACCATCTAAATCACTGCTCGCCCATTCCCAAATACCTAAACCTTTGGTACAGTGTTTAATGGCTGCATCCATGTCTAAATATTGTAATGCTGGTTGTTTTCCAGCCACAATAACATTGACATAATGACGACTTCTTAAACAGTGATCAGTGACGGATAACAAAGTATTCGCATCAGGTGGTAAATAAACACGAATAATCTCTGATTTTTTGTTCATGACATGATCAATAAAACCAGGATCTTGGTGAGAGAAACCGTTATGATCTTGTCGCCAAACGTGGGAAGTGAGAAGATAATTTAATGATGCAATTGGTCTTCTCCAGGGAATTTCCAGAGTTGTTTTTAACCATTTAGCGTGTTGGTTAAACATGGAATCAATGATATGAATAAATGCTTCATAACAGGAGAAGAAACCATGACGACCTGTGAGAAGATATCCTTCTAACCATCCTTGACAATTGGTTTCACTCAGCATTTCCATGACTCGACCATTAGGTGATAAATGATCATCTTCGGGAAGAGTTTCGGCGACCCAAGTGCGGTCTGTGACTTCTAATACAGGATCAATGCGGTTGGATGCGGTTTCATCAGGACCGAAAACGCGGAAGTTGCGGCTTTCCTCGTTCAGTTTCATGATATCCCGCAGGAATTTACCACTAACTTTAGTAGCTTCGGCGTTAACAGTACCTGGTTTGGGGACTTCTACTGCATAGTTGCAAAAATCAGGCATGATTAAATCACGCAGCAACATACCGCCGTTAGTATGGGGGTTGTCTCCCATGCGACGATGGCCTTTAGGTGCGAGTTCTGCAAGTTCTGGAAGAAGCGTACCGTTTGCGTCAAAGAGTTCTTCGGGTTTGTAACTCTGCATCCAGTCTTCGAGGAGTTGCAGATGTTCTGGATTACCAACTACATTACCAAAAGGGACTTGATGCGATCGCCAATAATCTTCTGTTTTCTTTCCGTCTACTTCCTTGGGACCTGTCCAACCTTTAGGAGTCCGTAATACAATCATCGGCCATTGCGGGCGTTCTTTGAAACCATGTACCCGCGCTTCTCTTTGGATACCTTGAATTTCTTGAATGATTGTATCTAATGTTGCCGCCATTTTTTGGTGAACTTCGGCGGGATCAGACCCTTCCACAAAGTAAGGTTTATAGCCATAGCCGATAAATAGGCTTTCTAGTTCATCATGAGGTATCCGTGCTAATACTGTGGGGTTAGCAATTTTGTATCCATTCAAATGCAGAATTGGTAAAACTGCACCATCAGTAACGGGGTTGAGGAATTTGTTAGAATGCCAACTGGTAGCTAATGCGCCAGTTTCTGCTTCTCCGTCACCAACAACCGCAGCGACGATTAAATCAGGGTTGTCAAAAACCGCACCAAAGGCGTGAACCAAAGCATAACCGAGTTCTCCCCCTTCATGGATAGAACCGGGGGTTTCTGGGGCGACGTGGCTGGGAATACCACCAGGGAAGGAGAATTGTTTGAACAGTTTTTGCATTCCTCCAGCATCTTGGGTGATGTTGGGGTAATATTCGCTATATGTTCCTTCTAGGTAGGTATTGGCGACAAGTCCGGGTCCGCCATGTCCGGGTCCAGCTATGTATATGGTGCTGAGGTCGTATTTTTTAATGACTCTGTTCAGATGGGCGTAAATCAAGTTTAGCCCTGGAGTAGTTCCCCAATGTCCTAATAGTCTGGGTTTGACGTGTTCTTGTTTGAGTGGTTCTCTCAGTAGGGGGTTGTCGAGGAGGTATATTTGTCCGACTGAAAGGTAGTTGGCTGCACGCCAATAAGCATTAATTCTTTGTAATTCTGTGTCTGTTAAGGGTTTTATTTGTGGAGTGCTGGCTAATGTCATTTGGAACTCCGGTAAGATGTATTTACACCAATGTCAGTGTAATGGTTTGTTGTTTCTGTGTCATCTTACCTATGATTAGTTTTTCTGGGGGGAAGTTACAGATTTTTTTTATGTCACGCAGAGGCGCAGAGGCGCAAAGAGGAGTTAAGTGTTTTGTAGTATTTTGAGAATATGTTTAGCTAAGTTCTCATTAATTTCTCTATGTCTAGGAATGGGTTGTGATACTTTAGTAATAGGATTTTGATACCAATCATGATTGCCACCATGTCTGATAAAAATACAACCCATTGCTTCTAATTCTTTTATTAAGTCCCTTCTTTTCACAATAATTCTAACTCCGCAACTTTTCTGATAGCAGGAATATTACCACTGGTAAATTCGTGATACAAATCTAATAAGTTGTTTTGGAGTTCTTCTAAAGAATTTCCTTGAGTCCAATAATCAGGATATTCTTCTAAGTAACCAATAAACATATCCTCGTCTTGCCAATAAATATATTTTTTCTTAGTGATTGTTTCCATAATGGTTTTGACCTCATAATTAAGTATGGGAATAATGCACAATTTAATTATATAGTATAAGCCATTCCAGATAATTTATAAATATGATATTTGATTTGCTTTAGTGTTTCTACGACTTAAACATCTTTAAAAAAGACAGATGGAGAAATATGAAAGAATTTAGCCAGTTTTTCTATGTGATTCATAGTCATTTGCTGTTTTCCGCTGAGAACCTCATATAAAACTGTTTCCTGTTCAAATATTGGCATTAAATCTTGGGATTGTAAGTTCAATTCTTCCAGTAATACTTTTAATAATTCGATTCCATAAATGTCTGCCACAGGATAATGATGTTCTTCATATTCAGATACTAATAGTCCTAATAAATGAAGATAATCTCGTTCGTCAGAAGTTAGCCTTTCTTGATCTAATAAGGAATCAATGATATTTTGAGTTGTCGCTAGTTCTTCCTCTGATGTAATTTTGCGAGGAGGAAAAGCAGTTATCAATTCTAGATATGTTTTAGGTGTACCAAGGGTCTTGTTTCCAATTTTGTTTGTCATATTCTGCATGGGTAAGGATATGGCGAATATAAACTTCTTGATATTGATAGTCTACTAAAGCGATCAGTCGGTAATTGTTACCACTAATATTAAAAACAGTAAAATTGCCAACTAAATCAGCAGATGGGAATACTTGACGTAATGCAACAAAATTTTCCCATTTGGCTTTATTAATAATTTTATACCATGTTTCTAGATTTGATTCAGCTTTTGGATGTTGCTCCCAAAATTCTTTCAGTCTTTTTTTGCTGATAATGTGCATATCTAGACGTTAAGCAATTTTTTGATAAACAACATTAATTTTAGGTTGAGATGTTTCTGCTTGTTGATTTGTTACCATTATTTCTATATTTTGTCCTAATTTTATTAAGTAAGTTAATAAATTCTCAATTGTAAAATCTTTGAGAATACCGTTATTTAAATTATTTACTTTTTCAATTTCTAACCCTAAAAGTTGTGCCGCTTGTTGCGTTGTGATTTGTTGCTGTTCTAAAATATCAGCTATGACAGAAGCTAATTTAACTTTGGCTAGTTTTTCTTCTGCATTAGCAAATCCTAAATCTTGAAAGATGTTGCCGGAACTGATTGTATAATCTAACATAATCTTTATATTATATTGTATATAATAGCACATAATTATAGTTACATCATGCGTGTCAAACTATGAAATTCAACTTCTTTAAAAAATAGAGTATTTATAAAAACTTACTGATTATTATTAAATCGGCAGAATTACAAATTAACACATTAGCAAAAAACGAAAAATGCAAATTGTTAAACGCAATATCGAATTAAGAGTAGATGATAGTTTAATGCGGGTTTATGTCGCTTCTCCTAAAGCAGAGGGTAAATATCCAGGAATTGTTTTTTACAGTGATATTTATCAATTAGGTGATGCCATAATTCGCTTAGTTAATTATTTAGCTGGTTTTGGTTATGTTGTCGCAGCAACGGAAATTTTTCACCGCATTGAACCTGTGGGTTCTGTAATTGAACCTAATGATATTGGGAGAATGCGCGGTAATGATGATGCACGACGGACGTTAATTTCTGAATATGATGCTGATACTCGCGCTGTCATTGATTTTCTCAAACATGATAGTTCAGTTATTGCTGATAAAATCGGAACATTGGGTTTTTGTATTGGTGGACATTTAGCTTTTCGGGCTGCTTTTGAAAGTGAAATTGAAGCTTGTGTTTCTTGTTATCCTACAGGTATTCCTATTGGTAAATTAGGTAAAGGTGTGGCGGATACTATTCACAGATTTGAGGAAATTAAAGGGGAAATGCTGTTGATTTTTGGTACTCAAGATCCACATATTTCTGAACATGACAGACATACTATAATTAATGCTTTAGAAAATGCTAAAGTTCATCATCAATTTTTCTCTTATGAAGCAGAACATACTTTTATGAGAGATGATGGTTATCGTTTTGATGCTGTTGCGGCTACTTCAGCTTGGGAACAAATAATTGCTTTTTTAGAACGGAAATTTAAAAGGTAATTCGTAATTAAGAGGATATTTTAAGTTTGGGTAAGTCTTCGGCTTTGACACCTACCAAGCTACCCAAACCAGTTTGATATTAGGATGCTGTCACCAACATCACAGGAACAGGTCTGGACTCTCCTTTGACACGCCCGACGAATTCCCATCCGTCAGTTCTGGTACAAGAGAGTGCTGGCAGCACCACCGCACACTACCCGAAAACCCACATTGTTGTTACGGTTGTCGGGGGTATTCCTGTTGCGATTGGCAGAACGACACCACTTAGGGTTGTTGTTCCACGAACCACCGCGCAGCAGCCGGAGTTGCCTGTCCCTTCTTTATCCTCTTGTTTGCACAAGAGAAATAAATAGCTGTTTAGGAATCTGATTTACAGATTCAGATTTATATGTTATTATAAATCAAACCAAGGCTGTAAAAGTTTCTATTAAATTAAATAACGCGGCTTTCTGAAAAAGCCCAAAAATTAAAAAAAGATCGCTCCACTCCGTTACGCTTGGTAAGGGTAAAGAGGAAAAGAGCAGAGGGCAAAAGGGCAAGAGTGTAAAGGGCTACTAAGTCCTGGCAGCACCACCGCACACTACCCGAAAACCCACAAGGCCGTTACGGACGTCGGGGGCAAGCCTGTTGCGAGTGGCAGAACGACACCACTCAGGGTAGTGGTTCCACGAACCACCGCGCAGCAGCCGATGTTGATTATCATTCTCATTTATCCATGCACTGCCGTCACTAGGTGCATCTTCATAGCTATCATGCCAACTATCGGCGCACCATTCCAAGACATTTCCGTGCATATCATATAAACCAAAGGCGTTGGGCGGAAAAGTTCCTATTGCTGTTGTTTGTACGCGATATTTTCCCTTGGGGGCATTACCATAAGTGTAGTTACCATCATAGTTTACCACATCTGTGGTGATTGTGTCACCAAAAGCAAAAGGTTTTGCCGAACCAGCCCGACAAGCATATTCCCATTCCGCTTCACTGGGTAAGCGATATTGTCGTCCTGTTTTCTTAGCCAATCTAGCACAAAATTCGACGGCATCGTACCAAGATACTTGCTCTACTGGTAGTTTATCACCTTTGAAGTAAGAAGGGTGTGGATCTAGCCAATCCTCGATGGTAGGACAGGAATAAACTACCTTTTCCCATTGTTCCTGGGTAATGGTGTATTTCCCCAGGTAAAACGGTTTGACAGTTACATAGTGTTGGGGACGTTCATCATCATCACTATCTACTTCAATTTTTGGTGCGCCCATTAAAAATGTACCACCAGGAATATAGATCATTTCTAACTTAACACCAAAACCCAATTCTTCGATAAAAGATTGATTTGTTGCTGGAGTAAGAGAAGTTTTAGGTAGTTTATCTAATTCCTGTTGACGTTCAGAAATTTGTAGTTTAATTCTATTAATTTCACTATTGTACTGACCGATAAGCCGTGGATTTGTTTCATCTCGCCGCTTTTCTTCATACTGCTTGAGTAAATTAAAATCTTTTTCTAATTCTTCTTCGAGGTGCTGATGCAAATTCACTGCTTACTTTCTCCCTAATTTATTCATAATTTGCTCCCAAGCAGACTTGATATTAAAACCAGTTCCTAATTCTAGTTCACCTTCATAATTAACTAACAAGGGAACAATAGGAAAAGTGACTGTGATTTTATGTTTTGCATCTAATTGAGGAGATTTAATAATTTCTGTAATTTCGGCTTGACTGCTAGGTGGTAAAGAAGGTATACGTTCCTCTAACACTGCCAACATCTGGTGCATTTCTGATTCAGATACCTGATTAGCTGCTACTGCATTTAATATATTTTCTGTCAGAGCTAATTGAGTTTGATTTAGCTGTTCGATAATAACTCTGAGGATGGATTGTTCCGCAGCATTATAACGATTTAATAACGAATCATGATTAATAAGAACAATATTTAACTTTGCGTCTATTTGCTGTAATTGGCTTTCTACTAACTGTAATTGATTTCCTACCACCTGCATTTGTGGTTCAGATATACCAATTAACTGTTGTTCTAGTTCGGTGTATTCTTGTCTATAGTTATTAATAGATTCCTTTTGTCGTTTAATTTCTTTTTTATATTTCTTAAGTATGCGGGGGTTGTCTTCGACACTTAACTCTTCCTCAAATTCTTTAAGTAATTTTTGGTCTTGAGTAATGTTATCTAGTAAATCTGTCAGTCTCTGTTGGAAAATCTGAGAAAGCATGAGTTAAATGCCTTAATTTGGGGATATTGTAGAGTTTACGGTATTTTTTAATTGTATCATAAGATCCGCTAAACTGGGATTGAAAGAAGCAAAATTTATTTAATTTATTTATGACTTTTTCCCCTCCTCTGATTTATCAATCAGATCCTCCTCTTCCTCCTTGGGAAAACCTACCGACAATGTATGATTTACCTAGTGAAAATCCAGAAAAATCCGGTTTACCAGACGAATTTCATTTTTTACAACCTTTACTTTTATATCTCACCTTTCAACCTCTAAACTGGAGTCCAGAACTCATTTTTAGTGCTGCTGATATGAATCTTTATTATGATCTGGAGCATCCTTTATGGTATAAACGTCCTGATTGGTTTGGTGTCGTTGGAGTTTCTCTGTTATTCCAAGGTAGAGATTTGCGTTTAAGTTATGTCACTTGGCAAGAAATAGTTAACCCTTTTGTGGTGGTAGAATTATTATCTCCCGGTACAGAGGATGAGGATTTAGGAAACACAAAAACTACAAAAGATAAACCTCCGACAAAATGGGAAGTTTATGAAAATATTTTGCGGATTCCTTACTATATTGTTTTTAGTCGCTACACTAATGAACTTCGTGCATTTCATTTAGTTGGTGGTCATTATGAACCTATGAATTTGATTGCAAATCGTTTACCCATGCCCGAATTAGGGTTAAGTTTAGGATTGTGGGAAGGTTCATTTCGAGGGATTTCTAAGTTGTGGTTAAGGTGGTTTACTTTGGAGGGAGAATTAATTTCTGAACCAACTGAAGAAGCTATTTCTGCAACTGAAGAAGCTGCTGCTGCGACAGAAAGGGCTATTATTGCTGAACAAGAAGCAACTGAAGCGAAAATAAAAGCTGCAAAATTAGCCCAAAGGTTGCGTCAGTTAGGTATTAATCCTGATGAAATTTAGGAGGATTGATAGTTAATACCCAAGTGCTAATCATGTTGGGTTTCCTTGCGTCCACCCAACCTACATTCAATTATTAGGAACTAATCATTAATTGACAACAAACCAGGGGGAGGAGTGATTTCAACTCGACGGGTTTCTAAATCAACAATAGGAACAATTTCCATGACAAAAGGAATTAAAATTGTTTTTCCGGCTTTATCTTCAGAAAAAGTAGCATCGAATTTGACTTCTAACAAATCATGACCTGAAGGTAATATATCTACTACTGTTCCTATAAATTGGCCAGATTCCTGCATGAAGACTTGCAATCCTAACAAATCTATCACATGAAATTCACCTTCTGCTAATTCTGGTCGATCGCTTACAGGGACAAAAAACCGGAAATGGGGGATAAAAATGCCATTTGTTACATTATTTGAAGATTTGGTGTAACATTATTGACCATAGTGGAAGATACAAACTGACTGGAGTTTGGACTAATTTCTTCGGGTAAAGCTTCAAACACAAGCTAAGAGAAGGTTTCAAACTTTAGAAATCTCCTTTGGATTCGTAATCTCCAGAGCTTACTTAGTAAGGGTTTCAGCCTATGGAAGTTAACTTAGTCCCAACTCCAGAGCAATATTGTTACCAAGAAAAAAATTAGTTCACAGGTACGTAAAATGAGCGAAATAACATTGGTTTCATTTTTAGATGAGGCAGCCGAAAATCAACGGAAGAAGGAGTTATCGATCACCCTCCAGTTTGACAACGGAGATACAGAGAAATATTCGATTAATACTAAACCAGCAAGTAAATCTAAGTTGGTGTTTGAATCTGAGAAGTCAATTCTCAACAATTTATCTGTCCGCGAAGTGGTGAAGGGGTTGGATCATGCAGCCGATTTAATGTTTCTTGCATATAATGCCTTAGCAGCAAGAAAAAACGACTCGCTCCAAGCAACAGTGTCTGGATTACAGAAATCCCTGTTAGATGCCACGATGGAAGCCACTGTAACAATGGGGGTTTTTAAAACTAAGTCTGAAAAGGTCGTAAATGATGCGTTTAGTGCCTATAAATGGCTAGTCAAGGGTAAGGAGTCGTTGGCTCTAAAACAACTACAACGTTGTGGAGAGACGGCTTTGCAAATGGCGGATGAATCGCAAAAACTAGCGGATCGTTTTCAGAAGATTGTTGATGAATCTCAGACTGCCGTGGAAGCAGCTATTACTCAGAAGGTGACCGATCAAAACACCAAGAAAAAACTACAAGAAAAGCTTAACCTGATCAAAACCCTTCAGACAAGAACTGTAGAGCTTCAGAAAAATATTCAAACAGACCTTGTTGCGGCACAAAAAGAATATGAAGAAGCCAGAGAGCGAGAAAAGGTTGAAGGTGAACGCGCTTTCATTACCGGAATAGTTGGGGCTACTATTGGCGCTTTGGCTGCTGGTGTTGGTGCGGGAATTCAAGCGGCGATCGCCATCAAGTCCCCCGTTGGACTTCCAGGAAGTCAATCAGGTGGTAATCAGCCAAGCGGTCAAGCCCCTTCACCAGAGATAGTGCAACAAAAGGAAAGTCTCAGCAAGCAATTGCAAGATAAAGAGGCAGCAAAGACCGCTATTTTTGCAGAGAAGACAGAAAACGACGCTCAAATCACAAAAGCTGAAGCAATTATCAAAGATCCTCAATCTCCAACACAGGCTAAGGCGGACGCAGAAACACAAAAGGCTGCGGCTGAGGCAAAACGTGCTGATATTGATAAAAAGCTAAAAGCGGCAGAAGAAGCTGTTAAAACTGTTTTATCAGGATTGAGCGGCGTGTCACAGCAACTTCAACAAATATCGAGCCAGTCATACTCGGCTGCGGACACTGCGTCGAAACAGAAGATGGCATACTACGAACACAGAAATAAGCTGGCAGCAGAAAACCGAGAAGCGTTAGCTAATCTTGCACAATATGTAGTGGAAATTAAATATACCACTGATGACACTAAGAATATAGAAACGGCAATCAAAAGTCTACAATTTGCCATTGAAGCTCTCAGCGGAGTTGTAGCTGCATTAAGTCAGACAACACTGTTCTGGCGTAATATGGCGAACTATTGTAAAGAAACTCTGGGAAGCACTAGCTTTACTGAAGACCTTGAATTTATCCAAAGTAGTTTTACTTTAGAGGAACGGAAGGATTACTACTCTAGCGAGGACTTCATCCAAGGGGCGTTGGTTAATATAGCTCAATGGGTTGCACTGAATAATGTCTGCGATCAATATCTGACAGCAGTAAACGAGGTATATGGCAAGGTAAATAAAAATGTCGGAAAACCACCATCCGATGACGAAGCAGCAGCCCAAGTCGCTGGATTAGCTCAAGCAGTTCTTAAATCTGCTCAAAATGAAGCTGCGGCTGTAGATGCTGAAATTGAGTCTTTTCGGAAGCAGATGCAGACTATAAATGTTTCAGCGCAACCAGTAAGCTAGAGCATTTACAAAGGGCGATTAATAGGCACAGTTTTGTATCGCTTACTTTAATCTGTACTTTTAAGCGATATGGATGTCTATTATTGTCATCCATATCTACTCTAAAATTAAAACCAAAAACTACCTGTCTCAGTCATAAACAAGAAAAATTAGAGTATGAAAATGAAATTTTTGCTCCAAAAAAGCCTACAAACTTCAGTCAAGTTTGTGTGGAAAACCTTAGTAGTTTTCATCCTATCTACGTTACTTTTCCTTCCCACACCCATATTGGCATTAGACTACAGTGGGACTGTACAGTCATATATATCTGTTGTGAAGGTAGATATAGATGGCATAGTTACATCTATTAAAAAACTGCCAAATCTATCTTATGAGAATGGTAAAACTGCACTGGCTGAGATAGACACCAAATTACAACAGATTCAAGGCAATGCTGGTAAAAATGCCATAGATTTCGAGAAGTTAAGAGATGAAGGGCAGAAAGAATCTAATCAACTTCTAGATGAGATAAATAAGCTATATACTTCTCAACAAGCTTTAGAGAAGCAGGTACAGAGAAATCAAGTGGAATTCAAGCAAAAGCAAAGTGAACTAGAACGCATTCAAAAGGCAGCAAAAATGCTGGGAACGCAAGTAGACAGTCAGTTCTTTCAAGGACTTGATAACTTTAAGAACTATGTGGAAAGAAATAGGTCAGATATATTATTAATCCAGTCTAAGCTACAGTCATTAAAAGACAGTAGAGCAAAGTTAGAGACAGATAATCAGAGGCTATCTCAGGGAATAGTATTAGCCGACAAAATATCCAAGTTGTCTACTAACATAAAAAATCGTGTCAACGATGCAAAACAGAAAACTAGCAATATCAAAGATTATGCGGAAGAATTAGAGTCTTTTAGCGATCAAGATATACTGAGCGAAATCAGCGAACTGGATCAATTTATTACGGATTTAACTAACAACCTCCCATTGGCAAGCTAGGAAAGCTATTCAGTAATCTGTGTTAGCGGAATAACTCTACATTGCTCGGATTTGTAACTTTCGCAAAATGGATAGATAGCAGCAATAGTTATCTATCTAAAATTAAAACCAAAAACTACCTGTCTCAGTCATAAACAAGAAAAATTAGAGTATGAAAATGAAATTTTTGCTCCAAAAAAGCCTACAAACTTCAGTCTTTTAGTGACCCGGATATATTAGGTGAAATCAGCGAACTAAATAGGCTTTGCTGAAAAAGTTATCTGTGAGGGCTAGGAGTATGGCTAACGCCACGCTGCGCTATCAGAAGTTCAGGAGTATGGCTAACGCCACGCTGCGCTATCAGGAGGAGTAGGAAGGAGGCAAGAATGGTCTCGAACCTGAGAAAATGAGCAGGTTTTGATCGTTTTCAGGCTAATTCCTTACATCCAATTTAATTTTTTCCACCTAAAACGCTTGATTTATCTAGGTTTTACATTTATTCAGCAAGCCCTAAATAAATTTATTGCCGATTTAACTAATAACCTTCCATTGGGAAGCTAGGAAAGCTATTCAGTAAAAACCTGACTAATTTAGTAATTAGTAGATGATGCCAGCTAAGTATTAACTAGTTAACACACACATTAATGGAGTAAGTCAAATGAGTGAAATTACAATAGTTAACAACAACTCAATACCAGGATCGATCACACTTTCTATCAACGGTAAACAAGAAGTATATTCTGTGCAAAATCTTCCAGCAAGCGGCAGTCAATTAGTGCTGGAATCTCGCCAGGATATTTTAGGTAAATTGTCCATTGATTCCTTGGTTTCCAACTTTGAAAATGCGGCGGATTTTATGTTTTTGGCATACAACGCCTTAGCGGGTACAGAAGTTTGGACAAAAGTGTCTGGATTGCAGAAGTCACTGCTTGATATTTCTGGTGATTGCATGAATACACTTGACATTTTTGGTCTTCGCTCCCAAGAAGTCGCCAAAACTTTAATTAAGATCTATGGATTGTTATTACAACGTAAAGACACGTTAGCCATAATTAAATTAAAATATTGTGCGGACCTTGCCCGCGATATGGCTAATGAATCAGAGCAATTAGCGGCAAAGATTTCAGAACTTGGTAATCAATCCCAGGTTGTAAATGAAGATGCTATTAACCTAAAAACTCTGACTGAAGGCGAGAAGTCGAACCTGAATAAACAATTGAATGATTTTAAAGCAAAACAGGCAGCAGCCGAAACGCAACGTGAAAAGCTTAGAGAAGACATGGATAAGCTGTCCAAAGAATATTATGCCAGCGTCGCTAAACTCCAGGATGGCTGGTTCATGGGTGCTGTTAAAGCGGTCGCTAACTTTTGCGGAATCAAAGTTCGAGATCCTAAGGAGGAAGCTCTACGGGAAACTCATGCTACCTACATCAGAGACTCGCAAAGGCAAAATCAGTTAATCCTTGACAATTTGAATGATCTTAAACAATATGCAGCAGAAATTATGAAAGCGCAAAGTGCTGTTTCTGAGGCGGAAAAATCTGTTCAAACTTTCCATTATGCAATTCGCGCGCTCTCTGCAATAGTGTCCACATTAACTGATGCAACACTCTTCTGGCGTTCAATCGAGACATATTGTAGGCAACTTGAAAGTTCAGACTTATCAAATACCGTTCAAGATTATCAGGGTGAATTATCTCCAGAGGAGCTAATTAAGGAATACTCTAGCCCGGAATTTATGGTGCTGTTCGTGAAAAATTTATCTCAATGGGTAGCTTTAGATAGCGTCTGTCGGGAATATCTAGTAGGAGCAAAAAATACATACAATAAAGTAGGAGCTAACATTGTCGCATCACCTTCAATTGACCAAGCAAAAGAACAAACACCTATATTAGCTAAACGGATTTTTGATTCTCTTGACAAACAGGTGAAAACTGTAGAAGCAGCGGCGGTAAAAGATAAAAGATGGGGGAATTATATAACAGTATTGAATGCTAGGTATTAGGTAAGAAGCAGTTAAACATCGGACAGGTGCAATAGATAGCATTTTTTGGTGCTTTGTCATCTATTGCCATCTATTGCTATCTAAACTTAAATCAAAAAACTACTGAGTTAATTTGTGGAAACCCAAAACTATCGGAGTATAAACATGAGATTCTTTATCAAGAAAAACCTACCAAGTCCAGTTAAGTTTGTCTTGAAAACCTTAGTAGTTTTCATCCTATCTGCCTTACTTTTCTTTCCTACACCCGTGTTGGCCTTAGACTACAGTGGCACTTTACAGTCCTATGTATCTAATGTGAAGGTAGAGTTAGATAGTGTATTAACAGCGATTAAAAAACTGCCAAATCTATCTTATGAGAATGGGAAAACAACACTGGCAGAGATAGAGAGTAAATTACAAAAAACTCAAACTGATGCTAGGAAAAATGCCACAGATTTTCAGAAATTAAGCAATGAAACTCAGCAAGAATACAACAAAATCAATGACGATATCAAGAGTCTATATATCACCGAAGAAGCTTCGCAGAAGCAACTTGACGACTTACGTGAAAGGCAAAGGCTCAAACGTGCCGAGAACGAGAAGAAACTCTTAGCCTGGCTCATTGCATCGGATGATAGTCCCAATCCGCTAGTAATAGATGGTAGTTATGAAGAGTATGACAAATATCTCCAGTATGTTTTATCGTTAAATACTCAGTTAAAAAATCTCCAACTGAGTAGAGCCGAGTTAGAGAGCAAGAATCAGAGTCTGTCCGAGGTAATAGTCTTAACCAATAAAATCTCCAACCTGTCTGATAAGGTAGAAAAGCGAATTAAGTTGGCAAACCAAAAATACGGTAACGTCAAAGACTATGCGGATGCACTTGCATCTTTTAGCGACCCGGATATATTAGGTGAAATCAGCGAACTAGATCAATTAATTGCGGACATCAGTAAAGACCTTTAATTAAGCACTTAGGAAAACCATTCAGTAATCTGCACCAATGGGTTAATCTTCAGAACAGGGAAAAGCGAACTAACTTGGCAAACTCTTCCCTGTTCCCTGCCTTCACAGACAAATTTTCCAGCAAGCCCTAAATAAGCTGTGTTGAGTCTATTAATATTGGTGTCACTAGCCACTAATTGTTAATGAATAATAAACCGGGGGGAGGAGTAATTTCCACTCGACGATTTTCTAAATCTACAATAGGGACAATTTCCATGACAAAGGGAATTAAAACATTTTTTGGTACTTTGTCAGTGGTCAACTCTTCATTATTAGCAATAAAAGCAGAATCGAATTGAACTTCTAATAAATCATGACCGGAAGGTAAGATATCCACAACCGTTCCTACAAATTCCCCAGATGATTGGAGAAAGACCTGCAATCCTAGTAAATCTAACACATGAAATTCACCTTCGGCTAATTGTGGGCGATCGCTCACAGGCACAAAAAACCGACAATCACGCATATTTTCAGCTTGATGGCGATCGCTTACTCCCTTCAATTTAATCACATAAAGATTCTTCCCATCAAGATACCGTCCATTTAATAACTCTACAGGTTGGAGTTCCGTTTCCCCTGGACGTAATAACCAGCGTTTTCCCGGTTCTTCAAAGCGTTCAGGAAAATCAGTATTAGGATAAACCCGCAACTCCCCAGTTAAACCTTGAGGTGAGACAATTTTGCCAATTTCCAACCAATCATCAAGATTAGGGACTGGGGACACTTCGACAAGCTCAGTGCGTCGCTGGGGACTGGGGACTGGTTTAGTCGGTTTAGGAGGGCGGGGAGACCCCGCCCCTACGGGTTTCTTCTTCTTCGTGTTCTTCGTGCCTTCGTGGTTCATTTTCCTTACACACTTACAGCCGCAACTTGATAAACCTGTTCAGCAACCTTCGCTAAACGCTGCATACCGATAGTAATTTCTTCATCACTACCCGTTAAACTAATTCGCAGACATTGGTGTTTGTGTTCCCACTCTTCTTTTAAACCAGGGAAGAAACTACTACCAGGAACAACAATCACACCCACCTTCTTTAATTCCTGGTAAAATTCCCAATCAGTCATAGGTAAATCTTGCAACCACAACCAGCCAAAAATCGCTCCTTCACCACGATGTAAAAACCAAGGTAAATTTTTCGGCATTGCTGCTTCCAATGTACTTTCCAACACATCAAACTTTTTCTGATAGAAAGGACGAATCACATTTTCCGCAATATTTGCTAATGTACCTGATTCTATCGCTCTAGCTGCGATCGCTTGACCATATCGAGACGAATGAATTCCCACATTGGTTTGGAAACATTCCAAAACTTGAATCAGGTTTTCATCACCAATAGCTACCCCAATGCGTTCCCCAGGCAATCCCGCCTTTGATAAACTCATACAGTGGAGGATATTTTCCCCAAATACCGGAGTCATTTCTGTAAAATTCAACGCCGGGAAAGGAGGTGCATAAGCTGAATCAATTAGCACGGGTACATTATAAGGTGCAGCTAAATCAGTGATTTTGTTCACCTCATCATTAGTTAAAACATTACCCGTAGGATTACAAGGACGGGAAAAAATCACACAACCAGTATTTTCTGTAATCGAAAGTTGGTTAAAATCAGGACGATATTTAAAGCGGTGCGCTGCTGCATCAATATCTAGAGTAGGCTTGTAAGCAACCAAAGCTTCTGGAAATAAACACACACCGCCATAACCAGTATAATCTGGACTTAATGGCAGCACAATTTCTTTTAACGCTCCATTACCCATATCGCCACCAAAAGCATTAGCAGCGTAAAAATAGATAGTTTGACTACCCGCAGTAATTAAAATATTCCGCTCAGTTAAACTTAACCCATAACGCTGGTTAAAATCCTTGACAATTGCCTCAATTAATGGTGCATAACCCTGACTAGAACCATAACGACAAACAACTTCACCATATTCAGAACTAGCTAATAAATCTGCCGTGCAATCCCGCCATAACTGTTCTACCTCTGGTAAAATCAACGGATTGCCAGCACTCAAATTATATAATTCCTGTCCCTTACTAGCTCTGAGGGTTTCGTTAATATCTTTCATAATCGCTCTCACGCCAGTTAAGTTGGACATTTGAGCGCCAATTTTAGTAAGGGCAGGTTTCATAGTTTTGTTACAGACTGAATTAATCGCAAAAGTGGATAATTGATTGAGTGGTTGCAGCTAAGACAATGTTTATTATAGTTGCCAAAATAGCCACTACCTTTCACCAATCTAAACCAGTGAATGCGATTTTAACAAAATCTGGCAGTTAATAAAGCCCCACTTGTAAAGGTGGGGGGTTTCTCTTGTTATAGGTACTAATGTACTATATATAAAATCACTTGACAAGTAATTATGGAAAATATTCCTCTCTGAGACTCTGCGACTCTGCGTGAGATAAAATTACGTAAATCCTCACCACCAAGGAGAATGGAATGGAAGTCAAAGCAGCAGTAGCGCACACCGCAGGTAAACCCCTAACTATCGAAACCGTACAATTAGCAGCACCACAAGCCGGAGAAGTATTAATTGAGATTAAAGCCAGTGGGGTTTGTCATACTGACGCTTTTACTCTTTCTGGTAATGATCCTGAAGGTTTATTTCCCGCCATTTTAGGACATGAAGGCGCTGGTATAGTTGTCGAAGTGGGGGCTGATGTCAACAGCCTCAAAAAAGGAGATCATGTAATTCTTTTATACACGCCTGAATGTCGGCAATGTGATTATTGCTTAAGCTTTAAAACCAATCTCTGTCAAGCAATTCGCGGCACACAAGGACGGGGTTTAATGCCCGATGGTACTAGCCGTTTTAGTATCGGTGGCGACATGATTCACCATTATATGGGTACATCCACCTTCGCTAATTATACGGTATTACCAGAAATCGCCGTTGCCAAAATTCGAGAAGATGCCCCTTTCGATAAAGTTTGTTATATCGGTTGTGGTGTTACAACAGGTATAGGTGCGGTGATATATACAGCTAAGGTAGAGCCAGGCGCAAATGTGGTAGTTTTCGGTTTGGGTGGGATTGGTTTAAACGTCATCCAAGGGGCGCGAATGGTGGGCGCAAATATGATTATTGGTGTAGATATTAATCCCAAAAAACGGGCTTTAGCTGAAAAATTTGGGATGACACATTTTGTCAATCCTAATGAAGTGGAAGGTGATTTAGTTGCTTATTTAGTAGATTTAACAAAAGGTGGTGCTGATTATTCTTTTGAATGTATTGGTAATGTCAATATCATGCGTCAAGCTTTGGAATGTTGTCATAAAGGTTGGGGTGTGAGTGTGATTATTGGTGTTGCTGGTGCGGGTAAAGAAATCAGCACTCGTCCATTTCAATTAGTAACTGGAAGGGTTTGGAAAGGTTCGGCTTTTGGTGGTGCAAGAGGACGGACAGATGTGCCGAAAATAGTAGATTGGTATATGGATGGTAAGATTAATATTGATGATTTAATTACTCATGTGATGCCAATTGAAAAAATTAATGATGCTTTTGATTTGATGCACAGGGGGGAGTCTATTCGGAGTGTGGTGACTTTTTAGGTTTTATGGCTCACGCAGAGGCGCAAAGGAAGAAGGGAGTTATAATTAGTTCAAGTTTGCTAGGTTTTAATTATGCAGTCACGAAGGGCGAAAGAATCGGGTGTAAACTTGAATGATAATCTTTATGAAACGGATTTTTATGCCTGGACTCAAGAACAGGCTAAGTTGTTACGTTATCAACAATGGAATCAAGTTGACTTAGGTAATTTAATTGAGGAAGTTGAATCTTTGGGGAGAAAGGAACGCCAAGAGTTAAGAAATCGGCTGAGTGTTTTAATTGGACATTTACTCAAGTGGGAATATCAATCATCAAAACGTAGTCGCAGTTGGTTAGCAACTATTCGGATTCAACGCCGGGATATCATAAAATTGCTAAGTGAAAATCCTAGTTTACAATCTTCTCTAGAAATATCACTTCAAGAAGCTTATGAAAATGCTAGGGATTTAGCATCAGGAGAAACAAATTTACCTTTATCAACTTTTCCTCCACAATGTCTATATTTATGGGAAGATTTAATTAACTTAAACTTTTATCCCGGTGAATCTGCAAATGATGATTTAATGCAATAATCAGCGTTATTAAATTAAAGGATGAAAATTGAACCTTTGCAACCTTAATTCTTTGCGCCTTTGCGCCTTTGCGTGAGACATATTCATATATTTAATCCAAAACGCCTAATAATCTATCATTCTCCCAACTTTTCAAACAACTTCGCTAACATCACGTTAGAAAATATAAAACCATCGGGATCGCTAAAACGCAACCTACCCTCAACAATCTTCACCCAAGCTTGGGCAAAGTATGGTTGCAAACAGCTTTGAATTTTCTCTACTTGATGCTTACCGAAATTCGCGGTTAAGGAATTTAAACTTACTCCTTCGGCTAACCGTAACCCTAACATTAATGTTTCTAACAAAACATCCTGTTGTGGTGTGACTTCACAATCAATGACAGCACCAGCTTTTAACCATTGGTAATATTCCTGAGTTTTCCGGGGACGGGTGAAGCGTTTACCATCAATATAGCTGGCTGCACCCATGCCAAAGCCATAATAGGGGCGATTTTGCCAATAAACTCGATTATGCCTACATTGATGTCCTGGTTGGGCATAATTGGAAATTTCGTAATGTTCGTACCCGGCATCAGTTAAGGTTTTTTGCCCCATTTGATACATTTTGACTGTGGTTTCATCTGTGGGTAAAGGATGATCTCCCGGTTTGAAATAACGATTGAAGGCTGTTCCCGGTTCAATGGTAAGGTCATAGATGGAGATATGAGTTGGTGTGGCTGCTACTGCTTGGGTTAAGGATTCTTGCCATTGTGCTAAGGACTGATGCGGTAAGCCAGAAATCAAGTCTAAGCTAAATTCGGGAATCTCGACTTTGTGGATTAACTCGATCGCTGTAAAAATATCTACAAGGGAATGCGATCGCCCTGCGGCTTTTAACAATTCTTCTTGAAAGGCTTGTACACCCAAACTGACGCGATTTACTCCTAAGCTGCGATAACCGGCTATATGTGCTAAATCAAACGTCCCTGGATCAATTTCCATCGAAATTTCCACCTGAGATGTCATCCCAAATCGCTTTTCTAAGGTTGTTAATATCTGTTGCAATTGTTCTGTTGATAACAGCGAAGGAGTCCCACCACCAAAAAAAATTGTTTCTAAAGGTTGAGCATGAATTGGTGCAATTCTGATTTCTTGACATAAAACTTCAACATATTCGGCAATTGTCCCAGAATTTTCACCCCGTGAGCGATCGCCTACCACAAATACCGGAAAATCGCAATAAAAGCACCTGCGCCGACAAAAGGGAATATGCACATAAGCAGAACGGGGAACTCCCCAACCAATATCTTCTTGACTCATTTTGAGTAATAGTTAAGTTAATTTAATCTGACTGTTAACAATAATGAAAATGAGGAGTTTATTTACAAGTTTTTATCCTTTTTGCCTAAAAATAAAAATAATATGCAGTAAAAACCCTTTGGTTATAATGTTGGCATATTCTCTGTGCCTGAGCAGGTAATATTATTCCATCACCAAAAAGGATAGAAGCAAGCATACTTTACTTTATCGAATAAATATCGTTGTAGGAACACAACACAACCATGCTGGATGCCATTATTATTCTCTCATTTACTTTGGCAGCGGCGGGGATAGGTTATTACAGCACCGATCTACTCCCGCCCGGTACTCTTAATGGAGTCACAAATCTAGAAGCCTTACGCTTAGTTGTAGCCGTATTTGCTGCCATTATTGGTGGTGCGATCGGACTAAGTTTCCAGACTACATACCGCCGTCTCGAATCGCAAGTTCGGGAAATGCCTCTAGAAGTTATTTTAACCCGTGCCATTGGCTTAGTAATTGGGCTATTACTCGCCAATTTAATGTTAGCCCCGCTATTTTTATTACCCATTCCCCCAGATTTCGGCTTTATCAAACCTCTTGTAGCTGTTGTTGGCAGTATCATCCTCTCTGTCACCGGCATGAACTTGGCTGATGCCCATGGACGCGGTTTGTTAAGATTAATTAACCCCAACACTGTAGAAAGCATGGTAGTGGAAGGAACTCTCAAACCTGCCAATACCAAAGTTTTGGATACTAGCTGCATTATAGATGGCCGCATTGAAACATTGCTAGAAACAGGATTTCTGGAAGGGTTAATTCTTGTCCCCCAATTTGTTTTACAAGAATTACAACAAGTAGCTGATGCTAGTAAAGATCAAAAACGGGTGAGAGGGAGAAGAGGATTAGAAATCCTGAACCGCATTCGCGAAACTTACCCAGATCGGATTTTAATTAACCCTGTGGACTATGAAGATACTCCCACTGTTGATGCTAAATTAGTCCGTTTTGCTCAAGAAATCAATGGGACATTACTCACCAATGATTACAATTTGTCTAAAGTTGCTAGTGTCCAAAAAGTCCCCGTTTTGAATGTTCATGATTTAGTAAATGCCGTTCGTCCGACTTATTTACCTGGTGATAATCTTGATCTAAAAATTCTCAAAGAAGGGAAAGAACCAAGTCAAGGAATTGGTTATTTAGATGATGGGACAATGGTAGTAGTAGAAGAAGGTAGTCCTTATGTCGGTGGTGAATTGCGGGTAGTCGTCACCAGTGCTTTACAAACCTCAGCCGGCAGGATGATTTTTGCCAAACCCCAAGCTTCCGCATTAGCCTGAGGAATATGGTGCGAAAAACTAGAATTAAACTATGGAATCGGTGTAGGGAAACTGCACCGATTTTGTTGATTAAGCTGAATATTTATATTTGGCTGATCAATCTCAAACAGGATATTGTTATCTAATTAATATTAAAATAAGAATAGTAGTTGGTAAATAAAGTTAGACATGAAGACCATCTTATCAAATGAAAAAGCATTTATTATTCGGACTGAGCGAGGACTAACAATTGCGGGAACGCGCATCACCCTTTATGATGTAATAGATTTGATTAAGGCTCAGTATCCTCCGAAGTTAATTCGAGATAAATTCAATCTCACAGATGAACAAATTAGTGCAGCTTTATCTTACATTGAAACAAATCATACCCAGGTAGAAGCTGAATATCAAGAAGTTATACAAACTAGAGAAGAAATTTATCAATACTGGGAAGAACGTAACCGCGAACACTTTGCAAAAATTGCAGCAAAACCACAAAAGCCAGAAAAACAGGCTCTTTGGGCGAAACTTGAGGAGCAAAAAGCTCAACGTACCTCAATAAAGCCATGATATTTTTACAGGACTTACGCAATAACTCTCCGAAACTCTTATTTCTCTGTGTCCTCTGCGTCCTCTGCGGTTCGTCTTTTCATGATTTTGCGTAAGTCCTGCTAATGTAAAACCAGAAATTATAGATATTTTTCCATGACATAATTTTTTAATTTTACCCCTCGACGTTCTACTTCTTGTTCCTTGACTATAGTAAATCCTTGGTATTGAAAAAATGATTTTGCGGTAATACTCACTTCTGCATATAGGCGATTAATTCCTCTGGATATGGCAATATTTTCTAGATGAGTCAAGAGTTTTGAACCTATACCCTGTCTTTGGTATTGGCTATGACAGTAAAAACAATCAATGTGACCATTTGCTTCTAATTCTGCAAATCCAACTATTTCACCATGATTTTCAGCAATAAAAGGCCGCTTGGATTGTAACCTTTGATGCCAAAATTCATAATCCATACTTTCGCCAGTCCAAGCATTTACCTGTTCTTGAGTATAATCACCAATATTTATTTGATGAACTGTATCATAAAACAGTTTCATGATTGCCTGAGTATCCGATATTTGATATTCTCTGACTATCATTATTGAGTTTGCACAGGTTTAATATTTTTGGCCTTATAGAATGTTTCCAAACTATCACTATCACCCACAAAACGCCAATGCCAAGGTTCATAACTGACACCTTGGAGATTCTCTTTAGGAAAAGAAAGTTCAAAACTAAACCGGGCTGCATTAGCTTGTAACCACTGATAGGCTTTAGTGTTATCAAAATTAGCTTGGAGATTAGTGGCTGGTACAGTGCGATCGCCAATATCCACCGCATAACCTGTATGATGTTCACTATGACCAGGAGGGGCGCTGAGAGCGGCTCTTTCCGCTGGAGTTTGATTACGTTGGGCGCTAATCTCAAAAAATAACTGATTCTGCTGTTTTACTGACCGAAAACCAGAAATTGGTACTAAAATTACCCCAGCACTCCTAGCAGCTTGTACCATGGCTTGAAACTTAACAGCAGCAGATTTCCGCATTCTAATGCGTCCGTCAGCCGTAATAGCAACTAATTCTGATTCTGGTGCTTCTGGGTATTCAAAATGTCCCAAAACACTCTTACTATTATCTGGGGTATTAGTAACTAGAGGTGGAGAACTAATCGTTTCAGCTACAGAATTAGTCGTTGGCTTAGGTGTCGTCAACGAAAACAAAAAGCCACTAATTACAGCCAGCAATACAAATCCTGCTAATCCACCTGTAATTAAAACCGGAGGTTGTAATTTTAATTTATTTCCCGTATCGGAAGTATCACGTAGAGCCGCCGGAATATCATCACTAGAATGAGAATATGAATTTGGCGATTTTTTCGGAAATCCAGCTTTATTATTCAAGTTTCTGCTCCTGATTTGTATTTAATGATTAAAAAAGGCAAGGACTAAGAGACAACAGTTTTTTTAATTTTTAATTTTTACAGCAGATTGCAGATCAATGAAGTACATAATCTAAATTGAAACCTATACACAAAGTACGGGCGAAGCATTCGGGCGATAAATTATCCATTTTTGTACAAGGCTATTTTCCGAATGCTTCGCCCCTACGAATCCTGCTGTAATTGTTCTAGGTGTAATCTTGATAAATCTTTTAGAACTATATGTCAAGTTAGTGGGGTTAATCCTCATAGGATTCATACTGGGACGGAAATTACCTAGTTATGCTTCCACTTATGTAGGCCAGTTTCTCTTTTGGCTGGGAGTACCTATCAGTATTATTGGTTTTTTAATCCGAACAGACTTATCGGGACAAATCTGGATTGCGCCGATAATAGCTCATTTAGCTATCTTCTTAGGAGCATTTTTAGCATGGTTAATAATTAAAGCTCAAGCCTATTTCACTCAGTCAGTCCCCCAAAAATCAACTCAAGGTAGTCTGATTCTAGCAGCGATGGTAGGTAATACAGGTTATCTGGGTTTTCCCATAACTTTAGCAATGGTAGGTAAAGAATATTTTGCCTGGGCTTTATTCTACGATATGTTGGGGTCGCTTTTTGGGGCTTATGGTTTGGGTGTGTTTTTCGCAGCCAAGTTTGGTAGTAATGTCCAAAGTCATATCCAAACAGCCAAGGTAATTTTTATTAATCCTGCTTTATGGAGTTTTGGATTTGGCTTGCTGTTGCGTCAGGTTGCACTTCCTTCGACAGTTGTATTTAGTTTGGAGAAATTGGCTTGGGGTGCGGTAGCTTTATCCTTGATGTTAATTGGAATGCGACTTTCTCAACTAAAATCTTGGCGCAAAGTCCCGCAAGCTGGGAGTAGTATCTTCATCAAAATGCTATTAGTGCCGATGATTTTAGGTAGTACGCTGTCGCTGTTTGGGGTGACTGGCAATGCAGCACAGGTGATAGTTTTGCAAATGGCTATGCCTCCAGCTTTAGCTACATTGGTAATAGCTGAGACATTTGATCTTGATCGTGATTTGGCTGTTACTGCTTTAGCTATGGGGATTGTAGTATTATTAGTTACTCTGCCTGTTTGGTTATGGCTGTTTTGAAGAAAGGTATCCTGGCTGTACCCCATTCTGGGATGATGTATTAAAAACAATTCAAATACTATCGCTCCATGTCGAAGCCGAATAACCAAGCCCAACGGACTCAAATCATTGAAGTTCTGACACGGGATTACTTTCCAATGATTCCTCAACTTCAGGCTGAACTTCAGAAAAATTGGACACCAGAACAACATTATAAAAATCGTTTAAGTCGTTCTTTAGCTGCATTTGCGATCGCTAATCTCGCTGATCTTACTCCTCCTCAAGCTGCTCATTCAATTATCAATGGAGGAGATGATAATGGTATTGATGCAGTTTATTTTGATCGGGTTAATAATCGGCTTTTGTTAGTACAGGCTAAAGCGGGGAATGCTCCCAATATGGGTGATAATAAAAAATTTTGTGATGGAATTAGGGATCTTGTCCATAAAAGGTTTCAAAAATTTAATTCGAGTTTTTCCCGGTTGCAACAAGATATTGAAGATGCTTTAGACAAAAATGGCGTAATAATAGTTGGCTGTAATATATATTTAGATGAAAGTTTGGGAACTCATGTAGTTAATGATCTCAATCAATTAGAAAATGAACTAAATAAGTTTGATTCGCGTTTTGAATGGCAAGATTTGAATATTGAAAATATTTATGGATGGTTGACAGCAAAACAAAAAAATGCACCTATTAAGGTTGAATTGACCTTAGAAAAATGGCATTGTTTAGAACAGCCCAGAAAAGCTTTTTATGGATTAGTGAATGCTATTGAATTAGCTAAGTTATATAACAACCATAATAAATTATTATTTGAGAATAATATCCGTTATTACCTGGGTACGGAAGATGTTAATACAGCAATTGCTGAAACTGTAGAACAACAACCATCAGAACTTTTTTATCTCAATAATGGATTAACCATTACTTGTGCAAAGGTTAGTTTACCATCTGGACACAATCAGGACTCAACTCAATTTACTTTAGAGGGGTTTTCGATAGTCAATGGAGCGCAAACAGTGGGATCTATTGCATCTGTATTTAATGCTAATGGTTCTGTTTCTACGAATGCAAAATTATTAGTTACCATCATTGAATTAGGGACAATATCAGATAAAATAGGAGTAGAAATTACTAAAGCGAGGAATACACAAAATACAGTCCGTGATGTTTATTTTGCGGCGTTAGATCCTAATCAAGAACGGTTGCGGCAAGAATGTATGGTATCAAATATTGTCTATCAATATCGTCCATCAGCAGATCATCATGATGCTATCACCATTGAACAAGCTGCAATAGCCCTGGCTTGTTTTAGCGGTAATATTGAAATAATTGTTGCCGCAAAGAAAGATATTAGTCAGCTTTATAAGCGTTATTATTCAAAACTTTTTAGTAATGAGCTTTCAGGAATTACACTTTGTCGCTATGTGCGTATATTTGAATATCTTGATCAGATTTTTGAAGATTCTCGAAAAGCAGAAACAGAACCTCGGCGTAAAAATTTCTATCAACATGGTAGATTGTTTATATTAGATATTTTATCAAGGCGCTATAAATCTCTAATCAATAAACCAGAAGTTAATTTATCTCAAGATGACTTGACTGATTTTTCCAGAATTGGTACAGACCTTGCTGAGTTAATTTATACTCTCGCCGAATCTCAGTTTGCTAGTGATGAAAAAGGATATCTTGCTATTTTTAGAAGTTTGACAGATGTTAAGTCTTTAACCAGTGCAGTGATGCAAAAATTAACTAACAGAGAAGCTTAATCTAACAATATTAATTGACATGGAGTTTAAATTTTAAAATTTAATTTTTAAGACAAAATTAGAATTAATTATGAGTAAAAAGCAGAGACTAGAATTAACATGGATTGGTAAAGAAATTCGCCCCCAATTAGAACCGCGAATTTTATTAGAAGATGCTGATAAATCTTATCATGCTACACATCGAGTCAGTGAAAATGATATTTTTGATAATCGCTTAATTTTTGGGGATAATTTGTTAGCTCTCAAAGCTTTAGAACAGGAATTTACGGGAAAAGTTAAATGTATTTTTATTGATCCTCCCTATAATACTGGTTCAGCTTTTGAACATTATGATGATGGTTTAGAGCATTCTATCTGGCTTGGCTTAATGAGAGATCGTCTAGAAATTTTGCGTAATTTATTATCTAAAGATGGTTCTATTTGGATTACGATTGATGATAATGAAGCACATTACTTAAAAGTGATGTGTGATGAGATTTTTGGACGTACAAATTTTGTTAGAAATATTGTGTGGCAAAAAAAATATACATCAGCCAGTGATTCTAAAGGTATCCCTGATTCTCATGATCATATTTTAGTTTTTAGTAAAACAAATAGTTACTGCCGTAATTTATTGCCCAGAACAGATAAACAAAACTCACTTTATAAATATGATGATAGTGATGGTCGTGGTTTATGGAGAACCGATAATCTAAGTGTAAAAACTTACTCTGCCAATTATGATTATGAAATTATCAATCCTATAACGGGTATAAGTTATTGGCCACCTAAAGGAAGATCATGGTTTACCAGTAAAGATAGAATGCAGGCAATGATTGATGATAAAAGAGTCTTTTGGGGAAAAGATGGTAAAGGCGCACCACAACTTAAACGATATTTAAATGAAGTTCAACAAGGCGTAGTTCCTATTTCATGGTGGCCTCATGATGAAGTAGGTCATAATGATGAATCACGAAAAGAGCAGAAATCACTTTTTCCTAACAGTGCATTTTCAACTCCAAAGCCTGAAAGATTGCTCAAAAGAATTTTAGAAATTGCAACAATTCCAGGTGATCTAGTATTAGATTCCTTCGCAGGTTCAGGAACAACAGGCGCAGTTGCTCACAAAATGGGAAGACGCTGGATCATGATTGAATTAGGAGAACATTGTCATACCCATATTATTCCCAGACTCAAAAAAGTAATTGATGGCGAAGATCAAGGTGGCATTAGCAAAGCAGTAAACTGGAAAGGTGGTGGCGGTTTTCGTTATTATCGTCTTGCACAATCATTATTAGAAAAAGACAAATGGGGTAACTGGATTATTAATAAAGAATATAACCCTGCTATGTTAGCAGAAGCACTCTGCAAAATTGAAGGCTTCACTTATGCACCATCAGATACATTTTATTGGCAACATGGTTATTCTACAGAACGAGATTTTATTTATGTCACTACCCAAAATCTCAGTCACGAACAATTATCTCAACTTGCTGATGAAGTAGGACAAGAACGCACATTATTAGTTTTATGTAGTGCCTTTCGTGGCAAAGTTGATATATTCCCAAATCTGACAATCAAAAAAATCCCTCAACAAATACTTTCACGTTGTGAATGGGGTCATGATGATTACAGTTTAAAAATCGAAAATCTGCCTAAAGCATTTCCAGAAATTGAAAAAATATCACTAGAACAACCTATACAAAAATCACTATTTGACATGGATAACTTATGATAAATCAACTTGTTAATAACATTGCTAATCGTCTCAGTCTCAGACAACCTCAACGACAATCATTAAAAATTTTAGATCGTGTTTGTCAACTTTTACCGATCAATGGACAATCAGATATACAAACAAGTTTAGCGAAAATTAATCAAGAATTTTACACCGTTACAGATTTTGAAAGGGAATTTCCATCACTATGTTTTGCACTAGCTACAGGTGTGGGTAAAACTCGATTAATGGGGGCTTTTATTAGTTATTTATATCTAGCTTATGACATCAAAAATTTCTTTATTTTAGCACCTAACCTAACTATTTATAATAAACTGATTAAAGATTTTACACCTAATAATCCCAAATATGTATTTACAGGTATTTCTGAATTTGCAATCAATTCACCAATTATTATCACAGGTGAAAACTATGAAACCAATGCGAGAACAATTTTAGATCCACAAATTACTTGTAAAATCAATATTTTTAATATTTCAAAAATTAATTCTGAAGTGCGCGGTGGCAAAACCCCTAAAATCAAACGACTATCTGAATATATTGGTGAAAGTTATTTTGATTATCTTTCGCAGTTAAAAGACCTAGTAATTTTAATGGATGAATCCCACCGATATCGAGCTTCAGCAGGTATTCGAGCAATTAATGAATTAAAACCATTAATGGGTTTAGAACTCACAGCTACACCTTCTATAGAAACCAGTAGAAAACCAGTATATTTTCAAAATGTTATTTATGAATATTCTTTAGGAAAGGCAATTACAGATGGTTTTGTTAAAGATCCTGCTGTTGTTACTCGTAAAGATTTTAATCCTGCCAGTTTATCACCAGCAGCAATTGAACAAATCAAATTAGAAGATGGAATTTATTTACATGAAAATATTAAAGCTGAATTAAAAATTTATGCTCTCCAAACAGGAAAGCCAATTGTTAAGCCATTTATGCTGGTTATTGCTCGTGATACTAACCATGCTACACAACTTTTAGAACTTATTAAATCTGATGAATTTGCAGAAGGGTTCTATAAAGATAAAGTCATACAAGTTGATTCTAGTAAAACTGGCGCTCAAGAAGATGAAATGGTAGAAAGATTGCTAAAAGTAGAACATCCAGATGAACCAACAGAAATAGTTATTCATGTGAATATGTTAAAAGAAGGTTGGGATGTTACTAACCTTTATACAATTGTACCATTAAGAGCCGCAAATTCGGAAATTTTGATTAAACAATCAATTGGTAGGGGACTACGTTTACCTTATGGAAAGCGTACAGGTGTAACCATTGTAGATCGTTTAAATATTGTTGCCCATGACAAATTTCAAGAAATTGTAGAAGAAGCAAAACGCCCAGAATCAGAAATTAGATTGCAACAAATTATTCTCACACCTGAAGAATTAGAAGGAAAAAACAAAACAGTAGTTTCACGGTCAAAACTTGCCCAAAGTTTAGGAATTACTACGGAACAAAAGAGTGAACAAAATATAATTTTTCCAGAAACAGAAAATCAAGATATTCAAACATCTATATTTGCATCTCCCATTGAACAAAAGATTGCAAATCTGACTTACCAAGAAATTCGGAAATTAGAAAGTCAGCCTGAAAAAGTCCCAACTGCATCATATCTGTCAACGCCAAAAGTTCAAGCAATAGTGCGGGAAGCTGTAGCTAGAGAATATCAGCCAGAACAACTGGAAATTGAAGGGGTAACTACACCACCAAATATTGAAGCTATTGTTGCTAAAACCACTAATTTAGTTATTCAACAAACCATTGATATTCCCAAAATTATTGTTGTTCCCCAAGGAGAAGTAAAATCAGGTTTTAGGTCTTTTGCACTAGATGTAACTGGCTTAAATTATCCTATACCATCGAAAAAAGAATTACATATTCAATCTCTAGTTACTGATGATTATAGCTCTCTAGAAATCAAAACAACAACGTTAGAAGAAGTGCAACTAGAAAACTATATTGTCAAAAATTTAGTTAATTTTGATGATATTTGCTATGATGAAAATGCTGATTTACTTTATGATTTAGCAAATCAAGTTATTAGTTATTTTCTTACATATTTATCGCCAGAAGATACACAGAAAGTTTTATTTTATTACCAAATTGAAATTGCTAACTTTGTCCATAACCAGATGATAAAACATTTCTGGGAAGATAATAATGTTGAGTACAAACCCGAAATTAGCAAAGGTTTTACAACCTTAAAAGAGAGTGCATATACCACAAATACAAAGAATTATTTAGATTATAGAACCTCGCCTCCAGATAAAAGCAATATGTCCAAATATCTGTTTACAGGGTTTTCTAAATGCCTCTATACAGAACAAAAATTTCAATCAGAAGCGGAGAGAGTATTATCTATAATTTTGGAACGAGATGCAATAAAATGGTTTAAACCAGCAAGAGGACAATTTCAGATTTATTACCAATGGGATGGAAATTATTTAGAATATCAACCCGATTTTGTAGCAGAAACAGCAGAAATTATCTATATGCTTGAACCCAAAAATCGAGACGAAATAGATAATCCTCAAGTAGTTGCTAAGAAGGATGTAGCGGTTCAATGGTGTCAAAATGCTTCTGAATATATGCTACAACACAATGGAAAGCCTTGGGTTTATGTGTTGATACCCCATGATGCGATCGCACAAAATATGACACTCAAAGGATTAGGCGATCGGTTTCAAAAAAAGTAACAAGTGCAATAAAATTAGGGAAGAATTACTAATCCCCAAGCCCTAATTAGCAATTTCTTAACATTTTTGACTCATCTTTTCTGCCAGTTCCGCAGGAGTAATATGTTCGTAATCTTCAAAAGGTTGATGAATCCAAGGATTATCAGCCAAGTAATCAGCGTAGTAATGCGGGACAACGACTGAACAAGCTTTATACCAAATTACAGCGGTGCGAATTTCCTCTATGGGGGATTGACTGTAGGAGTGTAACCAGGGAACAGTTTGTTGAATAGTGATTCCAGAGTCTACTAAGTCATCTACTAGCAGAATCCGCGCACCTAATTTATCTCCTGTCATCGTTAAGTGCTGGGAAACAATCAAACCGGCTCTATCTTGTTTACCTGCACCGTTGTAAGATGAGGTAGCTAAAATTGCCAAGGGTTGATTATAGATGCGAGAAAGAATATCCCCTACTCGCAATCCCCCTCTAGCTAAACAGACAATTTGGTTAAATTCCCAACCTGATTGATATATCTTGATGGCCAATTGTTCAATTTTGTGATGATAATCTGACCAAGAAATGTAAAGGTCTGACATAAGACTAATAAAAGTGTGTTAATAATTGTCAATTATCCATTGTCAATTGTCAATTAATATGAGCGTGATTTATGGTCAAAGATAATTCTGATAATAACGATTTCCCAAAATCTCTGACAAGTGAAAAATTAGATTTTAAAACCAAACTGGCTTATGGGGCTGGCGATTTAGGACCTGCTATTACGGCTAATATTGCTGTATTTTACCTGCTAGTTTTCTTTACCAATGTAGCAGGAATTCCGGCGGGTTTGGCAGGTAGTATTTTGATGATTGGCAAAATTTGGGATGGTGTCAATGATCCTGTAGTGGGAATGTTAACAGATAAAACCCAATCTCCTCGTTGGGGTCGTCGTCTACCTTGGCTTTTATATGGGGCGATTCCCTTTGGATTTTTCTTTTTTTTGCAGTGGATTGTCCCCCAATTTACTGCGGATAAAAGTAGTAATATGTGGTATTTATTTTGGTATTATGTAGCTATTGGTATTGTATCTCAGGTATTCTATACTGTTGTCAATTTGCCTTATACAGCCATGACTCCTGAATTAACTCAGGATTATGATGAACGGACTAGTTTAAATAGTTTTCGGTTTACGTTTTCCATTGGTGGCAGTATTTTATCGTTGATTTTATCAAAAATTATTTTCTCACAAATTAGCGATCGCCAACAACAGTATTTAGTTTTAGCCGCAGTTTGTACTGTGATTTCGGTTTTATCTTTGTATTGGTGCGTTTATGGGGTACGCGATCGCATTTTGGCTTTTGAAGCTAAACGAATTCCCTTAGCAGCAGAAGCAGAAATTCCTTTTTTGGAACAGCTAAAAATCGTTTTTAGTAATAAACCTTTTCTCTTTGTTATTTCTATATATCTTTTTTCTTGGTTAGGTGTGCAAATCACCGCTAGTATTATTCCCTATTTTGTAGTTAACTGTATGCGTCTGCAAGATGGAGATGTACCAACAGTCATGATTGCAGTCCAGGGAACAGCTTTATTTATGCTATTTATTTGGAGTTATTTAAGTAAAAAAATTGGTAAAAAACTTGTTTATTTCTTAGGAATGACTTCATGGATTATTGCTGCTGCTGGATTATTTTTCTTACAACCTGGTCAAGTTGGCTTAATGTATGTGATGGCTGTCATGGCAGGTATTGGAGTTTCCACAGCTTATCTAATTCCCTGGTCAATGATACCTGATGTGATTGAATTAGATGAATTGCAAACCGGACAACGACGAGAAGGGATTTTCTATGGTTTCATGGTTTTATTGCAAAAATTTGGTTTAGCTTTTGGACTATTTTTAGTCGGTAATACTTTACAAGCTTATGGTTTTAAAGAAGCTGTTGCTGGACAAAGTTCTTTACCTGTACAACCTGAATCAGCACTTTTAGCTATTCGTATCGCTGTTGGACCTATTCCCACAGTTTGTTTAATTGCAGGTTTAATTCTGACTTACTTCTATCCAATTACCCGCGAAATTCATGCAGAAGTAATACTAAAACTTCAGGAACAAAGGCAGAAAAATGGAGGATAACTAGCATTAGTAGTTAACAGGCATTTGATAGTTCTAAGTATTGAGATAATTGTTCTAATATCCACACTAAATCTTCTAAAGTATAAATATTTTGAGGTTCTGAATCAACAAAAAATCCTCCCGTATAAATTTCTGTGTCTTTTTCCGTAAAACTAATATCAATGAGTTGCATTGCTTGATTCCCTGATACTTGACACTATCCATATTCACTGAATTTGAGACATAGCGTAGTGATGAACACTGCTTAAAGTTGTGATATTTTAATAGTAAAGATTTGATGAAGGTCAGTTGCCTTGGTGATCAAAGTTTGCTAATTTGTGTGATTGATATCACAGAATTTATGTAAGACTTGCTGAAAAAGTCTATGTGCAATTAACTTTGACCAATTTTAGTTAAAGCTTATTGACAGGTATTTATAAGTAAAATACGATTACTGTATATAAAGTGTTTTCACTTATAAATTTATGAACCAGTTTAATCATAGCGAACTTGCAAAGTCAGGGGATATCAACGCGATTAATAATCTTGTTAATCAGTGGTTGCACTCACCTAGTATTACTGTCAAAACAACTCTTAAACAGGACTGTCTCCAGATAATGCTAGAATCAGCAAAAGTTCCAGAAAAAGAGTCAATCATTTCTTGTATTCGTGATAACTTACTGAATTTATCTATTGACTCTGTGAAGAAAGTAAAAATATATGCACGAGAAGCAGGTGAAGATTTTCCAGATTGGCAGGAAGAAGTAGAATTAAATTATACATTGATAGTGCAGAAAACAGAAAGTCAGTTATCTACACAAAAACCATCTTTGTTTAATTCCTTTTTTGGTGTGATCGCAGGAACAGCAGAAGCGGTTGGTGGTGCAGCTTTGGGTGTTGGTGGTGCTGTTGGTGGTGCAGCTATACAAGCAGGGCAGGTTGTTGGTGGTGCAGCTATAGGTGTTGGTAGTGCTGTTGCTGGTGCAGCTATAGGTCTTGGTGGTGCTGTTGGAGGTGCAGCCATACAAGCGACCCAAGTTGTAGGACAAGCATTAGCAATTGTTGGTAATAATCCCACCTTACAAACTGCGATCAAATCATTAAATCAGGATTGGTTAAATCCTTTAATGGATCAAGTAGATGTGGTGAAAGCTGAGGCTGCTGTAAGAAAATTACAACAAGAGTATCCAAATGAAAAACCTCCAGAAATTGCCCATCGTTTGATGTTGGAAAAGTCACTTCTTGCTGGAACAAGTGGTCTTGCTAGTAGTCTTGCACCTGGACAAGCTGCTGCCATGTTTGCAGTAGATTACGTAGCGACGGCTGCATTATCGGCTGAGTTAGTTTATCAAATTGCTGCTGCTTATGGAATGGATTTACAAAATTCAGAACGTAAAGGTGAAGTAGTAGCTATTTTTGGTTTAGGCTTAGGAGGAAAAACCGCTATCAAAGCTGGTTTAGGTTTATTGCGAAATCTGCCTGTTGCTGGTGCAGTGATTGGTGCTAGTTCAAATGCCGTGATGATTTATGGATTAGGTTATGCTGCTTGTCAATTTTATGAAGCAAAACAAAATCCATTAACTTTAGAAGCGACTTTGGTAGATGCTCAAAAAGAGAGCGAAAAATATTTAGAAGCTGCTGTTTCTCAAACCAAGATTATGGATCAAATATTGGTTCATATTGTGTTAGTTGGTAATCCTGATAAATCTTGGGAAAATATTTTACCAGAGTTAAAAGCAGCTAATCTGAGTCCTGCTTCTTTGGATGAAATTGCTGCTCATATTAAATCACCACCATCTTTAGAAAAATTACTGGAGCAAATTAATAGTGATTTTGCAGTTGCGTTGCTAGCACAATGTGAAAAAATTGCTAATTTAGATGGCGTAATTACATCAGAAGAAACTCAAGTAATAGAAGCTATTCGTAAAAGGTTTAAGATGTAAGTTGCTAGGTGGAAATAAATTAAAGTTTGTAGTTAGGACTTTAGTCCTGATCATCCTTGTGTTGAGGGATAAATCCCTCACTACGAACTATAGTTTTATTTTATATTTAATGAAACTCTTGTTATATACTAGGGGTAATTCATGAATTACCCCTACTTTTGTTCTCTTTTGCGTAAGTCCTATCTCAAAAATACTCAAGTTTCATTTGTATAAAGGCGTAACATTGAATGTTAGATGATAATGATGGGTTTAAACACACGCCTACAAGTGAAAAATTAGATTTTAAAACTAAGTTGGCCTATGGTGTAGGCACTTTAGGCCAATCAATGACTGGTAACATAGGCGTTATATTTATGTTGCTATTCTTTACTAATGTTGCTGGTATTCCCGCCGGTTTAGCTGGTAGCATTTTAATGATTGGTAAAATTTGGGATGCTATTAATGATCCTATGGTAGGTTGGCTAACGGATAACACTAAATCCCGTCGTTGGGGTCGTCGTCTTCCTTGGCTATTGTATGGGGCTATTCCTTTTGCTATTTCTCGGTTTTTGTTGTGGGTTGTTCCCCAATTTAGTGCCAATCAAAGTAGTAATATTTGGTTATTATTTTGGTATTATGTCGTCATAGGTGTGATATCTGAGGCGTTATTTACTGTGGTGAATTTGCCTTATGCAGCCATGACTCCTGAACTGACTCAGGATTATGATGAACGCACTAATTTAAATAGTTTTCGCTTCACATTTTCGATTAGTGGCGATATTTTATCATTAGTTTTGGCAATAATTATTTTTTCGCAAATTGCCGATCCTCAACAACAGTATTTAGTGTTAGCAGGGATTTGTAGTTTAGTTGCAGTGATAAGTTTGTATTTGTGTGTTTATGGGACACGCGATCGCATTTTATCCTTTGAAAAAGAACGTAATCAACAAGAAGAACCCGAAAAAATTCCCCTGCTGGAACAACTAACCACTATTTGGACAAACAAACCGTTCCTATTTGTTATTTCTATATTTCTCTGTTCGTGGTTGGGTGCAAATGTTACCGCTTCTATTCTTCCCTATTTCATCATTTACTGCATGGGATTACAAAACTCAGATGTCCCCCTGGTAATGATTGTAGTCCAAGTTACGGCTTTATTTATGCTCTTTGTTTGGAGTCATTTAAGTAAGAAAATTGGTAAAAAAATGGTTTATCTCCTGGGTGTAAGTTTATGGATAATTGCCACAGGTGGACTATTTTTTGTCCAACCCCAACAAATTTGGTTAATGTATATCATTGCTATGATTGCAGGTGTAGGACTTTCTACAGCCTATTTAATTCCTGCGTCCATGATTCCTGATGTTATTGATTTAGATGAACTCCAAACTGGACAAAGAAGGGAAGGTATATATTATGGTTTTATGGTTTTATTGCAAAAATTTGGTTTAGCCTTTGGGTTATTTTTAGTAGGTAATGTTTTGCAAGCATTAGGTTTTAACCCATCTGTCGCTGGACAAATTTCTACACAACCTGATTCGGCATTATTAGCAATTCGGATTGTAGTTAGTCCAGTTACAATATTCTTCCTGAGTTTGGGTTTGATTTTAAATTATTTCTATCCTCTTACCCGCGATATTCATACAGAAATTATGCTGAAACTCAAAGAACGTCGCCAGGAAATTGGATAAAATGAAAATTAACCGCAGATGAACGCAGATGAACGCAGATAAGGATGGATTTTATGATTCTGTGCAGTTTGATCTTAATTAGACATCTCCAAAAAAGAATGTAGGGACAATTCATGAATTGTCCCTACAAGGGTTTCAGAGTACGCATATTTAATTTCTGGAGATGTCTATTTGGTATAACTATATTTTTAAGCTAAAATCAAGCATTACAGCACTTTTGACGCAGATTCAATTTAGATAATGAACGCTACACAAGAACAACTAAAACTAAAATTAACACAGGCTTTAGTGGCTGCTTTTGGTACAGATTATACCAATACAGATCCAATTTTGGTTTCTGCCAGTAATCCTAAATTTGGTGATTATCAGGCTAATGTGGCTTTATCACTGAGTAAAAAGTTAGGAAAGCAACCCCGAATCATTGCTACTGAAATTGTCAATAACCTAGATGTATCTGATATTTGTGAACCTCCAGAAATCGCTGGGCCTGGTTTTATTAACCTCAAATTACAAACATCTTATCTAGAAGCGCAACTCAACGCCATTCAAGCAGATTCTAGATTGGGAATACCCACAGCGACAACTCCCCAAAAGCAAATTGTTGATTTTTCTAGTCCGAATATTGCCAAAGAAATGCACGTTGGACATTTACGTTCGACAATTATTGGTGATTCCATTGCCCGGATTTTAGAATTTTGTGGCCATGCTGTTTTGCGGTTAAATCATGTGGGTGATTGGGGTACGCAATTTGGGATGTTAATTACCTATTTACGGGAAGTTTATCCAGAAGCACTCACCACCGCAAATGCTTTAGATATTGGAGATTTAGTGAGTTTTTACCGCAAAGCTAAACAGCGGTTTGATGAAGATCCGATTTTTCAAGAAACTTCCCGTCAAGAAGTTGTAAGATTACAAGCTGGTGCGGAAGATACACTTCATGCTTGGAAACTTTTATGTGAACAATCTCGACAAGAATTTCAAATCATTTATGATTTACTAAATGTCGAATTAGTAGAAAGAGGTGAATCTTTTTATAATCCTTTATTACCAAAAGTTGTCGCAGATTTAGAAACAACGGGATTACTAGAAGAAAACCAAGGGGCAAAATGTGTTTTTTTAGATGGTTTTACGAATAGAGAAGGTAATCCTTTACCTTTAATTGTCCAAAAAACTGACGGTGGTTATAATTATGCAACTACAGATTTAGCAGCCCTCCGTTATCGGATTCAAGAAGATAAAGCCAAGCGGATAGTTTATGTTACAGACGAAGGACAATCTAATCACTTTTCCCAATTTTTCCAAGTAGCAAGAAAAGCAAATTGGATACCGGAAGATGTGGAATTAGTTCATGTTCCTTTTGGGTTAGTGTTAGGTGAAGATGGCAAAAAATTTAAAACTCGTTCTGGGGATACTGTGCGGTTGCGAGATTTGTTAGATGAAGCCATTAACCGCGCTCGTGCAGACATAGAAAGTAGATTAAAAGAAGATGAACGAGTCGAAACAGAAGAATTTATTCAAAATGTCGCGGAAGTTGTCGGGATTAGTGCGGTTAAATATGCTGATTTAAGCCAAAATCGCACCAGTAGCTATGTCTTTAGTTATGACAAAATGTTATCTCTCAAAGGCAATACAGCCCCTTATCTTCTCTATGCTTATGTGAGAATTCAAGGTATTAGTCGTCAAGGAAATATTGATTTTACCAACTTGGGAATAAACCGCCAAATCTTACTGAAGGAAGATGCAGAATTAACTTTAGCAAAACATCTTTTACAACTTGATGAAGTTATTAAAGAAGTAGAACAAGATTTATTACCAAATCGTTTGTGTGATTATTTGTATCAACTCAGCGATAAGTTTAATAAGTTCTATGAAAATTGTCCTGTTCTCAAATCTGAAGAACCTGCTAGAACTTCACGGTTAATGTTATGTGATTTAACTGCAAAAACTCTCAAGTTGGGATTATCTTTGTTGGGAATTAAGGTTTTAGAAAGGATGTAAAAATTCAATTATTTACGTTGACTTAGTTACTCTCGTTCCCTGTCTATGACAGGGAATAAATTATATAGGCTCTGCCTTAATGCTATCATTACTTCAGAATTAATCCAGAGAATAAATTCTCTGTCTAAAAGCTCAAGTCGGTTAAAACCGACTAAGTCGAACGGACTAAATAATTCCAGGTTTGTAGTGAGGACTTTAGTCCTCATTTAAGGGCTGAAGCCCTTACTACCAAATCATCTCAATATTTTTTACATTACTTAATCTAAGTTGATTTATTTTTGTCTAATTACTTATATATATTATAAATGAGAGCGATCGCTCATTAGAAACAATATTCCAAGCATTCGGACGATAAATTATCGGTTTTTTCCCAAGTTTATGCTCCGAATGCTGATGCTTCCATCTTCCGTCAGGGATACGCCCCTACTCATTTAGGATTGCTATATTTGGCAAAGTTACTGTAAAAGTTGAACCTACTCCCACTTGACTATTAACTGTGATTTCACCACCATGTGCATCAACACATTGTTTGACAATAGTTAATCCCAAACCACTACCAGCAATTATGCCGACATTTTCTCCGCGATAAAATGGTTGAAATAGTTGTTTTTGGTCTTCTTCTGTAATCCCAATTCCCTGATCTTGAAATCTCAAAATTACAGATTTTTCTTGTTTACTTAATTCAAAAAAGATTGTACCACCGGGAAGTGAATATTTAATAGCATTATTGAGTAAATTACCAACAATATGCTTTAATAGAGTTTCATCTCCCCAAAACTGAAAATAATTATCAGAACTTGTAAAAATTAAATTCAAGTCTTTTTCTTGGGCAGATAATTGAGCTTGTTCTGTTAATTCATAACATAAGTTTTCTAAATAAATTATCTGTGGTTGGTAGGATAATTGACCTGCATCAGCTTGACCAATTAACGAGGCTTCATCTAATAAATGTGAGACATTTTTAATGGCTGTGCGAATGAGTTGCAAATGATTAATTTTTCTATCACTTGTCAATCCTTCATTATGCTTTTGGAGTAATCCAGCCGCTAGGAGAATGGTGTTTAAAGGATTACGAATATCATGGGAAAGCATGGAAACAAATTCAGATTTAAACTGATTTATTTCCTGGGCTTTTAATAGTTCCGCCGTTCTTTCTTCAACTTTGGTTTCTAATGTTTGATTGACTGTTCGTAATTGTTCTAAAACCTGCTTGCGTTCTATAGCATATCGTACGGAACGCACTAATGTATCTGGATTTACTTGTCTTTTAACTAGGTAATCTTGCGCTCCTTGTCTGACAGCTTCAATGGCTAGTTCTTGATCATTTGTGTTAGTGAGAACTATGATAGGAGTGCTAGGATTTTGCTCCATTAACTGTGGGATAGAAGATAATCCTTGACTATCAGGAAGAGTCAAATCTAACAAAATTACATCATAATTTTCGCTGTTTAATTTGTTAATTCCGTCTCGTAGTCTTTGGACATGAACTAAACTAAATTCTTGAGCTTGAGCTTGTTTGATAAACTCTTGTAATAGCCTAGCTTCTGCTAAGTTATCTTCAATTAATAGGATTTTTAATGAGTAGGTCGCAGCCATCATTTCTTGGTTTGACCTCTTGCGAGTGCGGTAAATTTTTGTCTGGTTCTCCAAGGGTATATTGAATATTTATCTTTTTATTCTAACGGTAAAGTTGCGGTAGAAAACCAAAATTCTTCAATCCCTTTGATGATTTGGAATAGCTGACTGAGGTTACGAGATTTGGTGATGTAACAGTTGGCGTGTAAGTCATAACTATGGAAAATATCATCTTGATTTTTCGAGGTTGTCAATATGACGACGGGAATACGTTTTAATTGTGGATCAGCTTTAATTTCTGCTAATACTTCCCGTCCATCTTTTCTCGGTAAATTCAAATCCAATAATATCAAGTCAGGACGTGGTGCATCTGCATATTCTCCTTCTTTACGAAGATAAGCCATAGCGTCTACACCATCCCTAACTGTCACTACTTGATGAGGTAATGAACTGCTTTTTAATGCTTCTTGAATAAGACGAACATCAGCTTTATTGTCCTCCACTAAAAAGATTGTTTTGTGAGTTTCTGCCATTTCGATGCTCATTATCACGGCCTCTGACGGGAATCGTAAAGTAGAAAGTAGCGCCCTGACCGAGTTGTGACTCTACCCAGATCCGCCCTCGATGACATTCGAGGATTTTTTTACAAATAGCCAAACCCATTCCTGTACCGGGATATTCATCTCTGGTGTGTAGACGTTGAAAGATGATAAAAATGCGATCGCTAAATTGTGGATCTATACCAATTCCGTTATCTCGAACAGAGAATAACCATTCATCTTCTAATCTTTCCGCTGCGATATGAATTTTTGGTGGTTGACTACTGCGGAACTTGATAGCGTTACCAATGAGGTTCAAAAATAGCTGGATTAATTGTGTACCATCAGCCATGACGGTAGGTAAGGGATCATAGGTAATGGTTGCGCCGGTTTCAGCAATGCGTTGACGTAAATTGCTCACAGCCCGATCTAAAGCTTTTTCAACTTCTATGACTTGAAAAGCAACTCCTAATGTATCTACTTTGGAATATGCAAGTACGTCATCAATCAACGTCTGCATTAAACTTACGCCTTCAACCACATAACCAATAAACTCTTTTCCATCCTCATCGAGTGCTGCTTCATAGCGCATTTCCAACAGTTGCACATAATTGGCTACTTGATTTAGTGGTTCTTGCAAATCATGAGAAGCGACATAGGCAAACTTTTTCAATTCTGCGTTAGAACGTTCTAAATCCTGTGCTAATTGTGCTAATTCATCAGCTTGACGTAAGACAATATTGATGATTGTTTTGCGTAGTTCTAATGCAGCTTTAATTTCTACAGATTGCCAAGGTAAAGATGTTAGTTGAACTATTTCTTTCCATAATTCAAATGATTGCCGTGGAGACAGCCGGACATTGTCTCCCGATTGATTTACAGAAAAAGCTTGATGGGGATTTCCACCCCAATTTACAGTTTGAATTACTTCAGGTCGAAACCACAATACATAATTTTGCTCGGAAATGGGAATAGCTAATAAACCACTGGCAACATTTTTAAAACTAATCGCATCTGGATAAATCTTCGGCAAAGAGTCTGTATAAAAAACCTCATTTTCGACATTATTTTTCAACCATTCTACTAAAAAATTCAGTTCTTCTTCTTTAGGAGTATTGCCAATCAGGGTATACTTACCACCCAGATATATTGCTGCTCCTTGAGCATTTGTTAAATCTAGAATATTTGGTTGATTTCTGACTAAACCATCAATAAAGTCTTCTTCTTGAGACATATATTCAACCAATGATGATTGAATTTGTTTCAAATTCATCCGATAATCATAGTCTTCTGTTTCTTCTCTGGCGGAAATTTCTGCAAAGATGACTCTGCCTAAAAATTCACAGGCTTTCCGTAATTCATAGGAAACAAATTTTGGTGATTGATGATGACAAGCAATTAAACCCCAAAGTTTTTTGTCTTTAATTAAGGAGATTGTTAAAGATGCGCCCACACCCATATTATGTAAATATTCTATATGACAAGGGGCAGCATTTCTGAGAATTGAATTAGTTAAATCAATGGGTTTTCCCGTGAATGGATTAACTTTGGGAAAAAGCTCTACTGATGATTGAAAGTTGGTATCGGGAATAATCCTAATGGAGTTTTCTAGAAATAATTTTCGCGCTGGCCGGGGAATATCTGACTCTGGATAATGTAACCCTAAATAAGGTTCTAAACCATCTATTTTTTCTTCAGCAATCACAGAACCATGGCCATCATCACCAAATTTATATAACATTACTCTGTCAAATCCTGTCATTTTTCGGATTTCTTGGACAATGATTCGACTAAAGTCAGCTAAATTTCTATTTTGCTCTAAGCGGTTAATTGAAGCTTTGGCTAAATGATAAAAACTTAAAAAAGGAATATTTTCTTGGGTAGTAGTAGGTTCTAATTCTAGGATTAAAAAACCTTCAGGATTGCGATGAAAAACAGCATCAAATACTGTATATTCATCTCCTTTTTTTCTAATCCAGATTTTTGTAGGGTTAATAAAATCTAGATTTTCTTCTGACAACCAAAATTTAATTTTTTGAATTTGGTAAGGATCTAATAAATCTTCTAACTCCTGTTGCACCATATCTTCGGGAGATATGCCAAAGGTGTTAGAAGCATTTTTACTGACTTGTAATATTTGTAAATCTGGCTCTTGTAATACTAATAAAATCCCATGAGGTTGAATCTCACTAGCCAGATGTATTGCTGCTTCTTTTAAGCTAGTGATATTAATATGCTGCTGCTTTAGATTGATATTCATAACGCTTCTCCTCCATAATTTGGGAGTATAAAAAATATGTAGATTTAATCTGGTTTTTCACATCTATAAAAATATTCTTTGATTTAGTACCATTAATGGTGGCAAAGCTTGTTGTTATAGTTGCTCTTACCTGCTATTCTTACACAATTTAACAGTTACTTACGTAAACTACTGATAAGAAATGTAAAAAGTAACATGATTAAAGCTATAAAATTTGTGTATATATATTAAGAAAAATATTTTAATTTAAATCAAATCCAAGAACTAAACCACATCCGCATTCTATAACCGTCAGGAGAGATGGGTAAACCGAGATAAATAGGCATCCAGACAATAAAAGCAGCGATAATTATAAAAGTTATAGTTACACCGACAAACCGCAATGTCCGATCATAACTAAGCAGACATTGATCAACAAACCAGGCGATCGCTATAAATGTAAAAACAACCGCAGACATATAATGATAGATAAAAACACATCTTGTCACCTTCACCCAAGGTAATAAATTAGCCCCATAATTGATCACTAAAAATAAACCAATCCAAGTATCCACGCTGAGATTTTTGGGTATATATAAAAGCTTTTTTTCTATCCCTGGGAAGATGATTTTCATAATCACCATCCCCATTAAAAATATCATAGCAGCCAAACCAAACCACCATAAAAAAGGATTTCCCATGGCATGAACATCATAAACTACTTTACCAGCACCACTAGGTAAAGGAGGTCCAAATACAGGTAAGGAATCATTAATACTTTGAGTAGTTTGATAATAATAAGCCATTGGCCGAGTTAACAATGGCCATTTGTACCATGCTGCACAATAAGGATGAATATTAGAACTATTACCACCTAATTGGAGATGAAATTGTAAAATTTGTTTGTGAACTTCAATAAATCCATATCTTTGATCAAGTTGAAGATGAGGAATCCAAATCAGACTATAAACAACTATAGGAATAATGCCTAAATAGGCAAACATTTGCCAAATATTTAGTTGTGTCAGGTTTAGCAATGGTGTTTTTATAGTAATATTTGGGGAATTCCGAGAATGATTAAAAAAACGCAAATAAGAAAATAAAGGAACGCGCGATTTCAGATCAAAAGATTGTAGCCAGCGAATTATCCAAGCTGTTATCCATAGACTATAAGCACCACTTAAAAACCATAAACCATTCCATTTAGTGCCAATAGAAGCGCCAAAACTGATCCCCGAAATAATTAATAAAAACCACCGTTTATGCTTTGGCTTTTCTAATGCTAATAATAATAACCATTGTCCTAGTAACCCAAAAATAACTATATAAATATTGCTGAGAGCATAACGAGATTCTACCAAAAATAGACCATCACAAGCTGTAAAAAAACCTGCCAATAAAGCAAAACGATGACGATAACTAATCTGATAACTTAATAAAGTAACTACTACAGGAATAAATGAGCCAGTCAGGGCATTTACCCAACGATAACTCCAAGGAGATAATAAAGAACCAGTTAAACTATTGACGATATCTTTATTTATGGGAATATAATTACTAATCCAAATCCCCAACCCAATCAAATATTGACTTAGGGGAGGATGGGCATTAAAAAATGGTGTATTTGTCAGATAATTATTACCAAATTTAGCAAAATAAACTTCATCAAATACTAAAGTATTAAATCTGTCCAATCCCCAAAAACGTAGGCTGAGTGAAAGCAGAAATATTCCCATTATTCCTAATCGAAACCAAGTTTTTTTCATAACTTATTGTGGTGTTTTTGGGGAAATAGCCGGAGTGTCATCCCATAATACTGAATTTTTCCTCTTAATGATGCCATATCTAGCGCCGCGCGGCAAAAATAACCCAGAAGATTTTTGCACGGTGTTCTCCTCAACTGTCTTATTGAACTAATCTATTGGTATTTGTTCACAAATGCAGAATAATAGTTGTAATACAGTAAAAAGCTTAATTTACCATGTCACAATTAGAACGACTACGAAAAATGGCTGAAGATGAACTGACGGAGTATAGCACTGATGCCCGCAAAATGGAAAAACTGCGCCGTAAAATCGGTTTATCAGTATCATTGGCGGAACAGCGACAAATAAAAGCTGCATTATTAGACACAATGCAGTATAGTAAAATTGCAGAAATTGTGGAAGAGCAAAGACAAGCCGTATCATTGCCTTTTTGGGGGATTGCTGGTTTAGGTTTGCTGTTTGGGATTTCTCTGAATCAACCTATATGCTTATTAGCAGCGATCGCCGGAACTGTAGCAGCCTTTAAAATTCAAAAATGGGGTTGGCAATTGCAGGCAAATCGTCTATTATTACGCACATTAGAAGATATTGAAATCCGTATTTCTCAACCGAAAAGTTAAATAAAAATAGAGACATTGAGGAGATAGAAATTATGACAAAGTATGATTACATTTTTAAATCGCCAGAGATCATAGAAGAATCATTAAATCAAGAAGAAGCGGTTGCGGCTATTGCGGTAATTACAACAATAGTTGATTCTGGAATTGAAGATATAGATGCGGAAAGTTTAGCTGATATTCTCTGGGAATTCGAGATTTTTGACGAATATTCCGAAGAAGAAATGTTAGAAACTATTGATAGACTCATAGAAATTGCTGAAAAGACCGGACTAGGAGCTTTATTTAATGCTGCTAATGCTGGTATTTCTGATGAAGTAGTGTTAGATGGTTTTGCGGCTGGAGTAATTATGCTTTTAGAAGCTGAGGATCTAATTATTCCCGCAGACAAAAAACCTTATTTAAAAGAACTACAAATAGCTTTAGAATTAGAAGATGAGGAAGCCGAAGAAATTGTCAAAGAAGTAATAGCTGCAATTGAAGCCGGAGATGAGCAAGAATATATAGATGAAGAATATGAACCAGTCATATTTAATGAATCTGGTGAACAAATTTATCAATCACCATTTGGTAATTTTACAGTTCCTATTCCTCTTGATTCCGAAGCTGGGGGGAGAATTCAAAGTCAAGAAGGAATGGTTGGCTTTTCTGATGATTTAGGAACTTTACTAAGAATTGATTATTATCCTCTCTCTCCAGAACAGATTGATGATATAGAATTTCAAGGAGAGGAAACATATTTCCATCAAATTCTTGTAGATAAATATGTTCCCCAGGCAATTATTTCTAATGTCCCTGGTGCTGAAGTCAAGTATACAGAATATTTACAAGATAGCTTAGAAAGATATTATTATGTATTAGTTGATATGCCCAAAGGATCAACAATTTCCAAACATGAAAATAATGGTAATGGCATTAGATTAGATGCTTATCGAGGATTACTATCCTTTGTCAATAGCGAATGTTTATATATAGTCAGTAGCCAACGCAGTTTTTTAAATGGTGAAACTCCTAGTTCTGTCAAAGAAGAAGCCGAGAAAATTAAGCAAACGATTTTAGCTTTTGTGAAAACTATCGAGTTTACAGAAATTTAAATTTTCCATATTAGCGATCGCACAGGACAAAATTGCGGGAAACTAACAACAGGTCTATTGAAGATAAGGAGAATCTCATGGCTTGGACTAAAGTTTTAACAGTTGATGCACTTGCTGCTGGTGCGAGAGAAGTAGTCAAAGTAGGCGATCGCAAAATCCTACTCCTCAACCACGAAAATAAACTTTACGCTGTAGATAATACCTGCCCTCACCTCAAACTGTCCTTAACAAAAGGGAAAATTGAAAATGGGGCGATCGTTTGTTCTTTCCATCGCAGTGCTTTTGACTTAAGTAATGGGGAAGTAAAAACCTGGTGTCCCTTTCCACCAGTAGTAGGTAAATTATTGGGAAAGGTTTCCCCAGAAAAAACCCTACCTGTCTATCCCCTGAAAGTGGAAGAAGGTAACATCTTGATTGATGTACCAGCAGCATAGAAGTTAATTAATATATAGCGGTTGGGTGAAAATCCAATCGCTGCTACATTGTCAGCATCAGGTGGTTATCGAGTTTCGACTACGCTCAACTACCGCGAAGTCGGGGATCTGAACCTATAATTGGTATATCCCATCATAAAGTTTTTTCAATTCCCCTTCTGGGAAATTATTTGATTATGCTCCAAAGACTATATGTACATAACTTCAGATGTTTAGAAAACTTTGAACTAACCATGAAAGAGATGTCATCTGCTCTCTTGATTGGAAAAAATGGTACAGGTAAATCAACTATTGCAACTGCATTAGAGGTACTTCAATCTATTGGTAGAGGGATAAATAGAGTTGGTCAACTTGTAAAGTCTAAAGATTTTACTCGTAACAGATATGATGTTCCCATTCGCTTGGAAATAGAAGTATTACTTGAAGAAAAATTATACAAATATGTCCTGGCTTTGGAATTGCCAGAAAAATTTAAAGAGCTGCGAGTTTTTGAAGAACAACTTTTAGTTGCCGGAAATCCAATTTACTCTCGCAAAGAAGCACAAGTTACTCTTTATAGTAGTTCAGAAAATCGGGAATCTCAGTTTTTAGTAGATTGGCATTTGGTAGCCCTTCCAGTCATTCAAGAGCAATCAGAAACAGATCCACTTCATACTTTTAAAAATTGGCTTGCTCATATAATTATTTTAGCCCCAATTCCTACTTTAATGACTGGAGATGCCAACGGGGAAACCTTACAACCAAAAAGAGATGGTGCAAATATTGGGGAATGGTTTTCTGGTTTACTGGGTAGATATCCTGCGGCTTATAGAGAAGTTGACAAATATTTACGGGAAGTTATGCCCGATTTTCAAGACTTTTTGAATGAACTTATCGGTAAAGACTTCAAAAGTTTAATTGTGAGATTTGCTGAAAATAATGCAACTTTGAATGTTAACTTTCAAGATTTATCTGATGGTGAAAAATGCTTTTTTCTTTGTACTGTAGTGTTAGCTGCTAATAAATTTTATGGTCCAGTTTTTTGCTTTTGGGATGAACCTGATAATTATCTTTCTATCTCAGAAGTTGGACATTTTATCACATCTCTAAGACGTTCATTTAAAAATAATGGACAAATTTTAGTAACTTCTCATAATCCTGAAGCAATTAGAAAATTCTCCAATGAAAACACCTTTGTTCTGGATAGAAAAAGTCACTTAGAACCAACTTTAATTAGATTGCTTAGTGATATACCTATTACTGGTGATCTAATTAATTCCTTGATTTGTGGTGATATAGAATTATGAGTATAAATAAGAATAAACCACATCTGTTAATTTTACCTGAAGATGATGCTAATCGTCAAATTATTAATGGATTTATTCAAAATTTAAATGTGAATAATCGGGCTATTCAAATCTTACCAATTGCTGATGGTTGGAAAAAAACTGTAGATAAATTCACAAATGATCATATCAAAGCCATGCGGCAATATCCACAGAGAAACATCTTATTAATTATTGATTTTGATGAATGTGAAAATAGATTAGATTTTGTAGAAAATTATATTCCAGATGATATAAAAAATAGAGTATTTGTTTTAGGTGTACAATCTAATCCAGAGAGTCTAAAGAGAGATATTCAAAAAAATTTTGAGACTATTGGAGAATCTCTCGCTACAGATTGTGTGGAAAATAATCATAAATTATAGGAACATCATCTTCTCATACATAATAAACCTGAGTTAGAACGGATGATTTTATCTGTTAAACCATTCCTGTTTTCAAATTAAACTAAGAAACAATATACTAAGTAGGTAGATGCTAATCAACCCAACTATGTAACGAACTGTAAATTACCCAAAACTCTTGGGATTGCTGCGTTCCACTCCGTTCCACTCGCAATGACATAGTTATAAGTTTTCCCACCTACCTACTTAGAATAAATTAATCATATAGCAAGCCCTAAATAGAATAGGACTTACGCAATAACTCTCTGAAACTCTTATTTCTCCGCGTCCTCTGCGTCCTCTGCGGTTCATTTCTTCATGATTTTGCGTAAGTCCTGTAGAATATTAACGACAAGCTAATGTTAAATAAAGCTACAAAATTTTAACAAAACTTTACTAAATAGCTCTGAAAATAATTTTTAGGCGATAATAGAAATATAAGCAAATAGAATTTACAGAAAATAATTCCTCTGTAAGTAGAGGTGGAATATGACAACCCAAGATTTTATTATCCCGCATGGTTACACCCATTTACTCGTTAAAATCGGTGTAGTGGTTTTAGCACTATTCCTGTGGTTTATATTCACAGCTACCCCCGTTGTTTAAATACATTCACAATTTAGAGGTGTTTTGCGAAACATCTCTAGCGGTGAAAATCTTTTTGGAAATTCACAGAATTATTCAACCAACCACGTCGCCAAAAAAAGAATATCAGACTCATAGCCACTAACGCCATAACTCCTAAACATAAGGGATAGCCCCAATACCAATTTAATTCAGGCATATTCAGGGGTGATTTTTCAGTATTGAAATTCATTCCGTATACCCCAGCGATAAAAGTCAAAGGAATAAAAATAGAAGAAACCACAGTTAGGAGTTTCATAATCTCATTCATTTTATTACTAATCGCTGATAAATATACATCCATTAATCCAGATACTAATTCTCGGTATGTTTCCACTATATCCATGACTTGCACTGCATGATCATAACAGTCCCTTAGATAAACTCTCACATCATCATTAATTAATTCACTACCATCTCTAATTAAAGAATTTATAGCATCTCTTTGAGGCCAAATTGCTCGACGAAGTTGCAATAATTCTCTCCTGATTTTATAAATTTTCTGTAAAGTTTTCTGAGTTGGGTTAACAATAACTTCCTCTTCTAAATCATTAATACGTTCGCCATAAAGTTCTAAAACTGGAAAAAATCCATCAATAATTGCATCTAATAAAGAATAAGCTAAATAATCACTTCCTTGTCTACGGATGATTCCTTTACCTTTATTAATTCTCATCCTTACGCCATCAAAACAATCATGTTCAGGTTCTTCCTGCACTGTTAGTACATAATGTTTACCTAATACCAAACTAACTTGTTCACTATAATAACTCCCATTATTTTGATTAGGCACAACCATGTGAGCAATGATCACTAATTGATCTTCATAATCTTCGATTTTCGGACGTTCTACCATATTGACAATATCTTCTAAAACTAGAGGATGTAAATCAAAGGATTGACCTAAACGCTGTAAAATATCTTTGCTACCTAAACCTTGAACATCTACCCAAGAAACAGATTCTGTATTCAAATAATTACTACATTCTTCTGGATAACTTATTTGTTTATGAATGAAATCAGTTCGGTTATAGTCCATTAAGAAAATGATCGGCTTTTCAGCATTTTCATCAACAATTATCATTCCCGGTGGAGTTCCTGGTTCATGATAAAATTCTTTACCATAAGACTGATTGATAACTCTAGGTAAACGGCGGATTTTTTTAACCATAAATATTTGATTTATCGTAGTTACGGAAAAGAAATGGTATTAGTCATCAGAATTTTAACGCATATAAAAAAGTTTGTCCTGTTACCAAGACAAACTAGAGATTATTAAAAATTAAGGATTTGGGTGAGTGACAAATTAGAACATACCCATGCCGCCCATGCCGCCCATGCCACCCATGCCACCCATACCACCCATGCCACCCATGCCACCCATGCCACCCATACCACCCATGCCACCATCAGGCATAGCGGATTGTTTTTCAGGCTTTTCAGCAATAATTGCTTCGGTGGTTAATACCATGCCAGCAATAGAAGCAGCATTTTGTAAAGCGGAACGAACTACTTTGGCGGGATCGATAATACCCGCAGCAATTAAGTCTTCAAATTCGCCTGTAGCTGCGTTATAGCCGATATTTAAGTCAGTTTCCCGAACTTTCGACACAATTACAGAACCTTCTGCCCCAGCGTTGTCTGCAATTTGACGGAGGGGTGCTTCTAAAGCTTGTTGGACAATATTAGCGCCAATTCTTTCTTCAGCGGTGAGGCTTTGTTTAATTGCTTCCACCTGCATAGATAGATGAATCAAGGTTGTACCACCACCAGGAACAATGCCTTCTTCTACTGCTGCCTTGGTAGCGTTGAGTGCGTCTTCAATCCGCAGTTTTCGATCTTTTAGTTCAGTTTCTGTAGCTGCACCGACTTTGATTACTGCAATACCACCAGCTAACTTAGCAATGCGTTCTTGCAGTTTTTCTGTATCATAATCGGAATCAGTTTCGGCTAACTGTTTACGAATTTGAGCAATCCGGGTTTGAATTTCTGGTTTAGCAACACTACCAGCCACAATGGTGGTATTTTCCTTGTCAATGTTGATTTTCTCAGCAGTTCCCAACATTTCCAAAGTAGCGGTATCTAGGCTCAAACCGATTTCTTCAGAAATCATTTGTCCATCGGTGAGAATGGCAATATCTTCTAACATAGCTTTACGGCGATCGCCAAAACCAGGAGCTTTAATCGCAGCTATAGCCAATACACCACGAGCCTTATTTACTACTAAAGTCGCTAAAGCATCACCATCTACATCTTCAGCAATAATCAGCAAAGGTTGACCTAAACGGGCAACTTTTTCCAAGATAGGTACTAAATCTTGAATACTGCTGATTTTTTTATCGGTAATCAGAATCCGAGCATTTTCAAACTCTACTGTCATCCGTTCGTTGTTGGTGATGAAGTAGGGAGAAATATAACCTCTATCAATCTGCATACCTTCAACTACTTCTAGTTCAGTAGTCAGGGATTTAGATTCTTCAACGGTAATTACACCGTCTTTAGTCACTTTTTCCATGGCCAGTGCCAGCATTTGTCCGACTTCTTCATCGTTACCAGCCGAAACTGTAGCCACTTGAGCGATCGCACTTCCTTCGACTGGTTTAGCTATCCTGGCAATTTCCTGTACCAGCGCCTCAACGGTTTTGTCAATACCCCGTTTTAAGCTAATGGGATTTGTCCCAGCAGCAACATTCTTTAAACCTTCTTTAATCAAGGCTTGTGCTAGAACTGTGGCAGTGGTAGTTCCATCGCCAGCTATATCTTTAGTTTTTGATGCTACTTCCTGAATAAGTCTAGCACCAGTATTTTCTAGAGGATCTTCTAATTCAATTTCTTTGGCAACAGTGATACCATCATTAACAATTTGGGGAATACCAAATTTTTTTTCTAATAGAACATTCCGACCTCTCGGACCCAAAGTAATTTTCACCGCATCTGCTAGGGCGTTAATTCCCTTCTCTAAAGCACGCCGTGATTCTTCATTAAATGCAATAACTTTAGCCATGTTTTATTTCTCTATTGCTTCCATTAGACAATTTAGCACTCACTGACAAAGAGTGCTAATCTCTTGCCAAAATTTAGAATAACAACCAAAATCTCAAAATTGACTAATATTAACAGTTGATACTTATGTTTGACTATAAAACTAATGATTATCTTGGGAGCAGATGAACTTAGAAAACTCCCTTAAATCCCTTGGGATTGCTGAACCGAGCGGACCCGGCTGGTTAGCAGTAGTATTTACATTTCTATTAGCCTTGGTTGTCACCTGGCATTTAATTCCCACAATTCGCAAATTTGCCTTAGAAGTAGGTTGGGCAGATCAACCAAACGCCCGCCGACTGAACCAAGAACCATTACCTAATGCTGGGGGTTTAGCCATCTATGCAGGAGTAATTGCGGCTATGGTACTAGCTAGTCTCTTGCGACCTATTGAACTGCAAGGTGTTTTGGCTCAGGTATTAACAATTTTATTAGGAGGTTCAATACTAGTCCTAGTTGGCTTTATTGATGACCAATTTGGCTTACCTCCATCGGTGCGTTTATGGGCGCAGGTAACAACAGCACTTTTACTTGTTGGTAATGGTATTAGCATCAAATTTGCCTTTGGTACACCCATTGATTCTTTCCTTTCTATGGCATTTACAGTCCTATGGGTGGTAGGGATTACAAATGCTATCAACCTGATGGATGGGATGGATGGTTTAGCTGGTGGAATCAGCTTTATTACCGCTATCAGTTTATTAGCAGTTTCTGCCCAATTTGATAATCGTGCGGCGGCAACTTTAGTTTTAGCCGCTTTGGGAGGTGCAGCACTAGGATTTTTACGCCATAATTTTCACCCTTCACACATCATTATGGGTGATGCTGGTGCATACTTTTTTGGCTATGTGTTAGCAGCCACCAGCATCTTAGGCAAACTCCAACAAAATACAGTTTATGCCCTAATCCCCACAGTTTTATTTTTGTTGTTACCGGTGATTGATACTACTCAGGTATTTGTGCGTCGGCTCATGGCTGGAAAAAACCCTCTGAGTACACCAGGGAAAGACCACCTGCACCATCGCTTGTTGGCTTGGGGATTATCACAACGTCATGCAGCTTTTACCCTATGGACGATTACTTTACTTTGCAATTTACTAGCTATGAGAGTACAGGGGATGAGTTTTCCGGTGATGATGGCTACTGCTATTGGTATTATCTTGATGTTAGGTTTTACCGTGTGGCAGAGAATGTTGAATAATTGACAGGTGATAGGTGACAGGTGACAGGTGACAGGTGACAGTGAAGAAGCAGGGGAAGTAGGAGAGAACAATATTCTTTTGCAACGGACAACTAACCACTGACAACTGACAACTGACAACTGACCACTGACCACTGACAAATTACATCACCATGCCACCATCAACGTTAAAGACTTGTCCTGTAATGTAGGCTGCTGCGGGATCAGATGCTAAGAAGCGTACCATGCCGGCAATTTCTTCGGGTTTACCAAAACGCCCTAGTGGGATGAATTGAAGAATGCCTTCGGCTTTGATATCGCTGGTCATGTCGGTGGTAATAAAACCAGGAGCAACGGCATTTACAGTGATTCCACGGGAAGAAAGTTCTTTAGCAACGGTTTTGGTAAAGCCAATTACTCCTGCTTTGGCGGCGCTGTAGTTGGCTTGTCCAGGGTTGCCCATTTGTCCCGCAACAGAAGCGATATTAATAATCCGCCCGGAACGTTGTTTAAGCATAATTTTACTTACTGCTTTTGTACATAAAAATACACCAGTTAGATTAAGGTCTATGACTGCTTGCCATTCTTCTAACTTCATTCTTAATAGGAGGGTGTCACGGGTAATACCTGCATTATTAACTAAGATATCCACGCGCTGGAATTTTTCTAAGGTGTTTTTAATGAGTGTATCTACTTGATTTTCTTGAGAAACATCTGCTTGGAGAGCTACAGCTTCTCCTCCTGCTGCTGTGATTTCTGCTACTACTTCGTCTGCTGCTGTGCTAGAACTAGCGTAGTTAACAACTACTTTTGCGCCTTGAGATGCTAGTTGGATAGCGATCGCTCTGCCAATTCCTCGTGATGCACCTGTGACAATTGCAACCTGATCTTTTAATAAACTCATCTCATTTTCCTCAATTTTTGGAAATACCGCGCTAATGATCTTAAATTGAAAAGGGAAGAGAATTACTACTAACTGCAAATAAAATACGCATCCTAAGTTAACAAAAAGTCAATTTACTTAATGCCTGAAGAATAAAATTTCAATTCCAAGATAGGATAAACAGTGATTTACTTGTTTTTTTACTTAATGCTTATGAAAAGCTATTGGTCGCGTCTACTTTCTCTAGTCTTAGTTCTAGTGATTGGCTTAGTTGGTTGTAATGGTAGTCCAGATAGCTTAACTGGGGATTATCGTCAAGATACCTTAGCTGTAGTGAATATTTTGAGACAAGCGATAGAATTACCACAAGATTCCCCCGATAAAGCCGCCCTGAAAGCAGAAGCACGTCAAAAAATTAATGACTTTTCGGCTCGCTACCAGCGGAATAACTCTATCACTACTCTTAGTTCATTTACAACAATGCGAACCGCCCTCAACTCTTTAGCGGGACATTACAGTTCTTACCCCAATCGTCCTGTTCCCGAAAAACTCAAAAAACGGTTAGATTCTGAGTTTAAGCAAGTAGAAGCAGCATTAAGACGTGGTGCTTAATCTATATCTCAAAGATGATTTTTTCAAAACTGAAATTAAATATAAATTTCCTTACGAGCAGGCCTAGCCTGCTTTTTATTCATGGATTAAGAAATTCGGTGTTGCATAGTTGAAGTATGAATTAGCCTCACGCAAAGACGCAAAGATAAGAAATTTAAAAATTCAAGCAAATTTCATACCTGAATTTAGCAACCCTAGAAGTTCTAATTAAGCTATTCCATCATACATTCAAAATTAATTATCATGTCTGATCATTCCTGGAAACTTTTCAGAATAATCTGCTCCTGGCAAAATTTATTTACCATAATTATTAGTAATACTTTATTGATTTTTAACTTAGGAAATCAACCCGCCATTGCCCAAAATAAGCAAGATTGTCGGGTATCATCAAAAATTATTCAAGAAAAAGAAAAATTTAGGCTATTAGCACTTAAAGGTAATAAAGAGGCAGAAAATCGTTACCAACAACTAATTAAACAGCATTCACAGGAATTACAAAAATGCCGTACTCAGATTTGGCCACAAACCCAAGCTCTGTGGTTGCGCTTGTATCCTTGTGACACCAAGCCGGGAGCAATTGATCACATCATGGATCGCATTGTCAACCAAGGATATAACCAAGTTTATTTGGAAGTATTTTATGATGGCCGGGTACTATTACCAGCAGCGAATAATCCCACAGTTTGGCCATCTGTAATTCGGACAAAGGGAGCGGAAAAAGTTGATTTGTTAGCCACAGCCATTCAAAAAGGCAGACAACGGGGTTTAAAAGTTTATGCTTGGATGTTTACTAATCATTTTGGTTATAGCTATGCTCAACGTCCAGATAGACAAGAAGCGATCGCTCGCAATGGTAAAAATCAAACCAGTTTATCTGTAGTTGAAGATGGTTCACAAGTCTTCATTGATCCCTATAATACCCAAGCGAAAACCGATTACTATCGCCTGGTGCAGCAAGTGGTACTCCGTCGTCCAGATGGTATCCTCTTTGATTATGTGCGTTATCCTCGCCAATCTGGGACTAATTCTATCGCCACCAAAGTTCATGATTTATGGCTATTTACGCCTGCTACCCAAGAAGTTTTATTTCGCCGCGCCCAGAATTACAAAGGTTTGGAATTAATTCGCCGCTTTTTAACTAAGGGATATGTGAGTGCTGGAGATATTGCAGAAGTTGATAAACGCTATCCCCAAGAAGATGAACCAATGTGGGAAGGACGTATTCCCCCAAAAACACAAAAATCTCTACTTTCTTTAGTAGAGAAACAACGGATTTTGCAGTTGGATTTATGGTTATTCACCGTTGCTCACGCTATGCAAGGAATCTTAGATTTTGTGGCTTTAGCAAATTATCCAGGAGAACAACAAGGTATTCCTGGTGGAGTCGTATTTTTCCCAGAAGCTAATCAAGCTTTAGGCCAAGGATATGATTCTCGTTTGCAACCTTGGGATAAATTTCCCAGTAACTTAGAATGGCATCCCATGGCTTATGCGACTTGTGGGAATGGGAATTGTATTATTTCCCAAGTGCAACGGGTTTTGAGCATGGCGCAACCAGGGACAAAAATTATTCCTGCTTTAGCTGGTAAGTGGGGAGCATCAATTGGTAATCGTCCCTCTTTAGAAGTACAAATGCAAGCATTACGCCAACTAGCTCCGCAAATCCAGGGAGTTAGTCATTTTGCTTATTCTTGGCAATATCCTGATCATGATAGCGATCGCAAATCTTGTAATGCTCGTTAAAGCAATATAGCAAATTAAGGAAGTTTAATATTATGAATTTGAAACCGATTAGAACAGAAGCAGATTATCAACAAGCTTTAAGAGAAATTGAACAAATATTTGAGGCTGAACCTAATACACCAGAATATGAAAAACTAGATATTTTAACGACTTTAGTAGAAGTTTATGAACAACAAAATGATCCTATTGAACCTCCATCGCCCATTGCCGCAATTTTATATTATTTAGAAAGTCGTAATCAAGGAATTTCTACTTTTATTGAAAATTTAAAACATCATGGAGTTAGTGAAGAAATAATTAATACTGCTTTAAATGAAATGACTCACGGATGATGGGATGTAAGTCCCTTTTTGCGGACGTGGGGATGTGCGATAGCTACGCTCGGCGCAGGCATCGCGCAAACGCTGAATTGTCAGTTCGCTTGTTTGGGTGTGGGAAGGAGAACGCCTGCTAAAATAGAAATAATTTGAACTTCCAGGAGAAATAAATGATCACATTAGAAATGGCGATCGCTAAAATCAAAAAATTACCTCTTGAACAGCGCAATGAAGTAATTAAATTTATCGAGTTCTTAGAATTTAAATCAGGAAACATTGATCTTATTTCACAAGAGACAAAAACTACAAAGAATTACCCACTGAGAGGAAAACCTATTACCATTGCTAGTGATTTTGATGAACCTATGCCTGAACTTTGGGAAGCATTAGCCGATAGCTTATAACTATAACTATTCTTCTTCTGCTAAAATCTGCGAAATATCCCGTGCAGCATGAATTAACCGCACAATTTCAATATACTCATCCCCTTCTAAATAAAAAATTAGATGCTTTTCAAATCCTCTAACTCCCCACTTCCGCAAACCAACTAAACGTGGATTTTTAGCATTATAAATACCACCAATACCAGGTAGTTGTGCTAATTGGGAAAAGGTCTGCCTTGTAGCATCAAAAAAACTCAATGCTGCATTGAAATTATTCTCAGCAATATAGGCAAACTGTTCATCAAGATCAAGACTAGCCTTTGGTCTAATTACAATTCGTCTAGTCATTGTTTTTATTTGCGAAGTCTCTCAAGAAGCTGAGTGCGTTTTTGTTCCCACCACTCATCCGTAATCTCAATTACTTCACCGCTATCTAAGCCTTCTAATAGTAATGTTTCTAGTCGTACTTGTGCCACCCTTTCTAACTCTTGACGAATCAAATGTCGAATGTATTCACTTGTGGTACTATAGCCACCTTTTGCAACCTGTTCATTGATAAATTCCCGCATAGAATCGGGAAGAGAAATATTTACTGTAGTCATAGCTAATAAGTTTTTATATTTCTGATTCTTTAATTATGGCAAATATTGTCAATTTTTGTCAAATGCTTTGTAGGGATGTGAGCGATCGCTTATATCTTCTAACCCATCTTAACCAATGTGCCAGTTGCGTAAGTCCTGTTGCAGTTCCAAGTTGAGTTTAAACTGACTGGTAGAGACAAGGTAACAGGCTTCAGGGAGCATTATCCTCTGGGCATTGATGAAAAAACAGATAATTTTTGCTGAATTGCTACAGATAAAGACTAAACTAAAAAGTCTTGCACAGCAAACCCTGTCAATCAAAATCAAGTCATTATGTCCAAGGTTCTTGTCTCCGATCCAATTGATCAAGTTGGTATTGATATTCTTTCCCAAGTGGCCACCGTTGATGTCAACACCAGCCTCAAGCCAGATGAACTTAAAGCCATCATTGGTGAGTATGATGCACTAATGATCCGTTCTGGAACTCGCGTTACTCAAGAAATTATAGAAGCTGGCACAAAATTAAAAATTATTGGTCGTGCTGGTGTGGGTGTGGATAACGTTGATGTTCCCGCAGCTACTCGTAAAGGGATTGTCGTCGTTAATTCCCCCGAAGGTAACACAATTGCCGCAGCCGAACACGCCTTAGCCATGATGTTATCCTTATCTCGTCATGTTCCTGATGCTAACGCTTCAGTGAAACGTGGTGAGTGGGATCGTAAAAGTTTTGTTGGTTCAGAAGTATACAAAAAAACCCTGGGCGTTGTCGGGTTAGGAAAAATTGGTTCTCACGTTGCTACTGTAGCTAAAGCAATGGGCATGAAACTCCTAGCTTATGATCCATTTATCTCCACAGAAAGAGCCGAACAACTGGGTTGTCAATTGGTGGAATTAAATGTGTTATTCCAGCAAGCTGACTATATCACCTTGCACATTCCCAAAACCACCGAAACTGCCAACTTAATCAACGCTAAAACTTTGGCGTTAATGAAACCCACCACCAGAATTATTAACTGCGCTCGTGGTGGCATTATTGATGAAGCCGCTTTAGCAGAGGCAATTAAAAATGGTGTAATTGCTGGGGCAGCCTTAGATGTATTCGATTCCGAACCATTAGGTGAATCAGAATTGCGATCGCTTGGCAAAGAAGTCATTCTCACTCCTCACCTCGGTGCTTCCACCGCTGAAGCTCAAGTTAATGTAGCCATAGATGTAGCTGAACAAATTCGGGATGTGTTATTAGGACTACCTGCCCGTTCGGCTGTGAATATTCCTGGCCTTGGTCCTGATATCTTAGAAGAATTGAAGCCCTACATGGAATTAGCCGAAACCTTGGGTAACTTAGTTGGTCAACTCACAGGCGGCAGAGTAGAAACACTTAATGTTACACTACAAGGGGAACTAGCAACTAACAAAAGTCAACCCTTAGTTATAGCAGCCCTCAAAGGACTACTTTACCAAGCCCTGCGGGAACGGGTAAATTATGTCAACGCCAACATAGAAGCTAAGGAAAGGGGTATTCGGGTTATTGAAACACGGGATGCCTCAACAAGAGATTATTCAGGTTCATTGCATCTCCAAGCCACAGGAACATTAGGTACACATTCTGTTACTGGTGCTTTATTGGGTGATAAAGAAATTCACCTCACTGACGTTGACGGTTTCCCTATTAACGTCCCCCCTAGCAAATATATGTTGTTCACTCTGCACCGTGATATGCCAGGTATTATTGGTAAACTCGGTTCTTTACTGGGCAGCTTTAATGTCAATATTGCCAGTATGCAGGTAGGGCGAAAAATCGTCCGTGGTGATGCTGTCATGGCTTTGAGCATTGATGATCCTTTACCCGATGGCATTTTAGAGGAAATCAAAAAAGTATCAGGGATTCGAGACGCTTATACAGTCACTCTTTAATGGTGATTTTTGAGTTTGATTTGATGAAGATGATTCAATAATTGGAGAATTAGAAAATACATCTTTAACTGTGATTTTGGTGATTTATTTGATTAGGATAATTAAATAATTTGAGAATTAGAAAATTCATCCTAATCATAAAAATCATTGTTTTTACCTATCTAAAATATAAAATCTGCGATATAAAATTCTATGGCAAATACTTGGTGGGAACTAAATATTTTATCTGAACCAGATTTAGAAGATTCTATATTTTGGCGGTTAGAAAACTTTGGCTGTCGTGGTACAGCAGTGGAAATGAAAGGTAATGCTTTATTAGTTAAAGCCTATTTACCGAGCTTTCAAACACAATTATTAGATTTGGCCGCCTTGTCACTCCGGCTGCGTCAAGATGCCCTGTGTATAGGATTAGTTAGTCCCATATTACATTGGCACATAATTGACGAAGAGGATTGGTCTAGCAGTTGGAAACAACATTGGCAACCGGAAGAAATAGGCGATCGCTTTCTCATTAACCCCGCTTGGCTACCTTTACCTGAATCCTTAGATCGCTTGGTAATTCGTCTAGATCCAGGTGTCGCTTTTGGTACGGGTAATCACGCCACTACCCAATTATGTTTGGAATCCCTAGAAATGCGATTCAGTGAAGTTCCCCAATCATTCATGAATGCAGAAGACAAAAAAGAACCATTAATCATTGCTGATATTGGTTGTGGTTCAGGTATTCTAGGCGTTGGGGCGATATTATTAGGTGCTGGTAAAGTCTATGCCGTAGATAATGATCCCCTAGCAGTCAGATCCACTTTTAGTAATCGCGCCCTTAATGATATCCGTCCAGATTCTTTAATCCCCATTGAGGGTAGTGTAGACATGGTACGGAAAATAATTGATCAACCCGTAGATGGAATAGTTTGCAATATTTTAGCTGATGTAATTATTGAATTACTCCCAGAAATGACCACAATTACCAAACCTAGCACCTGGGGTATATTCAGTGGTATTTTATTAGAACAATCCAAAGCTGTTGCTGATGCCTTAGAACAAAACGGTTGGATTGTCGCCACTCTTTGGAAAAGAAAAGAATGGTGTTGCTTAAATGCCCGTCGTTCTTAACTTATGTAAAAATAAGTTAGATTAAGTTTAACAATAATTGCCACAGACAAAAAACCTCACCGCAATTATTAATAACTTTGTACAAATTCAAACCTCATGATCTTAGATTATCAAGACACAGTTGAAACTCAAAAAATCTACGATGTAGTCATAGTTGGTGCTGGACCAATTGGTTTAGCAACTGCTATTGGTTTATACCAACGCGGTATAGAAAATATATTAGTCATTGATCAAACTCGTGCCTTTCGTCCAGTTGGACAAATATTGGATCTGCTTCCGAATGGATTGAAAGCTCTCAAATATTTAGATATTAATGCCTATACAGCAGTAAAACAATCTGCCATATCACCTAATCAGGAAAACACTGTTAAAACTTCTCCTGTATGGTCTTATAAAAATCTCCAAGGACAGTTAATTCGCTCAATTCCTCTCAGTTTTGATACCTGGTTTCAAAAATATGGTGAAGGTAGAGTATCCATACCTTGGTATGAATTGCAAAACACCCTGAGAAATCTTCTTCCCCCAGCACAAGTTAAAGCTAATCATCGTTGTATTAATGTTATAGATGAACCTGAAATTAACTGTGTGCGAATAGATTGTATCTCTGATACCAGCGTCGCAGCTAACCCCTATGCTTATTGGCTAGAAAATCAAAACTCTGATGATAATTCACCAGAAAATATAAATTCTATTTCTCCAACATTAGCCACAACATCTTTCCGCGCTAAATTAATTATTGGTGCAGATGGAATTAACTCTACAGTTCGGCAAATAATTTATCAAAATAGTCCTAACTCCGCTTTTGCTAAACCTGAATATTCTGGATTTGCAGCTATATCTTGTCGAGGAATAACTGGAATATCACAAGAAATACAAACAGAAATAGAATCCAGATTTTTACAAGATTCCGCAATTGTCACCATTAGCAATGATCAAATATCTGCAAATTCTGATTTTAAAAATAGATTAAGGATGATGTTATTTTGCAGAAATAATCAATTTGCATATATTCTCCATTTACCTGTACCTCTAGATTCCATACAAGGGAAAACTGGAACTGATTTATTAAATCTAGCTCAACAAGAAATAGCAAAAGCTGGCTTTCCTGATTCCCTCAAACAGTTAGTGAATCTCTCTCCTGCTACTAATATACAGCAGCGTCCCTACTACATTCATCATGTTATTAATAAATCCAATTCTACCACCATTGAACCAACTTGGAATCAACAACGCGTTGTCTTAATTGGAGATGCTGCTCATGGAATGCCTCCTTTCATGGCTCAAGGAGCAAATCAAGGCTTAGAAGACGCATTAACAATTACCAAACTTATTGCTAAAATTGCTAAAAATCATGATTGGGATAATTTGCCAGTTATAACTGAAGCTTTCGCAAACTATGAACATTTGCGTCGTCCATTTATGGAATATATCCAATCAGCAACTTTAACTGGATTTCCTCAATCATCACATCAACAATGGCAGGATTATAATCAAAAAGTCTATACTCGTAATTTTGCAGATTTGTAATTAGAACTTGCTGAAAAAGTAAATTTTCAGGACTTACGCAAAATTATGAAGAAACGAACCGCAGAGGACGCAGAGGACACGGAGAAAGAAGAGTTTCAGAGAGTTATTGCGTAAGTCCTAATGCTTTTTTAGGGGTTGCTGAATCAGAGTATGAAATTTAAAAATTAGATTTCTTTAACTCTTAATTCTTTGCGCCTTTGCGCCTTTGCGTGAGGCTAATTCATACATTCAATCAGCAACGCCACAAATCAAATAAGGCGGAATGAAGTCCGCCTGCGCTTAATAAATCAAGATTAACTGGTGAATTGGGATAAATAACCTCACCTATCACCCTTTTCCCAATTCCTGAGCGCGTTCTTTTGCGGCTTTGACGGCTTCGATGAGGGCGGAACGAAAGCCGGCTTTTTCTAAGGCGCTGACACCGGCAATGGTTGTACCACCGGGACTGGTGACTCTATCTTTGAGTTCAGCGGGGTGGATTTTTGTTTCTTGTAAAAGAGTGGCTGTTCCTAAAACAGTTTGTAAAGCTAGTTGTTGAGCGATCGCTCTGGGTAAACCAACAGCAACACCCCCATCGGCTAAGGCTTCTATCATTAATGCCACATAAGCCGGTCCACTACCAGATAATCCTGTCACCGCATCCATTAAGGTTTCAGAGACTTCAACTACTTCTCCCACGGCGGCAAAAATCTGTTGTGCTATTTCTTGATGATGAGGGTGAGTATAAGCACCTAGAGAAATCGCCGTGACTCCTGCTCCCACTGTAGCGGGGGTATTAGGCATAGCGCGAATTACTGGGACTTGGGGAAAAGCCGCTTCTAATTGTTTTAACGTTACACCCGCCAGTATCGAAATGATCACAGGTGAATTATCTCTGGGGAGAATATCTGCTAACTCTTGAGCTACAGCAGTAAATATTTGGGGTTTGACAGCTAACATCACCGCTGTTTGGGCTTCTTCTAAAACTAAGCTATTATCCGCTGTCACAACTACCCCATATTCCTGCTCTAAATAACTTCGCCGTGAAGCCTGGGGTTCACTGACTATAATTTCTGAGCCTGGATAAATACTACTAACAATAAGGCGGGATAATAGAGCTTCTCCCATTACCCCACCGCCAATTAAGCCAAATTTTATATTCATTTTCATTAGTCATTAGTTAGTGGTCAATTATCAATAGTTAATCATCCTTTTCTACGAGACGCTACTGCGAATACAATTAATTGGGGATTTAAAACTATGAACTAATGACTAATTTACCGTTACTGTGCCATCCGAGTCGCTTCATTTCCCCAAGTTGGAGTTGCTGTAGCTGCGGGACGAACAGGACGGGCTGCTGGTTGAGGGACTTCATGTATTAAGCCGCCTTGGGTGCTAACCTGCACACAACTGGGGGTAAACAAGAAGATGCTTTCGCCAATCCGTTCTTGATGTCCATCTAAAGCATAAGTACCACCAGCTACAAAATCAACTGCTCGTTGAGCTTGATCGGGGTCCATAATTGTCAAGTTTAATACTACTGATTTGCGCTCGCGCAGTGCTTGAATCGCTTGGGGCATTTCTTCAAATGTGCGAGGTTCAAGGACTAGAACTTCGGAGATCCCATTAATTGCGCCTGGCATACCAATAACATTACTCATAGGTTTAGATACTGTTGCTGCTACTTCATCAGTAGTTGTAGGTGGATTTTCCCGCCAACGCCGATTAGGAGGAGTAGTTTCCTGTGGGGCTGGTTGAGAGTTGTCTTGTTGATAGATGTTCTGATAACTATCGGCTGAATCAGCTTCTTCTTCGTAGTATTCGTATTCTACCTGCTCATTCAAACCCACAAAGTCCCTGAGTTTAGAAAATATATTGCTCATGTTGTACGCTCCCGGATTAAAGTTCCCCTAATTTTTCTGACTACAAGTTACATTAACGTCACTTATAGGCAGTAGTCATAACTATAGTAGATGCTGGACGTAGCAATTTTACTACTGATTGTAGCCTCTAGTAAAAGTTATCAATGATAAACAGATATTGATGTTAATGCCTGCACATTAACCTATCTGTAACAATGAGTTAAGATTATAGCCTAAGGATCATTAAAAATAAAGATGGTCGTCCCACCTTTGCAATTAAGGATTACTGATAAGGGTATTATATTTTTTGACAATTATCAATACTGGGCAATATAACTTCTCAAACTCTTGTCAATCATCTTGTCCATCACCATAGCAAAAGTCATAACTAAGAGCGTTGACCAAACAAAATTGTACCTAATCTTACCATCGTTGCTCCGGCTTGCACTGCCAACTGGTAATCTCCAGACATCCCCATGGATAAGTGCTGCATTGTAATATTGGAGTAGTGTTGTGATTGAATCTCTTGCGCTAATTCACTAGTCCGGTTAAACACATTCAATATTTCTTCATCCTCTAACCCTAGAGGGGGAATTGTCATCAAACCTTGAATTTGTAAATTTTGACATTGATTGAGTGCTGCCAAGTCAGCGAATAATTCTGGAATCATCCAACCAGATTTATTCGCATCAGGGAGAATTTTGACTTGTAAACAGACATTTGGATTCACTCCGAGTTCTTGAGCTAGAGTGTTTAAGCGTTGTGCCAGCGGCAAGTTATCAACGGAGTGAATCCATGGAAATAGTTCTAAGGCTTTTTTGGCCTTATTAGTTTGTAAATGTCCAATTAAGTGCCAGGTAATATCCGATAGTTCTTGCAACTCGGCTTGTTTACTGGCAGCTTCTTGGATACGACTTTCTGCAAAATCACGAATTCCTGCGGCATAAGCTTCCCGCATCAATTCAGTAGATACTCTTTTAGTAACAGCAATCAACCTCACTGTAGGTGGTAGTGAGGCGCGAATATTAGCAAGGCGGTGTCTAAGGCAATCGGAGCGATCGCTAATTGAACTACTCATTGGAATGTACGCTGGAAAACACTTTGAAGTTGCTCGTACTCCTGGGAGTTACCACTGCGGCGCAAAGTACGTAAACGATTTTCCAGCATCATTCTCGCTTCAGTCCTGCCAATAGGCTGAAATTTCAGGACTTTCAGATCATTTGTCACCAGAAAAAATAAGCGTTGGGCATAGAGTGTGGTAAACAGATCCTGGTTCTCATCAACCATACAGATCCTATAGAGTAAACCCCAAGTTGGATGATTTATGTAAGTTTCTGAGTTTTCTGGATTCATTTCCTAGTCAAGGTTGGGAGTATATATAGAGTGTTCCGCGATTAACTAACATTCAAAGCATAATACATCCCTTCCGCCAACATTTGTGTTGACAATGGGAAACTAAGAATCTTATTAACAGTTTCCCACCAGGAATACCACCCTTTTTTATCTTCGGTGATCAAACCTAAGTTTCTGGGGTGTTGCACGGGCTTCTTTCCATCCTGCCATAATTCTCCCTTAATGGCGCAAAGATGGACATTTATCCAGCCGGCATATAGCAGAATTTAGGACGCAGGAGCATAGCTGTCGCTGTTTCCCCCTGCCCCCTTGTCTATCACCTATTTTTCAGAGAAGGAAAATGTTTACCACCGAGTTCAATTTGTCCAGTTAAGCACCCAGTTTTTAACCTACTGATTAAATACTCTAAATCGTGGGCAATAAAGTTTGTACCATGATCTGGTTCTACTAAACTAATTAAATTCACATTATTTATTATTTGATTATCTAAATTAGCAATACCTAAAAAATTGAAAACTCCGGATTCATACGTACCACAAGGCACAGAAGGATTATTCACCCCAACACAGTATTCTTTTTCTTGAAACCAATCAAAATCAGGATAGCCATGAAAGTGAACTATGGGCGCTCCATTGGCAATTAATTCGGGCGTGTATAGAGCCGCACCTAAACTAATAGCCAACATAACATAGATATCATAAGAAGGTTTAATATCTACCTTCTTTGATTGACTTTCTAATGGTAGTTGCAAATGCAACTTATCTTGTAAACCGATGCGAAGAATATCACAATCAATATTTAAATCTGTTTTATTGCCACCAGAACGAGAACTAACTAACCAAATATCAGGTATTTGCTTAAATCTTTGTTCTGCATTAATATTCAATTTTATATAACGTCTACCTTCCGCATTTTGACGAAGTTCTTCACTACTAAATCCAACTACAGGTAATAAAGTCTCCCATTCATCAAAAGTAATTTCTGGTTTACCTACATAATGAGGAGGTTCAGCATAAGCTACAAAACCGTAAGATACCCCAGTTCTACCATTCACGATTACATCAACAATATCTCTATGGGATTTTCTCTTAATAACATCAGCTAATTTAAAGCCGCTGGGAAATAAACCGGTAGATGCTAATTCTTGCCCTAACTTGACTAAATTATGAGCATAACTTGATAAATGAGGATTATATTCCCCTACTTCAAAGCGACTAATTAACAATGGAGTAATAGGCACAAATACTTTAGGTATAAGTGATTTTAAAACAAAATCTTCAATTTCATATTGATCAAACTTAGAATCAGAAAGATTCATATTGAGAATAGAAATTTTTTCGTTAGATACACCGATCACAATTTCCGAGAAAGTCTTAATTAGTGTATTGATACCAATCCGGATTTTTTCTGTGTAAGGTGTAAGTGGACTCACAAATTTATGATCTATGTCAGTCAGAATGATTACTTGTGTATTAGTAGGATCTTCAACATATTTAGCCGCATGATCCTCAGCCCAGCTACTCAATTTAGCAATTTGAACAACAGACATTTGTTGTTTTTCTTTGAGCCAATTATAAGATAGTTTATACCAATTTTCTGCTACAAATATTCCTATTTTTCGTAACCATGAGTTCGGTCTTTCTACATCTATTACCGCATCAATATCTGATCTGACTCCTTGGATTTTAAAAGATTGATATGAATTAATAATGGGAATTTTAATTTTGTGTTGTAATTCCGTCGTTGCTTCTTTCCAAGGTATGACCTTTACACCATATTTTTGCAGACAAAACGATAATTTTTGGCGAAATTGAATAATAACCTGATTATGATAATTATTAGGTAAAGGTCTAAAAGTAACCTTTAAGTTTTCAGCCATGAACTTAGGATTAATAATTGGGGGTTGGTATCCTGCGGGTGATTCTCCAGAAAAACCACCAATTAATTTACCAATAGTTTGTAAACTAATTCCTTGAATTAATGGTTCATTGGCAACTTTAGAAGAAACATTCATCTCCTGGATTAATGCCAAAATATCTGCTTTATATGTAGATATTTCTAACTGTATTTCCGGAGTAATTACTCCCTTGGGAGAACGAATATTCAGTTTGCTATTTTCTGCCCAAAATACTACACCTTGCTGAGTTAGTTTTGCTAAAATTTCTGCTGCGTTCATAACTAAATCTCTCTTGTTTGAAAATAAGAACTTAGGAAAGAGGACACCTAGCTAAATTAGGGTTGTCCTAATCTGGCAAAGTGTCCCAATAATCAAGGAGGAAAAACTAACATACTTGTCAGAAATTAAACAGAATTTGTAGAGGTTACATCTGGATAATATCTGACTGTAAATCTTCTAATTCTTCAGATAGTCTGAGAGAAAGTTCTTCAATGGTAGGGTAATACCAAAGATGGATAAGTGATAATTTAAATCCCAGAAATTTTTCGGCTTTACTAGCTATAATCATAGTTTGTGCTGAGTCTAAACCATAGCTATCTAAAGGTTCACGAATATCTATTTCTTCGGGTACAACCCCTAGTAAAGAGGATATTTCCGCAACTAACCAAGCTTGAATTTTAGTGGTATTATCCTGATTGGAAAGATTATTGCTCATTTATGTACCTCCAGTTATTAAATAAGGGAATGAGATTTCCCGAATATAAGAAATACAATGATCAACAATGTTTTCCATAGTTTTTCGCTGAAGTGAAGGTTGAGAAAATACAAAATTTAGGTTCATTTTTTCCTGAAATGTAGCCGCATGAACAATAAACATTCCTGCTGATAAAGCATGAGAACCAGCAAAACTAATTTCTTCTATTTCTAATTCCCCATACTGATGAGGAATCTTGACTTTACCAACATTAGAAACAGAAACCGTAGCAGATACTTGATTTGGGAATAACAAAGAGAAATCTATAAGTTGTTTAGCTAAAGATATCATTTGAAAAATCTCTCCTTGTTTAATTTGTCTAGTTAAAGTATCTTGTACTTGCCGAGCTAACTCCCAAATAGAAATGTTATTTGTAATTTTATAAAATCCCATTAAAGAGCCTGCTAAAACTGTCATATTTTCTTCGCTGATTGCAGGTTGTAAGCGTCTTCTTAAATCCAAATATGATAAACAACTTACTTGGATATTATTTTCTGTACTTTTTATAAGTTGCCTAGATACTGTCAACAGTAAGGCTGCACATAAAGCACTTTGTACTGTAGTATTTTCCTGTTTGCATTGCTGAATAAACTGTTGTGTTGATTTTTGATTCAATTGTCTGTGAATAATTTCACAACGACGCTGAGAAATGGGAACATACTTTTCTACTGGTAATGTTTTTGGTTGATTCCAGTATTTTTTAAATGCAATCTTTAATAGTAAATAAATTCTACCTATCTTTCCTTGGAAACTATTTGTCCAAGCAGGTAACAATTTTTCAATTGGGGGTAGAGCTTCTAACTTAGTAACGGCTTTAATTGACTCACCCGCGGTAATTTTATGACAATAAGTTAAAATTTCTGAATGCAGTTGGATGCTTGACAAACCATCGGTAATTGCATGATGAGTAGTTGTAATTAGATAATTAATATTTTCTTGATTTTCTACTTTTACAAGTACAACTCTCATTAAATATTTACTACTATCAATTACCTGATTCATTTCTGCATTAACAACTTCTTCCCATTCATGAATATCCACAATATTAACAAGTTGAAAAGGAAGTTTTCCTGTACCTGCGGACTGAAAATAGTAGGAATTTCTAAAATTAATAATGTGATAATTTAGCGCAGGATGACGAGATTGAATCATCTCTAAAGACTGTTTCAAAACTGTATCTTCAATAGTTCCTTTAATCCGGCTAATAGTAACTAAATTCCATGTTTTAGCCCGGTGATTCAAAATTTCCATTGTTTGTTCTATATGTCCCAATTTTCTATTTACAGCCATATTGATCACCTTTGGCTAAATGAGAATTTTCAAAATTGTTGGTAGTGAGGGATTTATCCCTCACTTATAGCACTCAAGTGCTAACTACAAACTTTGTGGATGATATTGGCTGTATTCTTCTGGCATTTGTAAACCTTGAACTTTTAAATTTTGAATGCGATATAAATAAGCTGCTCCTGTCATAATTTGATCAGCTACATCCACTACTCGACGATTATTGATATCAGCTAAATAAGAACCACGTACCCAATTATTAAAACTACCCATTGCTGGACCACACCAGATTTGATAATCTATTTCCCGACCTTTTTCTCCAGTATTAGACCACCGAGAAGATAATCCTAAATACCAGCGAAATATTAACGCCATTTTTAGCTTAGGATTGTTAGTTGCTTTACTTAATTTCTCTGGATTACGTTGGGATAAATAAGTAGATGTTTCTTGCCAAATTTCCGCAATTGTTTTTCGCAAAATTTGTTTTTCTAACTTTTCTATTTCATCTGGGGGAATTTCGGTAATTGAATTATAATTTCTGTATAATTCCCATAATTTTTGAGCGCGGAGAGGGAAGAGAGTTCCCCGTTTGAGAACTTGCAATTTTACGCCCATTTCAAACATATCAGCCGCTGGAGCCATCATTACATCAGTCATTTCTGCTTCAGCTAAAAGCTTTTTTGTATATTCAGAAGTACCAGCTTCAACGCAAGCTTGATTAATAGAACCTGTGACAATATAGGCTGCACCCATCATAAAAGCGGCTAGTGCTGATTGGGGTGTAGAAATTCCGCCAGCTACACCAATTCTTACAGGTTGTTCATAACCATATTGACGCTGAATTTCATCTCTTAATTCTAAGATAGAAGGTAATAAACAAACTAAGGGACGATTATCTGTATGTCCTCCTGAATCTGCTTCTACGGTAATATCATCAGCTATGGGAATTTTAGCAGCTAGAGTTGCTTGTAATTCACTAATTAATCCTTTTTCAACTAATTGTGACAGAATTTTTATGGGTGCAGGTTGGAGAAATTTAGTTGCAACTTCTCGACGGGAAACTTTGGCGATGATTTTATTTTTAATTTCGATTTGATTAGCTGAATTTAAACTGAGTCCAGCCGCTCGATAGTAGACTATATTATCAGTCAAATCTAAAAATGCAGAGGCTTCAATGATGCGGATTTGATGCTGTAAATATAAATCAATTAATCGCCGTTCAATAGCTGGTTCACTAGGGCTATGAAGTAAGTTAAAAGCATAAGGTTTGTTATGTAAAGCTTGTTGAATTTTATGAATAGCTGTTTCTACACGGGAAGGAGATAAACCTCCTGCACCAAATGAGCTTAAAACATTTGCTTTTCCCAGGGCAATAACCATTTCTTCAGATGCAATACCTTGAGCCATTGCTCCAGTTGCATAAGCATATTTTACACCATAAAATTCTAGAAAGCTTGGATCACCTAATTGATGAAAGCCGATAGCAGGAACAGATAAAAGCATTTCCAACTGATTACTGTTACCATTAATAGCATAGGATAAACTTCCCTGATTGCTAATACCAATTAGTCCTTCTTTATTCAGAATATAACAAGGGTAATCCAAATTCATCAGTTTACTTTTAATGTTTTTTGCATCAAATGATACGGTATTTAAATCACCTTTCCATGCTTGATAATTGTTATTCATTGAATAAGGAAACTTAAGTTGATGTTGATTCAACATCTTTGATGAATTAAACACGCTATTTAACCTCCACTAATTTTGTAAATTTTGACTATTTCTACTTTGTAGTTTTTGCTTGTATAACCATTCTTTTGTATAAATCTAGCTGCTGTTGGAGAAATAAACTTAGTTGTTGCAGTGATGTTTGACGGGACTGCAATAAAAAATCGTGTGCTTTGGCTAGACGGGCATTGTTATCATGTAATTCTGGATAGTGAGGAATTGATTTAAGCCTGTGTTCATAATTAAATAAAGAAGGATTTGGTAGAATTGACTGATTTTTAGCGGGAATATTTTGATCCAATTTGATATTTGGCAGAGAATATAAAGGTGATAAATCTAACTCAACTCGATGACTAAACAGCTTGGCTAATGCTTTGATAATAGAAGTATGATCATCTACACCTCGACGATTCAGAGATACAGTCAGATGTTCTTTTTGTTTGAGGATTTCGCTAATCCAGCGACTACAATTACTGCCAACACCAACTTCAATAAAAATTCTGATGTTGTCATTATAAACATGATTGACTAAACGAGGAAAATCAAGTTGTTGGCACAGGGACTTGGCAATATTTTTACCGATTAAATGACTATCAATTTCGACGGTTGCGTATTCTGCGGCAGAATAGAAAGTTGTTTTTGAATTTGTTTGAGTGGGTAGGGTATTAACTTTGACAAATTCATCATATTCAGAGTGCATTGGTTCACAATGAATTACATGATTAATTGATGTCGGAAAAGCGTCACATTTTAAAGTTTCAATAACTCTTTTGCAAGCTTGAGTTTCACCAGCAATTACTACTTCTTCAGGTGTATTAATTAAAGGCATATAAACCTGTTGTTCATTTTTGAGAACTTCTCGCACCTGGGACGCAGAACATATTAAAATGTAGTTACTCCAAAATTCTTCACTTTTACCTTCATGAATTAGCGGTAATCCCCAATGCTGACGAACTGCATTTTTAGGTCCAGATAATTGAGTTCTAAATAGAGGGGATGAATTCAAATAATCACTGGTACTCTTGAAGCTAGTCCAAATACCTTGTGCTAACATCATACTAGTTTCACCAAGGCTATATCCAAAAGCATAAGGGGATTGAATCTGAAAATAATTTTTGAGAATTGCTGTCATCAATCCTGCTAAACCAACTTCTGATTCCAGCATAGAAACTGGATCATCTATTAATTTTTGTTCGATAGTTTCTAATGTTCTTTTGGATAATTTATTGATGCTACGAGGATAGAGAATTTTTTCAATGTTAGCGACTCGATTGTAAACACTTCTAATTACAACATCATCATACAATTGGGGGAAAAGACGGAAAATATTTCTTCCTATTCCGATATAAGAAGTAAAAGATCCGGGATAAACAAAAGCAACATGACCTTTTTTTCCTTGGGGTTTAACTGTAAAATAACTACCAAGTGGAGTTTGCCAATCTTTGCCAGTCTCAAAAGCAATATTTACGCCCTGAATTGCCCTTTCAATCTCTCGGTTTAATTCTTCTGGATGTCGGGCAAGAATAGCTAAGGCATAGGTTGATTTTTGATACTTTTGATATTGTTGGAAATGATGAATTGCTAGTTGAGATAAAGAAGAGAAATCTGAAAGATTTTGTTGAAATGCAGTAATTTGTGCTAATAAAGAAGAGCGATCGCCAGCAGCAATAGTAAATAAATAATAAGGCATTTCTTCCAAATATTTACTACTGCGTTCTATTTGGCTAAGTTCTTCTGATAAAATTAAATGTCCATAAGTATTATCTTCCTCCATAATATTTACCGCCGCTACTCTTTTAGTCGCACCAGATTCTAAAAACCAAGGTTTTGATTCTGTCGCTACATAAAATGGACTTCTGCGCCAAATCTCTGGCTGTTGAGGATTGCACCATTGAGGAACAGCAGGAATATAGCGATGATATAAACAAAGTGCGGTTTTAATGATGCTAAATATACCTGCTGTGGCTTGTGTGTTGCCAATATTAGCTTTAACACTACCAAGTCCACAACTGAGATTTTCTTCCTCACTCTGATAGGCTGATATTAAACCTTGAATTTCTGCTGTATCTGCGTCGGGAATGCCACTAGCAACAACTTCTAAATAACCAATATCTGCGGCTTTGATATCTGCCATTTGAAAGGCTTTGTGACAAGCTTGAGTAACAGCTTCTGGATGAAGTGCAGAATGTTTGACAACACTTAATCCATCAATGACTGCATATATGCAATGGTTTTGTTGCTTGGCTGTTTCATGTAGTTCTAAGACTACTGCGGCTGCACCTGCTGTTTTTATGATGCCTTTAGCGTTTTCTTCATAACTAAAAGTATGTACACCTATGTTAATTTCTGGAGGGTTATTTTTATCTATGCCTACAATTAAAACAGCTTCTACTTGCTGTGTAGTTAATAATTTTTGACTTAAATGCAAAGCTGATAAAATAGATTTTTCTTCGGCGAAAAATGCTAATTCAGCAGAGATATAATTAGCTAATTTGGCTGAATCTTCTGTGGGAGAAATGGTAATTAATGCTAGGGTTGTTTCTGGTTTAATTTTAGCATTTTCTAAAGCAGAATTGATAATTTTTCGATTGAGAGGAGTTGATGGCTCATTTTCAGATGTAACTGGACTTTGTTTACCTTCATAAATTAGACGTTCAAATTTAGTTAATGTTGATGAATTACTGATCACGCAATCCATACCGATAATTGCTAATTTTTGATTTTGTTGCATTGGTATCATGATAATTCTCCATTTTGAGAAACGTTTGGATTGAAGGTATATTTCAGAGAATGCAGAGAACAGGAGGTTTTTTTGCGTAGTTTCTAATTCTTAAACTCTCTCTGTACCTCTGCATGAAAAATAGCTAATATTTGGCGATTTGATTCGGTAAAATTGTTCCTTTTGCGCCAATCATCCGATTATAAATTTGTCCTTGGCGATTATAGGTAATCACATCTGTAATGACTGATGATTCTGTTTTTGATTGGACTTCACAAGTTACATAAAATGTTTCACCAAAGGGAACTTTTGCAAACTGTTCAAAGTTCTTAATTTCTGATGGTAAACAGCCAACTTGATGAAAGTGTTGTGTCCAAACCCAAAGGGAATGAATCTGGACATCTGCTATGTAGGGATTGAATGTTTGAACGGGAAATTGTCCCTGTTGCTGTGCTGTTGGTTCTGCTAAACAGCATTCAATAGTCATTTTACTGGGGCTGGTATTGAGAACTGCTTTTACACCTTGAAAGGTGATTCCATGAAATAGACTAGCAGCATTTATTTGATAAAGTTCTTGATTTGTTTTCAGGAAGTTTTCATCCTGATTAAAATTCAGGTTTCCATAGTTGGGTGGTGTAGGAATTTCCCGCTTGAGAATCAGATTGGTACTGAAGTGATATCGGGTTTTTTCGTCTGGTGTCTTACTGCTAATCTTAACAGCAAATTCTATTTCCTGATTTTCAGTTTTAGCAAGTTCTTGAATTTCTAAAATATATTCACTTGCTAAGGTTTGATCAAAAACTATGCCTTTTAAGACTTTGAAATTGGGAGAACTAAAGGCTGTAAACCCAGGATATAGTTGTTCACAAGCATTAGTCATCCATAATAACCCACAAGTCGCAGGAAGTACGGGACGATTAGCGATTACATGATCATGTAAAAATGGGTTTTCTGCTAATGTTAATCGGCGTTTAATCCGATAAGTTTTTAACTCAGGGGATAAACTAGCAGGAACATAAACTAAGGGACTACCAATTACTAATTGAACTGGATCTTGATTAGCATTTGTTAGTTCATTAATTAACATTTGTGTCCCTGTTTCTATGGGAATAGTTTCAATTCCTCTTTCCGCGAAAGCTTTCTTTAATTCTGCTGATACCATGCCACTTTCCCAAGGTCCCCAGTTAATAGCCATGACATGACAATTGGGGTAATTATGTTTAATTAAATGGGCAGATTTATTGAGAATTTCATTTGCTATGGCATAATCGGATTGTCCTACATTCCCATAAAATCCAACTACGGAAGAAAACAAAACTAAATATTGCAATTGACTTGCTGGTACACAATGGAGAAGATTTTCCAAACCTTTAACTTTGGCTGCATAAACATTTTCAAAATCCTGAATTGATTTTTTCTCAATGCGTTTATCAGCTAGGTTTCCTGCACCATGAATGATACCAGTTACCGGACCAAAACGTTCAATTACATCTGCAAGTTTTGATTCTAGTATTGCTGTGTCGGTAATATCTACACTTAAATATTCTGCTTTTCCTCCGGCTTTGGCAATTTCTTGAAGAGTGTTATGAATTTCTCGCTGTGAGGAAATTACCTGATACTTTTTCTGTACCATTATTGGTGTAGGTTTTTCCCCTTGGGCTTGGAAATTTTCTAGAATTCGCTGTTTTAATTCTCCTTCACTTTTGCAATCTTCTGTCCAAACTGGTTCAGGTTCTGTACTGGAACGCCCTAAAAGAATAAATTTACATTGATATTGTTGGGCGATTTTAATTACACATTGGGCGGTGATTCCTTTTGCGCCACCACTGACTATAAATACTTGGTCTTTGCTAATTGGTAGGGGAAAATTAGTGGTTGCTAATGGGGTAGAATCGGCAATTAAGGTAACTCTACCTTTGCTGCTATATCCTACTTCTTGAATTAACAAGTTGGGGTCATGAATTTCAGCAAGAATATGTTTTACAGATGTGTCTGAATCTAAGTCTGGATTTAAGTCAAGGGAACGACAAAATACATTTTCCCATTCTTGGTTAATACTCTTACTAAGTCCGAATAATCCCCCAGCAATTGCACTAAAATTATGTGTCTCTCCTAATCCAAATTCTCCATCTAAACGGGCTACGTTAATAAAACAACTACGTCCTAAATTTGCGGCTTGATTAAGTGGTTCTTTTAGGTACTTGGCGATGAGAAAAACATGAAGAAGAATAGATTTCTCTATTTCTAATTGATTGACTGGGTGGAGGTGAATAAATGCAGCTACAGTACCATAATTATCAGCAATTTGATTTAACTGTTGTTGTAAGCTGTCTTCATACCAATCAGTTAAAACTACTCTATTGATTTTTTCTGTAACTGTTGACTGGATCCCAGGAAAAATTAAAATTACCGTTTTCCAACCTTTAGCTATTAAGCTTTCGGCTAATTTCTCTGTAGTAGAAGAACCATCATCAGTTATTAAGACAATGTGGTTTTCAGGAATGGAAAATTCTAAACTATCTGGGATGGGAAGTTGCTGTAATTTGGCAATACTACGGCGGATATTTCCAGGGGATGTAGTGGTGGTGATCTCTGCTATTTCTTGATGAGATAACTGAGTCATTCCCTGGGCTTGCTGCTGCATATAATCAGCGATTTCGCCTAAAGTTCTCAATTCTCCAATTTCTTCAGGATTGGGTTTAGGTAAGTCGGGATATAGTTCTAATAAACCTCCCAAAATTTCGACTCGTTTGATAGAATCAATTCCTAAATCTGCTTCCATATCCATTGACAGTTCTAGCATTTCTACCGGATAACCTGTCTTTTCACTGACAACTGTCAGCAGAATATGACTTAGATTTTCGGGAATTTCTATTGCTGTTTTCTGTTCCTGAATTCCAGGTGTAGATGTTATTAATTCCGGTTGAGGAACTTCTAGTAATACCTCTGTGGTAATACAATCTGTGGATATTTCCACTTGTTGTTTCAGTGTATCTGGAACTAAAGTTTGCATATATTCTGCAATTTGTTCCAATGTTCTTAATTGACCTAATTCTTCAGGGTTAGGTTGAGGTAAATCAGGATACAGTTCTAATAAACCTCCCAAAATTTCTACCCGTTTGATAGAATCAATTCCCAAATCTGCTTCCATATCCATTGACAGTTCTAACATTTCTACTGGGTAGCCTGTTTTTTCACTGACGACGGTTAGCAGAGTTTGACTAAGGGTAGCTTTATCTATATTAATTGGGGCTTTGGGAACTACGGTAATGGTTTTTTGATCATCTTTGAGTTCCTCTTTTACTTGGGGAGAAGAAATAATTTTAGGGGTTGAGAAATGATCGGATTGAGGATGATTTACATAGTTGATGACTCTGTTTTCTGGAGTCAATAAATGATAATGTTGTTGCAGAAGTTCAAAGTAATGCTGGGTGTATTCTTGTTGATATTTGAGATATTGTTCATGAATGCGGAGGGTATCACCTTGATGATCATGAAACCGCATCATATTCCGTTCAGAACTGGAAATTGCGAGTTGTTGAGTTGTGGATTGATGTTCTGTAACTTCAGTATTTCCTAATAATGAATACTGTTGTTGCATTAGTTGAGAAAATGCCTTTGTGTATTCTGTTTGATTTTGCAAAGATTGTTCATGAACGTGAATAATATCACTTTGTTGTCGGCCAAATTCGGCGATAAAATTTTCTAAGCTGTGAATAACCTTTTCATAATTTTGCGGATGAACTTCAACTTGATCTAATTTGTCGTTAACAGAGATTTGGTGATTTTCTGGAACTATGGGTTTGGGCGAGGGAGATACTACTTCCAGATGATGATCATTTTCTAAAGCTTTCGCAAAGGCTTTTTGAGTTTTTTCAGTAATGTTGGTACTATTTAACCGCACATTTAAAACTTTTTTGGGAGGAACTTCGGGAATTTTAGTGGTGACTTGATAGGGGTCTGGATTTTGCAAAGATAATCCAGCTACCTGTAATTGAACTATTGCTTCTCGGAGAGTGCGATCGCTATTTTTGGTATGATTGGCATTTACAGCTATAGCCATGTGGGGTTTATCCCTAAGAATTTCTTTTACTAAGTTGGTAAGGACATTTTTGGGTCCAAATTCTACAAAACAATAACCACCAGCAGCATAGATATTTTCAATCTCTTGCTGAAATAATACCTGATTTAACAATTGTTCTTTGAGGATTTTCTGAATAACATGGGGTTCTTGAGGATAACATCCACCTGTAACATTGGTATAAACTGGAATTTGTGCTTCGTTGAAATTTACCTTTTCAATAGCTTGGGCAAAAGGTTTTTGGGCATGAGATACTAATGGTGTATGAAATGCTGCGGAAACTCCTAATAAAAAAGTAGAAAACCCTTGATTTTTAAGGACTTCTTGAACTTGACTAATTGCAACTTTTTTCCCAGCTAATACTACTTGCTGCTGAGAATTTTTATTAGCAATTGCTACTTGGGGAAAGTTTTTAATTACTTCCGTAATCTGACTAATATCTCCCTTAACAGCTAACATTCCCCCCGCATCAAAATCTGAATTTGCAGGTGCAGCCATAGCTTGTCCTCTAGCTTTAACTAAGAACAAATAATCTTCTTCACTTAACACACCTGCAACCCACAAAGCTGTTAATTCTCCAAAGCTATGACCGGCAACAAAATCGGGTTTAAATCCAGCTTGTTGCAATATTTTATATAATCCGGCACTAAAAACGCCAATTGCTGGTTGTGCATATTCAGTTTTCTGTAATGTTTCTAACTGAATTTGCTTTTGTTGTTGCTCAAAAACGGGCTGTGGAAATACTATGGCTGATAAGGGGTGTAACCCATCTTCACAAAGGAGGCTATCCATGTGACTATAAGTTTGGCGTAAGCAAGGGAAATTCATGACCAATTCCCGCCCCATTTCTAGGTATTGTGAACCTTGTCCAGAAAACAAAGCTACCACTTTACCTGTCGTATCTAGCCCTGTTTGGCGGTAGTAAATCCCTTGAGGGTGTTCCCATGATTCGGCTTCGGGCTTGTGTTTCAGCCCTTCTATGACAACTTGCAAAAATTTCTCTGCTTGCGCTAAATTATTAGCTACAAAGCCAACTCTGGCATAATTAACAGGAATTTCCCCGGTTTGGCACTCCGTAATCAATTCTTGGTAGTGTTTTTCTTTACCTTCAGTCTGCAATTGTTGCTGGATTTGTTGACAACGTGATAGCAACTCTGAAGGGGTAGGGGCAAACAACAGTAGGGATTGTGGAGTATGATGTAATCGGTAAGGGTGATGATGTTCATGTTGGTACTCTTCCATAACAACGTGATAATTAGTACCACCGAAACCAAAGGCGCTGACTCCCGCCCTTCGCGGTTGAGTAGGATGACTTACCCAAGGTCTCGTCTCAGTATTTAAGTAAAACGGCGAGTTCTCAATATCGAGTTTGGGATGGGGTTTGGTAACATTAATGGTAGGTGGTAAGACTTTGTGATGCAGCGCCAAAGCCGCTTTAATGAGACTAGCTGCACCTGCTGCCGCTTTGGTATGTCCAATTTGTGATTTTACCGTTCCCAAGGCAATATGCTGTTTTTTCGGGTTATTTTCCCCAAAAACGGCAGTAATTGAGGTAAATTCTGTGGGATCTCCTACCATCGTTCCCGTACCATGTGCTTCAATTAAACCCACACTAGCAGGGGAAACTCCTGCGTCCGAATAAGCACGAGTTAAGGCGTTGATTTGACCTTCGGGACGGGGCGCATATATACTTTTATACTTACCATCGCTAGAACTACCGACACCTTTAATGACTGCATAGATGCGATCGCCATCTCGTTGAGCATCTTCTAGGCGCTTGAGTACCAGCATTCCCACACCTTCACCCAACATCATCCCATCAGCCTCAGCATCAAAGGGTTTTACCTTATCCCCAGGGGAAACAGCAGGGGTTTTACTGAAACACATATAGGCAAAAATTGAGTTATCGGTATCCACACCGCCAGTTATCATCATGTCGGCGCGATGTTCTACCAATTCGCTAATAGCCATTCTCAACGCACCCAAGGAACTCGCGCAAGCTGCATCAACTACACAGTTCATTCCCCCTAAATCTAGCCTGTTAGCAATGCGTCCAGAAATCACATTAGCTAACATTCCGGGGAAGGCATTTTCTTCCCATTGCACATATCCACTTTTGAGTTTTTCAATAATTTTTTGGCTATCTTCATCAGATAAACCACTATTTTTCAGGACTTTTTCCCAAACTGGATATTGCAACCTTGCACCCAAAGGAACAGCCAATTGTCTACCAATTGCTACTCCTAATATTACCCCAGTTCGTTCATGATTAAATTGGCGAGATGCACCATAACCAGCATCTTCCATTGCCTCTTTTGCTACTACTAAACCGAGTAATTGAGAGATATCTGTCACCTCTAAAATGTTTGGCGGTAAACCAAAATCCATGGGATTAAAATCAATATCTGGTAAAAAACCACCCCGTTTACAATAAGTTTTATCTGGTGCTTTGGGGTCAGGATCATAATAATCATCTATATGCCATCGGGAAGCAGGAATATCGGTAATACAATCAATTTTTTGAATAATATTTTGCCAATATTCCTGTAAATTTTTCGCTTGGGGGAAAATAGAAGCCATCCCAATAATTGCCACATTAGTTGTTTGCAACTTGGTATTAATTTCACTAATCATCTTTGTGGTATCAGGCATATTCTTTTTCACCATTATCATCTTGAGTACAGACTTTTCACAGTTACTAATTTCAGCTTGCAACTGTGCGAAAGCAGCTTCAAATTTGGAAGCAGCCATGATCTTATTTCACTATTTTGCTCAGGATATCTAGAAGTTAACCGCAGTTTATTTTGTGCTTAGAATCTGATATTTTTCATCCACTTGAGTGAAGAAGTGCTAAAAAATATAGGTTTGATGATGGCGATAAGTTCTGAATAAATAAACCCATATATATTATTTTTCAGCATTAAACTAACACTCAGAAAGTGGATAATTGATGATTGGCTATAAATTAAGACAATGAATCTTGTGGCGGTTAAATATGGATTAGGCTAGTTTATTCTGTAGCCAATAAATTATTTGCCCTTTGTATTAACCTTAGTTTGGTGACAACTCTATCACAACTCATAGGCAACTTACGTGCAACTTTTAAAAAGTCTTGCAAATGTAAAATTGATAGAGTCGCAGAAGAAATAAGAATATATTTGCTTATCCAATTACAGCAATTATTATCTAAGTTTTAGCCATTTTGACAGAAGTTGCATATATATTGCATATCAATACTGTTCGGTTAAGGATTTTGGGGCGTTGCTGATTAAAAGTATGATTTTGTTATGCCTACGGCACGCTGCGCGAACACGCAGAGGCGCAGAGTCTACAGAGAGTAAGAGTTTGAAATCATTGATTTTTGAATTTCATACCATAATTCAGCAACGCCGATTTTGGTAGGTTGGGTTAACCGATAAGTATTGTATTGCATATTATTAAATTAAAATTCAGAATGAATTCCTGACAACTGGTGAATATGGAGAGAAATCATCAACGATATTCAAAAAAAAACAATTTTTCTGAAAATACAAGATAATTTACATTGAGATAAATATAAGTTTTAGTCTGTAATTATTGTTTGATAGTTTCTAACCCTAAATAGTCAATTACTACATCTATCTCCAGAAAGATTTTCTTGTCTTTGTAAAAATAGTCACTACTAAATATATCTAAGGAATTAAAAAAATATTTTTTATGTTCTAAAGTCGAAAATTTGAGATAATGAAAAACATGATAAATAACATCTATTTCCATGTAAACAATATCAAGAATATGTAAAGCAAAATCATCTATATAAATCCTCTAGGATTTATGCAGAAATTACCATTAATTAATTTCTGTCTTTCCTGTTTCCCAATTGTTGCATATAACTTGAAATTCGGAAAAAAGCAGTTTATTCTATGTGATAAATCAGGGAAATTTAGACTGTCAATCATATACAGTCTTTCAGCATAAATTCATGCAATTTAATCGTATTGCATTATTTGGCTTCTGCAATATTGGACTTACAAAAACTATAAGGAATTGCTGGTATGAGACTATCTGAATTAGATCCACTCATCCCACTGAATGAGTTACGTGAAGACCTCCTCAAATTACCAAAAGGTTACTCATTTTATGAAGATGAATTAGTAGACTTTTTATCACGGAGAAGATGGCCTGAAAGCAATCGTCGAATTGATAGAACAACCTTTTGGCGGTGGCGTAGTGACAACGGGATTGAACATCAAAAAATATTCAGTCGCTTGGATCTTCTTAAATTGTGTCAAATTTGTGATCATTATCGAGTAGATGGAACGCGCAGTGAATACTTGGCAATTATGCGGAAGAGAAAAGAAAAAGAGGTAGTCCTAAATAAATAAACTTTTGATATTGGTAATCGGTAATAGCTACCAACTAATTACCAATTACCTATCAAGAGTTTAGGCATTAAATATTTTATCTAATCACTAGTTGATCAGAATTACTAACTAATTTTTGTGGTGAGAACTTTAGATATAGTTGGAATACTAAAATCTTACTACAAATATCATACTGCTACTAAAAGTTGTCAGGAGATGCTATCAAGTGTACTGGCTTTTCTGTCTCTTCTTGAGAGTCAGAATTACTGTCATATTCCTAATTTAAAAAACAAAATTATGGTACACAAAGAAAAGCACTCATTCATAAAACCTGTGAGTTTGTGGCCACTAATATTCGCAAGTGCGGGTGTTGTAGCTACTGGTGTAATATCTATCTATAGTTTTTTATATTTTCAGGAAACTTCTAAATCAGTTTCTCCAGTATCTTCTAGCATTTCTAACCCCTTACCTACTATGACTGCTATTGCGGCTTTAGGACGTTTAGAACCCCAAGGAGAAGTGATTCGTTTATCTGCGCCTAATTCTCAAACAGGGATAAGAGTTGATAAACTTCTAGTCAAAAAAGGAGACAAAATCCGCAAGGGACAAGTAGTAGCAATTCTTGACAGTTATGGTCCTAATCTTGCAGCTTTAGAAAAAGCAAAACGACAAGTAGATGTTAATCAAGCTAATTTTCAACAAGTAGCAGCAGGGGCAAAAACAGGTGATATTTCTGCTCAAAAAGCCACAATTTCTCGTTTAGAAGCTGAATTAAGGGGATCAGTTTTTACTCAAAAAGCGACAATTGCTCGTTTGGAAGCGGAATTAAAAAATTCCGAAACTGAAAATCAACGATATCAAAAATTATATCAAGATGGTGCTATTTCTGCTTCTGATGCAGATACGAAAAGGTTACGCAGGGATACTGTCCAAGAACAACTTAATGAAGCTAATGCTAGTCTGCAACGT
>NZ_VIKW01000023.1 GCF_009711975.1 Anabaena sp. UHCC 0204
GAGGAGGTGATTTCATGGAGAAATCCAGGGACTGTTTTCGGCTACAAGCTTTACCATGTAAAGCTTAGACAATTTTGCCAATTCTCAAATATCTACAGGATGCTGTCCATAATAAGGCAGAGCTTGTGACCAATGGGGATTTTTACCTTGCTGCCAATCTAAATAAGCTAAATTCAAAATACTATTAACAGTAGCGGCTAAATGAGATGTAGCTGAAATTAACTGATAACTGGTATGCCAATTAGCTAGGGTTTCTTGCCATGCGGTTGGTGTGAAGACTGTATCTGTTAATAAGGCAGTAAGGCCAGAATCATCAGGGGTGGGTTGATAAATAGCGCCGAATACTTGTCCCCGCTGTGCTGGCATTTCTACTGCAATTACTGGATATTGGCAATTTTTGGGGAGGAGAGAAGTATTTTCAGTTTTGTCAGTAGCAATAGAATGGTTATATAAGGTATATTCTTGCCAAGCTACTGCCGCTAGAGTGGAAATGGTAAACACTGGAATTTTTAGCTGTTGTGCTAATGTACGAGCAGTGACAACACCAATACGAGTTCCTGTAAAACCACCTGGACCTTTAGCAACGGCGATAAATTCTATATCTGTCCAAGTTAGCGGTTTAATTGTTTCCAGTAAGTATTGATGGATGTGACTAGATAAATCACGCCCTAAATTCCAAACTTGTGATTGGGGATGATCTGCAAAGTTGCTAATTGCCAAACCAAGTTCTGGTGTTGTGGTATGCAAGGCTAAGGCGTGTTTATTCTGTGGGAGATGTTTGATTATGGTTGTCAAAGTAAATGCAAATATATTTTTCTGATAAATAATACAGCAGAATTTAGGAACGGAAAGTTAAATAGCTTTTGTTTTGGGCTTTTCAGGGCAACTGAATTAAGCTTTTCAAATTTGGTGTTGCTGATTTTCAGTATGAAGTATTCAGCAACACTTCAGAATCTGCCTTGAATAACTGAGAAGTCATGAGTTTAGGTGGGGACTAATTCACCTGGGCGTAATTTAGACCATTTACCTAGTTCTTGCTTAAAACTGAGACAACCCACAACATCCCATTCCATTTCAATTATTTCGCCCTGTGTACGAATATTGACGTTAATGGAAGGTTCGTTGGGGTCAAAATTTGGTGTTTCTGTCAGGTGGGGCTGTTGGTGCTGAGTTTCTACGGCGTTGTAGGTAACACAGCGGTCTACATAGTGGCAATTCACGCAAATACACATAATAGAACCAACTCTAAAAACCTTTATAGTTAATGTAGCTTAAGCCAGAATAATAAGCATGACTTACTGGGTTGATTTTTATGACAATGGATGAATTAGTTAGTTCTCGCCTAGCCGCCAAAAATTGGCCTTTTAATCTGGAATATTTGCCACAACCTGTTTATATGGTAGGTGGTGCGGTACGTGATGCGATTTTGGGTAGAGTGCGGGAGTATATGGATTTAGATTTTATTATTCCATCGGATGCGGTGAAGATAGCTAGAAAAATTGCTCAACGTTATCAAGCTGGTTTTGTATTACTTGATGCTGAAAGACAAATTGCTCGTGTAGTATTTCCTGAAGCTACGGCTGATTTTGCTCAACAGGAGGGAGAGAGTTTAACTGCGGATTTGTATAGAAGAGATTTTACTATTAATGCGATCGCTTATAATCCCCATACCCAAGAAATTATTGATCCTCTCCAAGGCTATAAAGATATAGAATATGGCTTATTACGGATGATATCACCTGTAAATCTGCAAAACGATCCTTTGCGGTTAATGCGGGCTTATCGTCAAGCTGCTCAACTTGGTTTTACTATTGAACCAGCTACTCAGGAGACAATTCGTAATTTAGCAGCAAGCATCAATGAGGTAGCAGCAGAAAGAGTGCGAGTAGAAATTAATTATTTGTTGGCAAATTCTCATGGGACATCTTGGCTAAATCTTGCTTGGAAAGATGGTGTTTTAAGTAATTTTTTCAAAAATGCTACTGAGCAAAGTTTTATAAAGTTAAATGCTGTTGATCAAGCTGCTACGTTAATTAGCGATAATTGGCAGGAATTAGGAGAAGAATTGGCAACTTATGTGCGTGAAACTGTGAAAACTTCTTGGTTAAGTATTGCTAAACTTGCTTGTCTTGTTGACTCAAAACCAGAAGTTGCAGAAATAGAACTACAGGAACTTACTTACAGTCGCACAGAAAATCGGGGTGTAACAACGGCTTTAAGACTGTTTTCGGAAATAAAAGAGGTAAATATATCTTTGCGGAAACAGTATTTTCTCTTTCGGGAAATGGGTATTTTATTTCCGGCTGTGTTGGTATTAGCTTTAGCAAATGATATTGTAGCTAAGGGAATGTTTGAGGAAAGTATGTTAGCTATATACAAACCTTTAATCAAGCGTTATCTTAACCCTAATGATGTTGTTGCACATCCTACTGCTTTACTCAATGGTAAAGACATTATGACAGCGTTAAACATTCCTGCTTCACCACAGGTAGGTGAATTATTAATGGAGGTTGGTGTTGCCCAAGCTGAAGGTAAAATTTCCACAGCGAAAGAAGCACTAGAATTTGCAGTAAATTTAGTCAAAAATTAAACTTCTTCAATTCTTATTTGAGCGGTTTATTTAAGTTTTATGGAGTAATAAATGAGTCTAATTTGGCAGGCTGATTTTTATCGTAGTCCCCGGCAAAATTTACCAGGACAGGTATTATGGGAATTATTAGTTTGTAATGAAACTCGTAGTTTCGAGTATGCGGCTACTTGTCCCCAATCACAAGCTAATTCTATTTGGATTACTCAACAATTACAATTAGCAAGTGGGGGAAAGTTACCAGATATAATTCAGGTATTTCGTCCTCAGTCTTTAAGTTTAATTACAACTGCGGGAAATAATTTAGGTATCAAGGTTGAAGCTACTCGAAGAACTACGGCGTTGAAACAGTGGTTAAAAGCGAAGGAATATACTCTAACTGTGGATAAACCAGCTCCAGTACCATTACCTGAAAATTTGTGGGGGGAAGAATGGCGCTTTGCAACGATTCCATCTGGTGATATTGTAGATGAGTTTATAGAACGTCCAATTCCTATTTTACAAATCCCAGAGTTTCTAAAACCAATTAATCTTGGTGTAGCTTCAACAATTCCTATTCCTGGGGTAGTAATTTATGGTGGACGACAATCTATGCGTTTAGCGCAGTGGTTACAAGAAACTAAACCTGTATCATTAAACTACATTTCTGGTGCGCCCGATGGTTTGATTTTAGAAGCTGGTTTAGTGGATAGATGGATTTTGGCGACTTTTGAAGATGAGGAAATTACCAATGCGGCAAAAACTTATGAACAAAGAAAACAGCTAAGTCATGGGTTACATTTTCTTTTAGTACAGCCAGATGATTCGGGAATGACTTATACTGGTTTTTGGTTGTTGCGACAAGAGGAATAAACTAAACTGTTTTTGTAGGTTTAAATAGGGCTTGCTGAAAGAAATTTAAACCTTTGATGAATTAATAATTTCAGGTTCTAGATGATGCTTCTTTAGAGGATGTTTGAAAAGTATCAGAATTAATCGAGATACCCCCAACTCTCCTTCAACTATATTTATATAGCAATTTCCGGTGTTGCTGATTAAGAGTATGATTTTGTTTCACGCAGAGGCGCAGAGTCTACAGAGAGTAAGAGTTTGAAATCATTGATTTTTGAATTTCATACCCTAATTCAGCAACGCCAATTTCCATTCAAGTGAGGTATAAGCAGTAGAAATTAACCGCAGATAAACGCAGATTTTTTTGTACCTCATCAGATTAGGAAACGCTATATATTTTATGGTTATTCTTCATCCACTTTCAGACTTTATCAACTCCAATTCTATTATTGCTCCTTTACAAACTAACTATTACTACGAAGGGAAATGTCCTGAAACTGGCGAAGTTCTCAGATTACCCCGTACACCTTTATCAGAAGCTATAGCTTATGGTTTAATGCAACAAATTGAGCAAAATCAATTGTATGGCTCTGAGGGAAAAATGTATGGTATTTTGCTAGTTGAATTACCCAATGGTGAACAAAGAGTTATTAAAGCTTTTTCTGGTTTATTGAATGGTAATAGTATTGTTGAAGGTTGGGTTTCCCCTATCTCTGGAAGAGAAGAAGTAGCTTTATTAGAAAACCAGACTTTAGCAGAGCTAGAAGCAATTAAACAACAAATAATTAGTCTTCAACAAGTTCCAGAAAGAGGAGAATATCAAACTCTGTATGCTGAATATACTCTACAGTTACAAGCTATTAAATTACAGCATGATCATAGCAAATTGCTAAGAGAAGAACAACGGCGACAATTTGATCAAAATCTCACAGAAGAATCTTTAAAAATTGCTCTGGCAACACTAGAAGCAGAAAGCCGTCAGCAGGGAATTGAACGCCGAAATATTAAACGTCGTCAAAATGAAATTATACAGCCATTACAGGAAATTATAACTGCTGCTGATCAGAAAATCACAAAACTCAAACAACAGAGAAAACAACTATCCCGGCAATTACAAACACAAATGCACGCTGCTTATAGCCTCACTAATTTTTATGGAAAATCTCGATCTTTACAGCAATTATTACCAAAAGGAACACCCACGGGTACAGGTGAATGTTGCGCTCCTAAATTATTACATTATGCAGCTACTCATGGATTAAAACCTCTAGCAATGGCTGAATTTTGGTGGGGTGATTCTACTATAGAGAATAAAGTTAAAGGAGAATTTTACGGTGCTTGTTTAGAAAGATGTCAACCTTTAATGGGATTTCTATTATCAGGATTAAAGTCACATAAAGTAGAGATAATTTATGAAGATGAATGGTTAATTGCTGTAAATAAATCCCCTGGATTATTATCTGTGCCTGGTCGTTATTTTCATAATCAAGATAGTGTAATTAGTCGCTTACGTTATTTATATAATCAAGAATTAATAGCTATACATCGTTTAGATCAAGATACTTCTGGAATTTTATTAATAGCTAAAGATTTATTTACTTATTCTCAATTAAGTCAACAATTCCAAAAAAGACAAGTTCATAAAGTTTATGAAGCGATAATTGCAGGTTCTCTAAATATTACGGAAGGTGAAATTAATTTACCTTTGTGGGGAAATCCTGACAATCGGCCTTATCAACAAGTGGATTTAGAACGGGGAAAACCTAGTTTAACTCACTTCCGTGTCATGGATAGGGAAGGAAATTTTACACGGGTAGAATTCACACCTCTCACTGGACGTACCCACCAATTACGAGTTCATGCTGCCGATAGGAGAGGGCTGGGAATGAAGATTTTGGGAGATAAACTCTATGGTTGTCATGCTGAGACAAGTAGATTATATCTGCACGCAAGGGAGTTAAGTTTTCAGCATCCTCATGTAGAAAAAATCTTACATTTACAGGTAAAAACACCGTTTTAACTAGGACATCAATTTTGTAAAGATATATTGACAAACACTCTAAAATTATCTTATTGTTTAATATAACAAGCGTTCGATATAAAAACCGGGCTATGCCGAAAATTGTTGATCACGAACAATACCGCAAAGAATTACTCGGTAAATGTTTTGATTTATTTGCTGCAAAAGGTTATGCGGCCATTACCATGCGGGAAATTGCTGCGGATTTAAAGGTTTCAACAGGGACGCTGTATCATTACTTTCCCAACAAACAAGCTTTGTTTGAGCAATTGGTGGAAGAAATTAGTCAGCAGGATATTATTGCAGCTTTAACAGAGTTTGGAGGGAAAAATAACTTATCAGAATTAATGGAAGCCTTGGGAGAATACCTGGTTAAAAATGAGGATTATTTAATTAAGTGGACTTATGTCTGGGTTGATTTTTGTCAACATCAAGACTCAAAAATAATGCTGAGTAATAGCACTATTTTTAAACGTGCTAATCAAAGATGTCAGCAAGTAGCCTGTGATTTATTAGGTGTTAGAGATGTGGTATTAGCCTCTTTTGTTTTGAGTTTTGTGAATGGTGTGGTTCTGGAAAAATTATGGGGAAATGAAAATATTGATTTTCCTGAACAATGCCAGCTTTTGGGCGAAATGGTGACAGCATATTTACAGCAAAAAGTCCAGGGATAAATGCCGATAAATTTATTTTTGATTTGGGGAAATTAGATGAATTATAAACTATTGTTTAAACCAAAAAATCAAGGTTTAATTGCTTTAATAATCGCGGCTACTACGATTACAGCAGGAATTGCGATTTATGGGATTTCCAACTTTGGGCAAATGGGTAAAACGTCTGTAACAGAAGTAGAAACAATTGTACCTGTTCCGAAAATAGTTACTGCGTTAGGAAGACTAGAACCAGAAACAGAAGTCATTAAATTATCTGCACCTTTAGCATTAGATGGCGATCGCATTGCTGAAGTATTAATTAAAGAAGGTGATAATGTTAATGCAGGACGGGTAATTGCTATTTTACAATCTCGTGATATCTTAAAAAATTCCGTCATTCAAGCACAGAAACAAGTGAGAGTTGCCCAAGCTAAATTACAACAAATTAAAGCCGGAGCTAAATTAGGAGAAATTCAAGCACAAAAAGCAAGTGTTGAGAGGATTAAGGCACAATATGCAGGAGATAAGCAAGCCAAGCAGGAAAATATTGCTCGGATATCAGCCCAATGGCAAGGTGATAGAATTGCCCAAACTGCAACTATTAATAAATTAACAGCAGAACTTAAAAATGCGGAAGCAGAATATCAACGCTATGAACAGTTATTTACTGAAGGGGCAATTTCTAACTCTGTAATTGATAGTAAACGATTAACTGTCGAAACTGCTAAACAGACATTAAGTGAATCCCAAGCTGTTCTGAATCGGATTAATACTACAGCAAATAAACAACTAGCAGAAGCTAAAGTTGAACTCAATCGGATTAATACTACTAGCAATAAACAAATTAGTGAAGCCACAGCCAAATTGAATAGCGTCGCCGAAATTCGTCCTGTAGATGTGCAGTTAGCGCAAGCAGAAGTTGAAAGTGCGATCGCTGATTTAAAACGTGCAGAAACTGAACTAGAAGCAGCTTATATTCGTGTCCCAATGACAGGACAAATTATCAAAATCCATACTAAAGTCGGCGAAAAAATTGGTGAAAACGGTATTGCTGATTTTGCTCAAACTAACACAATGGTAGCCGTAGCAGAAGTTTATCAAACAGATATTAGCAAAATAAAATTAAAACAAAAAGCTATAATTACCAGTCAAGGATTTACAGGAGAACTGCAAGGTACAGTTGAACAAATTGGTTTACAAGTTAACCGCCAAAATGTTTTTAGTGATCAACCAGGAGAAAACTTAGATAGCCGGATTGTAGAAGTAAAAATTCGCCTGAATCCTGAAGATAGCAAAAAAGTTTCTAGTTTAACTAATTTACAAGTGCAAACAACAATTAAATTGTAATTGATTTTCCCATAGAGGTGCAGAGAGGAAAAAAATGATTAATAAAATGTTTCGGAAAACTCCCCTAGCTTGGCGACAATTAATGAAAGAAAAAACGCGGCTTGTGGTTGCAGTCGCGGGAATTAGCTTTGCCGATATACTGATATTTATTCAGATGGGTTTTGAAAGTGCATTATTTGATGCTGCTGTTCAACCTCATCGCAATCTACAAGCGGATTTAGTATTAATTAATCCTCAATTTGAAACTTTATTTTCAGTTAAAAGTTTTTCGAGAGAAAGACTTTATCAAGCATTAAGTTATAATGGTGTAAAATCAGTTAGTTCTATTTACATTAGTACCGGACAATGGCGCAATCCTGAAACAAGAATGGATCGAGCTATTTTAGTTTGGGGTGTAGATCCAGTTACACCTGGCTTGAAATTTCCTGAACTGCAAGCTAAAAAAGATTATCTTAAACAATTAAATCAAGTTTTGTTTGATGAAGCTAGTCGTCCAGAATATGGACAAGTTGGGAGTATTTTTCGAGAAACAGGGAAATTTAACGCCGAATTAAGCGGAAGAAATGTCAGTGTCAAGGGATTATTTCAAAATGGTGCTTCCTTTGCTGCTGATGGTAATGTTGTTGTTAGTGATTCTACTTTTTTACAATTATTTCCTACTCGTAAACCTGATCAAATTGAAGTTGGGTTAATTACTCTTCAACCCGGTGCTGATATTGAAAAAGTTCAAGCACAACTGAGAAGAGGATTAAATCCAGATCCTCAAAATCCCTTTGTTGAAGTTGGTACTCCGGAAACATTTGCCCAAAAAGAAAGAACTTATTGGTCTAATGGTACAGGGATTGGTTTTATTTTTGGTTTGGGTGTGATAGTCGGTTTTATTGTTGGTATTGTCATTGTTTATCAAATTCTTTATTCCGACGTTTCTGATCACTTACCAGAATACGCCACTCTCAAAGCAATGGGTTATACCGACAATTATCTATTACGAGTTTTGTTGCAGGAAGCATTATTGTTAGCAGCTTTGGGTTATTTACCTGCATTTTTTCTATCTTTTGGGATATATCAATTAACTTTTGCGGCAACTCTTTTACCAATATATATGAAGGTAGATCGGGCAATTAATGTTTTTATTTTAACGGTAGTTATGTGTACTATTTCTGGGGCAATTGCAATGCGAAAACTCCGTTCGGCTGATCCTGCGGATATTTTTTAATATAAAGGTAAAAATCAACTATGTCATTCGATTTTTCAACCATCGCTATTCCAGCTACTTCTAGTTCAGAAACAGTTATTTCTGTTGCTAATCTCAATCATTATTTTGGGAGTGGGGCGCTCCAAAAACAAGTATTATTTGATATTAATTTAGAGATTAAGGCGGGGGAAATTGTGATTATGACGGGTCCCTCTGGTTCGGGAAAAACTACCCTGTTATCATTAATGGGGGGTTTACGTTCTGCCCAAAATGGAAATTTGCAAATATTAGGACAGGAAATGTCTGGCGCAAGTAAAGGACAATTAACTAAATTGCGTCGTCAAATAGGTTATATTTTTCAAGCACATAATTTGATGAGTTTCTTGACAGCCAAAGAAAATGTGCGGATGTCTTTGGAGTTGCATGAGGATTATCTCAAAGGTGATATTAACGCCAAAGCTACAGCGATGTTAGAACACGTTGGGTTAGGAGAACATATTAATTACTATCCAGAGAATTTATCAGGTGGACAAAAGCAACGGGTAGCGATCGCCCGCGCTTTAGTCAGTCACCCAAAAATAGTATTAGCAGATGAACCTACAGCTTCATTAGATAAACAATCTGGCCGGGATGTGGTGGAATTAATGCAAATGTTAGCTAAAGAGCAAAATTGTACTATTTTGCTTGTCACCCATGATAATCGCATTCTAGATATAGCTGATCGCATCGTTTACATGGAAGATGGACAACTGAAAAGTGATGGAGTAGATATTGGAGTCAAAGTAAATTAATACTCCTTTATTTAAAGATAATTTCCTCCCGAATTTCCAGATTAAGAGTGTGTTGAATTTTCAAAAGTTTTGTCAAACTAGCACTAGCATATCCATTTGCTTCATCACGTTGTACCTGTTGAGGTTTCACTCCTAAAAGTTTGGCAAAACTCTCTTGAGTGTATCCACGAATAATCCGCGCTTTGATTAGTGCTTCTGGTAATTTCTCTAAACTATCATATTGTAATTTCTCAATTTTACCTTGATTATTTTTGAGATTTTCGTACTCTTTTATCTCTTCAGTAAACTCCTCAATTTGGCTTTTGAGTGAATCAATACGAGCCTCATGGCGTAGTTTTTGGTTTTCATCTTCTGGAATTGGTTTACTAGCATATTGAGCCATTGCTAACTCAAATTTCTTCATCTGTGCTTTAGTAATATTGTACTGCCATTCATTGAAAATCATAATCTTTAACCTATCACTCATTTGTTCAAGAATGGCATTACCTAATAATAAAAATTAATTAGATAATGCCAATTTATTTATCTCCCTGTTTTATATTGCTAATTTTGAATGTTTAATAATCAATATCAGCAAAAAGTATTTCGCATCCTATCCTTACAGATCAACTGCTACTATACCTTTGATATTGCCATTACGGTCTTGCTGGAAAAATTCTAAACAAGTGGTAAATGGATCTTCAAAAGTGTTGTTAGCAATCGAAAACTCGCAGCGATATTTGTTTTTTTGTGCCGACCTTCTGCTACTAGGATGCAAAATAGGGTCGAGTTCTTTCAAGAGTTTAAAGTCTACTTGATCGTCTTCCCAACAAACATCAATATCTTCAGGAAGTTTTTTAGTAGTTACAAAACTTCCGCCGAGATAAATTCTCTGACAACCGCATTGCTTTAATATCTCGCACCCTTGCTTGAGTCCAGATAAAAGATTTTGTCGGCGTTTATTGTAAGCTAGAAACTCTTCAATTTCATCCCAAGTAGCCAAATGAATTCCTGGTAGCAAATTGCCATTTTGATCGAATATCAAACTCATACTATGTTTTTATCCTGTCATAAATTTATTCCTCCGATAAATTCACTAAATTAACCGATTAAACTTAAATAGAATTAGACATCAGCTTGTGATTTACAAAGCTTTGATACTTATTTCTAGATTAATTTATCGGTGTTAATAGAAGAATTTACGGCTTATGTGAGTTAGTATTAAAACTCTTGTAATTTCGTTAATAATTCCAAAATTATCGTGTTAGAAAACCCTGGAAAAACTTATAAAACAACAAAATTTTTCAACTCACGTAAAGGCGTAATTGGCGTTGCATATTTGTAGACTGATAGGGGCTGGAAACATTAAAGTTTTGTTCCGCAGTCAATAAAATCATTCCATTATTCAGCAACGGCCTGTAATTTTGTAGTTGTTCTTCTATATCTAATAATAGTACAACAAAATTGTTGTGTCAATATATAATCTAACAATAAATCCAAAATTAATCTCTACCCAAAAAACTCGCAGCCATTACCCAGCAATACAGACAGGATTGTAAAATAACGCACTCCAAACCCCAGACATCCCTTACCGATACTTGTCTCTGGGCAACAATCTGTTAATCTAGCTGTGTGCAGGATTAATAAAATAGTCAATGGAAATTAGTAATTTATTCAAAGCCGGTGGCGTAGTCATGTGGCCACTGCTGTTTTTTTCCGTTTTAGCGATCGCCCTAATTATTGAACGAATCATCTTTTGGGCAAAAATCACTAATCGTCAAAACCGTATTATTCAAAGCGTTCTTAAACTCTATCGTCAAGGTGATGTAGTTAGCACCTTAACAGCACTTCATAACAACATTGATTTACCTATGTCGCGGATTTTTTTAGCAGCCTTAGAATTAGAAGAACCCAACCCAGAAGAATTTCGTTTAGCTTTAGAAAGTGAAGCACAGGCCGAAATACCCTTATTAAAAAGGTTTCAAAACATTTTCGATACAATTATTGGTTTAGCCCCCTTGTTAGGACTGCTAGGTACAGTATTAGGGTTAATTACTTCCTTTGCATCATTAAATATTGGTGATGTTGGTGCAACAAAAGCCACTGGTGTCACCTCTGGGATTAGTGAAGCCTTAGTATCTACAGCAACAGGATTAGTGGTAGCTATTATTACCCTGTTTTTTGCTAATAGCTTTCGAGGAATGTATTTACGCCAAATTGCTTGGATTCAAGAATATGGCGGCCAATTAGAATTACTTTATCGTCGTCACTATGAAAGAGGGGATAAATCCTATGCGTCTACCCGATGAACCTGATTTACCAGCGCAGATTAATATTGTACCGATGATTGATGTCATCTTTGCAATTTTGACATTTTTTATCATGTCCACCTTATTTTTAACCCGTTCCGAAGGATTACCAGTTAATTTACCCAAAGCTGCCACAGCCAAAGCCCAAGCATCAGCCGCACCAATTACTGTCACAATAGACTCAGCAGGCGCTTTGAGTGTGAACCGTCAGCCAGTCACCCTGGATGCTTTACCGACACAGGTACAGCAATTAATGGGGAATAATCCAGAGATCGTAGTGATTATTAATGCGGATCAAAATGCTACTCATGGTCAAGTCGTGGTAGTTATGGATCGGGTGCGGCAGATCAAAGGCGCAAAATTAGCGATAGCGACTCAAAAACCTTAACTACTTAGTTGTTCATGGTATTCTAAGAATTAGATATAGCTGTTTTAACACCACATTTTTAGGAGATAAACTATGACTATTTGGGTAAATGAGCAAATTGATCCTTCGGGGATGATTCATGCCTGTATTGCCTGTTGTGATGAGTCTCAGGCTAAAGATTGTCATGAATCATTTCAGAATAATTTGACCGAAATACAAAAAGCAGACGGCTGGGTTGCCAAATTACGAACAGTTACTTCTTGGGATGATGTGCCAGTTAATGCTTTAAAACTCAATTGACAGGGATAGGGAATAGAATAGGTAATCAATTCTTACTTGTTACCTATTACCAAAATATGACAATATACTTTTATAGTACCCGTGAAGAATACGGCTGTTTTTCTAACTTCTCAAATCATGGATTTGTCTTAGATGAATTATATTGGTCTACTAGTGAACATTACTTTCAAGCTCAAAAGTTCGTCGGTACACCTTATTTAGAAAAACTGCGATTAGTGAAAACGCCAAAAGAGGCTGCAAAAATGGGAAGACAAAGAACACTTCCTTTGCGTCCAGATTGGGAAAAAGTCAAAGATAACATTATGCGGAATGCGGTGTTATGCAAATTTTCTACCCATGCAAATATTAAAGAAATTCTCTTATCTACAGGTAATGAAGAATTAGTAGAAAAATCACCTATTGATTATTATTGGGGTTGTGGTGCAGATGGTAGTGGTAAAAATATGCTCGGCATAATTTTAATGGAAGTTAGAGAAAAGCTACAGAAAATCTAAGAGGATGTTTTGAAAGTCCCCTCATGGTATATCAAATACTTTCTGATCCCTCTAAGTCTCCCTGAAAAAGGGGGACTTTTACTTTAGTTGCACGCTGATGAAGGTTAGGGGGGGTTTAGGAATGTCTAACAATGACCAACTAAAACTTTTCAAATAACCTTTATTTTAGTGATTATTAACTACGATTTATTTATATTTATTTTTAATATACATTAATGATAACATAGTATAGAGATAAAAAAAAATAATCTCACTATATTGAGATATAACCTCTGATTGTGGGAATACTAAGGTATACAGACTAAAAAGGAGGAAAAATCTATGTTGCAATATTCAAGGAGTAATTTCGTAACGGAAAATGATTACATAGAAATACCGTCAGCATATTTACCGATAGTAAGTCAAGATACCATAACTCACGAATTTGAATCATATACAACAACATTATCTTTAGAAGAGATCCAAGAAAAACTATTAGCAGCATCTCAACTTACACAGCAAGGAATTAAAGAACAAAAAGCTGGTGAATTTCATCTAGCCATGAAATCTTTAAAAGATGCACTAAGACTTTTTCAAATAATTGGCAATACAGAAAAACAACCCCAGGTACTGGCTTTATTAGGGTTAGTAGCCTACAGTATGGTAGATTATGAATGGACTATTTCCTATTGTCAGCAGTGTTTGTCATTAATTCAGGACTACCCAGATCAGAAAATAGAAATGCAAGCACTTTCTTGTTTAGGAAATGCTTACCGACACTTACATGAATATGATAAAGCTATAGATTGCCTCAAGAGAGATTTACAAATAACTCAATATTTACAAGATCAGCGCAGTCAAGTAGCTGCACTAAATAATTTAGGATTAGTGTATAGAGCTTGTGGTAATTTTACACAGGCAATTTATTATTATTTGCAAAGCTGGAGAATTTTACAAGCACTCCAAGACAAATGGGGAGAAGAAAAAGTTCTGAAGAATTTAGGTAATGCTTACTACGCACTAGAAGATTATCCTCAAGCGATCGCCTATTATGAAAAATTTGTGATCATCGCCCGTTCCCTGAATAACCATCGTGCTGCTTCCCAGGTACTCAAAAATCTCGGTAATGCTTGCTATGCTTTAGGCGATTATCTCAAAGCCATTCAGTATTATCAAGAAAGATTGCAACTGGCTAGAGAAATTCAAGATAAACAGAGTGAAGAACAATCATTAAATACATTGGGAGTAGCCCACGAAGCCATAGGTCAATATCCTGAAGCGATCGCCTACTATGAACAACAACTCATCTTAGCTGAATCTATGCAAGACAGTCGCAGTATCGCCAAAGCCCTGGCCAGTCTCAAAGTTACTTGCTACGCCTTGGGTGATTATGCTAAAGCCATGCAATATCAGCAACATCATTAAATTAAGATCCACATAATTGCTAGGATAATAATCTTCTCCCTCAATATACTGGAGTTGCCAGCTACTATCCCATGCAGAACGAAACTCAACTTAGCCTCTTCGACGACTCTAGCCTCAATCAACAAGAACTAATTCCTAGAGATGCAAAAATCCCCATTCCCTCTGGAACTTACGCCAATATAGAAGACTTAGGAAAACACTGTAACATCTGTCAGCGATGTGCATTAGCCCAAAATCGTACTCATGCTGTAGTGGGACGTGGTAATCTCCAAGCTGAAATTATGATTATCGGGGAAGCACCAGGCAAAAACGAAGATGAAACAGGTTTACCATTTGTAGGTAGATCAGGGCAATTACTAGAAAACATATTAGCATCCGTAAAATTAAGTACAGAAAAAGATATATATATTGCGAATATTTGCAAGTGTAGACCACCAGAAAACCGTGTACCCAGCACGGAAGAAGCGGCAGCTTGTAAACCGTATTTATTCGAGCAAATTCGCCTAGTTGACCCCAAAATTATTCTTTTAACAGGTGCAACTTCTGTTAAAGGTGTAATTGGTGACAAACGACCGATTACTAAAATTCGTGGTCAGTGGATAGAGTGGGAAGGACGTTTATGTATGCCAATTTTTCATCCTTCCTACCTACTGCGTAATCCTTCACGGGAACAAGGAAAACCTAAATGGCTAATGTGGCAAGATATACAGGCAGTGCGGTCTAAGTTTGATGAACTCCAGAACAAAGACAAAAATTAAAACTTGAAAATTAGTCAACCATAGACTACAACCAACAAAATTGTAGACAGCAGTAGAGGACTTAAACCCTTGAATTTACGGTAAAGTTAAAAAATAACAAAATATCAAATCATCAGATTTTTACCACTAAAACATGGGCAGTATTTGGGAACTCGATTTTTACTCTCGTCCAATTCTGGACGAAAATCAGAAAAAAGTGTGGGAAATGTTAGTGTGCGAAAGTCCGGCCGATATTGGTACACAGACAGATTCTCTGTTTCGCTATGCTAAATATTGCCCCAGTACCCAAGTAAATTCGGGTTGGTTGCGGACAGCGATACAGGAAGCTATGGAAAAAGCCGGTTCAACACCCATCAAAATCCGCTTTTTTCGTCGCCAAATGAATAACATGATTACAAAATCCTGTGAAGATGTGGGTGTACCCGCAGTACCAAGTCGGCGGACATTGGTTCTCAATCAATGGATAGAACAGCGCATGAAAGAAGTTTATCCCCAGGAACAGGGATATCAAGGAGTTGCTAATCCTTCTGTGCGTTTAGATAGACCTTTACCCCAGCGATTACCAGATGCGTTGGAAGGAAAACAGTGGGCGTTTGTGACTTTAGACGCAGGGGATTTTGCAGAAATGCCAGAATGGGAAATTGGCTTTGGTGAAGCTTTTCCCCTAGAGTTGGCGCAATTATCCCCAGAAACTCGGATTCCAGGGATTTTGATTTTCTCACCAAGGGCTTTACCTATAGCAGGTTGGATGTCTGGTTTAGAAATGGCTTATTTGCGGTTTGACACCAGTGAAGGCAACAGATTAATTTTAGAAACAGGGGCTACAGAAAGTTGGATTGTGGCTAATATCCGTACTCCCGAACTCTTAGCAGAAGCACAGGGCTTTGCAGTAGCTAAGGAACAAGCCAACGGAGTACATTTTATTGGTGTGCAGTCTGATCCTCAAGCCCAGTCTTTTGCAGGATTTTGGTTGTTACAAGAAATTAATTTACCATGATAAAAAACTGTAACTGTTTATGACACGCTAATGGGATAATGGTCTGCGTCTATTAAGCGGTTTATATCCAAAATCCATAATTCATAAAAGGACATGGGTTCTGTAAATTTGTTACAAGATACACTGGCGGAACAGCTACTAGAACTTGCCCTCAAATCTGGTGCTGAGGCTGCGGAAGTGTATCAGTCGCGATCGCTTTCTCGACCAGTATTTTTTGAGGCCAACCGTCTCAAACAACTAGAAACCAGTCAAGCTGAGGGTACAGCCCTGCGGCTATGGCGGGATGGTTGTCCCGGTTTGACGGTGGCTTATGGCGATGTTGATCCCCAAGCTATGGTGGAGAAATCTTTGGCACTTAGTCAATTAAATCCACCGGAAACAGTAGAATTAGCGAGTCATGCCGGGCAATCCTACCCAGATTTAGGCACATCTGTATCCGTAGAGATGTTGATTAAATGGGGCAAAGAAGCGATCGCTTTAATTCGTGATGTTTATCCAGATATTCTTTGTCATAGTGACTGGGAATGTGATGTAGAAAATACCAGACTCATCAACAGCAAAGGCTTAGATTCTCACTACACCGACACCACACTTAGCTGCTATATGTCAGCGGAATGGGTGAGAGGTGATGATTTTCTCAGTGTTGCTGATGGACAAACTCAACGCTTTGAACTCCACCCGGAGAAAGTAGCTAACCAAATTTTACAACGATTAAATTGGGCGCAAGAAAACGTTCCCAGTCCTAGCGGTCGTTGTCCTGTATTGTTCACTTCTAAAGCAGCAGATATGCTGTGGGGAACTGTGCAATCGGCTTTGAATGGTAAACACATCTTGGAAAAAGCTTCTCCCTGGGTGGATAGATTAGGTAAACCAGTGATTGCACCCACTCTTAGCCTTTACCAAAATCCAGAAGCAGGTCCCTATAGCTGTCCCTTTGATGATGAAGGTCAACCTACCCAATCCTTGATATTTATCGAGAATGGGATTTTACGGAATTTTTATAGCGATCGCACCACTGGACGACAATTAAACAGTGGTAGCACTGGTAACGGTTTTCGTCCTGGCTTAGGTAGTTATCCCACCCCTGGGCTATTTAACTTCCTGATTCAACCCGGTAATCTTTCGCTCATAGACTTGATTAGGAAGATGGATGATGGCTTAATTATCGATCAAATGCTAGGTAGTTCTAGCGGGTTATCTGGTGATTTTTCCATCAATGTAGATTTAGGCTATCGAGTCAAAAACGGTCAAATCATTGGCCGCGTCAAAGATACGATGGTAGCAGGTAATGTCTACACAGCCCTTAAACAATTGGTGCAATTAGGTGGCGATGCCGATTGGAATGGTTCTTGTTATACACCATCTTTGATAGTAGAAGGACTATCCATCACGGGTAAAAATAATTAATATGGCAATAAGCTGTTGTGCATTTAGTTTGTATAATTCTAGCGGGCAAGACTTCGACAAAGCTCAGTCCGAGGATGCCCACACCACAAAGTTCAACTAAATTGTAGTTATCAAATTTATCTGCATCACAGCTTATTTAGCTACTTTGAGAAAATGCTGTAACGGTTCTCAGAAATGATACAACGATAAGGATATATTGAAATTAATCTCCACCGTATCTAATATCAAAGGTATGATTATTTGGCAACCAGGACAGCACATTAATAACGATAGATTTATCATTCAAGGTAAACCATTGGGTAGCGGTGGTTTTGGTATTACCTACAAAGCTTTAGAACCCAGCACGGGTAAATTATACGCAATTAAAACCCTCAACCAGCAAATGCAATTGCGAGAGGACTTTGCAGAACAACAGGTTAAGTTTATTAACGAAGCCTTGACAATTAAAGGTTTTGATCATCAGCACATTCTCAAAGTCCATGAAGTCATCCAATCAGGTGAGCTTTTTGGCGTGGTGATGGAATATATTGATGGAGTAACTTTATTTCAATATATTCGACAAAAGGGACAACTTGCCGAAAGTGAAGCACTATTATATATAGATCAAATTGGTCAGGCTTTAGAATATATTCACGCTAAAGGCAGTTTACACCGGGATATAAAACCCCAAAATATTCTTTTGCGCCAAAATAAACAAGAAGCAGTTTTAATTGATTTTGGTTTAACTCGCAGTATTGCTATAAGTAGTATGACTGAAGATAAAACTCCTGGTTTTGCACCTATTGAACAATATCGTCGTAAAGGTAATTTTGGACCCCATACAGATGTTTATGCTTTAGCAGCTACTTTATATTATCTGTTAACGGCTAATGGATTGAAAAAAGACGGTGAAGTTACTCCTGTACCCGCACTCAACCGGAAATATGATAATGAACCTTTACCCGCACCTAAACATTATAATTCTGGTATTAGTCAGAGGGCGAATAATGCGATTTTGCAGGGTATGGAAATAGAACCGGAAAACCGCACTACAACAGCATTAAAGTTTCGGGAAAATTTGGGTTTAGTTAATATCGAACAAACAAAACCACCAACCCAAATTCAACCAGATTGTAATAATACTCAACCTCCAGAAACAACACGAAAAGCATCAACCTATACTCAACCTCCAGTAACAAAACCAAAAGCATCACAATCAAAACCAAAATCACAACCAGTAACCAATATATCTCGTCGTCGAATTTTGCAAGTTTTGGGTTTTGTAGGTGTAGGATTAGGGTTTACAGTATTAGGAAAAAATATTTTAGAATTTAATAATAAAACAACTATAAAATCTGGTCAAATACCTCCTGAGTCTAAATACTATCAACTAAAAAACTACCTCGCAGCAGGAAAATGGAGGGAAGCAGATGAGGAAACCAGACAGGTAATGTTAGCGGTTGCAACTAATGAAAACATTGATAATTTACCCTGTGAAGACCTGCGTACTATTGACCAATTGTGGGTAAAATACAGTAATGGTAAATTTGGGTTTTCTGTACAGAAAAAGATTTATCAAGGTTTAGAGGATGGTACGTTTCACATTTATGAGAAGTTTGAGGATAAGGTAGGATGGAGAAAAGGAAGAGCTTATATTTTTGACGAAAAAGCACCTGAAGGCCACCTCCCTGGGATTATAGGCGGTTACTTTCATCGTATGAGGGCGGCCAGTAGGATTGAAGGTAAGTCTCTATCATCTCTCTCTCGCGTCGAGACTTGTGAACTGTAGCATTTAAGGGTTACAGAAAATTATTAAGTCTGAATCAGGATATCCAGGATTAAAGGATTAACAGGATGGTAATTTATAGATGGTTTAAATTATTCAAAAACAATCATTCAAAAACATCCTGAAAATCCTCAAATCCCAGACATCCTGATATGGCTACGCCACGCTTCGCTATCAGACAAATAAAAACCTGTAGTATAATAAAGGCTAAATCATCTACTAAACACAAAAATCCACATCCTGAAAATCCTTATTAATTATGACCATTGCTAAACAGATTTACGAACTTGTTAAAACCCTTCCCCAAGATAAAGCTGAGGAAATTTTGAATTTTGCTGAACTTATCTGTAGTAAAAATTTGAATAGTAATCAACTTGTTAATGATTCTGCAAATCTTTCCTGGAAAGAACTGGTTTATTCACTTGCGGGAACTTGGAAAGATGACTTTCCTTGTTTAGAAGAAATTCGCAGTGAAGCAGGAGAAGATATTTTGCGGGAGAGTCTCTAAATGTATGTTTTGGATACCAACACCTTAATTTATTATTTTAAAGGTCAAGGACAAGTTGCTCAAAACCTTGCTAAAATACCTGCTCAGGAAATTATTATTCCGACAATTGTTCTCTTTGAATTACAAGTGGAAATTGCTAAATCATGAAAATCCTTTAATGCTGGATCTCTTGATTTGTGACAAATAAGTTTATAATGAAAATTATCAGTTATAGGAAATAGACAATGAATATTACCCTAAAACCAGAACAAGAACAGTTTATTCAAAACCAGTTAGCTCAAGGGAGATTTCCTAATGCTGAAGCCGTCATTAATCAAGCTCTACAACTCTTACAAGAAAAACAACGAGAATATGAAGACTGGGTAGAAGATGTGAGAGTTAAAGTCAATGAAGCCGCAGCAGAATTAGAACGAGGGGAAGGAGTTCCTTTAGAAACAGTTGTTGAACAAATACAGGCCAAATTTCGTCATGCGCGTGAGGAGAAAAAATGAATCAATGTTTGATTTCACCTCAAGCAATTCGAGATTTAGATAGCATTTCTGAATATTTTTTAAACAGAAATATTGAAGCGGGAGAAATACTCTTTCAAGATTTTACAAAAAAGTGTGAAAATTTACTGCAATTTCCTAACATGGGACGCAGTTACGAATATATAAGACAAGGAATGCGTGGACTTCCTTTAAATGGTTACATCATTTTTTATCAATTGGTTGATAATAATGTTGAAATTCTCAGAGTTGTGAGTGACCATCAAGATTTAGAAGCTTTATTTGCAGAATAGATAGTTTATTAATTGAGATTTTTGATTATCACCTAAATAATATCCAAAAAAGTTCTCACATCACAAAAATTCTGACATCAAAAAACCTCACTCTCAACCCACATCCTGTAAATCCTCAAATCCTGGATATCCTGATTCTGACAGTAATATAATATAGATATAATTTGCACTCACAGCCTATGCAATCCCTAAATATCACATTACCAGATACATTAGCAAATGCTCTCAATAGCTATATCAAAGATCAGGAAAATGTGTTACCTGCTAATGATATTATTGAAAATGCGATCATCGAATTTCTGGGTCAACGGGGTTATTTACCTCCAAAAAAAACAATCAACTTTACTCCTGCAACTCAGGGAAGTGGATTTTTGAATACTTCGGTAAATCATGATCAAATTCTCGCGGAACAAACATATTCACAATCATTGCCACCTAATACACCTTGAGAGCTATAATTGCCGACACTGGACCACTTTATGCTGCTATAGATGTAGATGATCAATATCATCAGCGTTCAAAAGTTCAAATACAAAGAATCAATGCAGAAAACTTAACAATCCTACTTTCCTTTCCTGTTTATCTAGAAACATATAATCTTTTGCTATATCGTCTGGGAACTGAACAAGCAATTAGTTTTGCTAAAGATTGCATAGGGTCAGTTTATTTTATCAACCCTTCCCAAGACCAATATATAGCAGCAACAGAAAAAGCTGCTCGTTTTCCAGATCAGAAAATTACTCTTTGTGATGCTGTCACTGCTATTTTATCTGAAGAAATGAAGTTACCAGTATGGACTTATGACTATCATTTTGATGTCATGCAGGTGCAGGTATGGCGTTAAAATTGACTTTATCCTGTAAATCCTCAAATCATGTACTTTGACTCCGCTCAGTAACCATATATCCTGATTCTGACAAAAATACTTTTGGGAAACCAAAACCCTATATATATGGGCGCACAGTTTTCCACTATACTTAAATAATAACAAAAACTCGGAAACTTGTCAAGAGTATTTTTAATAATTTTACCGTTTTTTTTACCCAAGCTCCTCGGCAAAAATCCCCAACCTATGTAAAATAAGATATCTCTATAAAAAATTATCAAATATGCAATCTACCATTACTCTAACTATTACCACAGGGAAATTATCAGGTAAACAATATATATTCGACAGTCGCACCACTTGTTTAATTGGTAGAAATGATGATTGTTATTTATCAATTCCCGACGAATTTGATAAACGGGTTTCTCGCTATCATTGTTTATTAGATATCAACCCTCCAGAAATCAGAATTAGAGATTTAGGAAGTTTAAACGGGACTTATATTAATAATACAAAAATTGGTGGTAGACAATCTCACCAAAATGCCGAAGAAGCTGCTAAATTAAACTTTCCCGAATACGATTTACAAGATAGTGATCATATTACTTTAGGTGATACTGTCTTGCGAGTTAATATTGAAATTCCACAACCAGTTAATCAACCTCCTGATATTAAAACTCCTGAATTTGTAAAACCACTAGAAGTAAAAGCGAAAACAAAGCTTTTTGATGTTATTCAAAAATTAATCAAACTAGCCATAGGTGGAGAAAGAAATTTAAAAGCATTACTCAATTATCAAATAATCAAATCTATCGGTAAAGGTGGTTTTGGTGAAGTTTATTTAGCGCAACATTCCCAAACGGGTAAATTTGTGGCTTTAAAAGTGATGTTACCTGCAGTTGCTGAAGATGATAAATCTGTACAAATGTTTCTAAGAGAAATCGAAAATCTCAAAGCTTTAAAACATCAAAATGTTGTGGAATTTTTTGATTATGGTTATGCAGAAAACCTATTTTTCCTAGTCATGGAATATTACGAAGGTGGGAATGTTGATGATTTAATGCAGCAACTTGGCGGAAAATTACCTGTAGATATGGCATTAGGAATTATTTTCCAAGTTTTAGACGGTTTAATCTATACCCATAATGCCGAAATTCCTTATGTTAAATTAGCAGACGGTGGTTATAAACCAGGTAAAGGTTTAGTTCATCGTGATTTAAAACCAAGTAATATTTTTCTCTCTAATATTGATGGTAAACTAACAGCAAAAATCGGTGATTATGGTTTAGCCAAATCCTTTGATTTAGCTGGTTTAAGTGGACAAACTTTCACAAAAATGATCGGAGGTACACCTGGTTTTATTCCCCGTCAACAGGTACTTAAATTTAAAAATTCCCAACCTGATGTAGATGTTTGGGCAAGTGCAGCTTGTTTATATAATATGTTAACAGGATATTTTCCCCGTAATTTTACAAGTGATCCTTTTATGGATGTTTTAGAAAATGATCCTGTACCCATTCTGCAACGGAATGGAAATATCCCCCAAAAATTAGCCCAAGTGATAGATTTAGCTTTAATTGAAAAGCCACAAATATATTTTGATAGTGCTGAAAAATTCAAGAAAGCGTTAATTTTAAACTAAAATTAAAATTTTAAAATTAAACTTAAAATCTATGATTTCCTTGGCGTTGCTAACCAATCACTTGCGGAACTTTTGGCAACCTAGAAGGGGTTTAGCCATAGCAGAAGCTTCTATCATTGGGATAGTGGCCGCTTTATCTGCGGTATTACTCAAACAGGGTTCGGGGTGGTTGGGAACATGGAGAGTGCATACAACCCAAATTTTACCCGCATGGATAACCTTACCCGCTATTGGCGTAAGTTTGGGGTTTTTCTCTGGTTGGTTAGTACAGCGATTAGCACCAGAAGCTGCTGGTAGTGGGATTCCCCAAGTCAAAGCTTCTCTCGCAAATGTGCCAATAAAATTATCATGGAGAGTAGCTTCTGTCAAGTTAATCAGTGCAATTATTGCCTTGGGTTCAGGATTAACTTTAGGAAGACAGGGTCCTACAGTTCATGTCGGTGCGGGGTTAGCAGCGGGAATGAGTCGCTTAGTTCCCACATCTCCAGATCACCGCCGCCAGATGATTGCAGCGGGGGCTGGGGCTGGTTTAGCAGCAGCTTTTAATGCACCTCTAGCAGGGGTGCTATTTATTATTGAAGAGTTATTACAAGATTTATCAGGTTTAACTTTAGGAACTGCAATTATTGCGTCTTTTATCGGTGGCGTAATTTCTCGGTGGTTGGGTGGTGGTAGTCTACAACTAGATTTGAAATTAATTGACTACTCTAGCACTTTTTCCCTATTAGAAATTCCCGTTTTATTAATTTTGGGAGTTTTAGCAGGTTTATTTGCAGCTTTATTTAATCGGGGATTAATTTTTAGTATTCACGCTTATCGTCGTTTACATATTAGTTTACCTCTGCGGGCGGCTTTAGCTGGTTTGGCTTCTGGTTTGATCATTGCTTTACTTCCTGAATATTTTCGAGATAATGCAGGTTTGCGGCAGTATATGATTGTTAGTGAACCGAATATTCCTGTAGCAGCGATCGCTTTTATTGCCCAATTTATCTTAACTTTAATTGCCTTTGGTTCAGGCGCACCAGGGGGATTATTTGCACCTAGTTTAATTTTAGGTTCTTGTTTAGGACACATTATTGGTGTATGTGAATTGCAAACATTTGGATTTGGTTCACCTACTACCTACGCATTAGCAGGAATGGGGGGATTTTTTAGCGCCGTTTCTAAAGTTCCGATGACGGCTATTGTTATTGTTTTTGAAATGACTACAGATTTCAATTTAGTATTACCATTAATGGTGGTATCTGTAACTTCTTATTTAGTAGCGGAGAAGGTTGTCCCCGGTTCACTTTATGACAAACTTTTAAAACTAAATGGCATTATTCTCAAAAAAGATGCGCCAATTGAAGGGATATTAACACAGTTAACGGCTAATGATGTGATGCAGCAACGGGTGGAAACTTTAGATGCAGAAATGACAGGAGATGAAGTTATTCAAGCTTTTTCTTGTTCCCATCATCGCGGGTTTCCTGTAGTTGAAAATAATAAATTAGTGGGATTAGTTTCCCAAACAGACTTACAGAAAATTCGCAATCATCTATTACCGAATGAAACTTTTTTAAAAGAGATTATGACACCCCAACCGGTGACAGTATCACCAACAGATAGATTAAGTCATGTTCTCTATTTATTAGATAGATATCAAATTAGCCGCTTACCTGTAGTAGATGGAAAAAAACTAATTGGGATTATTACCCGCGCCGATATTATTCGCGCCGAAGCAGATCATCTTAATGGAGAAAATGGTGTAACAGGTCCCCAACCAGAACCTTCTTATTTAGTTTACCAAACGCGATCGCCTAGTATTGGGAGAGGGAGATTATTAGTTACTATTGCTAACCCAAAAACCGCCCCGGCGTTATTAGAAATGGCTGCGGCAATTGCCCGCGATCGCCATTATGAAATAGAATGTTTACAAATTATCCTTGTATCCCGTCATAGTTCTCCAGCGGAAACACCAGTAAAAACCGGAAAAAGTCGCCGCTTACTCCGACAAGCGGAAGTATTAGCCAAAAAACTGCACATTCCCATTCATACCCAAATTCGTGTCGCCCATGATATCGCCCAAGCAATTTTAGAAACCACAAAAGAACGACATATAGACTTAATTTTTATGGGTTGGAAAGGAAATACATCTACCCCAGGCAGAATTTTTGGTAATGTGGTAGATACCATTATTCGCCAAGCAAATTGCGATGTTGTTTTAGTTAAATTAGGTGATAATTTCGATTCCCATCAACAATTTAAACGGTGGTTAGTACCAATGGCTGGGGGACCAAATGCACCAATTGCAATTAAATTATTACCAGCTTTAGTGACAATGGGAAATGATATAGAAATCAGGCTGACTCAGGTAGTTAAACCTTGGGAAGTCGAACCAGATATGACAGTTTTAGAAGAATCTACTCGTCAATTAATGCGTCATCGCAACTTACATAGTAACATCGTTGCTGCATCTTTACAGGCAGAATCAGTTGCAACTGGAGTAATTGAGTTAGTCCAAACTGAAGGTTTCGATGTTGTAGTTTTGGGTGCTTCCCGCGAGGGATTATTACAACAAGCAATTCAAGGGAATATTCCTGAAGCGATCGCCTCTGGTGTTGATAGTACAGTAATCTTAGTTAGAAGTGCTATGCAGGAGTAATTGCCCCTAGATAAGACGTAATTTAGTAAAATGGGATAAAATTGATAATAATGTGAAAGTTCGCTGAATCCATAACGTTTATGCAACAAATAAAAATTTCTAGCGGGGGATTATTTTCAGTAGTATTATCTTTTTCCTTTATCACAGGGCTTTCTGCTTGTAGTAACGGGGAGACTTCGGGTATCAATTTTAAAAATTTAAATATTGGTGCTAATGTTACACAGATTCAAAAAATCACCCAACAAGATCAAAACAATACAGTTTATATTCAAGGTAAAGTAGAAAAAACTGCTTCGTTAATCAAACAAAAAGCATATCAAATTAATGACTCAACTGGAAAAATCTGGGTGATCACTAATCAAGGTAATTTTCAAGTTGGAGAACAAGTAGTATTAAAAGGTAATGTCCAATACAAAAGTATTCCTTTGGCTGGTAAAGAATACGGGGAAATTTATTTAGAAGAAAAGTAATTTATGACTAATCAATTAGTTCATGTAGCTATTGCCATTCTCTATCAAGAAAATAAATTTTTAATGCAACTAAGAGATAACATTCCTAATATTATAGCTCCTGGTTGTTGGGCTTTTTTTGGAGGACATATTGAACCTGGTGAAACACCAGAAATAGCAGTTAAACGAGAAATTATGGAAGAGATTGGTTATGAGTTAACCTCTTTTACAAAATTTGGACTTTATAGCGATGAAAAAGTTGTTCGTCATGTCTTTCAAGCACCATTGTTAGTACCAGTAAATCAACTCGTACTTTCTGAGGGTTGGGATTTAGATTTGTTAACACCAGAAGATATCCATAAAGGTGAATGTTATTCTGCAAATGCAGGAGAAGTAAGACCTCTAGCAACTTTACCTAGAACAATTATGCTAGATTTTATCAAAACTAGAAGAATCATCTCTACTTAATGAAAAGCTTGAAAATGTTCAAGATATTTAGCAAAATTGAAATTATTAATAAATCCCATGCAACCAGTTAACAATCTACAAAATTTACCAAAATGGCTAAATATAGGATTAGCTTTTCCTGTAATTCTTCTCAACGGATGGTTATTAATTCAATTTATTAACTATTTCCAACCATTAGTTAGCGTTATTTCTGTAGCTATTCTCTTAGCTTTTGTTTTAGATTATCCTATTAAACTTTTACAAAAACGTGGAGTACCTCGTAGTTTAGCGATTGTAGTCGTATTACTTTTATCTATTATCCTTTTAGGGGCTGTAGGTGTTATTTTAGTACCACTAATTCTCGAACAATTGAATGAATTAGCTAATCTTCTTCCCTATTGGATTGAGTCTGGAACTCAACAAATAGAAGCTTTACAGAATTGGGCAGCCACACAACAGCTACCAGTAAATTTAAGTGGATTAGCGGGTGAAATTTTAGGAAAAATATCCAGTCAACTGCAATCTTTTACGGGGAAAATTCTCGGTTTTGCTTTTGATACGATTGGAAATTTAGTTAATTTACTAATAGCGATAGTTCTGACTATTTATCTAGTCTTGAATGGTGAACGGTTATGGGATGGAATTTATCTTTGGTTTCCTCCTAAAAGTGCTAAAAAAGTTAGAGAATTACTCCGGGAAGATTTTAATAACTATTTCATTGGGCAAGCTACATTAGGTGCTATTTTAGCTGTAACAATCACATTGGCATTTGTAGTTTTACGAATTCCTTTATCACTTCTTTTTGGATTGGGAATTGGTTTATTTTCTCTATTCCCATTTGGAACAGGTATTGGTATTGGTATTGTGAGTTTATTAGTATCCTTAAAAGACTTTGGTTTGGGGTTAGAAGTTGCTGCTATAGGTGTAGCTATTGACCAAATTAATTCCAATATTATTGCCCCACGTATTTTAGGAAATTTAACTGGTTTAAATCCTGTTTGGGTGGTAATTTCTTTATTAATAGGGGCAAAATTAGGAGGTGTATTAGGTGTATTAGTTGCTATTCCTCTAGCTAGTTTTATTAAAGATATTGCTGATACTTGGCGTAATGGTGAATTGAATAAAACCTCTATTGAGAATTGATAAATGTTCTCCCTTGTTTTGTAAAAGTTAATCAGAAATTAAACTAGGAGAAGTAATTACAAATACATCTCTAGTTCCCACACCTGAATTTTGGGGTTTTATGGGAGTGGTAAAATGGAAAAAATCATGGTCATTAACTAAAATTATTTCTCCAGGTTGGAGAATTTTATTAAACACAGGCTTTGTTTTTTTAGCATTATATAAATGGGTTTCTCCACCTTGAATATTATCTCTCCCTACGGCAAAAATGCCAATAAAATCACTACCATCTTGGTGAATACCTTCAGGGGCAGGATTTCCTAAATTATTGGGTGAACAGGTGGTTCTAATTTGATGAACACCAATTTCTGCTTCTGGATGCAATTTACATAAATCATAAAATGCGAAAACCAGGTTCTTAAAAATTTCCAGTTCTATGAGTGCATTATCTAATTCTGCAAACTCCCTTTTAATATTTCCTAATAAGGGATTGTATTCTCCACTTTGTAATAAATATCCGTGTGGAAGTTTCAGCAATTCATCTCCAGAAACTATAAATCGGGATAACCTGCGGGAACGATATCTACCCTTAATATAAGGATCAATTGGTAAATCCTCAAAAAATGGCTGAAAACCTTTAGTATTAATGGAGTTGACTTTTCTGAGGGTAAACAGAAAAGCATATTCTAATTCCGTATAGCGTGAGATTTTTTGCATAGGATTTTTCTCCTTGCATTGGTAAATCCTGTTACCTTTTTAGATAGGTTAGGATTTTAATGTTTATTATATTCAACTCTGAAAAAAATATCGTAAATTTGACTACAAAAATCAGCTATTTTTGATGTAAATTAGACTTTGTGCGTGGTTTAATTATCCTTTCGTGATTGATACACATGAATTTGGGCGAGAGTAATCAAATCATCTAGGGGAAGATGCGGCTTAGATTCATAGTCTTGAACACCTACGTTGATAGCTAGATAAAAGGGGTATTGTTTACTTTCATTTAATTGGCTAAGAGCATTTTTTAGTCGCTCTTTGATAGTGTAACAATCAGGATCACAACCCTGCGCCAGCACTACAAATTCAGCTTCTTCCAATCGTCCTATAGTATCAGAATTCCGGCAGATGCGTTTTAGTAATCTAGCTGTGGCCAGGATAGCATCATCACCATATTCTTGACCCCAGATATCTTGAATATTTTTGAATCCCTCTATTTCGATAAATAGGATACTAATATTGGTACGCGATCGCTTGGCTAACCGAATTTGTTGTTCAGCTAACAGAAAAAAGCCGCGGCGGTTGTGCATTCCTGTCAATTCATCTGTCAGGGAAAGAAGGCGGACTTCTGCTTCTAAAACTTTGCGTGTTTGCGTTTCTTTTTGCAAGAGAATGTTAGTAGTTTCTAGGGTTGTGGTGCGATCGCGTAATCGTCTCTCTAGTTCTGAATATGCCTGGAAATTTGCCATTGTTGCCAATGTAATATCAGCGAGGGTTTGTAGTAATCTTAATGTTTCTATGCTGGGTTCATGGTAGTTTTGCCAATAAGTACCGATAGAACCCATTGGTTTTTGACTACAAAGAGAAACCATCATCATACTTTTGACAAAAGTAGTTTCATAAAAATTACGAATAAGTCTGTCATCACTATATACATCAGCAATCATGACAGGCTGACAATTTAGCATTACCCAACCTGCAATAGAGTGATTGAGGGGAACGCGCTGACCTTTCCAAAGGGGCGCAATAGCATTCTCCTCAGCATAGTAACAGAAGCCATGATCTAGAAGTACAAAAGTTGCGCCATCGGATTCTGTGATTTTTCGGGCTGCGACTAGGGCTATTTCCATAATTTTATTGAGGGAACGAGCCTGAAAAAGGTCTTGAGTGACTATTAATAAATACTCCAACAAATGAGAATAATTACTATTCATACCATCAGTTGATAGATTGCAGCTTAGTGGATACTCATATTCTTGACTCATAACTTTCTTTTAGTAATAATTATTTTTTCATGCAATGCGGAATTCCCCACCTTCAATGTAATCATAAGGTGGGGATTCTGATAAGATATTCATGCCTTGACCACGAACTATACGTAAGGCTTGCTGATAGTGTAGCGTATAATTCCTACGTTGTCACATAAGTTATAGCCATATCGTATAAGACTAAACCCATTATCAATCAATAGTTTTAGAGTAATATTTGCGATCAATCCTAAAAATCAAGATACATTAAGGTAGTGTAAACTGCTGACTAAAGAAGAAATTGTTAATACTGTCTAATTCTTATCTAGAACAATGATTGATTGCCTCTATAATTATCCCCAACTATATCCGGGAATTTTACTCAAACGCTACAAGCGATTTTTTGCTGATATTCAATTAGACTCTGGAGAGCTAGTAACAGCCCATTGTCCTAATACAGGTCCCATGACGGGAGTTTCTACTATTGGTAGTGCTGTACAACTTTCTAAAAGCGATAATCCCCAGCGCAAATTAGCTTATACCTTAGAATTAATCCAAGTCACTGATTATGCCACAACTTGGGTAGGTGTAAATACAGCTTTACCTAATCGGGTGATCAAGTTAGCTTTGGAGAAACATTTATTTCCTGAATTGGGTGAATATGAGCAGGTTAAGAGTGAAGTCGTCTATGGAAAAGATCGGAAAAGTCGGGTAGATTTTTATCTGACGGGTAGTGCTGAACAAAAGCCAATTTATTTAGAGGTAAAAAATACAACTTGGTCACAAGCAAGTTTAGCATTATTTCCCGATACAGAAACAACTAGAGGTCAAAAACATTTACGGGAATTAATGGAAGTTTTACCCACCAGTCGGTCAGTAATGCTGTATTTTATTAACCGAGGTGATTGTTTAGAGTTTGCACCAGGGGATACTACAGATCCTGTATATGGTCAGTTACTAAGGGAAGCAATTAAATTAGGTTTAGAAGTCTTACCATGTCGGTTTGATGTTTCTCCAGAAGGTATTCGTTATTTGGGTTTAGCTAAACTGAAAATTTAAATACCTATTCACAGCGTGTAAAAAAGACAAAAAACCATTTTCAATAAGATGTTGAAAATGGTTAAATTAACAACACCAATTCCCAATTCATTTAAATATTAATACTTAAGATCATGAACATTATTAGGAATAATTCTTGAAAAGAGAGACAATACATTTTTAAGGATTTAATGTAGGGGTAGCGCCCCCGTGCCTACCCCGGTATTTGGGGCAACCACAGGGGGTTTGCCCCTACAAAATTGATTGATTTAGGGATTTTTAAAATGTTCAATTTATTTTGCATTACTTATTCTGGTTTTTCTCTGGATGCAATTGCTTTTATTTAGTGATATTTCCAGGAGTTTGATAGCTTTCCTATTTATTTGGCTATCTCTCTTCTTTTATCCCTGAATAGTTACGTTTTTATTATTGTTTTACTTTTTATTCTCGTAATTTCCCAGTGTGGAAAGTGCGTCATTAGTAGTCAAAATTTTAGTGAATATTTTGCTATGACTGGATAAATATTTTGTTTATTTGTGTCATAATGTCACGAGTCGGAAGTCCATAAATGATATTTTGAACCTGCCAGCACTAACGCTGAGAGAGGCTCTTTCAGTTTGCTTTCTAAATTCTTAAATTAGGTTGTTTTCAACCAATAAATACGAAAATACTTTGTTCTGTTGCTAGGGAAGATTTTTTAGATGAAATCGTTAGCTATCGAGAATTTTGACGTTAAATTCACCTCTGAAAATGATAATAAGCAGATTTTGAGTTTTAGAGATCCAGCATATCCACGTCCGCATCTGCGGCGCTCAAACTGGCAAAGTTTGGACGGACAGTGGAAATTCGCTTATGACGATGAAGGTAATTGCTCCCAACCCGGCGACCTTAGCCAATGGACTCATCATATAGAAGTTCCCTTCGCTCCTGAATCTACCAAAAGTGGGATTGGTGATCCAGAATTTCATACCAATTGTTGGTATGAGCGAGAATTTGACACACCTGTTGGGGACGGGAGATTTCTGCTACATTTTGGGGCTGTAGATTATCGGGCGCGGGTTTGGGTAAACGGCCAATATATGGCTGAACATGAAGGCGGACATACCCCATTTACTGTTGATATTACTTCTGTTTTGAATGACACTGGTACAACTAAAGTCACAGTTTGGGCGCAAGATGATCCACACGAACTGGCGAAACCTCGTGGTAAACAAGATTGGCAATTAGAAGCCCACAGTATTTGGTATCCGCGTACCACTGGTATTTGGCAGACTGTCTGGGTTGAGCGTGTAGGGACAACTTATATAGATCACATCCGTTGGACTCCTGACGTTGAACGCTGGGAAATCGGCTGTTTTGCTTCGTTGGCTGGTCATATACCTGTTTCCGGCGTGCAAATGAAGGTGAAATTGAGCGTTGGTGGTAAGGTGTTAGCTAACGATACTTACGAAGTATTCGACGGAGAAGTGAGCCGCCGTATTGCTTTGGCTGATCCTGGTATTGACGACTACCGCAACGAATTACTGTGGAGTCCAGAAAGACCAACTTTGATTGATGCGGAAATTCAGTTGGTGTATAACAACCAAGTGCTAGATGCAGTCAAATCCTATACGGCATTGCGGACGGTTAGTATCCAGCGCGATCGCTTTATGCTCAATGGTCGTCCCTACTATTTACGGCTAGTTCTAGACCAAGGTTACTGGCCTGATTCCCTCATGACTGCACCCGATGATGATGCTTTGCGGCGTGATGTGGAACTAGCGAAAGCAATGGGTTTTAATGGAGTTCGCAAACACCAAAAAATTGAAGATCCCCGATTTTTATATTGGGCAGATGTTCTAGGCTTGTTAGTATGGGAAGAGATGCCCAGCGCCTATCGCTTTACCCATAAAGCTGTAGAACGCATGACCCATGAGTGGACTGAGGTAATCAACCGTGATATTAACCACCCGTGTATTGTTGCCTGGGTTCCCTTTAATGAATCCTGGGGAGTCCCGAATTTAGTTGAAACTGCGGCTCACCGCAATTACGTTTTGGCGATGTATTATTTGACCAAAACCCTTGATCCTTCTCGTCCGGTAATTGGTAATGATGGCTGGGAAAGTACAGATACAGACATTCTCGCTATTCATGACTATGACACTCAACCCCAGCAATTGCTTCATCGCTATGGACCAGAAGTGAAGTTATCAGATTTGTTTGAGCGTAAGCGTCCTGGTGGACGTATCCTCACCTTAGACAATTATCCGCACCAGGGACAACCGATCATGCTGACAGAGTTTGGTGGCATTGCTTATGCACCTGCTACTCAGGCTCAGGCAGATAAAGCTTGGGGATATGAGCGTTGCTTCAATATTACCGAGCTAGAAATGAAGTACGCTGCCCTCCTGGAAACTGTGAATAATATCGAAATGTTCTGTGGCTTATGTTACACCCAATTTGCGGATACATTCCAAGAAGCTAACGGTTTATTGTACGGCGATCGCACTCCCAAATTTCCCATTGCAGCGATCCGTGCTGCTACTCTTTCAGGACAAGGATTATGTACTCCCACAGCTTGTTAAAGCCGGATGGACGGCAAATGACTTTATATAGTCGTTGCCCCATTTCTGAAAAGATTACAGCTACTAGCCCCAGTGATGAGCCAGTGCGAGCTAATCCCCATTTACGTTGGCATCCCCTCCGGGGTGAATGGGTAGCTTATGCGAGTCATCGTCAAGGGCGGACTTTCTTACCACCCCCAGAATATAACCCCCTTGCTCCTAGCCGCAACCCTAATTTGCCCACGGAAATACCAGTTGGTAAATATGATGTGGCAGTATTCGAGAACCGTTTTCCCTCGATGATCACAACGGCAAAAAATCCGCCTGATTGCATTGTGGAAACTGTACCTGCAAATGGGGCTTGTGAAGTAGTGGTATTTACTCAAGATGCTAGTGCTTCGCTGTCGTCTTTGACACTGGAACACTTGGATTTAATTTTGCAAGTTTGGGGCGATCGCACGGAAGTTTTAGGTAAAAATCCCCAAATTCAATATGTGCTACCCTTTGAAAATAAAGGTGTAGAAGTTGGTGTAACTTTACACCATCCCCATGGGCAAATTTACGCCTACCCGTTTGTTCCACCTGTGCCTGAGCGGATGTTAGAACAACAGCAGCGGTATTATCAGGAACATCAACGCGGGTTATTAGCGGACTTAATTCAAAAAGAAATTGCTGACAAGCAACGGATAATTTATGAAGATGAGGATGCGATCGCTTTCGTTCCTGTCTGTGCGCGTTACCCCTATGAAGTTTGGGTAGCACCAAAACAACCCGTTGCTACTTTCTCAGATTTAAATCTAGAACAACGTTGGGGACTTGCTAAAGCTTTAAAAACCGTCACTCTCAAATATGATGGTTTGTGGAATCGTCCTTTCCCTTATTTAATGGCTTGGTTTCAAGCACCAACGGATGGTTTAAGACATCCAGAGGCACATTTACACGCCCAGTTTTATCCACCATACCGCACGAGCGATCGCTTGAAGTATTTGGCAGGAACAGAACTTGCGGCGGGGATGTTTGCTAATGATGCGTTACCAGAGGAGAAAGCGAAGGAATTGCAAGCAGTGAGTGTCAATCTCAGAATGCCAGTTTCTGCATAAAGGAAAACAGGTAAATTGAAAAAGGCGCACTTCATAACGAATGCGCCTCACTTTGTTTTTATTAGACACCTGGTGGAAAAATGTAGAGACATAGTATGGAACGTTTCTACAAAAGTTGTGGATAACGTATATTTAATTTCTATCAGATGTCTATTAGACATCTGGTGGAAAAAAATGTAGAGATGTTCCATTTCACGTACAGAGTCTCGTTGAACGAACAGAAGTTAGAAGAGTGGAAATGCTTCCCTTGATTTTTGAGCAATAACAGACTCATTTAGCCTACTTTTGTGACTTTCTCTAATTCACTTTCTGCTCTTTCATAAGTATCTCTTGTACGAGTAACTTGTAAAATCCATTTTCCAGTTTGGGGATTTTTGCCGATAATTACACTAGAAGGTTCATCAGGCCAATCGTCCTTTAATTTTACGCGATCGCCTATTTTAAATCTACTACTTGGTTTCTCACCACCTCTATTATCTTTAATTACAGAGGATCTAGCTTTTTTTACTAAGTCGTTTAAATTAATTGAGTTTTTTTCTTCCCATGCTTTCAAATCAATTTCTTTAAAATTAACTTCTCCTGTTGGTTTTATCACCCATATATAAAGATTATTTTCAGCTACACTTGGATGATTAATTAAAGAATATTCAACAATAGTTGCTTGTTGTTGTTTGGCAATCTTTTTTATCTAAATCACTTTGATTAGGTAAGTTGTTAATTATCGAATTAAGTTTATAGCGTTTCCCAGTCTAATGAAGTACAAAATTATCTGTGTTTATCTGCATCCATCTGCGGTTAATTCTTTCTTTCTGTACCTCACTTGAATGGGAATTGCTATAATAAAGTTGCGGTAATACTCAAAGGTAAAGGTAATAGAATTGTAATAATGAGAGTTACTAGAGATAGTTGAGATTTGTTAATGTTCATGGATTTAGGTTAATGTATGAGGGTAATTTTCTTCAGATTTTAAAATTTGGCATAAAATTTGTAATTCTTGTTGAAAATTATCATATCTGAAACAGCTACAGAGTTTATACGATTTAATTCGTATAAGTTTAGTATAATTTTACCAGACAAGATACTCTCACCACAAGACTGAATAGGAAAAATTTATATCTTTGCTTTTTGTGCGTCTTTGTGCAAAATACAATATAATGGTTGTATGAAATTCATTAGTGATGGCATAATTATGAGTATATCTCTTTATGAAAAAGACTTTAATTTATGGCTAGAATTAACAATTAATCAATTAGAAAGCCATGAATTTTCAGTTTTAGATACAGTAAATTTGATTGAGGAGTTAAAAGACTTGGGGAAAGCAGAAAAAAATGCTTTAGAGAGTAACTTAATGATTTTATTAGCCCATTTATTAAAGCTAAAAGTTCAAGCTGATGCTCCAGAAACAATGAAAAATAGTTGGTATAATTCAGTGATTGAACATCGTAAACGCATCAAAAAACAATTATCGAAAATGCCTTCACTGCAATCCTATTTACCCAAAATTTTAGAAGATTCCTATGCAGATGGTAAGGATATTGCTATTAAAGAAGGAAAACTAGCATCTTTTGGAGTTCGTATTCCTAATGAATCTGAATATCCTCATCTATGTCCTTTTACCATTGAGGAAATTTTAGATGATGAATTTTATGGATCATCTTTTGATGTTTAGATATCTCTATAAATCAGGCTATAAGCCTAATCTACGCAGTAGTTACTATATCATATTTTAGATTCCCAATTTATTAAATAAGTCGGGGATATAAAAATTTTATGGTTTTATTGTACAACAAGAAGTTACAGGTTCATTAGCAATATCTTTTAAACCCACAGAATTTAATAAATCTACCCAATTTTCTACAGTCTCTTTATCTTCAGGTTTGCTCTTTTTTAGTGCAATAATATATTCACCTGATTTATCCACAATTGATTTTACTATCTCTTTTTGACATCCATTGCATCAATTGTTACTAAACATCCAGCTATATCTAAGACTTTAATTAATTCTGGTATTGCTGTTATCTCATTTGACTTTTCTTCAACCTTACATTGTCCTAATACTAATCTATTAACGGAATATATACGGAAATCTTCGCACAGGAATATCTAACGTAATGATTGAAAATGCTTTGCAAAAAGGATGTTTCCCAATTTTCGACTGGCTAATCAAAAATTTAGACATTTTACAAAAAAACTTTCCCCATCAAATCTATAGTGTTTATGTCAAGCCTCCATCTTTAGATGTACTCCAACAACGATTAAATGATGGACGAGATCCTCAAAAAATACGTCTGAAAGCTGCGGTAACAGAACTGAATAAACTCGAAAATGGTGATTACGCTAATTGTATAGATTATGTGATTGTTAACGAACAAGAAAAAGCAGATTTGATTGCACAAAATATATACCCAAGTTATTTAAGTCTTTAGCAAGAAGAACTAAAACTGGGTTTCAAAATTAGCCAGATAGACAACTGATTAAATTAATGTTTTATTGCCATTCCTCACAATATCGAGAAAGAGCATCTTCCAAACCAGGCATTAACTCACCTCGACTACTACCAAGAACGCTATAAGTCGGACGAGGAGCAATCAAACCCAGTTGTCGTGTAGGCAAAGCAATTAACCTTTTCACACTCACACCTGCTTGTTTTGCTGCTAACCGCGCCAAATTTGCCCAGGAAATTTCACATTTATTAGCTAAATGCCATAATCCGGTTTCACCATCTATTAATAAATCAAGACTAGCATGAACTAAATCCGGGACATAAGTTGGGGAAATAATAGTATCTTGTGCTGCTAAAAACTCTTCTCCAGCACTGAGTTCACGCAGAGCAATAGTCACAAAATTATACTCATCCCAAGGACTAAAAAAGGCACTGGTGCGAATTATCAAGGATGTAGGACAAGCTTGTAATACCCGCTTTTCTGCTAAAGCTTTACTACATCCATATACACTTAAAGGAGAGATGGCATCAGTTTCTACATAAGGTTGAGTCACAGCCCCATTGAACACCAAATCTGAAGAAAAAGTCACCAACGGCAAATTATGTTGAGCGCAAGCAGTAGCTAATATTTCTGCACCTACTGTATTTACACGCAGGCAGTTTCCTGGTTCGCGCTCTGCATCATCCACCCGCACATATCCCGCAGCATTGATTACAGCCCAAGGTTGTAACTCAGTCAGCACCTCATCAACAACCACAGGATGGGCAATATCCATTTCTTGCCGTGTTAGTAAACGGTATGGTATTCCTCGCACTTCACACAACCGAGCAAAAGCTTTTCCTGGCGTGCCTCTAGCGCCAATTATGGCAAGGGGATGATGGGAAGCAGGGGAGCAGGGGAGAGTATAGATTCAGATGCTTTTGTGCTTCTCTCTTTCTCATTTAGTCCACAACTGACTGCTGGATATAATAACCGTTCTGGACGATGCCACCAACCGGGGATATCAAGTAACGGGTGATTGGGATTGCGTCCTGTGGCTAAATCACGTATAATTTTAGCGATCGCTGTTTCTCTTGGTTGAGGAGAACGCAAATCAAATACACCAGACTCATAGTTACCTACCCAACGAGTTACCAAACTATTCCAATCGTAAGTACCTAAAAGCGCCCAAGCTGTGACAGCACGGACATCTACACCCTGCGATCGCAATTCCTGGGCAGCATTCCATACCTCACACAGCCAGCGTAGTTGTTCCTCACGGGTACAATTGAGATGAACTTCAGTTACAGCCAAGGGGATTTTATACCGCTCCCATGCCTCTTGTAGTAAAGTCCTTGGACCTGCTGCACCTTCAGCACAAACTCGAACTGCTTCTATATCTGCGTATTCATCTTGTCCATTACCACCATGTGTCCAATTTGGATAATTTTCTAAATTTTCATCTAAAAAGCGATCGCTCGTTATATAATGATTAATACCAATAATGTCCGGTGGACAGGGATTTTGACAAAATTCGTCAAGTTCATTTTCACTAATACCGCAATTTCGCAGATATCCCCAGATAGGATGATTTGCGGAAATTCGACCACATAATAAATCAAAAGTCAACCAGCGACGCTCATTTTCAAATTCTGCTTGATAAGCTAGTTTTGGCGTGCTGTAAATCTTTCCCAAATCTTCCGTTTGCACGAGTTGGGCGCTAGGATTAACTTCTCGGATAGCCTGCATTGCCAAGCATACCCCCCGACATTCCGACAATAAAGCCCGGCCAAAAGTTAAATCATCCTGTCCGTGAGGATACCAGTGACCGTACAATCCACTAAATCGGGCTGTCGTCAAAGGTTCATTAATAGGTGTGTAATGTGTTACCCAAGGATAGCGTTGTGCCACCGCACGGGCAAATTCTGCCAATTTCTCTGGAAATTCTGGATCTATTAAACTGGTGTAACGTGGACCACTACCATGATGCACCAATCCCACAATTGGACAAATACCCAGTTCTTGTAATCTCCCCAACCGCACATCCGCCCAAGACCAATCGGCATTTTTTAAGCCGTTAGGTGCGATTCGCTCCCATAATACAGGATAACGAATTGCCTGTATACCCAATTGTGCAAATAATTCCAAATCCTCCAAGCGCGTTCCATGACCATTACGTTCTATTTGGTCAAAATACTCTTCACCCACACGATTAACCGTACACTCCACACCACCCCATACTTCTAAAGCAAGTTGAGTTTTGAGTTTCGAGTTGAAAATAAAAGTCATACCATTTTGGATTTTGGATTGGGAATACCTTTCTATGTCCCGGTTTTGTAAAACCATCAGTTACACTCAATTTTTAAATTGGTATCATGTTCCTTCGCCTCCTGATAGCCATACTCATGAATGGGCGGGGAAACCCCGCCCCTACTGTCAAACCTTGACGGCGATTTGTTTATACACAGACAAAGCTTGACCCACACATTGATCCATGTTGTAATACTTGTAGGTTGCCAACCGCCCCACAAAATATACCCCCGGTGTCGTATCAGCCAAAGCCTTATATTGCTTATAGATTTCCTGATTTTCTGGGCGGGGTACAGGGTAATAGGGATCTCCTTCTGCTTTGGGAAATTCGTAAACAATGCTAGTTTTAGAGTGTTCCTGACCAGTTAAATATTTAAATTCTGTAACACGAGTATATAAGTGTTCGTTGGGATAGTTGATCACTGGTACAGGCTGAAAGACTGGGATATTATGGGTTTCGTGCTGGAAATCAAGAGAACGATAGGGTAACTTACCGTAACGATAATCAAAGAATGCGTCCACAGGTCCTGTATAAACCATTTCCCGACAAGGTATAGCTTTTTCAATTTCCTGGTAATCGGTATTAAGCATCACCTTAATATTGGGGTGATTTAATATATTCTCGAATAACCGGGTAAACCCATGCAGTGGCATCGCTTGGTAAGTATCGGTAAAATAACGGCTGTCGCGGTTGTTGCGGGTGGGAATCCGAGCAATTACTGATTTATCAAGTTCTGATGGGTCGAGTCCCCATTGCTTGCGAGTGTAACCCCGGAAAAACTTTTCATACAATACTCGCCCAACTTTGCTGACTACCACATCTTCTGAAGTATAAATATATTCTTTTGGTTCAGCTAATGCTTTCAAAAAATCCTCGACTTCAAAAGAATTTAGATCCATACCATAAAGTTTATTGATAGTATCGAGATTGATAGGTATGGGAACTAATTGACCATCTACACTAGCTAAAACCCGATGTTCATAAGAACGCCACTTAGTAAAGCGGGACAGGTATTCAAAGATTTCGCGGGAGTTGGTGTGAAAAATGTGGGGTCCGTATTTGTGAACGAGAATACCATCCTCATTGTAATGATCGTAGGCGTTACCGCCAATGTGATTACGTTTATCTACAATCAGCACTTTTTTACCCAACTGAGTAGCTAACCGTTCAGCAATGACGCTACCAGAAAAACCTGCACCAACTATTAGGTAATCAAAAACAAAGTCTCTAGTAATAATATTGAGTGCTTGTTTTCTAGCGATCACACTTAGATTATTTTTTTCTTCTGCATTACGGGTAGCGATCGCCGAATCTATCAATTTTATCATTGATGCCCAAGTCCGATCCCAAGAAATTTGCTCTAAAAAGGCATCAACACGACTTAACCACCCAGATGCTTTTGTATCCTGTTGCATTGCTTGTTCAGCAGCGGTGACGAAATCAGAAACTGTGTCTGCAATGCGTACCAGTTTTGAATCTCCATAGGGACGAACTACATCGCGAATACTGGTAGATACCACAGGTTTGCCGGCTGCAAGATACTCAGGAGTTTTAGTAGGACTGATAAAGCGCGTTGCTTCATTGCGGGCAAATGGCAACATTGCTAAATCCCATCCTGCTAAATATTCAGGTAGTTGTTGATAGGTTTTAGCACCGAGATAATGGATATTCTCGGACTGTGGTAGCATTGCGGGATCAATTTTCACAACTGGTCCAACTATGACTAAATGCCAGTCGGGACGGATATCTGCAATACCTTGAAGTAGTTCAATATCCATCCGTTCATCAATTACACCAAAGAAACCCAGACGGGGATGAGGTATATCAGCTTGATCTGCTGGTTCTATTTTCAGGTTTCTGGCTTCTCCAAAGTGGGTTATATCTACACTGCTAGGAAACGCATAGACATTTGGGTGTTGATTAACTTTACTTTCGTAAAGGCTTTGTCCCCCTGTAAATACTAAATCTGCACGGCGAAATAATTCAGCTTCGTAATTTTTTAAAGTTGGTGGCGCGCCATGGAAACCAGATAACTCATCCATGCAATCATAGACTACAGCTTGGGGTTGTAAATGGCGGGTAAATGCGATCGCCATTGGTGTGTAATACCAACAAATATACTTGTTAATGTTATGCTCTGCCAAAAAACCATCTATCAGAATTTGCAAATTTGCGTTAACAGATTCCTCATTTAAACCTTCTGGGAGATTGGGAACAACTACCACCACTCCACTTATATCTTCGCTAATTTCCAACTGCCGTAAATCTTCTTGATTGAAAATTGGTTCTTCAATAAAAAATACCCGCTTTCCCTTTGCACAGCGACTGAGAAGATGTTGTGGTCTTTGATAAACGAAATGCCAACGCAAATGAGATAAACAGACTATATCCGCCGTATCAGTGACAGTTTCTTTTGCTAAGAGATTTTTATTTAATGTGGATAAATTTAATGATGATGCACCTACTGATGGAGATTCGTCTAATTCAGATTGCTTATTTTTACTCAGCTTGGAAGACACAACATGACTAGCACCGTTCTTTTTTCGTTGAGTTTTTTCACTTGCCATAGATTTTTAATGCCATTTTTTACAAATTGGACGAGTGACTTGCTAAAAAATCAACAAATCGCCTCCTCAATTGATTTTTTTGTTTCAAATTTCCAAAAATTCAGTAATAATAAACAGGACTTACGCACAAGTCACGAAAGAACGAACCACGAAGGAACGAAGGACACGAAGAAAAGAAGGTTTCAGAGATATTTTGCGTAAGTCCTAATAAACTGAGAACATTAATTCTTAACCTTGCATTCCTTATAAGTTTTAATCATAAATCTTGGCTATTATTTCTACATCTACCCAAGAAAATAAATGAACAGATAATCTATATATAGATAGGATTACTCATTGATTTTTGATAGCGTGGCGTAAGCCATACAAGCTGTAAATCATCAACTTCATCGAATTAAAGATTGAGTCTCAGTATAATGAACAAGAATGAATTCAAAAATTATCAAAAATATATTTTTTGTCCAAAAAAAATCCCCCTTTATACCGTTAGGTTCAAAGAGGGAAATTGCAAAAAGGTCAGAGGAACTCTTAATATTTCATCCGAATTTACCGGCGGTTGCGGCTATCAGGAATGCGGCATAGGTGAGGACATAACCAACCGTAAAGTGAATTAAACCCACTAACCAACCTTGGACAATGGACATAGCCACAGGTTTATCTTTCCAACGTGCTAAGTTAGCCAAGGGGGTGCGTTCGTGCGCCCACACCAGAGTTTCAATTAACTCTTGCCAGTAACCACGCCAGCTAATCAGGAACATGAAACCAGTTGCCCAAACGAGGTGTCCAAAGAGGAACATCCAAGCCCAAACAGACAGATTACTTGTACCATAAGGGTTATATCCATTAATTAATTGTGCAGAGTTAGCCCAAAGGTAATCACGTAACCAGCCCATTAGGTATGTAGAGTTTTCGTTGAATTGGGCAACGTTACCTTGCCAAACACCTAAATGTTTCCAGTGCCAGTAGAATGTTACCCAACCGATCAGGTTCAACATCCAGAAAAAGGCGAGGTAAAAAGTTTGTTGCCAAGAAGAAGTTTGACAACTACCACCACGACCGGGACCATCGCAAGGGAAGTTATAACCGAAGTCTTTTTTGTCAGGCATCAACTTACTGCCACGGGCATCTAAAGCCCCTTTAACACAGATTAGTGTTGTGGTGTGCAAACCGAGAGCGATCGCATGATGCACCAAAAAGTCTCCAGGTCCAATGGTTAAAAACAGCGAGTTAGTACCTGAGTTAATAGCATCTAACCAACCCGGAAGCCAGACGTTACCGTGATTTGGCCAAGCTGTATAGGCAATACTATCTGGGTTAGATAGCAACGTATCCATACCATAGAGCAATTTACCGTGGGCAGCTTGGATAAATTGAGCAAACACCGGCTCAATCAAAATTTGCTTTTCTGGCGTACCAAAGGCAACTACAACGTCATTGTGGACGTATAACCCTAGTGTATGGAATCCCAAGAATAACGACACCCAACTTAAGTGAGAGATTATCGCTTCTTTGTGGTTAAGTACCCGTTCCAGGACATTACCTTTATTCTGTTCTGAGTCATAGTCCCGCACCCAGAAAATCCCAGCGTGGGCAAATGCGCCAATCATCAAGAAGCCAGCAATGTACTGATGGTGAGTATATAGCGCCGCTTGGGTCGTGTAATCCTTAGCCATAAAGGCATAAGGCGGCAGCGAATACATATGCTGTGCTACCAAAGAAGTCACAGTTCCCAACGCCGCTAGGTGAATACTCAACTGGAAGTGGAGGGAGTTGTTATAAGTGTCGTACAGCCCTTGGTGGGGGAGGTTAAATTGACCTTCGGTTTGGATACCAAAGAAATTTTTGGCATTGAGCATATCTTTGATGTTATGACCAATTCCGAAGTTAGTGCGGTACATATGACCGGCGATAATGAAAATAACAGCGATCGCTAAATGGTGATGAGCCATATCCGTCAACCACAGCGACTCTGTTTGTGGATGGAAACCACCCACGAAAGTAAGAATAGCCGTCCCCGCACCTTGAGAAGTCCCAAATACATGATTAAGTGTATCTGGATTTTGGGCATAAACACCCCAGTCACCTTTCCAAAAAGGAGTTAATCCAGCGGGGTGAGGCAAAGTAGTGAGAAAGTTATCCCAACCAACATGAATACCGCGAGATTCGGGAATCGCCACGTGAACCAAGTGGCCAGCCCAAGCCAAAGAACTCACACCAAACAACCCGGCTAGGTGGTGATTGAGTCGAGATTCAGCACTTTTGAACCAAGCCAAACTAGGGCGGAATCTAGGCTGTAAATGTAACCAACCCGCAAACAAAAACACTGCTGCTAACAACAACAGGAAAATTGAACCCGTATAAAGTTCATAATTTGTTCGCATTCCGATGGTATACCACCAATGGTAGACACCAGAATAAGCAATATTCACGGGATAGTTTGCACCACCTTGGCTAAAAGCTTCTATAGCCGGTTTACCAAAGTGTGGGTCCCAAATCGCATGGGCAATGGGGCGAATATGCAGGGGATCTTTAATCCACTGTTCAAAGTTACCTTGCCAAGCAACGTGAAATAAAAGACTAGAAGCCCAGAGGAAAATGATTGCCACATGACCGAAATGAGTTGCAAAAATCTTTTGGTAAAGATTCTCTTCAGTTATGTCATCATGGATTTCAAAATCATTACCTTGAGCCATCGCATACCAGATGCGGCGTGTTGTTGGATCTTGTGCCAGATCCTGACTAAATTTTGGATATCTTTTTGCCATGTATTGTCATCACATCTTCTTCAAATATTGATGTAATTCTTGTCTAGATCAGGACTGAAGCAACTGGCATATTCATAAGGTGAGCCAAACTCGATAATTCCTTGACAATCCTAAAAGAAATATGGAGTGTAACACTTGCATAAGTCCTATATACGAGTAATTAACAAATAAACTACTTCTACTTCCATCTCACTTAGGGAGGAAATTGAAATTAAATAAATTTATTATTTTCAATACATCCGGTTTAATTTTGAGATATCAGTTATTTCTCTGTTGGGAAATTACAGCTATTCTTAGATGGATGAGAAAATTAAACAAAATTCAAAGCATTGTCAAGATTTTTCAGGTGCAATATTCACTATCTACAGTTTATTGAAACCACATAAATTCCCTATGGATTAATAATTCCGTAGTAAATTGCAGCCACAAATAATATCGCCAAGATGATGACGATAAAACCATTGCGGAATAGGGGAGACAATGGATTTTTCTCAGTGATGAAATTATTACCTTGCTTTTGAGTCATATCCTCAGTTTTCATTGTTATTTAGAAACTCATTTAATCAGTCAATTATTCAACCTTTATTTTTCAAGGTTTGTACTGCTAACAACGCTAATACGCCTGTAGCGGCGATGCCTACGGCGAGCGAAGCGATCGCTCCCCATTGCAGCACAGGATTTTTATCTAAGGCATCAAAAAAGCTGGGAATGACTTGGGTTTTATAGTCCCCATCTATTCTGTCGTGTTCAGGAACAGGCTGATAAAAGTTATTTGGTGCGTTTTCGGATTTTGGCTCAGAACTACGCTGTAAATCAAAACCGAATTGTAACAACAGTGAATCTACTAACCCCGGAGAAATCCGTTGTAATAAATCTAGCGCCTTGGCTGCATCACCCACTAAAAGATCACGAGTGGGATGTTCCGCTACATAGACGACTGCATCAGCTACCAGCCTGGGGTCATAGTAAGGTGGTATACCGGCTGGTTTTACGCCTAACTTAGTTAGACCATTATTCCAGAACGGGGTATTAATTACACCGGGTTTGATACTTGTAACACTAATCGGCCATTTATCATGCTGTAACTCTATCCGCATAGCTTCCACAAAGCCTTCAATCCCGTGTTTGGCAGCAGCATAAGCACTTTGATAAGGGAGCGATCGCCTACCTTCCATGGAAGAAATATGAATCAGCGCCCCCCTTCCTTCCCGCTTCAAATGGGGTAAAGCAGCCATCGCGCCATAAGCTTGGCCAACCAAGTCCACATCAATAACGTGCTTAAATTCTTCCGGTTTTGTGTTGTCGAAAGTGGCAAAAAGTCCCACAGCGGGAGTATGAACCCATGTATCAATTCGCCCGAATGTCTCCACAGTCTTATCAGCGATCGCATTTACCTGATCAAATTCCTGCACATCAGCAACAATAGAAATTGCTTCACCGCCAAAACTGCGAATTTCCTCCACCACAGACTTTAAACCTGACTCACTACGGGCGGAAACCACCACTTTTGCACCCCGTCTAGCAAACTGCAAAGCTGTTTCTCGGCCAATACCGCTAGAAGCACCAACGACAGAAACAACTTGTTGATTGATTGGTTTTAATTGCATAGATGCGACTCCTTTAAATCTTCAATAGAATCAAGAAACTTGGCGTTGCCATTTCTCCAACTCTTACTCTCTGAGCCTCTGCGCCTCTGCGTGAGACAAATTCATACTTTCATTCACCAACACCAGAAACTTGTTTAACTCAGTAGTGAATAATTCAGGACACTCAACTTGGGGTATATGTCCACAGTTGGGGATTAAAGCCAGATGTCCTTGTTTAAGACGACTAACAGCATTTTGAGCTTGATTATTTGGTAAAACTAAATCATTAATTCCCCACATAATCAAAGTTGGCATTTTTAACTGTGGGAGAAGATCAAGTATGATTTGATGCTGTCCAAATAAATTTAATTGGGCGCGAAGAGAAGATAAACCAGCCTCTAAAAAGCCCGGTATTTTAGCCATCCGCTCCTGTTCTGCTATCCATTGAGAAGGGACTTTCACAGGTTAGTAAAAACCCGGTTTGAGACATTGATTCCATTCCCCCAGTCAGGACTAAATCAGCTTCACCAGAACGAATAGCTGTAGCAGCGTTAATGGCGCTCATCATTCCCGACGAACACACCATATCAACTGCATAACCGTTTACTGTGTCAGGAATCCCGGTTTTGTAAGCTGCTTGACGAGGTAATGATTGTCCGTGTCCGGCTCTAAGTACATTACCAAAAATATACAAGTCTAAAGCCTCCCCGGAAATTCCCGCTTTTTCTAAAGCTGCATTCATGGCGATCGCTCCCAGGTCTACTGGTGACAATTTTGCTAACATACCTCCGAATTTACCCAGTGGTGTCCTAACTGCTGAGACAATGTAAGCTTCTTGCATACTGCTCCATCAAACTAATACAAATCCCGATAAATCTGGACATTGGTTTTATCTGGAAATAGCTCCCACAATTATCAAAGAATTCGAGGATCTGGGTATAGGTTTCTAACTCTAAATTCCACTATTTGTAAATTTATAGTACAAAAAAATATTTATTAACAAATCACTCTTGAGAAATAAATAGAATCCTACATATCTAGTTACTTTAAAATGGGAACTGAATAAAGCAACATCAGCCAATAGGAGTAATCACAATGGATAGTTTACATAGTTTTGAGCAGTTTTTTAAACAATTGAGTGAATTCCAAAATATGGTTTTCAATAATTGGAATTCTACTCTATCAAGTATGCAAAATATGAATTTATCAAGTTCACCAGAGAATTTAGATAAAAACATGAAGGTACAGGAAGACTTGGTAAAAAACTCTTTGGAATTCCAAGAACAGGTAAATCGTTTCTCTATAGACACTCAAAGAAAATTGTGGGATGGTTATTTTAAAATGATGCGGAAATCATAAACCCAACATCTCTTTAAAATCCATAAAAATTAAGGTGGGCATTGCCCACCTTCTGCAATAATTGAAAAACCACAACTTTACCACCAAATGCGATTTCCTTCTTCATCCATTCGCGCTTGACGAATTACATCAGAAATTTCTTCTGCATCTTTGACATGGTGGAGTGCTTTTTTCTCACCATCAGGGTTTTCCACTACAAAATAAGTTGGAACTGTCACGTGTTCACCAGTAATATCAAGTATATCTACAGCAACTTGTTGAGCTTTTTCTTCAACTGATTGGGGTTCGTCAGCAATTCTATCTCCTGGATTGGCTGTTAAACTCTTGTCTTTGATATTTTGTTCTTCTCGGGAATGCGAATCTTTATCTACTGGTTGATGAATTTGATTATCTTGATCATTCTTAGTCATGGCTGTTTCTTACATAAAAACCTGGCTATTACTAATATCAACCTAGACAATCAAAAGTATCTCTTTCTAGCGAGAGAGTTGGAGGATGAACTTTACTGTTTGATTTCAAAGGAAAAAAGAAGTTTATATTCGTATCTTTAACCAATTCCCAATCATTAAGGGTAAGTCTTTCTGCACTTTGCTACTTACATAGATGCCAATATGTCCAACTGGAAATGAATGGACTGTATAATCATCACTAGAGATATATTTCTCAAGAGCTAAAGATGACGTTGGGGGAACTAAATGATCCTGTTCGGCATAAATATTTAAAATCGGTATTTGGATCTTGCTTAAATCTACTCGCTGATTACCAATTTCTATTTCACCTTTAATCAATTTATTCCCTTGATATAAATCCTTAATTACCTGTCGAAAAGTCTCACCAGCTTGATCAGGACTATCAAAAATCCATTTTTCCATTCTCAGAAAGTTCAGCAGTTTTTCTTCAGATTTAATAATTTCTAGCAAGTCAATATATTTTTTAACTCCTAATTGAAATGGTTTCAACATCAAAAAGACATAATTAAGAAAATCACCAGGAATATTCCCCAAAGTATCTACCATTAGGTCTACATCTAAAGCTTTATTACCTAAAGTAGATCCACTCCAAATATTCAGAAGTCCATCATTAATATGAAAGTCTACTGGAGTAATCATCGTAATGAGGTTTTTTACTTTCTCTGGATGCAAGGAACTATAACAGAGACTAAATGTACCTCCTTGACAAATTCCTAATAAATTAAGCTGGGGAAGATGATGAATTTTGCAAATCACATCTACACAATTATTGATATAACCATTTATATATTTATCCAGAGTTAGCCAACTTTCATTTTTTTGAGGGTATCCCCAATCAATTAAGTAAACATCAAAACCAAGTTTCAGCAAATTAGCAACAAAAGAACGTCCTGCTTGTAAATCAATTATATATGGACGATTGACTAGAGCGTAAACAATCAATATCGGAATATTTCCAGAATTTTGATCTGGTGAATAGTGGTATAATACGATTTGATCTTCTTTGTAAATTTCTACTTTTGGTGTTATTCCTACCTGGATTTTATCTTCATAAAAATAGTTAACAATATTAATGGGATTAATTTGGCAAATAAAGTCCATAATTGGCGTAAATTCTTTTACCAATTGTTGCTGGTATGACCAGTTAGCGATAGCTATGTTTAAAAATTTGCCTTGAATAATAACGGCATCTGGTGAACGGAATTTATCTGCAAATTCTCGATCAAATTTATTAGCGAATATTTGAATTATTTCGGGTAATTTATCCAATATCTTACTGCTATTGTCTGCACTACTAAACTCATGTATTAATTCCAAAAAAGCTTTTCTATAGACATCAGATAGTAATATTTGATAATTAAGACTAGCTTGATATAACTGAATTAAGTTACTAATAAATTTGGAATATTCATGGATATAATTTTGTATGCTCATCAAATTTTATTCCTTTGTAATAATTCAGGATAAAGTAGATTTTTAGCAATATTAAAATTCTCTAAAATTTCCCATCATAAAATCTGGATATTGCTGTATATAGAAATCAGTATTAATTTCAATTTGTTGGCAATTTTTATATTATTGTTTATATTTATTACTTAGAAAAAAAGGGAACTTTCTAACAGGGAACAGATAAAAAACTAAAGTATTAAAGTTTAAAACTCAGTCAAAAAAAAGTGTTTTTAAAAGATAACGAGCAGCGAAAAACAGTGTAATTATTTCAATCTCATGTTTTTTAACATGAGTTTTTTCTGTTAAGAGTTCCCTTTGAATTAACTATGTGTTTATATTTAAACTATTTCTGCTACTTATTCCACTCGTGTATGTATTACACAATCAAGTTGCACAACAGCTTAGGGACTAAAATTTTGCCGTTGTAACCTGTATATTTGTATTCCTCAACTACTTTTGTGGCAATCTCTCTTCCTTGCCCTGATGTAACTAAAGCAACACAAGCTCCACCGAAACCTGCTCCTGTCAGCCTTGCACCAAATACTCCTGCTGTGTTCTGCAAAATTTCTACCAAAGTATCCAGCGCAGGTACAGAAACCTCGTAATCGTCCCGTAAACTAGCGTGGGATGCGTTCATTAACTCTCCAAACCGCTCAGGTGTAACACCCTGTAAAGCTTCTAAAACGCGGTTATTTTCTGTAACTACATGACGGGCGCGATCGCACAACGGTTTCGGTAATATTTCTACTGCATTAGCATCAGTAATATCTCGTAATGCGTTCACTCCTAACAAATGCGCGGCTTCTTCACATTCAGCCCGACGCTGATTATAACCACTACTGGCAAGTGTCCGCGGCACACCGCTATCTATGACTACAATCTCTACTCCATCAGGAAAAGTAACAAGCTGGCGTTCTAGGGTCCGAGTATCTAAAAACAAAAGATGTTTATTATCCGCCAAACTAGCAGCCATTTGATCCATAATGCCGCACTGCACACCAGCATAGTGAATTTCTGCTTGTTGTGCCAATTGGGCAATTTCCACATCATCAAGCGGAAGATCGAGCAGTTGACGTATTCCTCTCAATGTTGCCACTTCCAAAGCCGCACTACTAGATAAACCTGAACCCATAGGTACGGAAGATTTCACATACACCAACAGATAAGGTATTGTATAACCTGCGATTTTCAAAACTTCAATACAACCATAGATATAACTGGCAAATCCAGATGGTGAATGGTGCGTATCTAATATAGTGACTCGCTCATTTAAATTTTCTGAGTAAAAATGATGTGCGTTATCTCTACTCATACCGAGTAATACTGTTGTGCTTTGAGGAATGGCAGTTGGTAACACAAAACCGTCGTTATAGTCGGTATGTTCACCCAGTAAATTTACCCTACCTGGCGCACTGGCTTCTGTTTCGGGTATGGTATTGAATGTTTCTTCAAAATTCATCATATTTTCGTTTTTGTTTCGCGCAAAGTCGCAAAGGAGCAAAGGAAGAATTAAGTGTATACCTGAAATTTACGGGAATTCCCGGTTATGTTTATTTAACTAAAGGCACAGCCCGCAACCTTCCTTCTACCTCTACACTGGGAAAATTTGGGTCAAAAGTCAAATTCTCTAATTTCCCATTCTCAAGAATTACAAAAGTATCTTCCACTTTTGCCCCTGGTAAACTTGGGTTCCAAGCAACAGCCATTCCTGCGGATAAAGTTTCGGTAGCAGTGGGAGTGGCAACAATTTCTCTGGCTAAATATCCGGTAGTTCCTCCCTGATGATGTTCACGGATAGCATGGGGAAATCCATGTTCTGCATAAGCTTGAGCTAGGGCATGATAAGCTACGTTTAGGGCGGTTCCCGGTTGAGATAAATCCAAGATTAAAGCTTCAATTTCCCTTACATGGCGGTGCAATTCGGCATTCTCATTGGAAAGGTTGCCAAAGCTCACAAATCTCGTCAAATTGGCATACAAACCATCACCTCTAGCGCAAAATACCATCATTGCTTGCCGTCCAATTTGTTCTCCTGTGGGTGTGCCATGACGGTATAAGGGTAAACGCCTCTCTCCGGCTACCAGTGTCACGGCTGGATGTAGTCCCCTTGTCCATAATGCTTCTGCACCTGCACCGGCTAACTGATATTCTGTCCAATTAGGTTCAGCGGCTGTGATTATCTCTGTCATGGCTTGGCTGGCTTTTAGTCCTATTTGGTGATATCGTTCTAACTCGCTGGGCATCAATACCCGTTTCCGGTTTTGTAAAGATGCTGGTAATGGCTGTTCTCTTTCCAGAACCGGTTTATCACTGAGAACCTTTCCCCCATTTGTAACTTCACGAACAAAAGTCTCACGTTCTGAACCTTCAGCCCACGGACTGATGTGTACTTGAAAATTGGGTGGTAATTCTTCATCTTTCAGGCGTTGCGCTTCAATTTCGTCGGTTAATATCCACGCATTTTGGGCAGTTACTAATACTTCTGCTACGCCAGTTTCTGAAGTTAGTAATACGGTGTGAGAAGCGCCCGCAGTTGCCCAGGAAAACCAATCTGTACCGCGTAAACGTATCGCCTGTACCCCATTTTCCGCTAGGGTTTGTCTCATTAGCTCCAACTTGGTGGAGACTTCTTCGTTCATAGGAGATAAACACAGATGGATACAGATAATTATCCAGTTATCCTATGTGTATCTGCGTCTGTCTGAGGTAGTGAACTCTCTCAAACTTGAACTTATCAGAAAATAGGCTGAAAACCTGAACGAGATCAAAAACTGAAAATGATTATTCTTTTAATGGGTGTCTCTGGATCTGGTAAAACTACAATTGGCAAACATTTAGCCGCATCACTAAACTGGGAATTTCATGATGGTGATAGCTTTCACCTCCCAACTAACATCGAAAAAATGCGGCGGGGTATCCCTCTCAATGATGCCGATAGAATGCCGTGGTTGCAATATCTACACGCCCATATTCAAGTTTGGTTACAAGAAAATAAAAATGTAGTTTTAGCCTGTTCTGCCCTAAAAGCTAGTTATCGTCAAATTCTTTTATGTGATAGCCGCATTTATCTGGTTTATGTCCAAGGATCTTTTGATGTCATTCAAGAACGATTGAGAAAGAGGCAAAATCACTTTATGAGTGAAAAACTCCTCAAAAGCCAGTTTAATGACCTTGAAGAGCCAGATAATGCTATTTATGTGGATATTTCCCAACCGATTGGAGTGATTGTAGATCAGATTAGACAGACTTTAGGAATTTAGCTGAGTTGTGGGGAATTGACTACTTTGCTTTTTGATGGTTTGTTCCACAACTTTGACATCTAACCAGGACTTACGCAAAACAGAACGGAAGTAGGGGTAATTCATGAATTACCCCTACGCAAGAATCAGGTTGTCAATTTAGAAAAATTTTAAGATCGCTCCGTTTCACTACGCTTACAAGGGTAAAGGAAAGAAGGGAAAAGGGCAAAAGAGCAAGAGTATAAAGGGCTACAGAGTCCACGCAGCACCACACACAACACGAAAACCGCTACCGTAGGTGACGAAGCCCGCACGATTGCTATCGCGAGACGCAGAACGGCAATACTCAGGATTGTTGTACCAAGAACCACCACGCAGCAACTTTTCATCATCGCTTTGACTAGTCCGAACACTACCATCTATAAGTGCATCTTTATAACTACCATGCCAACCATCTTGACACCATTCCCAAACATTGCCGTGCATATCATATAAACCAAAGGCATTAGCAGGAAAACTACCGACATTTGTGGTTTCTTCTCTATAAATTCCTTTTGGTCCATCTCCATAAGAACCTGACCATTTATATTCTTCCTTATCTGTACCATCATAGTTAGCTAAATCTGTTGTAATTGTCTCCCCAAAATGAAATGGTGTCGTAGTTCCCGCTCGGCCAGCATATTCCCATTCCGCTTCACTGGGTAGCCTATAGGGTCTTTGAGTATGATTTGCTAATCTAGCACAAAACTCCACTGCATCATGCCAAGAAACCGATTCTACCGGGCGTTGGTTGGTGAGCGAAGTCGAACCATCACCTTTAAACCTAGATGGGTCTAATTTCAGTTCTTGGTTAACTTGGGGTAATTGAGCTACCGCTTGCCATTGTGCTTGGGTAATGGGATATTTGCCCATAGCAAAGGGTTTGATGGTAACTTCGTGTTGAGGTCTTTCTCTGCTGCTACTTTCCTTTTCTATTTCCGGTGAACCCATGATGAAAGTTCCTCCAGGAATTAGCACCATTTCTAGTGTGATGTTATTTCCTAAATCTTCTATATAGTAATAGGCTGTTTTTTTATGACGATTAATAATAGTTTTTGGCATCGTTATTTGTCTGAATCAGGATGTCCAAGATTAAAGGATTTACAGGATAATTTATTTTATGTTTACTCCTTAAATTACACTCATCAAGGCAATCATTTTAATATATAAAACATTACAGATAGGAGATAAACTTTTATAATATCAACAAAAACCTAGATGTGAGGATTATTGAGAATTGTTAGTCATTTTTGGATTACCATAAAAACCCATAATCTCAATCATCAACCCATCCTGTAAATCCTTAAATCCTGGTTATCCTGATTCAGACTATCCCAAGGGTAAAGGAAAGAAGGGTAAAGGGCAAAAGGGCAAGAGTATAAAGGGCTACAGAGTCCACGCAGCACCACACACAACACGAAAACCGTAAGCGTAGTAGCCGAAGCCCGCATCATCGTAGAGGCGATACGCAGAACGACAAAGTACAGGATGGTAGAGCCACGAACCACCACGCAGCAATCGCCCATTGCTGCTTTGACTTGACCAAGCATGACCATCTATAGGTGCATCTTCATAGCTATCATGCCAACCATCTTCACACCATTCTCTAACATTACCGTGCATATCATATAACCCAAATTCATTAGCTACTTTAAAATATCCTACTTCGGTGGTTTCTTGTCTATAAACTCCTTTTGGTCCATCTCCATAAGAACCTAACCACTTGTATTCTTTGTTATCTGTACCTCTATAATTAGCTAAATCTGTGGTAATTGTCTCCCCAAAATGAAATGGTGTTTTAGTTCCCGCTCGACAAGCATATTCCCATTCCGCTTCACTGGGCAGTCTGTAGGGTCTTTGAGTATGATTTGATAATCTAGTGCAAAACTCCACCGCATCATGCCAAGAAACCGATTCTACCGGGTGATTTGCTCCTTTAAACCTAGATGGGTCTAATTTCAGTTCTTGGTTGACTTGAGGTAATTGAGCTACCGCTTGCCATTGTGCCTGGGTAATGGGATATTTGCCCATAGCAAAGGGTTTGATGGTGACTTCGTGTTGAGGTCTTTCTCTGCTGCTACTTTTCTCTTCTGTTTCTGGTGAACCCATGATAAAAGTTCCTCCAGGAATTGCCACCATTTCTAGTGTGATGTTATTTCCTAATTCTTCTATATATTGCTGTGCTTGTTTTGGTTTTTTATTAATACTCGTTTCTGTTTTTTGTTTCGGCCATCCTGATTTTTTCAACTCAATAGTAGCAAATTCAAAATCAAAAGGTTGTAATTTGATGGTTGTATCATCATCTTCAATGGTAATAGTCGCAAATTCAAATTCAAATTCCAAAACTTTGATTTCTGGAAACCCGATAATTTTAGGAATATTAGGAGTATTAATAGTCTGAGCTAACATTTGTTCTGCACTACTTAATACCTCTGCACTAACTAACTGAGGATTTCTTAAAGATTGCTGTACCAACTTGGCATAATTTAATAAATCTGTTTCTTGTGCTAACTGAGGTGATAACTCATCTGTCAACCGCGCTAACCTAGCTAATTCTGCTCTCACACCTGAATTACTAGAAATTTCACTATTCAAACCACTCCTGGTTTCTAGAAACTTTTGGATAATTTCATTAGCTGCTTTTTTACACTCTTCTTCACCTAAATACACCATAGCTGCCCATCTTTGTGCTTCTAATTCCTGTTGTCTTCTTCCAGGATTTAAGCGACTTAAATAACTAACATAGCTAATTAAAACCTGTGCGACTTGCTGCATATTTTTGGGATATTTTTCCCTCATTCCTGCTAACAAATATGCTCTAATATGGGTATCCATTGCATAAAGTTCATAACCTACTTGACTACACAAATCAGATAATAATAAATCAACTTCTGCTACCCAAGGAACTTGTTCACCACGTAAAAATTGATTACGTAAATAATTAACTAATTCTGGAGTTAATACCAAAGGTAAAGCCGCATGATAAGCTAATAACAAATGAGGTTCACCAAACCGCCAAACAAACCTCTCTACTGCTTGTTTTGCCTGTTCTTGTAATTCCTGTTTATTTTCTGGTTCATCTGTCATATTAAAGTTTAATAAAATTGTTTTAAAGTTTGTCCCCGCAAAATATCAATAGCATTGCTCAAACCATTATTATCCATTTGGTACATAGGAATCAAATTAGCAATAATTTCGGCTGAACTCCCAAACCAACGTTCTTCAGACATAGGATTTAACCATGCTATTAAATAAGTGTATCTTTGTAACTTAAATATAAATCTCGAAGTCGCTCTAATTCTATTTAATATCCGATAACCTCTAGCAGCACCAGCATCACTAACAATTAAAATGCTGGTTTCATTATCACAGGTTTTTAATACTTCATCTAATGCAATTGGTTCTGTTAAATAAATATCTTTGTAAACACTATTAACGGGGACATTTTGAAAATAAAAAACCTGGACATTTTCAGAGGGAATAGAACTTTCATAAACTGCTGTTTCGACTAAATCCCGACTGAAGCGATGAAAGGGAGTCATTGAGCCATTTTGGTCAATTAACAGCAATAAATGGGCATTATTTCGTTCTCGTCTGCGATAAACTGGAGCTATGTAAAATCCTTGATAAGTAGCTTTTTGAATAGTAGCATTAATATCTAAAATATCCAATGTACCATCAGCCACAAGACGACGGAGATATCGCCAACCATAAACCATTGAACGCCGAGAAAGGGGATAATAGGTTTGTAATGTAAAATTATCCTCCATTTCCATTGGCATAAAAGGAGCGCGAACTGGTAGAGATTCTAGTTTTGGTTCTGGTTTTGGTTCTGGAGGTTTATCTAGTGGTGATGTTGTATTTTCTGGAGTTTCTTTTTTGTGTTGTGATAGAGTTTCAGGTGTTATTTCTTTTTGAGGTTTTATTTCTGTGTCAGACTGTTTTGATGTTGCAATATTTTGTAAAGATTCCCAGATATCATCAAATAAATTTTGTTGAGAAATAGAATGACACCATAAAATTTTTAATGTCTCTCCTAATTCTTGTGAATTTTTCCCAAATCCTCCCAAAACGGCTTTTTCTGCTGCTAAAAATTCGCCTACACCAAGCTGAAAACCATTTTGGCGTAAACGCATAAAAACACGAATCATCAAGTCCTGGGGGTTAAATTCACTCATGAGGTTTGAGGAGAGTTATCAGCAGCTTTAGTATATTTTTTCCAATCCTGTTGTAGTTTAAATAATAATTCAGGATAGGGAAGTAATTCATCTGTCTCTAGTTTGGTTGCATCGTAAGGTTGTGATTCAAAGGTATGAAGTGCTTTTAACCAATCAATAAATTCGCTAGTTCCTGGTTTTTTAAACAATCCACCTTGATTCCAAATAGTTAAAAATCTGGCAATAGCGTTTGTAATTAAATCAGATGGGGGAAGTTCTTCTTTTTCAATTTCGTGATGTTTTGTAATAATTTCCTGCAATAAAGCCACATCATTAGGAAACTCGATATAATGATATAAACAACGGCGTAAAAATGGCGCAGGTAAGTTACCTTTTTCTTTATTGCTGGTAATAATCACAATGGGTTTTTCTACTGCTGTGACTTTTTCCCCGGTTTCTTTAACAATAAACTCCCAAGGTTCATCTAACACTGTGAGTAAATCATTAGGAAAATCTAAATCAGCTTTATCAATTTCATCAATTAAAACCACTGCTGGAGTACCTTGAGGCATTTTAAAAGCTTTTCCTAATGCTCCAAATGTCCGATAATCTTGAGGGTTTGTCGGATTACGTTTTTGTTCGTTTTCATTTTCTTTTGTTGTGACTATATTTAATTGCTTAGTTTGTACATCATGGAGTCGTAAAATAGCATCATATTCATAAAGTCCATCCTGAGCTTTTGTTGTAGAACGCACATCCCAACGATACAAAGGTAATCCTAATTCATAAGCAATTGCTGAAGCAAGACGAGTTTTACCACAACCTGCATCTCCTTCTAATAATAATGGTCTTCTGAGGTAGATTGCTAAATTAACAGCTTTTTTTAAAGGTTCGGAGACTACATAAGGTTCGGGTTTTTGTGGTGAATCTTCGTGAGATTCTTGGGGACGAATTTCGGGTTTGTTGGTGAATGTCAGACGGTTAGTTTTGCTCATGAAAATATTCCTTTAATTTTGTATAAACACTTTCTGGAGTTCCTTCACTTTCTTCATGAATGTTCTTAGCTTCTTTGTGAATTTCATCACAATTTTGAATATTTGCAAAACAAGGAAATAATTTATAATGTAATATCAACCAATTGCTAATATCTTCAATTGTCCAATTATGCAAAGGTATTTCAATCATTTTATCATGATTTAAAGTCACTTCTTGGCAAAAATTAGATGAGTTTATCAAGAACTGACTTTCTGCAATCAAGGCAAATATTAATCTATTTCTTCTTTGCTGGAATAAAAACTTCTTATTGCTGATTAAAGATTTCCAAAATTTTTCTATAAACCAGGTTATAAATTCTTCTTTATCCTCTAGTCTATTGATACTTTTTATCTCAAAAAATATAGTATCTCCTAGTGATAAAGATGAGCATATTTTTTCATATATTTTGCTCAGTAATATATCTTCATCTTCATTTTCATCTTTCTCTAACTCAGAAGTTATTGTAATTCCTAGCCATGCTGAAATTGCATTAATAAAACCAGCTTTATTAGGTTGATAAGTTGTCGAACTAAAATTTATTGTCCGTCGAGGACAAGTTCCTATTTGATTACTTATAATGACATCAATAAATTCTTCAATACAGTATTTACCTAATTGTTTTTTACTTTTGTGGAGAAATAAAAGAATAGCACCACCTTCTTTTTCATATTGCTTTTTAAGTGATTCAGCAATTTCTCTTGCTTTGTTAAAGTCTATTTTTTGTAAAGCCTTTTCTAATTGATTTTCGATATTATTTTTGTTGGATGTACTTTTATCAATATTTGAAATATTTAAAATTTGAGATTCTAAATCTTCAATTTTTTTTAAAATGTCTTCTGCTTGTCTATCTAACTTGACTTTATCTATATCAGCTAAAACTTTTCCTTGTTGACGTAAAACAGCATTAAGTTCTTCTGTTTTCTGTTCTAAAAGTCCTTTATAATACTTACATCTAGTTTGACCTGGCTCGATTTCCATAGCTAATTATAAAGTTATAAATAGTTAATTTATCTTGGATTCTAAATCTTCAATTTCTTTTAAAATGTCTTCTGCTTGTCTATCTAACCTGACTTTATCTATATCAGCTAAAACTTTTCCTTGTTGACGCAAAACAGCATCAAGTTCTTCTGTTTTCTGTTCTAAAAGTCCTTCATAATACTTGCGTCTTGGATTTGGTTTACTGATAATAGGAGTATGAGTAACTGTTGGAGTAGATTCCTGTAAAACATCCCAATTTTCAACCAACACAGTTGCAGGAGTCATAAATACTGCTCTAGCACCTTCTCCGTTATCTACAGCCACTACCATTCCTACCACTGCTTTTAGTGATTTATCCCAAACAGCAGAACCACTATATCCAGGCTTAACTAAAAAACCATCTCCAGCGTGCATTTGTATTACTTTGATACCGTCTTCTCTAACTATAAAACCAGATGACCAGCGACCGTTTTTGTATCCGTCAGGAAAACCAAAGGTTTCAAATTCATGGTTGTTTAAATCTAAGGTGGAAATGAGTTTAACAGGATTTGTCTCTGTTGGTGGAATATCCTCTAATTGGAGTCCAGCAATATCTTCTCCTTTTTTACCTGTTAAACCTTGCCAAAATACAACTTTGGCTGTTACTTTTTCTCCAGGTGCAATTAGGGGAAAATCAAGTTCTATAATTCCATCTGGTTCTTTTTGCGTGTCTGGGGGAATACCCAAAGCGGCTGTAACCACATGAGCGCAAGTAAGAAGATGGTGCTTGCTTACCAAAAAACCAGCACCAACAATAGTTTGACTGTCTTTATAGTAAATGCGAGCGATCGCACTTTTCAAAATTTCTATATGATTTTCATTTGTCATAATACCTATCAAAACTATTCTTTACTCCATTTCACCGTAATTTCAAAATTAACTTCCCCACCCACAGAAGTTAGAATTACTCCTGCTTCAGTAGAAAGTTTGACACCAAACTTCACTTCCATTTCTTGAGTGTTTAAATCTTTGAATTGATTAGCAATAGTAGTAACTACTGGTTTAATCTGCTTGATAGCTTCTTCAAAAGTCTGTTTAGCTTCTGTAACTATTCCAGGAGGTAGGTTTGCAGCCCTCTCCGCTCCTTGTTCTTGTCGTTTTTTTGGTGCTTCAACTTCCACTAAAATCGCACCACCGTCTAGGGTAAAATTAACTAGTTGTTTTTCTGCCATATCACACCGTTTTATTGAATATCTGCTATTAATTAGGCTATGCAACGTCAAATATACAACATTGCCAGCATATTTGTACAGCAGAAAATAGCACTAAAGACAGTTGTCATATAGCTAAAGGTAGAATTACCCAAACCTAATCACTTTATGAGTGAAAAACTCCTCAAAAGCCAGTTTAATGACCTTGAAGAGCCAGATAATGCTATTTATGTGGATATTTCCCAACCGATTGAAGTGATTGTAGATCAGGTTAGACAGACTTTGGGAATTTAGCTGAGTTGCTGGGAGGCTAGAAAAGCATCTACTTCAGCCGCAGTGGGTTGGGATGCGATCGCTCCTGGTTTAATAGTAGTGAGCGCCCCTACAGCACTGGCATAAGTGACAATTTTTTTGGCTATTTCTCCATCTTTAAGACTGTGAATTCCCACTTGTTGTAATTGATGGATAAACCCAGCTAAGAAACTATCTCCTGCACCAGTGGTATCAACAACAGGGATAGAAAAAGCGGGGATTTTACCTTCATTCTCACCTAAACAATAGGAACAACCATTTTCACCATCTGTCACCAAAACCCCTTCCAAAGAATTGAGCCGATAAGTAATTGCTCCGGCATCTTTGGTATCAAATAACCATTCAGCCTCTTCTTTTGTCAGTTTGAGAAAATCAAATCGCTTTAATAGGGAGAGAATTTTGGCCTTGGCTATATTTTCATCTTGCCAAAATACTGGTCGCCAATTGACATCAAGAATAATTTTTAGGTCATATTGTTCTGCTAACTCCAAAGCCCGCAAGACAGCTTTTTCACTGTCAGGATAGGCTAGTTCTAAAGTTCCTACTACCAAAAAGTCTGCTTCATCAAAAAGCGCCGGTGGTAAACTTGTAGCTTGGAGACGGGTATCGGCAAATTCGGAAGTATCATATTTACCAAAACCAGCAAAAGTGCGATCGCCGGCTAAATCCCTAACTACATATACTTGTCTAGTAGGTGCTGTAGAATGACGTTGTACACCAGTGGTATCTACACCAATATCTTCTAATAATGTCACCAGTTTATTCCCTGGTTCGTCCTGGCCTACTGCGCCAATAAATCCTGCTGATGTCCCCAATTTCACCAAAGCACAAGCTACATTTGCAGGCGCTCCTCCTGGGTAGGGAGTCCATGATTTCACTTCTTCTAGCTTGAGTCCCAATTGATCAGCTAAACAATCAAATAAGACTTCGCCAAGGCATAAAACATGGGGATTACTCATTTCATTTTTGGTTTTCGATGGGGTATTATTCCTTTATTCTAACTTTTTTCAAGTCACTGGATTTTAATTTTCTTCTCCCCTACTAACCATCAATAAAAAAGTAGATAGTCATGGTAAAGGCAACTACCATCACAAATTTTCGCACTAAGTTAGGTTCTAATTGCCGAGCAAAATGAGCGGATAAGTAACCACCAAGAGAACCACCAACTGCCATGACAACAGCCTGATGCCAAAGAATTAAACCTGCAAAAACAAAAGGAATAATAGCGATACCGTTGACGCAACTACCCAACAAGGTTTTAAAAGCATTCATGGCGTGGATATTTTTGATACCTAAAAAACTGAGAGTTGCCAACATTAAAATTCCCACACCTGCACCGAAGAAACCGCCATAGATAGAAATTGCTAGTTGAGCAAATAAGAGAGTTAATAAAGGTGGAGATGCTGATGATGAATTTTTGCCCTGAAGTTGCAGCCATGTCTTCAAAGGTTCGCTAAATGTAAATATTAGCGTCGCTAAAAGTAACAGATAGGGCAGCAATTTCTTAAAGACATCGGCTGATGTATATAGCAACACTATAGAACCTATCGCTCCACCCAGCAAACTGGTAATAGCTAGTAATAATAATTCTCGCCTTTCAACAGTCAAATCCCGCCGATATGCACCTGCACTAGCCATAGAGGCTATCCAAAGCGCAGTATTATTTGTAGCATTAGCAGTAATTGGTGGTACACCTGTAAATATCAGTGTGGGAAATGTAATGAAACTGCCACCACCTGCGACAGCATTAAGTCCACCGGCAACAAAGGCGGTACTCAAGAGCAGTAAACTATTAATTGGCGTTAAATCTTGTAACATTTTTTGGAGATAATCAGTGCAGTTGTATTGAAAAACTATTACTCCAAAATTCAAATTTTGCAATAGTCGCACAAAATAAATCTAATTTATTTCCTGGAGTTCCCTTAGCAACAGCGTAACCCACCCTACTTATAGCTGAAAGCATAGATGATGATTGATGAAACTCTATAATTATGAAAAAGTGTAAATTTAGTTTAGCGAGGATTTAAGTTATACGCTCGTTTTTTTGGGTTAAGGTAGAAAGGTATATTTAAGGAAGTGGATAACCTGATAAGCTAGGTAAATAAAATATGCTATACAGCTTTACATTCCCACAAGAGATGATTGACAGCATTCAGGAAAGAATAGAAGTTCTGGAAAGATGTTTAAATAATGCTAACCCGGAAGATGAAAAAATGGCGGAGATATTTGAGTTAGCTAATAGTCGGCAAATATCTTTTAGTCAGGTTCAATATGAAATGATAAAATTGCTGTACAAGCTTAATAAATTTATTAAGCTTGCTGTGGCTTTGAAGGTAAAAAAACAACAGAATGAATTATCACTGCTACTTTTTGTTAGATACATTTTTTTATTTAAAGAAATTTTAGATCAATATTGGGACTTTATTTTTACAAAACATGGTAAAGAAATATTCACAAGACTAATTACAGATGTTATGAATACTGAGAATTCACACAATCTCATGCAAAATAAAGCTGAATCTCAATTCTATTCACTTGATAAACAATATATTTTTGAAGAAACAAGCAAACATTTAATGCAATCACTAATCAAATTCAGTTTACGAACTAAGTTATTAAGTGAAGAGGAAGCTATAGCTTTTAACAAAGAAGATAATATTCCTCAAGAATCAGAAGCTATGCTGATTTCTTTAGCATCTACAGAAAAATGGGATTATGTGTATAGAAAACTTGCATAGTCCTCAATTTATTGCAAAAGAAGATGTATTAAGTATACATAAAAAGCAGATTAACTTATATGGTGGATCATACGGTATCCGCGATGAAGGTTTATTAGATTCTGCGATTTACCAACCTCAAGCAAGTTTTGGAGGGGAGTTTTTACATCCGACAATTTATGAACAAGCCGCAGCTTATTTATTTCACATTTGTAAAAATCATGCTTTTATAGATGGAAATAAACGTACTGCTTTTGATGTTATGGTGACATTTTTGAATATCAATGATTATGAATTGAATATGACACCAGAGGAAGCATATCAATTAACAATGCAAGTTGCTGATAATAAAGTGAGTAAGGAAGATTTAATAGAAATATTGAGAGATTGTATTATAGAATTATTTTAAAAGATGATTTTTGATAAGATTGTAATACCCATAACCCTTGGGAATTACGACGGAAACAATCTACTTGAGTTTTTCGACATCAATTATAACGTATTAATTTAAGACTAAGAGTAGTTAAATGAATACAGTTACCTTAAACCTAGATCCAATTGTTCGCCTTACAGATGATCAATTTTACCAACTCTGTATGGCCAATAAAGATGTAAGCTTAGAACTAAATGCACAGGGAGAATTAATTATTGTGCCACCAGTAGGAGGAGAAAGCGGCCGTAGTGAAGCCGACTTAAATTTTAAAGTCAGTCTGTGGAATTACCAAACAAAACTAGGAATAGTATTTAGTTCCTCAACAATATTCCGACTTCCCAATGGTGCAAAACGTTCACCTGATGTTGCTTGGATAAAATTAGAACGCTGGGAAGCATTAACAGAAGAAGAACGAGAAAAATTTCCCCCACTTACACCAGATTTTATAATTGAACTGAGATCAAAAACCGATAGATTGAAAACCCTGCAAGAAAAAATGCAGGAATATATCACCAATGGTTTGCGTTTGGGTTGGTTAATTAACCCACAAGATAAAGAAGTAGAAATTTATAGAATCGGAAAACCTGTAGAAATTGTCCAACTTCCTGCTGTACTTTTTGGAGAAGATGTTTTACCAGGATTTGAATTAAAAATTTGAACCCCACATTAAAGTCACCTGATCATTAGATAAAACATTTGGTTGGGTTGCGCGTTGCTTAATCCAACCTACGATTATAATTTTAATTATCCAACGCTTCCATAAATTCTTCTACCGTTATTCCTGCTTTAGAAATAAGACTGCGTAAAGTACCTCGCGCTACTTCATTATGTTTAGGTACAGAAAGAGTAGCTGGATGTCCTTCTTTGGTCATAATAATATGACTTCCGCGTTGACGAGAAACTTCCCAACCAAGTTTTGTAAATGCTTTAATAACCTCCGCAGGTTTTAATATTGGTACAGCAGGCATTATATATACACTTCCACTTCACGAGTTATTACTGTTAAAGGCATCCCTTTTTCTAACCTAACCTCTAAACATTCCCTAATTGCTTCTTGAATGTTTTCCTCTGCTTCTTCTTCAGTTATCCCTTGACTAACACAACCAGGAATAGAGAGACATTCAGCAATAAACATCCCATCTTCATCTGGAAATATCGTAATGATAAACTTCATAGGTTTTTCTTGCATTTTACACTGTCACTCCTTCTAATTGTTCATCAGTCAAATCATACAACTGACGCAATTTATCTAACTTATCTCCATCAGCTTGCCATAAACCGCGTCCCGATGCTTCCAACATTCTCCCGACAATATTTCTAAAAGCTTCAGGATTGGCTTTGCGTAATTTTTCCGCCATTTCTGGATCTAAAGCATAGGTTTCGGCTGCTTGATCATATACCCAATCATCTCTAAAATCAGCAGTACCACCCCAACCAATTAACGCCGTCATGCGTTGGGAAATTTCAAAAGCACCACCAGAACCTTGATTAGCCATTGCGTCAGCCCATTTAGGATTTAACAACTTAGTTCTGTATTCCATTCGCAACAAATCATCTAAATTGCGGGGTGTAGTATCCTTAGAAAAACTTTCCACAAAACTAGCTGTAACTTTTTTCCCGCTTTGCTTTTCTGCGGCTTTTTTCAAACCGCCAGTATTTGCATAATATTCCTGAATATCAGTTAAACCATATTCTACCGAATCTATTTCTTGAACAATGCGATCGCTAGTTTTTAATAAAGTCTGCAATACTTCCGGCCTAGCTTGTCCTTTATCATTTCTACCATAACTAAACACATTGCGACTTTCCCAAGTATTCCCCAACTCTTCCCCAGATTCCCAATTACCATCAACCACCCTATCATTAACCAAAGAACCGAAATCACCAGAAGGATTAGAAAACAATCTTGCGGAACAATTTTCCACACCTTGGGCTTTCAAAGCCAAAGCGTGTTTTCTAATAAAATTCATTTCCTCCGGTTCATCAATCTCCGCAGCCCGTTGAAATAAATCATCTAATAATTCGATAATATTCACAAAACTATCGCGGAAAATACCCGATAAATTTGCTAACACATCAATGCGTGGATGTCCAACTTGATCTAGAGGTTTCAGATCATATCTAACAATTCTTCCAGTTCCCTCCTTCACAGGTTCAGCACCCACCAATTCCAAGAGAATACCAAGAGATTCACCCTTAGTTTTAATAGCATCCAAACCCCATAACAAAACCGCCACAGTTTCCGGATACTTCTTATTTTCATCTAACGCTTGAGAAATAATTTTCTTAGCAATTTCCTTACCCCGTTCAAAAGCAGCAGGAGAAGGCATACGATAAGGATCTAAAGCGTGAATATTCCTACCCGTAGGTAAAACACCAGCACCATCACGCAACAAATCCCCACCAGGTGCAGGAGGAATAAACTCACCATTTAAACCCCGCAAAAGATTCGTCAACTCATCAGTAGACTGATTTAATAACCTTGTAATTTCCTTTCTTTCTTCTTCCCCTCTTCCTTCGTGTTCTTCGCTCCTTCGTGGTTCATTCTCTCCCCCAAAATAAGCATCCAAATAACCAGTTAACTCCTCCTGATTCGGTGCTTCCCCCAAAGTATGTAACCCAGAAGAAAACAAACGATTTTCTAACACCTGTAGATACTCATACAACTTCACCAAATAATGATCAAAAGCATGATTACTAAACATCCTCACATTTTCCGGTGTGAACGGAATCCCCAACCTTTTCGCATCATCAAAAGGACAATCAGCATCCAAACCAGTATCAACAATCTTCTTACAAATCCCTTCCTTTAACAGATAATTCTTTTCGGGATCTTCCCGATATTCAGAAATTAAATCGCGTAAATTTACCAACTCCTTATATAAACCAGCGCGTCCATAGGGAGGAACATTATGAGAAATTAATACCCCATAACCGCGACGTTTAGCTAAAATTGATTCTGAAGGATTATTTGCCGCATAGATATAGAGATTGGGCAGATTTCCTAACAAAATATCAGACCAAGAATAACCTGTATTTCCTAATGGTGAACCTGGCAACCATTCAACAGTTCCGTGCATTCCAAAATGAACGATCGCATCAGCTTGAAAATCATTTTGTAACCATTTATAATAAGCTGCATATTGAGGATGTGGGGTTAAATCTCGTTCAAACATTAACCGCATCGGATCACCTTGAATTCCCAAAGGTGGCTGGACACCTATCCAGACATTTCCTAACTGCACACCACCAATATTAAAATCATCACCATAGGTTTTAATACCGCTACCAGTGAGATATTTCCATTGTTTTTCAATGCGAGATGTAAAAAGATAACCTAGCCATTTTTCTAAGGTTTTTGCATTGACGGTTGTGATATCTTTTCTGTTATTTTCTAATTGTTCTACAAGGGGATTAACTTCATCTGCTTCTTTAATTTGGCGAATTAATTCTTCCCCATCTTCGGGAATATCACCAACTGTATAACCCTGTTCTTTTAGGGCATTTAGTAATTTAATTAAACTGCGAGGAACGTTTAATAAAGCAGCAGTTCCTACCGCACCATAGCCAGGGGGAAACCCATATAAAATAATGGCAATTTTCCGTTCAGAAATATGTTTTTGTCGCAGTGCAACCCAGCTTTTAACTCTATTAGTTAAACGCCGAACTCGTTCTGGAACTAAATAAATATTTTCCCCAACTAAACCACCAAGAGGAATCGTATCAATTGCACCATCTAATTCTGGTAAAGAATATAAGACAACACTTTGTAAACCGCCTACACCTTGCCTTGTCCAAGAGAAAATATCTTGAATTAATAAAGGTGCAGCGACGATATAAGGAACATTTTTAGCGGTAAGAATGCGTTTAGCAACTTCTATTTGTCGTCCTGCTTCCATTGAACCAGCGGGACCACCCACGAGGGGAAAACCGATAGTAGAAACTATGGCATCAATTTTTACTGCTTCTGAGGAAAGGGAAAGGGTTTCAATATTACCCCGTTGACGTTGTTGGGTTTCGTAGTCGCTGGTCATCCAATCTCTGACGGCTACGTGACCTTCTACACCGTTAATAAAGATGGGTAAGGGAGTTAAACCCGCTTTTTCAAAATAGCGTATCAGTTGGGGAATATAGGGCAATTTGGTGATGACGTGCTTTCGGTAAATTAGGATACCGATGATTGGGCGCAGGCCCTGCGCCCCTACGTCCTGTTCCCTTTTTTCATACCATTCTAAGTATGCTTTGGGTGATGTAAAGAAGCCTTGATAGTCGGGATGTAATAACCCCATGTTGGGGGTTTCGATAGGTGGCGGTATATCTCCGACTTTTAAATCTAAGTATTTTTCCGCAATTGTCCAAAATAGGGAAGCGACGTTTTCTGAACCGCCGGCATTCCAATAACCATAGATAATTAACCAGTTACGAAGGTCTTGGACTTTCTGCACTGGTACGAATTTTAATAACTTGGGACCGACTTTGAGGAAACTGATATAACCGGCAAGTTTGTCTTCTTCTTTACCGTTGGTGAATTTGTCAAGGATGAATTTAACGGGTTTGGGCATTCCTTTGGGTTTGTCACCAATGGAAAATGCACCGATTTTAGTTAAACTCATTAATTCCAGTGCTGACTCGAAAATCAGCCGGATAGGGATGTTAGCGATACGTTCCCGTAGCCACACAACTTGGTCATAATCGAAGAGTAAACTGCCAAAGAACACATCTGCGTCTTTGAGGGCGGCTTCAACTTCGGTGCTATTGGTGGTAATATTGCGATCGCTAAATACTCGAATATCCAACTCTGGACACCGAGAATTAGCCAAAAAAGCCGCTTTCCGGTACAAGTCCGCGTTAAACGATTCAAACCCAGCAATCAAGACAATACGTTTCATTATGCTTTTGCTACGAAATATTTCTTTACCTTGATCTTAAACATTGTTGGGGATTAATGGGGGAATCTCTACCTAGAGATTAAAATAATGTCTATGCTTTTTGGAACTATATTAACAAGTAGCAGACTATTGGAATACTGGGAAAGTCAATTAAGGAGATACACATGAAATTCGGCATTGATATTGGTCATAACTGCCCTCCCGATACCGGCGCAAATGGTATTAAATCCGAAGATAGATTAACAACGGAGGTGGGCAATAAGGTTATAGATAAATTAAAAAGTCTAGGACATACAGTTATTCCCTGTAAACCTAATAGTGCCAGGACAGTAAGTCAGTCTTTAGGTAGTCGCTGTAATATCGCCAATAGTAACAGAGTAGATGTATTTGTATCTATTCATTTTAATGCTTTCAATGGTAAAGCTAATGGGGCAGAAATATTTGCGATGAGTGATGCTGGCAGAAAAATTGCCCAACCAGTATTAAATGAAATCATCAAGTTAGGATTTTTTAATCGCGGTGTTAAAAATGGTTCTCACTTATTTGTTCTCCGAAGAACAAATATGCCGGGAATTCTTGTAGAATGTTGCTTCATTGATTCTGCCAAAGATATGCAAATATATGATGGTGAAGCAATGGCTAATGCTATAGTTGCCGGCTTAACAGGTAAAGTAGCAGCAAATCCTGTAAGTCCTAAGCCTATAAATCCTCCTCCTAATGTACCTGCAAATCCTGTTCCTAATGCTCCTGTCAATACTATTATAGGTGAAGAAGAGAACAAAGATAAAAGCATTCTCAGGCTACAACAGACTTTAAACCGCCTGAAAATTACTGATAGAAATAATAAGCCTCTTGTAGAAGATAATAGCATGGGACCTGCTACATCTTCGGCTACGGAAAAATTCCAAAGAATTGTGGGAGTTTTAGCAACAGGAATAGCAGGTAATACAACTTGGGGGGCTATCAATCAAATATTAGCTAAACGGGTTATTCAAGGAACTCATGCTAGTGGTGTGATTATTAGATATTTACAATTTCGTGTTGGTGCTGATCCTGATGGTATTTATGGTCCCAAAACAGAAGCAGCAATTAAGAGATTTCAACAGCAAAATGGTTTAGTTGCCGATGGTATTGTTGGGGCAATGAGTTGGCAGAAATTGATCGGTTAGTATTTTTCAAATCCCCAATTTCTTGAAGAAGTCGGGGATTTGAATTATCGAATTACTATAAATTATCTAACCAATTTCGTAAATCTTCTACAGTAGAGAAATCAAATGTTGCTTCTGCTAAACGTTCAACAACATTTAAATTTAAACTTATAATTTGAGTTTCTAATTCAGCATCAATTGTTCCCAGCTTCTTTTTAATTAGATGCACAATTAATTTTTTTTCTCTCTCAATACCTCTATTAATTCCTAGTTCAAATCCTTGTCTACGACCTTGTTCTATCCCTTCTTCCATCCAATTGGTAACTATGTGCATAACTTCCTCTTTTTTATCGTGTATTAATGAATATCTGAATCAGGATGCTCAAACTTATTTTGAAAATTAAAGTCCTTTAATCATGCAAATTGTTTAACCAAATTTTGATGATTTAAAAAATCTCACCAATTTAGTTGATTTAGTTGTACTCCTTGATATTAAATTTTAGCACTTCACAATATACATTCTATTTTGCAGTGATTTGTAATTCAATTCGTTGTCCGAGTACAGCTAGAGTCCGTTCCATTGTAGATAATTTGGTTGTATGGTGGGGATCTAGGATACGTCTTACTTCCTTTTCGTGGATATTGAGAGTAGACGCAAGCTGGACTTTGCTAATACCTTTTTCACGCATTGCTAGATATAGTGCGGCTTTTATTGCTGTCTGCGCTGGTACTGCTACTAAATATTCTTGATTTTTGGCTTGTGATGGTTGCGGGATTTCTAGCTTATCATCAATCCGAAGAGCGATCGCTTCTTCTAAACAATCCGCAGCTTCATTGAGTGCTTCTTCCAAGGAATTACCTTGAGTAATCGCTTCTGGTAAATCAGGAAATGTCACCACAAATCCACCATCTTTTTCATCAGCAGTTAGCATAGCTGGATATACAAATTGAGTCATAATAATCCCAGTGTTAAATTTCATGATCTTCAATTCCAAGCTGATTTAACATTGCTTTGATTGCACTTAACTTGATTAATATTTTTCTAGAGCATATTCTTTCAATCTTTCCCACCCCAAACGTCTAGCAGCCAAAAGTGAGATAGTTTTACCATTTCGGAACATTACATATTCATAACCTTTATCATCAGAGTTTACATCAGCAATAATTTGATTTCTGACATCAAATCCCCATACTTTACCTGCTTCTTCCCAAAATATATTACAGGGATTTTTAAAATTGGGATTGTCTAGGTATGAATCCTTCCAATAGCGAGAATCCCAACCCTCATTCATCGCTTGAATTATACAAGCATTACGGTAAAAAGGTCTAGAGTATTCTTTTAACCAGTACCAATACGCTAGAGTTGCACGTATAGCATCTTCAAAACCTTCAATACGGTTCAGAAGAGCTTCTTGAACATCCTCTTGATAAAAATCTACACCTATATGAGCCAAGGCATACTTGTACTTGCTAAAAATATCGTCTCTAGCTACCAGTTCTTCAGATTCACATAGATAAGCTTCATTAAATGACTTTAAGCAAAGCATTGAGAAAATTTATGATATAGGTTAAATGATACTGTCAAGCATCCGTTTACAAATGGATTCTACTAAAAAAGAGTATGTATCAATAAAAAACAATCATTTAATCTAACGTGAGTAGTATATACTAAGTACAAGCCGTAATTATCAATAAAATTATGAATAAAAGTAAAAAAGTTCCCCTATTTATTAAAAGCCAGATATTACCAACTGTTAGTTATGTTTGGATTGGGGGGAAAAACCCTGACTTAAATCAACCTTATTGGAGGATTGACATAGATTCCAATCCTTATAGTATTTACTGTGAACATATGGATCAATTTGCCAGGTCTGATCATCAGGGCTTTACTTATAATGAAGCAGAAGAATGGTTATCAGAAACTCTAATCAAACTTGGCTTAAATAAATAAGCTCTCTAATTACTGGGTTTTTCCTATATTTATACACACCATGAATTAATCTCTTTCTTCTTGTTTAAGATTTTCTAACGTCGGTTGTAGCACCACCAAATGTAAATTATATCTAGTATCTGCTTGCAAATAACGTTGTTGTAGTGGTTGCCATTCTTGCCACAATTGATAACGATTTGCGGCTAATAGCGTCGTTAAACCAGGTAATTGAGTCTCCAGTTCTGATTTGAAGATATTTTCTAACCACTCATGTAAAACCATATTATCTTGAATCATGCCCAAGATTTCTTGGATAGTTTTGATATCATGAAGATGTGCGGTGAAAGATTCACTATATAATTCAGTAAATAACTCCATTTGGTAACGGATACGTTTGGCTTGTTTTCGCAAATCATGGAGGGTTTTACCTTCTGTTTTCAGACTTTCTTCTAATTGGTTGGGTGTCCATTTTGTTTGCACTACTATTTCTGATTCAACAATTTTAGTCCCAATTAACCATCCTGGATGTAAGCAAAATTCACTAACTTCTGGTGAGAGTAAATCTGGTAATATGTGCTGAATTGGTATGGATGAAAAACATTGATAACTGGGATTTTTCAACCAATCTTCACATTCATTCTTGAAAGATTTATAAGTTTCATCTTTAAATATTTTTTGAACATGAGAAAAAGCAACTTTTCTTTGCTTATCCAATTCTGTAAAAGCCGTTTTTAATGATTCTTGCTCTTTTTCAACTAAATGCGGGTTGTAATTTTTTTTCAGAATTTCTTCAAGTACATCTAAATCTCTCAGACTACCTAAAATCCGGGCAATTTTACCAATATTTTTATCACTTGCTGATTTTGGTAAATTTAAATATTTGTCAAACCTACTGACAGCAGTTCGTAACCGACGCATTCCCACTCGCATTTGGTGTACTGCTTCTGGATCTTCATCTTTTTTGACTGCTTTTTCCCATTTTATGGTTTTTGTAAAATGCTTTTCAATGGCTTGGTATGCAGTCTCACCTAGTGTTTTGCTTGGGGTTTCCGAAGATATTTTCATAATAAATAAAGTATTTAGCGATATTATTCAGTTTTTGCATCATATCACTAGAGAAAAAATAGTCTGTATTCCTATATAGTTTCTTAAAAAAATAGAAAAATAATCTTCTATCTTCACAAATCTCATCGTAGAAATTGGATATTTAACCTATTGTTAACTAATTATTAATCTCTATTTAAAGATTAGTAGAAATAGCTTGTACAGGGCAGGTAGGAATACATTGTTCACAAACAATACAACGCGATCGCACAAAGGTGAGTTTATACGTCTCTGGATTAATAGCTAGGGCTTCAGTGGGACAAACCCCCGTACATAAACCACAGTGAACGCATACATCTTCATCAATTAAAATTTCACCTAAACCCAGGGAAACATGAATATGTTGCGATCGCATCCATTCAATTGCTGCATCTAATTGATCAATATCTCCCAATAGTTCCACTACCAGTTTACCAATTTGATTGGGGGCCACTTGAGCGCGGATAATATTTGCAGCCACATTAAAATCTTTTGCCAGTCGGTAGGTAATTGGCATTTGAATCGCCCGTTTCGGAAAAGTCAGAGTAACTCTTTTTTTCATAATGTGGAAAAACTGTAAACTAGATGATGAACCAGCTTAATAAATTTTAATAAATTGATTATGAGTACCGAAGCACCTGTAAATTCTAGTAATCGCATCAAAAACTTCTTAATTGCTATTGTGGCGATCGCTTTGGGAGTTGCCCTCTTTTTAGGACTTAAAACTGATTCTACCTCAGTTTCCCTCGCCGAATTAGATGAATCTTCTATACCCTTAGAAGTGGCTGTCAGTAATGGGAAACCTTCTCTGGTGGAGTTTTACGCCAATTGGTGTACAGTTTGTCAAAAAATGAGTCCTGATATGGCCAAACTCAGAGAACAGTATGACAACAACCTGAATTTTGTCATGTTGAATGTTGATAATACCAAATGGTTGCCAGAAATGCTCAAATATCGAGTAGATGGGATTCCCCACTTTGTATTTTTGGGTAAACAAGGGGAAACTATAGCCGAAACCATTGGTGATATCCCCCGCACTATTATGGCTAGTAACTTAGAAGCCTTAATTGCCGGTTCTCCACTTCCCCACATTCAAAGTAATGGCAAAACTTCCCAATTTTCCGCACCAGTAGCCACAGATAGTAATCAAGATGATCCTCGCAGTCACGGTAGCCAAGTTGTAAATTAGCTAAAAAAACATAAGATCCAGATCCCTACCTTCTTTAAAAAGTAGGGAATCTATATCCTTATTTTGACAATTTGATTCAATAGTGATGAAAGCGATTTAATGGCTCGATTATTTTTTCTCAGCGCAACCTGTTCTTACTGTTTTACCCAAAATTAAAGTTGCTGTATATGGATATTTTTTATCTGACATAGTATCACTACAAAAGCCATTAGCCTTATGAATAATCAGCAGATTATCGGCTCTACCACGTAAACGATAAACCCTAACCACATCTAGAGGTCTTCCGTCTGCGGCTTGAGGATTTACATAAGGAAAAGTTTGTTTTTTTATCCCATCTCCTAGCCAAGAATAGACAATACCTTTTTGGCTAATATTTATATTCCAAAATGGCTCATTACCTACTACGTTAAATTCTTCAACTCGGTTGCTGGCAATATGATTTTGTGCCAATTTAAGTGTAGCAATTGCCGTGGAATTAGCAGTAACTAGACTTATGGGTATATTGACTAATCCAATACACAATAGCTTTACACACAAATGCTTATTCATAAATCCCATCATGCAAATAATCATTAATTATAAAATAATAAAATTAGACTACTAATATAGATGATACATTTTTATATAATTCATGGTTTAGTAGCTTTATTAATTATATTCATCTAGCTTTTCTCGAATATAGGAATTTTCCCATGTAATTATAAATCAATTCGCTAAAAAATTGCCTTTAAACTTGTTCTATCAGACGTTCTTCAAAGTAAGATGGTGTATCATTGTCTTTTTTCTCAAAATTTACTATGGCTACGATTAACGACAACTACCTGAAACTCAAAGCTGGCTATCTGTTTCCAGAAATTGCGCGACGGGTAAATGCTTTTGCACAAGCTAACCCAGATGCGAAAATCATTCGGTTGGGGATTGGTGATGTCACCGAACCCTTACCAGAAGCTTGTCGTACAGCGATGATTAAAGCTGTAGAAGATATGGGCGATCGCTCATCTTTTAAAGGATATGGACCAGAACAAGGTTATGCTTGGTTAAGGGAGAAAATCGCCACCCACGACTTCCAAGCACGGGGAGCAGCCATAGAAGCTGATGAAATCTTCATTTCCGACGGTTCTAAATGCGATTCCGGCAACATTCTCGATATTTTTGGCAAAAATAACATCATCGCCGTTACAGACCCAGTATACCCCGTTTACGTAGATACCAACGTTATGGCGGGTAACACGGGAGATGCTAACGAAAAAGGCGAATATGGTGGTTTAGTTTATTTACCTGTTACTGCTGAAAATAACTTTACTGCGGAAATTCCTAGCCAAAAAGTTGATTTAATTTATCTTTGTTTTCCTAATAATCCCACAGGTGCAACTGCAACGAAAGAACATTTGCAAGCATGGGTAAATTATGCCAAAGCTAACGGTTCAATTATCTTCTTTGATGCCGCTTACGAAGCATTTATTACTGATCCTAGTTTACCGCATTCTATTTTTGAAATAGAAGGTGCGAGAGATTGTGCCATTGAATTCCGTTCTTTCTCCAAAAATGCCGGGTTTACTGGAACTCGTTGCGCTTTAACTGTTGTTCCCAAAACCCTCACAGCTAAAGCCGCTGATGGTTCTAATGTCGAACTTTGGAAACTATGGAATCGTCGTCAGTCTACCAAATTTAACGGCGTTTCTTACATTATTCAAAGAGGTGCAGAAGCGGTTTATTCAGAAGCAGGACAATCACAAATTAAAGCTTTGGTAAGTTTCTATTTAGATAATGCCAAAATCATCCGCGAAGAACTAACAAAGGCTGGATTAAAGGTTTATGGTGGCGTAAATGCACCTTATGTATGGGTACAAACTCCCCATGGTTTATCCAGTTGGGAATTTTTCGATAAGTTGTTAGAAACTGTGAATGTTGTGGGAACTCCCGGTTCTGGTTTTGGGGCTGCGGGTGAAGGTTATTTCCGCATTTCTGCGTTTAATAGTCGGGAAAATGTTGAAGAAGCTATGAAGCGGATTACCGCTAAGTTTAAGGTGTAATTCTAGTTTAATAATTTGCGGTGGGTAATGCCCACCCTAATTTGCTCTAATCACAGCAATTTTTTTGATAATTCCCAAATTCTAGGGCAAAATTAATAATAAGTATGAATTTGTCTCACGCAGAGGCGCAAAGAGCAAGAGTTTGAGAATTGAAATTTTTAACTTTCTTATTATTTATGGCTATCAGAAATGCCATAAGTTTTATTTTTATTTAAAATGTGGAGCGGATACGAAGTATCAGTGTAAGTAGGTGAACAGAAAAATTTAAAGGTATGTAAAGAAAAGTAAAATCGCTCAAAACTCTCTTCCTGTTCCCTGTTCCCTGTTCCCTGTTCCCTTGCCCCAACGACAATTTTTAACGCCCACCTACTTAGGTACTTCACCAACTACCACCAGCACCACCACCACCGCTACTTCCACCTCCAAAGTCACCGCCATTATAACTGCTGCTGCCGCTACTTCCACCACCATAACTGCCTCCACCACTATAACTACCTCCGCTACCACCACTACTTGGAGGAGGTAAAGGGGGAATTGTTATCTCACCTTTTCGGTAATAATCACAACAATGGCATTTCTGGATCATCTGTTGGATTCCCGACTCATGTTGCGTGGCTTTTTTAATAGTTTTTCTAGTGCAAGTAATAGTAAATTCTTCACAGTGGGAGCATTTTGCAAATCGAGAGAAAGTAGTCTCAAAACCAATTAAATTAAATCCCTTACCATTTGGTACTTGTTCACAATGGAGACATTCCCAGCCCTCAAATTTGACACTACCTATCTGTTGTGCGACTTTTTGCTGTTTACTGAGATGTGATTCAATTCTGCTTGCGTCTACTTTTCTCAGTGGCTGTTCACAATCAGCACATAAGAATTTGCATTTTCTCTGAAATAATCTGTAATCTCCTTGTTTTTTAGGCTTAGATCCTTCTTTTTTGAGAAAAATTTCCGGGGGGAGTTTCTGCTTGCGTATCTGGAAAAAAATAGACCCTGCGAATAGTGTGAATATCCCACCCCCAATTATTCCAGCGAATATTCCCCGTCTGGAGTTATTAGGGGTAACTTGTGTGGTGTATAAAGTAGCAGATTGAGTAGGATCTGATCCTAAAACTAGTACAAGAGCTTTGCTTCCTGCCAGCGTACCACCTGCAAAATCGCCGTTTTTAAAATAAGGGATGATTTCGGTTTTGATAATATTGCCGACTTTGGCATCTGGTAAAATGACTTCTATACCATAACCAGTTTCAATTTCTACGCGGCGATCGCCTACTGATATCAAGAATAATACGCCATTATCTTGTCCTTTCTTCCCAATTCCCCAATAATTAAACAATTCTGTCGCAAAGCTTTTTGGTGATGCAGCAGGATTCGTTGTTGGTACAGTTACCACTGCCATTTCTTTGCCTGTTTTTGTCTCCAATTCAGAAATCATCTGATTAATTTGGGCTTCTGTTTCATTGTTAAGGATATCTGCCATATCAGTTACCCAGCTACCAGACTCTTTGCGAGGATTGGGAACTTCTTCTATGGTTATAGCCAAACCCGAAACAGGAAAAAGTAAGATGATAGGGAAAAAGACACTCGCCAAAAAAATACGTTTTGGTGTGAGTAGATCCGATTTCATGGCTGACACCGTAGAACCACATAGATAGATTAGCACGAAAACAACAGTGTCATTATTTCAATCTAGTGTGGGTAGTTCACTTACCTAATTCTTCAATATTTTTCATTGCTTGCTGATATAATTCCTTATTTCCTTCCTTATCAAAAATAGCTGCTGCTCGTTGCAAATCTTTTAACGCCCCTCTATTATCTCCAATTGCAGCATAAGCATTACCTCGATTGTTGAAAGCCGGTCCAAAATTTGGATTGAGGCGAATTGCTTCATTATAATCAGAGATTGCTTTTTGCGGTTCTCCACCTGCTGCGTAAGCATTACCCCGATTATTATAAGCCACAGCATAGTCCTGATTGATCCGAATCGCTTGAGTATAGTCCTCTAATGCCCCTTTTCTATCACCTTGGTTTGCACGAGCATTACCTCGATTATTGTAAACTTCAGCATATTTTGGGGACAGACTAATGGCTTGATCATAATCCGCCAATGCTCTTCTATAATCTCCTGTAGAAGCAAAAGCATTGCCACGATTATTGTAGGTTTCTGCATCATTAGGATTTAGACGCAATGCCTGATTATAATCGGCGATCGCTCCTTCTTTATTGCCAGTATCAAAATAAACCAATCCCCTACTTTTAAATGCTGGTGCAAATTCAGGGTTTAGACTAATTGATTTACTATAAGCAGCAATAGCAGCTTGGGAATTACCTTTAAGATGTTGGGTTTGTCCCTGAACATAAAATTCCCCGGATTTGGATGTTCTTCCTATTTGTGGATTTGGGGTACGCACTCCTATTTCTGTCACTAATACATCTTGATTATTACTGCAAGAAATACAAATAACACTGCTGAAAATGGTAAACATAGCTATAGTGAATGCTTTGTTTATCCCTTGTTGATTGTGTGTCAATAACTGCCATTTCATAATTTACTATAAATCGCCATTATACTTGGAGTAAATCATTCACTAAATTGCTTGCTTACTTCTGTAATATTTTAGCTTTTTGATTAATATTCAATTCAAATACCAAGATTCCCTGACGTTATCTTGAATTAATGAATAATTTTATCCAATTAATTACTGTAATTTACTAAATATTAAAAATATCCCCCTTTATATAGGAAGTCTAGATGATTTCTGGAAAATGCCTACTAAAATCCGTATATGTTAAAAAATCAAATAGGATTCCTATATCTATAAAATTACTAAAATTTTCAGAAAATTTCTGTTAATTTTGCTATCAGTTTTATAAAATTTTGAATACCAGCATCACTATAATCAAAAATAATTTACAGATTTGATCAGGATTTATCTTTTACCATTAATCTTCCTCAGATTCTTGATGATTCGGAGTTATTTTCCAGTAAGTATTTTGATCAACATTTACAGTTAATTTTTCCAGATTATCCCCTAAATTTTTCCGTATATCTTCGGTTAAAGTAATTGTAAAATCTAAATCAATACCTTGGATTTCCACTAAATTCATCAATTCTTGAAACTGAGTTTTGATGATTTTTCGTTCATAACTACTAAGTTTACAAGATGATGTTTCGGAAATATTTTGTGCTAACATCGCTTTTTTAACCCGTTCTTGTAAATGCTCAAATTCTGATTTCAGTATTTTTTGTTGCTGTTCAATTTCTATATATCTAGCAGTCAATAAACTTAAATTTTCCTGACTTGGATCTATGTTCAATTTTGTCTCTAATGCCAATAACTGTAAATATACTTGGGCTAGGTAAATACAATCAAAATAAGCATATTCTATCTGTTCTTCACTTAATGGTCTTTTCCCCCAATCACTATTTTGTTCTTTTTTGTCAATATTATGAAAATGACAAAGTTCAGTAGCTAAAGTTTTAAGTTGATAATTAGGTAATGGCAGGAGATATGCAGGAATTTTTTTAGCTTTTTCTAAGGTACAGGTAATATTTTTAGCCTTTTTACCTCCTAAAAATTTCACATCATAACGAGCATTATGAAAAACTTTTTCAATAGCATCATTAGTCATAATCCTCTCAACAAAATCAGCAATTAAATCTGGCTGATCCAGAACATCTAACAAATAAACCCTATTACCAGTCATATCTTCAGGATTATTCAATACTTGAATTAGTGATAATCGAGGATAACGACTTTGATAATCAGCAACTTCTGTATCTATCCACAAGATTTTAGCTTGAGTATATTCAGTAATTAGGGAAGAAATTTCCCCAGCAGCAGTAAGATAAGGCATAAGTAAATGCAGGGAAATGTAACTAAGTTATAGTTTCCCAAAGTAACATTTTATGACTAATCATGCTGGCAAGTGCTGCCCCATTATTATGATTATTTATATTTATAACTTGTGCCAATTTGCCAAAATACCTCTTTGGGAGGATATTTTTTCTCCACAAATCTGCTAATTCCGACGGCTATACCATCTGATATAAAAAGTCATCTCATCACCTCCCGAAAAAGGAAGTAATGAGATGAATATTTGTTAGCTAAACTTAAATTATCTTAGAAGCGCCTAATTGTCTATTTTAAGTTTATTTAATTTTAGTAGCGGTTATTGCGGAAGTTTCCACCACCGCCGCCACGGTTTCCACCACCAAAAGAACCACGATCTTCTTTAGGTTTAGCTTTGTTTACTTTCAAGTCACGTCCCATCCATTCAGCACCATCAAGGGCTTCAATAGCTTTTTCTTCTTCTGCATCTGAATCCATTTCTACAAAACCGAAACCACGCATTTTGCCTGTTTCACGGTCAGTAGGTAATTGAACGCGCTTTACAGTACCATATTCTGCAAAAACTGCGCTCAGAGCATCTTGGGTAACTTCGTATGAGAGGTTGCCTACATAAATTGACATAGATTAGTTCCAAAATCATAGGAGTGTAGAGATTTAGATTTCGGAGAAAAGTCTGTAAATACCAAAGGTAAAAAGCCTATCAATACTAAAAACAAACGTGGTCGCCGAATTACGTCTCATTTCCCATTATTGCATAACAAATTGATATCTAGGCGGGTAAATTAAAAAAAATTCATAAAAATGTTTTTATCTTCCAAATGGCGATCGCTCGATGAGGATGCGGGTGCATAGCCTCGTTATAGTGGGTTTATTCCCCTTAATAACCAGCATAACTCTGAATTTTCATCTTTTTCATAGAAATTTGTATATTTTACCAAATATTTCATAATTTGCTATAATAAGCGTGGTAAACTTCACCCGTATTGGTGTCTGATAAGCCTCTGCCCAATAGCATTGCGATTATTGGTAAGCGACTCCGTTGCACAGCATAGAAGCAAGTAGGCACATCTTGATTAATACAAGTCTCCTTCGGGTTTGTCCTATAGCGCGAATAAGCCAGCACCTCATCCAGGACAGTAAAATTTGTAGGGTACAAGGTAAGAATTACATAGTCTGCGGAGGGGCTTCTCGTGGACTTAAAACAAAGCTCAGTTAATGTCTTCATAGAAGAGTCACTGAGAAGCCTATACTTTATGCTTGCATCAGTGTAGGAGTACGTCACGTTTTTCTGTCTATGTTGCACTTTAAACATTCTTCAATCATTAACGCACCAGTAGAGATAGTTTGGAAATTCCACGAAAGACCAGACATACTGCAACTACTAACACCTCCTTGGCAACCTGTACAAGTTATCCGCCGTGAAGGAGGACTAGGAGCAGGAGCGATGACGGAATTTCGGCTTTTTCTGGGTATTTTACCCTTAACTTGGTTAGCACGTCACACAGACTATGAAAAATATCGTCTGTTTACAGATGAACAAATATCTGGACCTTTTGAGTCTTGGGTACATCGTCATGAGTTTACAGAAGAAGAAGGAAAAACTAGATTAACCGATAATGTTACTTATTCCATTCCTGGTGGTGATGGAGTGGAATTTATTAGTGGTTGGTTAATACAAGCACAGCTAGAAGCTATGTTTCGCTATCGGCATTATGTGACTAAACGAGAGTGTGAGAGGTGAAAACAAAAAACGCCCCCCGGAAGGAGAGCGTTTTTAATTTAACTAGACTCTAGTT
>NZ_VIKW01000024.1 GCF_009711975.1 Anabaena sp. UHCC 0204
CTAACTTTTGCCTGGAATGCGATTCTTACGGAGAGCTTCGCTATAGCTCTGTTCTTTTTCCTAATAGGAATTATACAAGATGAGCAAAGCACAAAATTTTGATGGTAAATACCTCAATCAGTTGATATTGCGTCGCTTGAAAACCTTTTATTAATAGGAAAACTCGGAGATTGACAGAAGAGAGTTATAGCCGTTTCAGATCAAACACGCCACAAAAATCAATCGCATAGTGAAGTCTGGTAATGGTTTTTATCCTTTTCATGTGTGGCACGTTTAACGTTTGATTTGATTGCAATTTGCTGTAAATTGTTGCGATAATTTTGACAATGCCTTAATTAATTGCATTAGTTTAGTCTAAATTTTATCTCCAATGCCCGTATATTCGGCACTACCGAAAATTGCATCTGGGTAGTGATAATACTTAAATTCTATTAAGTTATAAAAGGGGTCTTCTAAAAAGAAAGTACGATGTTCTAGAAGAGTATCAACAAAACGGTTTTTTGGTTCTTCTCGAAAATTTAGCTGTTTGATTTGCACCCTTAATAGTAAATTTTGCCAATCTTCTTCTGTAGTAAAAATTAAGCCAAAATGTCTGGGATAAATTGTTTTCTGAGGTACTAGGATATTTTTAGTAATGTGGGCTACTAATTGATGCCCATAAAGATTGAGAATTAAAGCATGGGAATTTTCACGTCCGGGTATGCAACCTAAACCATCAACATAATAGGCTTTGGCTTGAGGAATATCAGTAACAGGAAAAGCAAGGTGGAATAAAATCTTGTTCATAATTAGAGTTTGCTAAAAAGTCTTTTAGTTAGGGATAGGAGTCAGGAGTATGGCTTACGCCACGCTGCGCTATCAGAAAGAAGAAGGAGATCCGAATAGTATCGAATCTGGGTTATTAAGCGTTGTTAATTGTTAAATGTCAATTTTGATTGATTTATTTAGGTTTTTACTTTATTAAGCAAGACCTAATTAGAGTGAGTATATAGCAGTTTTATCTGATAACATTATGGCAAAAATACTCAGGATTTATCGCTTATGTTATCTTTAATAGATTCTGTTAATCCCTGGTTAATGGGAGTAGGCTTAAATGCAATTTTACTAGGAATAGTCGCAATTATTCCCAAAAAGTTGCTTACTCCCGCAGGTATATTGAATGCTGGGTTATTAGGAATAATCATTTGGGGAACATTAGGTTGGCAAGGATACCTAGTAGTAGTGTTTTATTTTATTGTCGGTTCAGGGGTAACACGCATTGGTATGGTAGAAAAAGAAGCCGCAGGAATTGCGGAAAAGCGTGCCGGTGCAAGAGGTCCAGAAAACGTTTGGGGTTCAGCATTAATAGCGGCTTTGTGTGCCTTGGGAGTCTTGTTTTTACCGAGTTTTAAATATTTACTATGCTTGGGTTATGTTGCCAGTTTTAGCACTAAACTCTCGGATACAACTGCGAGTGAAGTTGGTAAAGCTTATGGTAAAAGCACTTTTTTAATTACGACACTGCAACCAGTTCCTAGAGGTACAGAAGGGGCGGTAAGTTTAGAAGGAACTTTAGCTGGTATGGTAGCATCAATAGCGATCGCTCTCATTGGTTGGGGAGTAAATTTAATTAATCCCCTTGGTATTGTTTGGTGTATACTAGCAGCATTTATCGCTACCAATTTAGAAAGTGTCATTGGTGCAACTTTGCAATCTCAATATACTTGGCTTACCAATGAAGTTGTCAATGTTTTTAATACCCTAATTGGGGCAATTGTAGCAATCATACTGGCATTAATTTACCAAAGTATCTTTGTTTAATTATTAACACAAATCAAACTTCAAGTAGGTTGGGTTGACAGATGTTACCCAACCTTATTATTTTTGTCATCCTGTTTACAGATTTTAAAATAGTGATCATCTAGAATCATTTAGTTTACCTTTTATCAGAAAATAGCATATTTCATTACCAGATATTAATTACATATTTAATTTATCGAATCTTTATTATTGCTAGAGATCATTTCCTACTGTTTTCTCTATTATTTAATGGAAAGTCTTATAGATGTTTTAGTATTATCCTCAGAATTACTTCATGGAATCTTCATCTTTTCTGACTGTCAATGACCAAGAAATAGCCCTAGCTGAAGTAGTCAAATACCTGCAAATATCTGGTAAATTGGGGAATTTCATTAGTGATGTCTTACGTCAGCACGTAATTGCACAAGAAATTAGTAACAGGGCAGAAATCGAAGTTAGTTCTGCATTAATTGAACAAACAATTATTGATTTCCGTCTCAAAAACCAATTAACAGATGCACAAAAATTCCAAGAATGGCTAACAAGCAATGGTACAGATTATACAACTTTTCATACATCTATTACCTTTAGTTTTCAATTAGAAAAACTCAAAGCATTAGTCACAGAATCCAAATTACCAGAATACTTTATTGAAAAGAAGATTTATTTAGATAGAGTTGTACTTTCCAGGATTCTAGTTGATAGTCGAGAACTAGCAGAAGAACTACAAACTCAAATTGAAGAAGGTAGTAGTTTTGAACAACTAGCAAAAGAGTATTCATTAGCAGATGAACGAGTCTTTAATGGCATGATGGGACCGATTAGTCGGGGAACTATACCGGACATTTTACGTGCGGCTGTAGACGCAACTACCCCCGGAAAATTAATCAATCCCATAGAAATAGAAGGACGATTTGCTTTATTCAGATTAGAACAAATTCTTCCAGCATCTTTAGAAGATCCTCAATTACAACAATCATTAAAAAATGAATTATTTGAGAAATGGTTAGGAGAGAAAATTCAAAGCCTGACAGTCAAAATTCAAGTGAATTAAAAGATATCAATCATCAACTTTTACCAATAAATGTGTTAAATAATTTACCCTGGAATGAACCGCCCCTATCCTGGCTAAATGCTGAAGAACAAAGCGAATTAAAACAGCAAGCGGATATTCGTCACTATAAACTTGGCGAAAAAATTTGGTCACAAGAACTAGGATATGAACAGTTTGTAATTGTCACTGGTAAAGTGCGTTTACGTGAAGAAGGAGAAAGTAAAACTGTCGCAACTTTACAAACAGGAAATTGGTTTGGTGACTGTCAACAATTATTTGTTAATTGTAAAGCTGTGGCTGCTAGTAAGGAAGTAGTAGTAGTGTGCTGGAATGCGGAACTATGGAAAAAGTTTATCAATCCTCAACTTGATGAATTTTGGAAAAGTTCAACAGATAAACAGCAGAAAGAAACCTTTTTACCATTTCCTAATTCCCCTATTTCTCCACTACCTTCAACACCTCCTCAACCGATAATTTCTAACTATCCCTTTGTGGGAAGTGGGAATACAGGTGCTGCTTGTTTAACAATGGTGGCGCAATATTTACAAAATCCTGTGCAGTTGGAATGGGTACAACGTCAATTGCGGGGACAAAAGCCCAAAAATCTAGTAGAAGCAGCGGAAAAAGTCGGCTTAGTTTTGCGAAAATTACAGGTTAATTGGCGGGAATTACGTCAATTATCTTTTCCGGCTTTGTTGTTGTGGAATCAAGCCAATCAAGAGGGAGAAAACTCACAATTAAAATGGGTTGTGGCTTATGGAATGAAAGGTAATTATTTAATTATTGCTAATCCCCAAAATCCTGATTATATTTGTGAACAATTACCCCAATCTGTGGTAGAAAATTGTTGGGATGGTACATTATGGCAAACTGAATTAGTTTCCCAACAAGAGAAATTTAATTTATCTTGGTTTACTCCCGCAGTTTGGAAATATCGGGGTTTATTAGGTGAGGTTTTATTAGCTTCATTTACCTTACAATTATTGGGTTTAGCTTCACCATTAATTACCCAAGTCATCATTGATAAAGTGATGGTACAGGAGAGTTTAGCCACATTAGATGTCATGGCGATCGCTCTCTTGCTAGTGGCGACATTTGAATCTATTCTAGGTATGCTGCGGCTATTCATATTTACCCACACCGCCCGACGTTTAGATTTGAGTTTATCAGCCCAACTTTTTCGCCATTTAATGCGTTTACCCTTGGCTTATTTTGAGTCACGGAGAGTGGGCGATACAGTTGCTAGAGTCCAGGAATTAGAACAAATTCGTCAATTTCTTACAGGTACAGCTTTAACAGTAATTCTTGACAGTATCTTTGCTGTAGTGTATCTAGGATTGATGTTTTATTACAACATTCCCCTGACATTTGTAGCCTTAGCCGTATTACCATTGTTTGCGACTTTAACCATTGTTGCTACCCCAATTTTACGTAATTGGCTAAATGAAACCTTTAACCGTAGTGCGGACAGTCAATCATTTTTAGTAGAGACAGTCACCGGCATCCATTCAGTTAAAGCCCATGCAGCAGAACCAGTAGCTAGAGAACGCTGGGAAGGCTTATTTGCTCGTTTTATTCGCACCAGTTTTAAAGCTTCAACTACATCTAATATTAGTAGTAATATTGGTGACTTTCTCACTAACTTTTCTACCTTATTAATTTTGTGGTTTGGGGCAAAATTAGTAATCGATCAACAACTTACCATTGGTCAATTAATCGCCTTTCAAATGTTATCAGGACGAGTAACAAGCCCCCTACTAAGATTAGTCCAGTTGTGGCAAAATCTCCAACAAGTGCTACTATCAGTAGATAGAATTGGTGATATTCTCAATGCTGCCCCAGAGACAGAAGCAGGAACAGGTTTAGTATTACCATCCCTCAAAGGTGAAGTTAATTTTGAGCAAGTTTTCTTTCGCTATAATGCCAACACTGAACCAGTCTTAAAAGGAATTTCATTTAATGTTGAACCAGGACAATTTGTAGGCATTGTTGGACGGAGCGGTTCAGGAAAAAGTACCCTTTCCAAAATTATCCAAAGACTTTACCAAATTGAATCAGGACGTATCCTCATTGATGGTTTTGATATCAAAAGTGCTGACTTAGCATCTTTACGACAACAAATAGCTGTAGTTCTCCAAGAAGACTTTTTATTTAATGGTACAATCTTGGAAAATATCACTTTAGGAAATCCAGATATTAGCGCCGAACAAGTTGTAGAAGCAGCCAGATTAGCAGTAGCCCATGACTTCATTAGTCAACTACCTTACGGTTACGAAAACAACGTTGGTGAAAGAGGTACAGCATTATCAGGAGGACAAAGACAACGCATAGCATTAGCCCGATTATTTCTAGCTTCTGCACCAATTCTCATATTAGATGAAGCCACCAGTGCCTTAGATAGTGAAACCGAACAACAAGTATTACAAAACCTGAAAAATGTTTCCACAAACCGCACCGTCTTCTTAATTGCCCATCGTTTTGCCCCTCTCAAACGTGCTGATTTAATATTAGTCATGGAAAAAGGTGTAATAGCCGAACGAGGAACACATTTAGAACTCTTAAAACAAAAAGGTTTGTATTGGTCACTTTATCAAAGACAACAGGCAAACATCTAAAGTAAACTCTCTCCGACTCTGCGGCTCTGCGTCAAAAAAGAGTTTAATCCAAAACATTCAAACCCAAAGCAACAGCCCCCCATAAAGGTGCATCATCACCCAACAATGCTCGCACAACCTCAAAATTCACCTCTGGTAGTGCAGTTTCTCTAGCTACTTTTCGCACCACATTCCAGAAATTATCCCCAGCTTTGGTAACACCACCACCTAAAACAAACCGTTGGGGATTCATGAGATTGGCTACATTACCAATACCTACGCCCAAAGCCCAAGCGCCCCTATATAATACCTCTTGTGCCATTTCATCCCCATAAGCGGCTGCGGCACTGACGACCTTTCCTGTGATTAAATTGAGGTCATTTCCTATCAAATACCTGAGTATATCACCCCTGCCTTTACCGTCAGCACTGGGGGGTTCGTTCTCCAACATTTCGCGGGCATTTTGCGCCATATATGGACCAGAAGCTAAACGTTCTACACAGCCCCGTTTTCCACATAAGCATATTGGTCCTCTAGGATCTACAACTATATGACCTATTTCTCCTGCCATGCCTAATGATCCTCGCCAGGGCTTGCCATCAAGTATCCAGCCTCCACCTACTCCTGTACTAATAGTAATGTAAAATAGGCTGTCATATCCTTGCCCCGCCCCAAAACGGTGTTCACCAATAGCAGCAACATTAGCATCATTGTCTATACTGGCAGGTACGTGATAATCTTCTTCAAGTAGTTGTTTAAGAGGAACATTTTCCCAGCCAGGAACGTGATGAGATAATCGGACTAAACCTGTAGTTGCATCCACTGGTCCACCAAAGCTGACACCAATGGCATCCGCTTTCTTTCCTTGTAACACAGATTTGATGAGCGATCGCATAATTTCTAAATCACTCAAAGCATCAGCATTTGCAGGTGAAAAACGTGATTCATGATCCAACCACTCCTTCGCACCAGCCTTGACTGTCGCGGCTGCCAACTTTGTCCCACCAAAATCCAGAGCTAAGATTAATGTCATATAATTTAAGAATAGGTAATTTAGGAAACAACCATCAAGTATCCACCATTATTACTTAATAGCAATTGCGCTGTCGTTCATTAAGAAACCATCTTCACTGTCTGGATATAAAATATTTCTGTATTAATTATTTTTGTAACATATAGGCAACCTAATTTATTACATTTGCAAATCCAATCCTACCGATGCTAAATTTTTGCTATTTTAGATAATATTAAGTTTTATGAAAGATAAATTAATCTAAAGATATATTTTTGTAGAATTTATCTAAATAATCAAAATAGTTGCTTTAAAAATTGAGTTAGGTTAGAGTCGAAATACATGACCGCATAAAAATAAAGTCTCCAGTATTTATATTTTTTTCATAAATAATTGAGAATATTTCGCAATATGAATAAATTAAGCTATAATTTAAAAGCTAGTGAATGTAAACAATTGATTGTACAAACAAAAGATAAAATTTGCTATTTAAGATCATTTAGAGAAAACATGAAAAAATAATTTAAATTTCAGAATTCAGCATTTAATAATACTGATTGCCAAAGTCTGAAATGAAAACCAGCTAGTCTAGAAATTCCCTATATCAATTGACCAGAAAATCAGCATTCTCAAATATTACATTTTTTTAAAGAGGATTTATTTAACCGGAAAAACTTTAAAAAATCAGAATTTGATAAAGTGCTTACCTAGCTTTTTCCTAACCATTTCCCATAAAATCTATCATTGAGTAAGTGTACATGAATAATTTTTTCTGTGCTGATCATTCACGACAAATACAAGAAGATGTAATTGGTAGTGCTACCAACTATCAGACTTATATTTTAGTAGAATGTCCTACACCTTGGGCTTATGAAGCTTTCAATTCTAAATGGGTTCCAGATAACTTAAGAAGTTTAGTAGAAGATATCCAACGTGCTAAACTACCAATTCGCTTTTTACTAATTGCTAATGATGAATCTCATCAGGTAGAAGAAACAACCTTATTAATTTATCAACAGCAAGAGGGACTGAGTAGCGGATATCAGAAACAGGAATTTAAATTACCAAATATTGAACAAGTAGCAGGAGTTGTTAGTAAATATTTAGCTGGTGTGACTACTGATTATGAAATAACATCTAGCATCACCAGAGATATATTAATATGTACTCATGGTAGCCATGATCAATGCTGTGCAAGATATGGCAATCCTTTTTATTTTTATGCTCAAAAAACGGTTTCTGATTTACAGTTAAATCATGTCAGAATGTGGAGATCAAGTCACTTTGGTGGACATAGATTTGCTCCCACGGCTATAGATTTTCCCCAAGGAAGATATTACGGAGTTCTTGATCAAGATGCCTTTAAATCAATTCTCACCCAGACTGGGGATATACAATGTTTGAATAAAGTTTATCGTGGTTGGGGAATCTTGCCAAATCCGCTACAAATTTTGGAAAGAGAACTCATGCTTCGCTTAGGTTGGGATTGGTTTAACTATAAGGTAACAGGTAAAATTCTAGAAAAAAGCTTAGATAATAATACGATTCTTGGAGAATTAAGTTTTGAACAACCTTCAGGTGATCTCTACACTTATCAAGCAAAACTTGTAAAAGATCCTGTGAAAACACAAACAGTCAAAGGTTCTTGTCATGCTTCACAAGAGATAGTATGTGTGAAATATGCTGTATCTCATCTTTGGCTTGTAGCGAAGAAAGTCGCAACTTATAGTTAATTGAAATATGCTGTAAGTAGGTGAACAGAAAAAAACCGCAATATGTAACGAAAAGTAAAATCTCCCAAAACCTCTTTCCTGCGATGCACTGAGCTTGTCGATAGCGTAGCGTGGCGTAAGCCATAGTGTTCCCTTCCCATAACGACAATTTTTAACGCCAACCTACTTATGTATAAATATAGACTATAGTCAGTAAGGGTTTAGTAATGCTAAACCCTATTTTGTATACTTCTTTGAAGTTGAACCAACTTTTCATGAATATGAGATAATCTATAGCATTATTTACAAAGCTAATCATTAGACATTTCCGGTATAAGGATGTAGAGACGCTCTATAGATAGGGATTCTCGGCTCTGGGTTTTAAGTCACGCATATTTAATTTTCGGGGATGTTTATTTAAAATTTTTCAGTAAAATTACTATATACTTTACGGAAACAATCATGATATACGTAACTACGTATAGGGTAAGCAATCTTCACAAGACTTGTATTTCAAAAATCAAATAGGTATCCTGTAGAAGCATTACGTTCTCAATAAATCCATACATTTACTCAATATCCTAACATGAATCGTTTTTTATCAGGACTTACGCAAAACAGAACAAAAGTAGGGGTAATTCATGAATTACCCATAGGAAAGAATAATGTTTTCAGCTACATCTTATATAATTCCTCTTTATTACAAACATCATTTTTATCTCTGTTGTTAGTTTTCCTATTTCCCAGTTTAGGAAAATGTCAAGATATCCCTAATCAGCAAGATTTACCAAAAGTTAATTCTGAGTTACAATTACTTTTAAATAAGCCTAACCAAGACATACCTTTAAAATTAATTGATGCTGTTTATTTAGCTTTACAAAATAATCGAGATTTAAAAATAGCTTATCTGCAACGTATTTTAGATAAACAACAGTTAGCAGAAACTGAATCTCAATTTAATCCAACTTTTGGAACTCAACTATCATGGGATTTTAATAATAATGAAACTGGTAGTAATAGCAGTACTAATAAAAATGCTGCTCTCGGTGCTAATTTTAAGTTAAAACTTCCTACAGGTACTAATTTAAGTTTAAGATGGCAAGGACGAAATCAAGTATTTAACAATAGTTCATTCTCTAGTTACTCTAGTACAGATATTCTTAATCAAGGTCTAAACTTGAGTTTAAGTCAACCTTTATTAAGGGGTTTTGGTACATACTTGAATACTTTGAATATAAAAAGGGCAAGATTAACAGAAAATACAAATATTTTATTTTTTAAGAATACTATTTCCCAAACAATCACTAATACAATATTGGTTTATAGAAATTTATTGTTAGCTCAAGAAAGATTGAAAATTGAAGAACTATCTTTTGCTAATGCTAAAAAAGAATTAGAGCAATTAGAAGCATTGTTTGCAGAGGGGAAAATTACTAAAAGTGATTTAGTTGAGCGTCAAGCGGATCTTGCTCAGAAAGAAGTAAATTTAGTTAATGTACAAACAAATTTAATCCAAGCAATTTCTGATTTAACTAAAATTACAGATTTACCTCTAAAAATGCTAATTGCTGCTGAAAAGCCTGCTCCTCCTACAAGTTTAGATCTACCAACTTTTGAAGAAATGCTAAAATTAGCTCAAGATAATAATACGAGTTATCTTATTGCTATTAATTCTGTAGAAAATGCCAAATTTACGATAGCAGAAGCCAAAGATCAACAACGATTAGATCTAAGATTAAATGTGAATTATGGGTTTAATAGTGCTTCTAATAGTGACGATACAAATAGTGTGACTTCATCTTTAGTATTAAGTCGTGAGTTTGGTAATCTTAGTCAAGATAATGCTGTCTACAAAAGTGAGATTGCTTTGCAAAAGGCTAATTACAATTTAGCAAAAACTCAAGATGATCTCAATGAGGAATTAAGAAATAAAATTCGTAATGCTAAGGATAGTTTTAAGCAAATTGAATTAGCTCGACTAGCACTTAATTTAGCGGAATTAAGACTTAACAATGCTAAGGAAAAAATGAAATCAGATAGTAATACTTCGATGACGGATATTATTAATTTTGAAAGAGGTTTAGTTGATGCTCAAAATCAAGAATTAAATGCAGTTATTAATCATCTTAATAGCATGACTCAATTAGAACAGTTTTTGGGTATTACCCTGAATAAATGGATTAAACAATAAAAAAATATACCTAGATCCCGGATTTGTTCAAGAAGTCCGGGATCTATTTCACTGCTGTAATTTAACTAATATCTAGCAATTGTCTCAGCAGCATTTGGTCATCTAGTTTAGCTTTTAAACGACCTTTTTCGACATCACGAATCCAGCTTTGGCTTTTTTCCATCAGCTTGGCTAATTCCCTTTGGGAAAGGTTCATTTTTTTGCGCCCTTCTGTCACCTGTTCCCCCAGTAAATTACCTGTTTGTTGATGATTACTTTTGGTTTTAGTGGTGCGACGTTGTTTTTTATCTGATTCTGAACGCTTATCCCAGTCTGGAGGCAGTTCAAAAGATAAAATTCGTGCATTCATGAGCAAATTCCACTTACCACGGGGACCGCTGTCTGTGAGACGATTTTCACCACTACCATCATTAATCCAAAATTCCAAAGCTTCATCTGGATCTTCAGGAATATCAACTAATTTTGCCCATAAAGGTTGAATTTCTGGGGGATAGGTAACAGGATCAAATAATGGCTTAACTCCATAATGATTGAGAACTTCTAAATCATTTTCGTAGGCTCTAAGTAGGCGTTTACGTTCTTCCCTATGCCTAGAAGCCTGAGTTACTTTTTCCTCACCATAAGCAACGCGCAGCAAGGTAGGAATAGTAATACGTTGTTCTCTACCCATTTTGGTTTTAAATAATAACCAAAGCATGAGTCTAACAGCGCCTTCATGTTGTTGCCACAGACTCATGACTGTGGTTAAGAGGGTTTTGGGAAGACTGCCATATTGATAAAATGCGGTGCGTTCTTTGCATCCTTGTCTGTTGAAGAAATGTTGAGTCCAAGTTCCAGCTTTGATAGTAAATGTCAGTCCAATTAAATATTTACAACCTTGATCATCTTCTTGGAAATGGTGCTGAGTATCTATCAAATTCCATAGATAAGTATCTTTAATAGAAAAACTGGGAACTCTTCCTTGTTGCGGCCAGTCAATAGAAACCATGAGAGAACAAGTTTGATAAACGATGTTTTTAATTAAACCGAGTTTGACGCTTTTGCTGAGGTCTTTACGTTTTTCTAAGCCCAAATACTGTTCAATTTGTCGTTCATCAATAGTAAATTCTTCTTCCCAAGGTTGATCTAGGGCTGTAATTTGAGCCGCAAAAATAAGATGGATACAAGCAGCACGGATGTCTAAATAATCAATTGCTTGTAAATTATTAGCGCAGTTATTACCTTGAAATAGGTCTTGAATGTGAAAGGAAATTGTCCCTCGTCCTTGATTAACTGAGCGACTGTAATGTAAATTATCTTCTTCATCTTTTTCCCATGCTAAAGATGTCCGTTGTGCTAGTAGATTACAAGCTTCCCAGATAACTATTGCTGAAGCAAAAGGGTTATTCTTGCCATTGGAAAATAAATCGGGACTGGTAGCATCTCGTGGTTCAACTTTACATCTTCCTTTTTTTGCGTATAAAGGTATGGGGGCATTTGTTGGACAAGCAATAACACATTGTGGTTCTGGATAATAACCCTCACAATTATTACAAAGGGCTGGATCAATCCAATATTCATCATCTTCGATTTTGATTGCACCCGTAGGACATAGGAGCCGGCAGTTGTCACATCCCACGCAACTGTTATTAGGAATTATATAGGGCATAGGAAGTCTTCCTACTGTAATCGTTGAGATGTTTGGCTCAAGTTTTCCCTGGATGTGTCCTTTTGATTCATAACTTGCTACCAAATTACCTCTATAACGAGAAAATATTTTCCTCGTCTGATTAATTACTCATAGGGATTGATGAAGCTGTATTTTGTAGTTATTGATATTTTCCAAAGTTAGGCTTCATTGCTTCTTCATTAACTATACATTTCATAAAGATTTCAATAAGATTGTTCAGAATGAGCTTGGCATAATTTCTTAATATTTACCTAGATAATTGTGGTAATAATGTTTATTTTGTCCTAAATAAATTTAGTTAAATGTTTTTAAATAACATCTTATGGCAGAGAATAGGGAATAGGGAATGGGGAACAATTGTAGATAATTGTAGTAAGTTAAGGTTTTTGATTTTTACGAAACTAGATAAAAACAAAATAGTTCAGAAATAGATAAAGTGTTTTTTCTGAGTTTGTGTTTATAAATACTGTAGGCAAGATATTTTTTATAACTAAAAATTTTTTGCAAATAGTAGGTCAATAAAGCCAATATAGATATTCTATAATTGATTATTATTCTTATTTAATTAGGTATTGTTAGCCTAGCTTAACAATGTTTATTGAGATATAAATTTAATTAAAATTTTCAAAAGCCTTTTGTTATCAGCTTTTAGCTTAAAGAAACCAAATCAATTGATTAATAAATAATATCATTTAAGATTTTAAATTAAGCAGAAATAAATAATATGATTTAGCAAGTCATCAAAATTTGATAAAGCAGTTAATTTTTGTTATTTAAAAAGGAAATATTAGGCTAGGATTAAGATTAAAGGATTAACTCACATCTAGCTAAAATTGCTGAGGTTTTATTCATGGCGACATTAACAGGATTGACTTTTGGAGGTACTGCTTGGACTCCTAAATTTGCCCAAGAAATAGATAAAGAAAAATGTATCGGTTGTGGCAGATGTATGAAAGTTTGTGGTCATAAAGTTTTAGGCTTAATGGCTTTAAACGAAGAAGGCGAATTTGTAGTAGATGAAGATGAAGAAGAAGTTGAACGCAAAGTAATGGTTATTACTCATCCAGAAAACTGCATTGGCTGTGAAGCTTGTGCTAGAATTTGTTCCAAGAATTGTTACACCCATAGCACATTAGATAAATAACATTCTTGGTGATTTTGCAACGGTGTGATGTACTGCAACACACTGGTTATTTCCGTCAAGTTTCTAAGCAAGGTAATTAGAGGGGAATCTCAATATTTACCGTAACTGATTAAAAAGTTCAGAGTAAACAGAAACGTAAATCGTCAATTGTTATCATCTAACATAATCATACTTGCTACTATTTTTTCTCTTGCTATTTAATTTATGAAAATATCAACTCTCAGATCCTCGATTTTGAAAAAAGTCGGGGATTTTGTTGTTATCAATCTGAAAAAATATGGAAGTTTCCTGATTTTTCATTAGTTACAAGTTAGAACGGTAATAGTATAGCAGGAGTCAGGAGTTAGAATTCAGGAATAAAACCCTACAGAGTTTAATTATTACTTGATTTCTTAACTACCTTAGCGATCGCTATAAAAATCTAAAAGATCATCTTATCCTCAAAAGCCAATTCTCTAGCTACATAAACAAAGTCTACCTTCACCGACTCTTGTTCTATTACTATTTACACAGCAGGTAGCATTCATGCAAAAAGTTCCTGTTTCACTGTGGACACTGTTAGCTGGGATGATCATTGCCCCTATCAGTATCTGGGTTGGACAAAATCATCATTTATTACCGGAAGCTGCATCACAACAAGCGCCTTTGGTAGATGGTTTTTTCGATATTATGTTGACAATTGCGATCGCTCTATTTCTAGTTGTTGAAGGCACAATTCTGCTGTTTCTAGTTATCTATAGACGACGCAAAGGAGATAATACCGATGGTATACCCATCGAAGGTAACTTGAGTTTAGAAATTTTTTGGACAGCAATTCCCACAGTAATTGTCATTGCTTTGGGTATTTACAGCGTTGATGTTTATAACCAAATGGGTGGTTTTGGTGTGGGGAGTCATCCTCACCAAATGTCAGCCAGTGCTATGAATGTTAGTCAAACAGCTAATATTGGGATTGGCGAAAATCCGCAAACCAAAAATAAACCTGCTGATTTGGTTGTAGATGTCAAAGGCATCCAATTTGCTTGGTTATTTAATTATCCAGTCAGTGGTATTTCCGCTGGAGAACTGCACGTTCCTGTCGGTACTGATGTGCAGTTGAATTTATCCGCAGATGATGTCATTCATTCCTTTTGGGTTCCCCAATTTCGTCTTAAACAAGATGCTATTCCTGGTGTCCCCACTCAACTACGATTTACAGCTACAAAACCTGGGACTTATCCAATAGTTTGTGCAGAATTGTGTGGTGGTTATCACGGTTCAATGCGATCGCAAGTAATCGTCCATGAACAACAAGATTATGATGCTTGGATGAGTGAAAATCAACTTGCCCAAAAACAAGATATGAATCATGCAGTTGCTGTGAACTCGGAGAATTTATCCCCATCAGAATTTCTTGATCCCTACCTTCAAAATTTGCAAGTAACTCCAGCAACTCTTGAGTCATTAGTTATGAGTCATTAGTAATTATTAGCTAATAACTGACAAAAGACAACTCACAAAAATATGACACAAGTAGATTTTCCAATTAATCCTCCACCAGATGAAAATCAAGCCCCAACACTGCTGATTACTCATAATTCTCATCCCGAAGCGTGGAAAGTTCGAGATTATTTTACATTCAATACTGATCACAAAGTTATTGGTATTCAATACTTAGTGACAGCATTTTTCTTTTATCTAATTGGTGGGTTGATGGCGATCGCTATCCGCACCGAATTAGCCACAGCAGACTCGGATTTCATTGATCCAAATCTGTACAATGCCTTCATGACAAATCATGGAACAATCATGATTTTCTTGTGGATTGTTCCCAGTGCAATTGGTGGATTTGGTAACTATCTAGTCCCATTGATGATGGGTGCTAGAGATATGGCCTTTCCTAAATTAAATGCGATCGCCTTTTGGTTAAATCCAGTCGCCGGATTATTACTATTACTAAGTTTCTTCTTTGGTGGTTCTCAATCTGGTTGGACAGCATACCCACCATTAAGCCTAATTACCGCCAACAACGCCCAGAGTTTATGGATTTTGGCCATTGTTTTAGTGGGAACTTCTTCAATTTTAGGTTCTATTAACTTTGTCATCACCATTTTGATGATGAAAGTTCCCAGCATGAAATGGGATCAAGTACCCCTATTTTGTTGGGCAATTTTAGCAACTTCCATCCTCGCACTCTTTTCTACCCCAGTATTAGCAGCAGGCTTAGTTTTGCTGTTATTTGATATTAACTTCGGCACATCCTTCTTCAAACCAGATGCAGGTGGTAACGTCGTTATTTATCAACATTTATTTTGGTTTTATTCCCACCCGGCGGTTTATTTAATGATTCTGCCGATTTTTGGGATTATGTCCGAAATTATTCCCACCCATGCCCGCAAACCAATATTTGGTTATAAAGCGATCGCATTTTCCACAGTCGCTATCTGCGTCGTCGGTTTATTCGTTTGGGTTCACCATATGTTCACCAGTGGTACACCTGGTTGGATGCGGATGTTCTTCACCATTTCCACACTCATAGTTGCAGTTCCCACAGGAGTCAAAATCTTCGGTTGGGTCGCAACCTTGTGGGGTGGAAAAATCCGGTTCACCAGCGCCATGTTATTTGCGATCGGCTTACTTTCCATGTTCGTCATGGGCGGTTTAAGCGGCGTAACTATGGGAACAGCCCCCTTTGACGTTCACGTTCACGACACCTATTATGTAGTCGGTCATTTCCACTACGTTTTATTTGGTGGTTCAGTCTTTGGGATTTACGCAGGTATATATCACTGGTTTCCCAAAATCACCGGCAGAATGATGAACGAAACCTGGGGACGAGTTCATTTTGTCCTCACCTTCATCGGTACAAACTTAACATTTCTACCCATGCACGAACTGGGTTTAAAAGGAATGCCCCGCCGAGTTGCCATGTATGACCCTCAATTTGTCAGCTTAAACCAGCTTTGCACCATTGGCGCATTTCTTTTAGCTCTTTCCGTCGTTCCCTTCGCTTTAAACGTCATTTTCAGTTGGCAAAAAGGTGAACTCGCAGGTGATAACCCCTGGGAAAGTTTAACCTTAGAATGGACAACCTCTTCTCCACCTATCATTGAAAACTGGGAAGTTCTACCCGTTGTCACTCATGGACCCTATGACTATGGACATAACCATGATAATGGACAATTGACAATTGACAATTGACAATTGTCAACTGGTAATAGAAGCCGTCAGTTGAAACGCAGATTTAGAAATTGTAGGTTGGGTAGAACGAAGTGAAACCCAACAAACCCCCCCCCCAAAAAGTTGGGTAACATACATCAAGCCAACCTACATCTATTCATCATTTACTAGGAATAATAACATGACTGCAATCACACCCAGTGAACATCATAGCGACGGAGAACATCCAGATTTACGAGTGTGGGGTTTAATCACATTTCTTGCTTCTGAATCATTGATGTTTGGCGGATTTTTTGCCACCTATTTGTTTTTTAGAGGGACTACAGCAGTTTGGCCACCGGAAGGAACAGAAGTAGAATTATTTATTCCCGCAATTAACACTATCATCCTCGTTTCTAGTAGTTTTGTCATTCACTTTGGTGATATGGCAATTAAAAGAAATAGTGTGGGTTGGATGCGGTTTTGGTATTTTATCACCGCGATTATGGGGGCAGTATTCCTAGCCGGTCAGGTTTATGAATACATGAATTTAAGTTATGGATTCACTACTAATGTTTTCTCAAATTGTTTTTATTTAATGACTGCTTTCCACGGTTTGCACGTCTTTATTGGACTGTTGTTAATCTTGGGTGTCTTATGGCGTTCTTTCCGTCGTGGTCATTATTCTGCTACTAAACACACTGGCATAGAAATGGCAGAAATTTACTGGCACTTTGTGGATATTATTTGGATCATTCTCTTCACTTTGGTCTACCTTCTCAACGTTTTGTAAACATGGATAATGAGTAATTCATCATGATGAATTACTCAAATCCTGCAAACCTTGATATGGCTACGCCACGCTACGCTATCAGACATTTTCCTCATCCTGTAAATCCTTAAATCCTGGACATTATCTCGACTATGGCTACGCCACGCAGGCTATCGCTCGATAACCACCTGATTCTGAGCATTTTCCTTAATCAAAAATTTGCGCTGCTTTCAAATTTAGACTATTAAATTGTGGAGATAAAACTAAATCATCATCAGAAAAAATCCCAATCTCATGATAAATTTCATTAATTAATTCTAAAACTAATATACTTTTGGTTTGGGGGTCAATAATCCAATATTCAGGAATACCACAATCCTGATACTGTAGACGCTTGGCGATGAAATCTCTATCTCTTTGTAATTCCCCAGGGCTGACAACTTCCACAACTAATAATGGTGGTGACATTGAGAGGCGGATCGTGTTACGGTTTGCTAATTGTTGAATATGCTCTTCTCGAATAATAGTCAGATCAGGATAACGATTTCTCGGTTCTCCTCTTACTTCCAACTCTAATCCATGTCCTCGCACTCTATCAATTCCTATTAACAATGCAAAAATGATGAAAAGACGATTGGCAATTTGCACATTAATTCCTGACTCTGGTGGCATTTCAATTAACTCCCCATTAAACAATTCATACAAGTTATCTGTGCCATCATCATAAGATAAATATTCTTCAAAACTTGCAAATCTATGTTTAGTTTGTACCATGACATTTACTCCATGATTACTTGTAGTTTAATTTTAACATTATTTGTAAGTATTAAAACATCATTCAATCACATCTTGTAAATCCTGTATCCCTAACGGGAGGCGTAAGGCATTTCTGACAATTAGCCGCAATTTTGCTATAATCATAATCACTTCAATGTAAGTAACTAGATAAAAATCAATCAACTTAGATTAAGTAATCTAAAAAATATGGAGATGATTTGGTAGTAAGGGCTTCAGCCCTTAAATGAGGACTAAAGTCCTCACTACAAACCTGGAATTATTTAGTCCGTTCTACTTAATCGGTGACAGCATAATGATAACCACTGTTGAGCGTCGTTATAGTTTAGATGAATATCGCGCCATTGAAGAAAAAGCTGAAGGGCGCAATGAGTATCATGATGGAGAAATTGTACCAATACCAGGAGTATCACTCAACCAAAGCCATATCAGTGGTAACATTTTTGCATTTCTAAAATTTCTTCTGCGGGATAGTAAATTTGAGCCAATTAATAGCGATTTGCGGTTATGGATTCCTGAATATAAACGCGGATTATATCCAGATGTGATGGTTTTTGCCGGTGAACCGCAACTAAATGAAAATCGCAGTGATGAAGTTTTAAATCCTACCTTAATTATAGAAGTATTATCCCCTTCCACAGCAGATTATGACCGCAAAGGCAAGTTTCGTATGTATCGTTCAATTAGCAGTTTTTGTGAATATTTATTAGTTGAACAAGATGAAATTCTTATAGAAAAATATAGTAAACAATCTCAAGGTTGGTTATTAAGTGATTTTAATAATTTAGAAACATCTATTTCTCTGGAATCAATTGGGGTTGAATTACCAATAGCAGAAATTTATCGTGGTGTTGTTTTTGAGTAACCAATATTCAGATCCCCGACTTTTTAGATCAATCCTCTAATTCATGATAAATGTTTTAAACAATTCCGCTATCTTTGTGTTAAAGATATTAGATAAAGGACTTGACAAAAATCGTAGTTTCAACTATGGTTATGTTATGATTGGGAAAGAATGCGCCCATATATAACAGGTCTTTATATTGTAGATATCTGGTAGAAAACTTTCAGCTTATGAAAACCACATTACCAACCTTATCAGATTCTCTCTACAACCAAGATTTTCATCTTTGGGTAGAATCAACCATCAAAATATTAGAACAAAAAAGATTTGATCAATTAGATATCGAAAATTTAATTTCTGAAATAGAAAGCATGGGGAATAATGATAAAAAATCAGTTAAAAGTAACTTGAGAATTTTATTAATGCACTTACTAAAATGGCAGTATCAACCAGAAAAAAGGACAAATAGCTGGCGTACAACAATTAAAGAACATCGTAACCGATTAGAGGATGATTTTGCAGATAGTCCTAGTTTAAAGAACTACTATTTAGAAATATTCAATGAATGTTATCAAAAAGCGAGAGATTTAGCTTCTTCAGAAACAGGTTTATCTATATCTGTGTTTCCTGTGGAATGTCCTTTTAATACTGAATGTGTTCTCAAATCGGATTTTTTCCCAGAATAACACCAGATTTATTCATCTGATTTAAGAGGAGGAATTTGTTCAGCAGTTAAGGTCACAACTTGACCATCTTGCCAAATGCTTATTGATTCTCCTAATTTGCGGTGTCTTTCAATAGCTTTAGCAATAGCGAGTTTAACACCTGCGTCTATTTGGCTAGATAATTTCTCAGGAATTGGTTTATTTACAGAAATTGGCTTATTCATTAGTAGTGATTTGACTCCATAGTTGAGGTTGATAAATTATAAACTGTTAATGGGTAATGGGTAATTATTAACTCTTTACCTATTATCAATATCCTACTCTCCAAACAAAGCTTCTAAATCTTGACGACCATTAACAACTCGGAGAATTTCAACATTATTATCACTAACTTGATAAAAAATGATGTAACTATTAAGAGGAACTCCACGCATTCCCTGTCTTATATACTCGTAACTACGCCCCATATTGGGAAATTGGAGTAAATTCTCACATTTTTTTGTGAACTCTTTAAAAAGCGTTTCTCCAGCCTCAATATTTCTGGTTAAAAAATATTCTGAAATGGTGTCTAAATCTCGAATTGCTTAGGGCGAAATTAAGCATTGATTCATTTATTCGCCTCATGAGCATTACGAAACTTTGCCTGTATCTGTTCAACAACTGTTTCTAAAGGAACTCCTTCTCCTCGTTCTAATTCTTCTCCCGCTTCATTGACTTTAGCTCTAACATCCTCTACCCATTCTTCATATTCTCGCTGTTTTTCCTGTAAAAGTTGTAGAGCTTGATTAATCACCGCTTCAGCATTAGGAAATCTGCCTTGAGCTAACTGATTTTGAATAAACTGTTCTTGTTCTGGTTTTAAGGTAATATTCATCGCCTATTTCCTGTATTTTAAATAGACTTTAACTGCTAATTTAATTATAAACTGGTAAAAGATACAAACATCGTCAGATCCCCAACTTCTTAGATCACAAACAACAATCAGCGTCCATCCGCGTCCATCTGCGTTCCTATCCTGTAAATCCTTAAATCCTGGACATCCTGTATCCCTAACGGGAGGCGTTAGCCATTTCTGGCAAATAACCCCTTGACAATCCCTGAATTATCTATTATCCTAGATACGATACCTATATTATAGATATTCAGCTTCCCACAACCAAAATCAAATAACCCCAACCCCAAATACCCCACTTCAAAAAACTTCCCCCACGTATAGCAATCATTTCTAACAGTACACCATTACCTAAATTTTCCGTAAATGATCTGTGAGCATTAATAGATTGAGGTTTAATGATTGTTGGTTGAGGTGGGTTAGTTGGGGGAGAAATCAACTGTTGAAAAATTTGTTTAAATGGATTATTAGAACTTGGTTGTGTTTGAGGAGGTTGTGGGTTAGGAACAACAACAGTTTTTTGACCTATGGGATTTTTCAATGCTGCTAAAACTTCTGCTGCTGAATGATAACGTTTCCTCGGAATATCCTGCAACATTGTTTCTAAAAGATCAGTTAATTCCTGACTTAAAGAAACATACTTTTGCCATTGCCATTCCATATTTATAGTATCAAACAACTGATCTGAACCATCAGCTTTGGGAAAATATCCCGTCAATAACCGGACACAAGTAACAGCTAAACTATAAAGGTCACTACTTGGGTAAACCATCCCGCGAAATTGTTCCGGTGGTGCATATCCAGGTGTACCTGTAATAGTACCGATTTTAGTTACAATACTGCTGCTGGTTTCTTTAGAAACACCAAAATCAATTAGGAATAATTTACCGTTTTTACTTCTAATAATATTTTCTGGTTTGATGTCTCGATGAATTACATTATTGTCGTGAATAAATTGCAAAACTGGCAATAATTCTGTTAAAATAATTCTAATTTGGGACTCATTTAATAAACCTTGAGTTTTTAACTCTTGGAATAAATTTTGACCATCAATAAATTCCTGGATTAAATACAATCTACCATCTTGGGGAAAGAAAGCAAGTAAATCAGGAATTTGGGAATGTTTACCTAACTCTTGCAGTCTTTTTGCTTCTTGTTGAAATAATTCCGTTGCTTTTTGTAAAGATGAACTTCCTGCTTGTTGGGGTAAAAACTGTTTAATGACACAGGGGGTATTTAATCTTTTCACATCTACAGCTTGAAAAGTGCGTCCAAAACCACCTTCTCCGATAAATTTAATCGGTAGATAACGGTCATCTAAGATGATTTTATTTCCACAACGTTGACAAAATTGAGTACCCTGGGGATTTTCGTAAAGACAGTCAGGATTGAGACATTGACTCATGGTAGTTGCTGGGGATATCTAGTGATAATTGTAGCATACTACTGTCTGAATCAGGATTTCCAGGATGATAGTGTTTAATGGTTGGTGGTGATTTGATGATTTAAGTATTTGTCTGAATCAGGATTTCCAGGATTTAAGGATTTACAGGATGATAGTGTTTGTGTGTAATTTATGATTTTGGTTAATTATTTATTATTTTTCAAGATAGATATTGAGATAATATAAAATTTACAGAATTACGTCTAGTCTATGCTATAAATTAAATTGGTAATTGGTAAATTACATCCTGAAAATCCTCAAATCCTGGACATCCTGATTCAGACAATTCACCCTGTCTAAATATTATGGAAACTTCTCAAAACAAATTTTCATGGTTTGATGTAGCAGATGATGTTAAAGAATTATTGATATTAGCAGCACAGACTTGGGAAAATACGGAAGAATCTACAAAATATATGCAACAAGCCTTAGCTAAAACAGGAGATAACACAGATGTTTTAGTCGCAGCTTATAGATATTTTTACTACAAAAATAATTATGTTCTCGCACTGACAACAGCAGAGAAAATAACCGCTAAAATTAAGAAAGAGGAAAGTCTACCTGATAATTGGCAAGAACTTAAACCTATCCTCGTTAAAAGTCACGAAGAAGCTCAAATCAGATTGTACTTAACTGCTTATGCTGCTTCGGGTTTAGTATTAGCTAAACTAGGAAAAATAGAGGAAGCTAAGGAAATCAGTACCAGAATAAAAGGTATTGATGACAAAAATGATTTTGGTGCTGGTATTCTTCTCGATATTTTAACCCGTCCACCAGAAGAAGATGATTAAATCTGGGGATACAGAAAAAACTAACAACTAATTAATTACGAATCATGAATAATTGGTTATCTATCAACTCAACAACTCATAATCCACTTTCTGCATCTAATACTGTTAATAATCCGCTGCAACTTCCTGTATCTCCTGTCAATCCAGGGAATTTATTTCCGAAAGTATATGTTCCTATAGTTCCCTTACCAAAATACTAGAAAATATGCAAGGTAAGGATTGGTTTGTCGCTGAAAATGGACAGTATCAAATTTGTAAATCAGCGAGAATATGGGATTTGTTGCGTGATAATTATCGTCTGTATCGCTTTTTAACTGAAGTCGAAGATGTTCTTCATAATGTTGAGGATGAATCAACTCGACTTCCAGAAATTAGAATGTTGGTAAGACGATTAATTGTCAATTCCTATTGGGTAAATAGTCAATCTTTAGAACCTGAAGCAAAAACGGGAATTTCGGTTTTACTGTTATATGATGAATTAGGATTTCCTCTGACTGTACAAACAGTTACATTTGTACCAGGGACAACTTCTAATATTCATAATCATGGAACATGGGGAGTAGTAGCAGTTCTCAAAGGTCAGGAAAAAAATACATTTTGGCGACGTAGTTCTCATCCAGATTTTCCTGATAAAATTGAAAAAACCGGAGAAATAATTCTCTCACCTGGTGATATTGTCAGCTTTGCACCAGAAACAATACATCATGTTCAAGCAATGGGGGAAGAACCAACTGTAACATTTAATATTTATGGAGAAACAAACCCAAAACAGAGATTTGAATTTGATGTAATTAACCATATTGCTAAAAAATTTTAAATGTAATAGCAAAAACATCAATAACAGTTTAATCTGATAAATATAATATCTGCGTTCATCTGCGTTTATCCGCGTTTAATTATTTTCGATCTAGAAATCAATAGGAGAAATAGCAATGGCCAGAGTAATTTTCTATGAAAAACCAGGCTGTAAAAACAATACCAGACAAAAAGTTTTACTCACAGCCGCAGGTCATGAAGTAATAGCATATAGTTTATTAACAGAACCTTGGACAGTGGAAAAATTGCGGTCATTTTTTGGCGATCGCCCGGTCATTGAATGGTTTAATAAAGCCGCACCTAGTATAAAATCAGGAGAGGTGAATCCTGAAAACATCAACGCTGAAACCGCTTTAATAATGATGCTCAGAGATCCTTTATTAATTCGTCGTCCTTTGATGCAAGTAGGGGATAAAAGAGAAATAGGTTTTGATGTCGAAAAAATTGACGCATGGATAGGTTTAAAAGCTGTAGATGAATCTCTGAAACAAATGAGTGAAAACCTCATGCAGCAAGACCTCCAAGGCTGCGCTAATGGACATAATCACAAACACGATAAAGGTGGTTGCAAACATCACGGACAAGAACACCAGCATTAGATATTCCCTCATTTATAACCTCGACTTCTTTAAGGAGTCGGGTATCTTATTTCTCAGTTTTTAATAATTACTCATAAATAAAAAATATTCAGGATCAATGCTAATAGTAAAAGATGATTTTGTTGGGTTTCCTTGCGTCAACCCAACCTACAGATTCAGGATTTTGGCTAATTAATTAACTCATCAATTCTTGAAACATGGCGGTACTTAAATAGCGTTCACCAAAAGAAGGTTGAATCATTACTATTAATTTACCGGCATTTTCTGGACGTTTACCCACAACAATCGCTGCACATAAAGCCGCACCAGAAGATATTCCTGATAATAAACCTTCTTCTCTGGCTAATCTGCGTCCATAAGCCATTGCTTCAGCGTCATCAACTTGCACAATTTCATCAATTAGATCTTGACGCAAAATATCAGGAACAAATCCCGCACCAATACCTTGAATTTTGTGAGGACCGGGTTTACCACCTGAGAGAATCGGACTGTTTTTAGGTTCAACTGCGATCGCTTGAAAACTCGGTTTGCGCTGTTTAATAGCCTCAGCAATACCAGTAATCGTTCCTCCAGTTCCTACCCCAGCTATCAAGATATCCACTTCTCCATCTGTATCCTGCCAAATTTCCTCGGCGGTGGTTTCTCTGTGGATTTTGGGATTAGCTGGGTTGGCAAATTGTTGTAACATAAAAGCATTAGGAGTATTGGCAACTATTTCCTCTGCTTTGTTAATTGCGCCGCGCATTCCTTGAGTTCCAGGTGTTAATTCCAAACTTGCACCATAAGCCCGCAACATGGCGCGTCTTTCTTGGCTCATGGTTTCCGGCATGGTTAAAATTAATTTGTAGCCACGGGCTGCTGCTACCATTGCTAAGGCGATACCTGTATTACCAGATGTTGGTTCGACTAAAATGGTTTTTTCCGGTGAAATTAAACCTTCAGCTTCAGCGGAAAGTATCATACTCACGCCAATTCTGTCTTTCACAGAGGCCGCCGGATTCATACTTTCTAGTTTGACAACTATTCTGGCGACAACTCCCTCAGCTTGGGGAATTTTATTTAACTGAATTAATGGAGTTTTGCCAATAAGTTCTGTTACGTCTTTAGCAATTCGCATTTATTATCCTCTAAAATTTATATATTAATCTATTTTGGTTAAGTATTTAGTCTAGTTGAGTTTTGATTTAGCCATAGTTATTTTAGCATATTTTTGGTTGGCTCTAACAACACAACATGAGCGATCGCTGAAAAAAATAATATGATGCTTTCCTCAGAATATCTTAATTTTATTTTTGAATTATTCAAGATATCTTAGGTCTATCTTTGTCATGAGATGCTGTGATTTGAGTGCAAGTTGTACTTGTGAATTTTATCTTCCAAATATCTCAAACAAATAGCCTATATAGGTTTGGCTTTGAGTACAAAATACCCCGTTCCCTCCCTCAAAAATGCTAGTACCCCACTCAATAAATACTAGCACCCCTACACCAAATATTTTTTTTAATGCTTATCTAATCAGGGTTACAGGCTGTGAGTGCTGTCGTAATCATCTTAATAATATTAATTGGAATTGCTTCCAGGGGGGATGAGAAAGGCGACTGATATAAACGATATAGGATTTACGCAGAGATTCCCCTCTACCCCCCGAAGTTCCTAAGATGAAAATCTGACGAATCAGGGGGGACTTCTTAACTCCTATATCTCTCAAGATTTATCTAAATACTGTCCGTATTATTGAATACGAAAAAGACATATTTTTGTAGATTGAGTAGATTTTGATAAGCATATTTTCAATAAAAAAAGGTGCAAAAAATCAACCTACTAGAAATTTCTTTCTAGGTAATTCATACCTGGCGAGGGAGAATAAACATGAAAGTCAAACTTTTAAATGTGCTGACCGTAAGTTTGGTAACTTTAGCATTAATTTCTCCGGGAATAGTAGTATTTAGTTTAGTCTGGGGACACCATAGAGAGTTCGTTAAAACACAGAATTTATCCTGTGAATTGCAGAAAATAAATATAGCATCTCCAACTGTATTTCCCCAAACAAAAATTATTGCTACTCAGCCACCTTTAGCCAAGGTTAAATTATCTAACAATAATTTCCTGTATCAACTGCAAATGGCTGCAAAAAAATATAAATTAGCAACAATTTTGCAGTGGTTATTTTTGGTTACACCGATTTGTATTGGTGTAGGAATTATTGCTTATGACAGATATCTGGTCTATCGGGCTGCTGTATTCAGAGAAAACATTGCCATGTTAGAAAGAATGTGGCAACAAAGCATTGAACAGTAATTAATCATTCACCATAAACTAAATTATCATGACAGACGAACGCCAAACACAGTATTTTAATTTAATTGATGAACTTCTTCAATGTCCTAATGGTCAAGAACCAGAAGTTTTGGAAGCACAACCTGAATTAATTGATTCTGGTTTAGTTCAGTCAATGTTACAAGTAGCAACAATGTTTGCACATCAAGGTAATCAAGATGGGGCGCAGTTTTTATTTTTTGTTGCTAAACAATTAGCAAAACAATTAGGTTTATATCCTGAAGTTCCGAATCAAGTTGTCAATCAGGAGTAATAATGTTATTGACTTCAACTGATGCCGGACAAATATCATTAGAATTTCTCTTAGCAGATTGGAATATTGCCGACGATTATCGAGATTGGTTTACAGTATTTAACTCTCGGTTAATGGGAGAGAGTTGGTATATTGTCGAATTGGGTGTAGAAGGATTACCTGATAGATGGTTTATGCAGGTTTATGACACAGGAGTTTGTGACCCTAACTACACTTTTATTTCCCCAATCTCTGGTGCAGAAGGATATACAGATTTGAAAAGTCTACCAGATATTATTGCTGATGTATTGGTGGCAGAACGTAATTCTCGATAGAAACTTTTAGATCCCCAACTTCTTAAACAAGTCGGGGATATTTATTTATATATTTTTAATAAAAAATGCTGTTTTTGGAAAATTTGTCAGGTTTATTTGACAAATATATGTTATGCTAAATAGAGTTATGGACGCTACAGAAGAATCAGTCAAATGATTACTGAAGACATCCTAGCCCAAGAATTTGTCAGACTCATAAATGACTATTACCCAACAGTGGGAAAACTCTTAGAAGGCTGCCATGTGAAAGTTATAACTTGCTTTTGGGGACGACCCGCAAAACGGTTTCAATATGTAGGAATTTATTGTCGAGAAGACATGATACCCTATATTCAAGCCAAAAAAGAAATCCTCAGAGAATTAGCAGAAAATATGGGGCTAATTCAAGTAGTTTGTCTCAATGCCAAGCGATTGTTACGTGATCCTATGTCAAAGTTAAAGCAATCTGAACCTCGATTATGGTTAGAGTTGCAATTAGTAGCAGCCTAAGACAATAATTATCATGGCGAATATTGATTATCAATGCGAAAATCCCACAATTCATTGCTAACCACTGCCGATATATATTGCTAGTGGTGATAAGGCGATCGCCATTGCTACTATCGTCACAAAATCAGGAAATTTCCGAACGAATTAGATCTCAGCACACTAGCGTTAATATCCTCATTCTTTTCTTTGCAAAAAAATCGAGAGAGTTGACAACGCTACAATCAAGAGGTGCGGAATTATGTCTAAACTTCCCTTGCTTCCTCCCGATGATTTACCTCCTACCAAGGTAACAAAAGAGGATGGAATGCTACATTTAGAGTTAGAAGAGTCTATTGGTAGATGTTTTTTCTATGCGTGCGATCGCATTACCCAAGTATTATTATCTAATTGTCAGTGGTACATGACTACGAATAACACCACTTTGATGTTAATTGTAGACTGTCCCGATATAGTTGCTTATTGGCACATAGTCAGCAATATTCCCCAATTGGGAAATAGACTGGAAAGATTTACTAAAAATGCCAAAATTCGAGTTTATCCCCCCTTTGGGAAAGGATCACCTTTTGAAATTGGAGTGAATGAAATTTCAGCCTATCGAGATTGGTTATAAGTTTTAAATAACCAGATATTGGACTTCTTGGAGAAGTCCTTATCTATTTTGTTATAATTAGATCAATACCAGAATATACCAGCCATGATTAATAACTTTATCAATAATAAAAAAGAACTTTTCGACCGTTGGGCAAATAGTTATGATTGGACATTTCCTTCTTTTATTTACCAAGCAATTCACCAAAGATTACTCACAAAAGTTGAATTAGCACCAAATGCAAATATTCTAGATTTAGGTTGTGGAACTGGCAGATTATTAGACAGATTAGCAACTCAGTTTCCAGAAATTCGAGGAACAGGATTAGATTTATCTCCCCAAATGTTGCGGATAGCTAGACAAAATAACCGCCACCGTCCCCGATTAATTTATATTGAAGGTAATGCTGAAAATCTCCCCTTTGCTGAAGGACAATTTGATGCAGTTTTTAATACCATCAGTTTCTTGCATTATCCTCAACCAGAACAGGTTTTAAAAGAAGTAGCAAGGGTACTTTCTCCCGGTGGTAAATTTTATTTAGTAGACATCACTTTTAATAACTCATCATGTCAAATTACACCCCATTCTCCCACAGGAATAAGGTTTTATAGCAAGAAAGAAAGAGAAGAAATGGGTAATAATACTGGATTAACTTGTGTAGGTCACTATGATTTATTGGGGTTTGTATTATTAACGGTTTTCCAAAAATAATCTTTGTAAGGCGCGTAACGCATCAATCCTTTACTTCCAATTGACCTAATTACTCAAAGCTGATTTCACCTTGATCTTAGCAGATGATTTCTAGCTGCATTTAAATAACCAATTATATAAACCTTCTAATCCTTCCCCAGTAGTAGCAGAAACTTGGAAAATTTGTATTTTTGGGTTTACCTGTTTTGCATACTCAAGACAACGTTGAACATCAAAATTGAGATATGGCAATAAATCAATTTTCGTGAGAATCATAATTTCACTATTACGGAAAATATGGGGATATTTAATTGGTTTATCTTCCCCTTCCGTCACTGATAAAATTACAACCTTAGCCTGTTCTCCTAAATCAAACAAAGCCGGACAAACTAAATTTCCCACATTTTCAATCATCACCACAGAATTTAAAGGTGGATTAAGTTCCTGTAACCCTCTTTCTATCATTGATGCGTCTAAATGACAACCTGTACCTGTGTTAATTTGCACAACTTTACAGCCTGTGGCTTTAATCTTTTCAGCATCATTAGTAGTTTCTTGATCACCTTCAATCACGCTGATAGATAATTTGTCTTTTAAATCATTAATTGTGCGAGTTAATAATGTAGTTTTTCCTGCACCGGGAGAACTCATTAAATTTAACGCGAGAATATTTCTACCTTTAAACCAGCCGCGATTTTGGGCAGCTAATAAGTTATTTTTACCTAAAATTTCTTGTTCTAAAGATATCGTTGTATTATGAATTTTGGCGTGAATATCAGCAGGTTTTTCATGGTGATGAGTGTGGGTAATTACAGTCCCATCTGCTAAAGTATGAGTATGATGTTCATGTTCTAAGTTAGTAATTGTCGTTTCATTATTATCAGAACAACCACAGGTTACACACATAAATCCTCCACTTCAATTTCTTTAATTTTCAGTTCTTCACCAGTTATTAAGTCTAACTGCACACTACCACATTCACAAATACCAAAAGGTTTATCTATAGGAAAAGTTGTCCCACATTGACGACATTTAGCCGTTCCTGGTATTTCTATTATTTCTAATATTGCCCCTTCTACTATTGTACCTTGGGCGCAAATTTCAAAACAAAATCTGATAGCTTCGGGCATAATAGCTGATAATTTGCCAATTTCTAATAATACTCTTTGGACTTTTTTGTTTTGGGCATTTTCGCTAACTATAGCGATGATATTTTGGGTTATTCCTAGTTCGTGCATAGCTTTTTTTATTTCACGCAGAGACGCAGAGGCGCAGAGAAAGGAGGGAGTTTAACAAATTCGGGGAAGTTGATCTCCTACTAGCATATCAACTATTCTTTCTGCACCAAAGGCGGTTTTTAAGAGGACTATTCCTGGTGGTGTGGGAATTATTTTACCTATGATAGATGCTTGTTTTCCTGTGGGGTGGGTTTTCATTGTTGCTAAAATTAAATCTGCTTTTTCTGGAGGGGCAACTATGACTAGTTTACCTTCGTTGGCTAGATATAAGGGATCTAAACCTAATATTTCACATACTCCATTTACTTCTTCTCTAATAGGAATGGCGTTTTCATTGATGCTTATTCCTACGTTAGCTGTGAGGGCAAATTCATTTAAGACTGTGGCTAAACCGCCTCTGGTTGCGTCTCGCATGGCGTGAATTTGAGGACAAATTTTGATAATTTCGGCGACTAATTCATGCAATGGTTGACAGTCACTTTCTATATCTGTTTCTAATGCTAATTCTCCTCTAGCAATTAATATTGCTGTGCCATGATTTCCAATTTCACCGTTTATAATTACTACGTCTCCCGGTTGAATATTGCGGGGAGAAATATCAATATTTGGGGGAATTATGCCAATTCCCGCAGTGTTAATAAATAGTTTGTCAGCACAACCACGATTAACAACTTTTGTGTCTCCTGTGACTATTTGTACTCCAGCTTTTTGGGCTGCTTGCTGCATACTGGCAACTACACGGCGCAATGTTTCTACTGCTAAACCTTCTTCTATAATGACGCTACAGGTAAGATATAAAGGTTTTGCACCACTCACTGCCAAATCATTAATTGTGCCATTAATTGCTAGTTCTCCTATATCTGAACCAGGGAAAAATAAGGGGTCTACTACATAAGAATCTGTGGTAAATGCTAATCTGTTTCCATGTTGAGAAAGGCTGGCTAAATCAAATGTTGCTTGATCTTCTAATTGGGAAAGAATGGGATTATTAAAGGTTTTGACAAATACATCATCTATCAAGTCACGCATGGCTTTACCACCGCTACCATGTGCGAGATTAATATGTGTATCACGGACTTTTCCCTGCCGACGACGGACTTGTTCGATTTTTTGAAAAAGTGGATTTTGATTGGGGATAATGGTCATTTTAAATTGTTTTATAAGTATAAATTTTGAATTTTTGACAGGCATATTGCCTGTCATTTCAAATCATTTACCAATTTTTTCTATCATCTCTTTCGTCCCTATCTTTTCTCTCATCTCTGTCTTTTCTTTCATCTCTATCTTCGCGCTTATTGTTGTTTTTGTCATATTGTAAAACGCCACCAATTCCCAAATCTTCTCGTTCAATTTCTTCAATGTGAACAGTTATATATTCGGATTTAGTATCTAAAGTGGAGGCTAAAGCATCAGTCACAGCCTTGACTAATTTGCGCTTTCTTTCTATGGAGTTACCCTTACTAATGCGGACGGTTACATAAGCCATGTGATTTTCCTCAACTTGTACAAGTTAGACTGATAAAGGTTCGGTAGATACACCTGATTTATCTCTTTTTGACATAGTTGAAAGTCGCCCATATTTGTAATATGCTGCACAAGCACCTTCGGAGGAAACCATACAAGTTCCTATGGGTGTTTCTGGTGTACAAGCTGTTCCAAATACGTTACATTGCCAAGGTTTTAAAACTCCTTTGAGAATTTCTCCACATTGACAAGCTTTATGATCTGCTACTTTTAAATTAGGAATTGTAAATTTAGCTTCAGCATCAAATTGGGCATATTTTTCGCGGATTTTAAAACCGGAATTGGGGATTTCTCCTAAACCTCGCCATGCAAATTTTTCTCGGACTACAAAAACTTGATTCATGGCTGCTAGTGCGTTTTTATTTCCGGCTGGTTCTACTAATCGGTTATATTGATTTTCAACTTGACAACGATTTTCTACTATCTGTTTTAATAACATCCAAATTGATTGAAAAATATCTAATGGTTCAAAGCCGGAAATAACTATAGGTTTATGATATTTTTGGGAAATAAATTCGTAGGGTTCTGTTCCTATCACCATGCTTACATGACCTGGACCAACAAAACCATCAAGTTCTAAATCTGGATTTTCTAATAATGCTTGTAAGGCGGGAATTACTAATACATGATTAGAAAACATACTAAAGTTAGTGATATTTTCTGCTGCTGCTTGGAGGATAGTAAATGCTGTACTGGGGGCGGTGGTTTCAAAGCCTAAACCGAAGAAAACTATTTCTTTATGGGGGTTCTCTTTGGCAATTTTGAGGCTGTCTAAGGGTGAGTAAACCATGCGAACATCTGCACCTTGGGCTTTAGCTTGCAAGAGGCTGGTTTTTGCACCGGGTACGCGCATTGCATCGCCAAATGTGGTAAAAATGATGTTGGGGTATTGACTGAGGGCGATCGCATCATCTATTCTACCTTTAGGCATTACACAAACTGGACAACCAGGACCATGAATTAGTTCGATATTATTAGGTAATATTTCTTCGATTCCGTATTTAAAAATTGCATGGGTATGTCCACCACATACTTCCATTATTTTTAAATGTCTATCTATTTGTTGGCTGAGTTTTGCTATTTCTTGTTGTAAGGCTTGGGCTTTTTCTGGGTTACGAAATTCATCTACATATTTCATATTTTTATTTCTCACGCAAAGGCGCAAAGACGCAAAGGAAGAGAGGTTTTAAGTATAAGATTGGGCTATTTCTTGCAGTAATTTTAATGTTTCTGCGGCTTCTTGTTCGTTGATTCTATTCATGGCAAAACCAACGTGAACTAATACCCAATCTCCTATACAAGCTTCTGGGGGGTGTTGTTCGTCAACTATACAAGCTATGTTTACTTGACGTTTTACTCCTCCAATATTAACTGTAGCTAGTTTATGTTCTATGTTGGTTATTTCTGTTATTTGTCCGGGTATTCCTAAACACATTTTGCTTGTCCTTTTTTTGAAGATTTATTTCACGCAGAGGCGCAGAGACAACAGAGGTTTTTATGTTATTTTTTTAAGTATTTAGCGGCTGCAATTACGCTTTGTCCTAGTGATAAACCTCCATCATTTGCGGGTAATATACTATGGGTGAGGACTTTTATTTCTAATTTTTCTAACTGTGTTTTTACTTGTTGTAAAAGAATGCGGTTTTGAAATACTCCTCCTGTTAATGCTACTTGATTAAATTGATGTTCTTGTCTAAGTTTTTTAACTATTTGGGTTATGGTAATGGCTAAACTTTTATGGAATTTTGCAGCTATTTCTGATGAGGATATGTGCTGTTTTATATCATTGAGTATTTCTATCCATGTTGGAGATGTACCTATATAATAAATATTATCTAATTTTTCTAAGTTAAAGGGATAATTTAGAGTTTCTTTATCATTGTTTAAAATATTAATATCAGCTATGGCTTCCATTTCTATGGCTGCTTGTCCTTCATAACTACATTTTTCTGGACATATACCTATTGCGGCTGCTACTGCATCAAATAATCTCCCTACTGATGATGTTAAGGGTGAATTAATACCTTTTGCTATGATTTGATTGAGTAGTTGAGGATTTTTATTTTCTAGGGTTTTGATAATTGCTAAATCACTATATTTTTGTTTTATTTCTTCCCATGCGAAGGAGTTTATTAATTGAGAGTATGTATTTCTCCAAGGTTGATAAATTGCTTGTTTTCCTCCTATCATGGGTAGAGGTTTAAATGTAGCTAATCTTTGAAAGTTTTGATAATCTGCTAGGAGAAATTCTCCACCCCATAATGTACCATCTTCACCATAACCTAAACCATCATAAGCTATTCCTAAAATCGCTTTTGAGTCTAAAGGAATTTGATTTTCTGCCATACAAGCTGCTATATGGGCGTGATGATGTTGAATTTCATCTAATTTAATATTATTCACTATTGCTAGTTCTTTACCAAGTTTAGATGATAGATATTCTGGATGTTTATCAATAGCAATTATTTCTGGTTTATGTGCAAATAAGTTTAAATATAAATTTAATGTTTCTTGATACCCATTGAACGCAGCTACATTTTCTAAATCTCCTAAATGTTGTGATAAAATCGCCTCACCTTCTCGTAATAAGCAAAAGGTATTTTTTAACTCGCTACCCATTGCTAAAATTGGCGGAATTTTCTCAAATCCTGGTGGTAATTTAATTGGTGCTGGTGCATATCCCCTAGCACGTCGGAGGGTTTGTATTTGATTATCAATAACTCTGACTACAGAATCATCTACTCTATTGACAATATCACGGTTATGTAAAAGAAAATAATCGGCTATTTTCGATAATTTATCTTTTGCTTCTTCATTATTTATACATTGCGGTTCATCAGAAATATTCCCGCTAGTTAAGACTATGGGGCGATTCATGCGTCTGAGAATTAAATGATGTAAAGGTGTATAAGGTAGCATGAAACCCAGAGTATTTTGTCCTGGGGCGATAGAAGATGGTAATTTATGATGATTTTTAATATTTAATAAAACAATAGGTGCAGCAGAACTTGTTAATAATTCTTTTTCTAAATCATTAATATCGCAATATTCAGAAATAATATTAATATCTCTTGCCATTAAAGCCAAAGGTTTATGATCACGTCGTTTGCGATTTCTGAGTTTAATAACTGCATTTTCCAAAGTAGCATCACAAGCTAAATGAATACCACCTAAACCTTTAATAGCAACAATTTCACCCTTTTGTAATAAAGTACAAACAGCATCCACATCATCCAACATTGAAAACATATCAGATATCATAGGTTTACCGTCAGCACGTTCTAACCATGCACGCGGACCACAAGTAAAACAAGCCACAGGTTGGGCATGAAAACGACGATTTGCTACATCTTCATATTCCCTTTCACACTCTCCACACATTGAAAAATTCACCATGCTGGTGTTATTTCTATCGTAAGGAATAGCCCGAATAATACTCAACCTTGGACCACAATGAGTACAATTAGTAAAAGGATAACGAAAATAACGACTAAAAGGATCAAAAATATCCTTTTGACATTGAGAACAAGTTGCAGCGTCAGGAGAAACTTCAGTTTTCACCACACTATTAACACTACGAGAAATCACAAAATCATCAAAATTAAACTCACCCAAATATGGACTCCTAATCACATCAGTAATTCTTGCCAAAGGAGGACATTCTTGATATAATTGATTAATAAAATCCGTTATTTCTTCCTCACTACCAGAAACACGAATTAACACCCCTTCACCATCATTATAAACATCACCCTTTAACCCAAAAACCTTCGCTAAACGATAAACAGTAGGACGAAAACCCACACCTTGAACAGTACCACAAACCCTAACTTCTTCTATTCTCATCTTTCTTCCTTTGCGTCTTTGCGCCTTTGCGTGAGATCATCAAAACTTCCAAATCAAAACACGATTATTCCCAGAATCAGCAATCACCGCAATTTCACCACAAACCTTAATTCCATAACACCAATTTAAACTTTCTCTTGTTGGTAATCCAAAATTCCTATTTTCACTCTTACTTGTAAAATTATCTTGTCCCATAACACCATCAGCATCTGCACCATGTAATAATAAAATAGAGTTTCGTATTTTCCATCCTAGCAAACGAGAATTAGCAGTATCTGCAACTATTAACCAATCCTTCCATATATCTACGCCATAAGGCATACTTAAACTACTCCGAATAGGGAAATAAACCCCTTGATTTAATTCCACAAAATTGAAGTTTTTTTGTCCTAAAATCACCGCACAAGCAGCATTATTTTCTGTGGGGATTCCCTCCCAAATCATCACCCGGTTATTACCTGCATCAGTAACAACTAAATTCTCTTCCCAAAGAGTGATATCATGACACCAGCGCATACTAGAAGCAGTGGGAGAAGCACCACCATTTTCATTACGAGATATCATATCTGGTTGTCCCAAAACGATATCCGCAGGTTGTCCATTTTCTATTGGTAATTGATTCCAAATTAATAACCGACGATTTCCAGTATCAGCTACAAATAATTTATTTTTATAACAGAAAATACCATAAGGCCAGTGTAAAGTATTAGCCGCAGGTTGTTGACTTCCCCGGTTAGGTATATTATCAATAAAGTTAGCTTGTCCTAATACCAAATCTGCGGGAATATGACTATCTTTCGGGATATTATGCCAGATTAAAATGCGATGATTCCAAGCATCTGCAACAGCTAAACCATTACCATATTTACAAATACCTGTAGGGACACTAAATGTAGATTTTCCAGGTGTACCTTTGGCGTTTTGTCCTTCACTATAAAAGTCAGGTTGTCCGATTATCCAGTCAGCAGGTTGATGATCTTTTGTGGGTAAATTGCGCCACCCTAATAAACGATGATGTCCTGTATCTGCTACCCATAATGGTCCTGTTGGTGATAATAAACAAGCTGCACGGGGTCCAAACATTGTTGTGGGAGTAGGTGCAAGAGGAATTACTAATTGTTCTGGTGTAATATTATTTCCTAATATTATTTTTGCACCGTCAGCAGATAGGGGTAAATTAAGTATATTTTTAGTTTGCAATGTAGTTTTAGGAAGTAATATTTATTAAATATCCCAGTTTTTACTGTATGGAAAAATCTGGAATAGTTATATCAATTTCCTCTATTAGTCGCAAAATTTCTGTTAAAGAAAATACAATTTTTTGATAATGATAGGACTTACGCAAAATATCTCTGAAACCTTCTTTTCTTCGTGTTCTTCGTTCCTTCGTGGTTCGTTTCTTCGTGACTTGTGCGTAAGTCCTGAATGAATAATTTCATCATTAGATAATTTTAGCGTGGCGTTTTTTCTGTCTTTCAACCATTTATCTAATACTTGGTATCTACCAATTTTAAATTCCCAGATAACTTATTATTTTTTCTGGGTGAGTAATACCCACCCAGTCTTTTAAACGATGATAATTGAATTAACGATGCCGTCTATTGTAACGACATCTGTAATACTTGCCCCGATAATATCTGTAACTATTTCTGCCAGTACAAGTCCGATAACGTCTAACATGGGTAGTTGTCTGACGACGGCGATTATGAGTTGCAGAATCAGCATTTTCTGCAATACCCAACACAGACATAGACGCTATCACAGTAGCGAGAAGAAAAGATGCAATACGTTTCATGGGGATGATTTGAAGAATCAGTAATTATTTCTACAAACACATAAATTTGATGTTGATGAAGCGGAGATTCCATAAAGCTTTAAATAGATATTATCATCAAAGATTCTAAAATTGGTATTAATCATCAATATCTTATTAAAACTTAGTCATTAAATATAATCTAAAAGTTAACTCAGTTTAATTACTTTAAACTTGATCTTTTATTGTCTAAATAATAATTTACCAAATGAATGGTATACTTAAATCATCATATCCTAAAAATACTTAATCTCTTTGGTTGGGTTTGCTTGCCTCAAACCAATCTATAAACTAGAATAATAAAAAAGGATACCGTCATGAATACATCTGTAAAAACAATTAAAGTCTACGACGAAATTGTAGATTTTATTGCTGCTGGTACTACTCCCGCAAGTGTGATTAACTTCCACCTTTCCGAAACAGCACAAAACCGTTTAGAAGATTTAATTGATGGTGCTAAAAATAATGAGCTAACAAAAGAAGATAGAGAAGAGTTAGAGTATTTTTTGACTCTAGAACACATTATTAGATTAGCTAAGGCTAAGGCTCATAAATATATTAATGTTGAGGGTAAATAAGGTGTCTCGTACTTACATTAATTTAGAAATAAGGCGTTTAGTTGTGGAACGTGCTGGTAATATCTGTGAATATTGTCTAATTTCAGAAAAAGATACGACATCTTGTCAAGTTGATCATATTATTAGTGTCAAACATGGTGGTACAAGTACAGAGGATAATCTCTGTTATGCTTGTGTTTTCTGTAATCTACAAAAAGGTACAGATTTAGGTTCAATTAATTGGCAAAATGGTGAATTAGTAAGATTTTTTAACCCCCGCAGAGACTTCTGGGGTGATCACTTTCGACTTAATGAAGCTGTAATTCAACCGTTAACAGATATTGGTGAAGTAACATCACGTATTCTCGATTTTAACAAAAATGAACGGATTATAGAAAGACAATTATTAATAGAAGTTGGTAAGTATCCTTCAACAGCAGGAAAAGAAAAAATGAGTAAATAGTAAAGTAGGTTGTTTTGATCCAAATAAACCCACTATTTATCCATTTTACATTTTACGTTAGTTTTCTTAACTCAAATTACAACTATAAATTATTAATTATTTGGTGGGCAATGCCCACCTTAAAAAGCTATAAATTCACACCATGTTTTTTAGCAATTTCTACAAGTTGCTCATATTGATGTTGTGATGCTTTAGCTAAAATTGCATCTGCTTCTTCTGGATTAGTACCATCTTTAGGAATTAAATACTTAACATAAAGAGAAACAAAATCAACTACAGCCGCTAATCCTGGCAATTCGTGTTTATCGGCTTGATTTCCAGCAATTACAGCCACCAAACCCGCTCTAATTGGGTCAGGTCTTACCTTCATAAATTGGTCAACTAATTGCTTAGAATAATCCGCTGAGGCTAAATTTTTTAACTTACTTTGATCAGGTTTAAATTCTAATCCTGCGGCGCTTGACTGCTCTAACATACACCATTCTATAAATTCTTGCAGTGCGGCTTCAGGAAGCTGAGGAAGATATTGATGTAGTTCTAAATTAGACACAATTAGTTACCAATTTTAGTAAATTTGTCATTGATAATTGATAATTCATAATATAATATTTAGGAATTACCAATTACTCATTAAAATCCAGACTAACCCACAGAATTGGGAACTTTTGTACTGCAAACAACAATTATAAGATATACACAAAAATGCAAAAAAAAAGACACAAAGATAGAAAATCTCACTCCCTCTCTGTGCCTCTGCGTCTCTGCGTGACACAAAAATTAAGCCGTTCTAAAACGTGCCAATTCCTCCCCAGTTTTCGCATCATGAGCGTGAACAGTACACACCAAACATGAATCAAAAGAACGGGCGACATGACCAACTTCCACCGGATCTTTAGGGTCTTGAATTGGTGTTCCTATTAATGCTTTTTCAATCGGTCCTAGTTGTCCTTCACCGTCACGGGGTCCGATATTCCAAGTACCGGGAGCGATAACTTGGTATTGTTTAATTTTGCCTTTTTCGATTTCTACCCAGTGACATAATGCACCTCTAGCGGCTTCAGTTGCACCCCAACCTTTACCATCTTTTTCTTCTGGTTTAATATACCAAGGATCGTTTAATTTGAACTCTCTTAAACAGCGTTCAGCTTGACGATATAGTTTAACTATTTCGTGGACTCTTCCTAATTGGCGAAGATGAACACTTGCACCGCCCATTTGCTTGAATGTGTCCAGAATAAATGGGTCATAATGTTGCCAAGATTCTCCATGATTTCCCCCTGCAACTAATTGACGGGCTAGGGGTCCGGCTTCTAAACGTCCTAAGTCTTGGTGAAGGACTGCACTTGACCAAGAATAAGCCCCAGTAAAGTCTTTTTGGTTGTTATTAATTGGTGTGGTTGTGCGATCGCTTGGATGCCAATCTTCTGTACCCTCATCATACCAAGAATGGGTTAAATTCTCACGGGCAAAACCTTGATTCATCAAGGCATGAGTATCAGTGAAGCTATCATAAACACCGCTTTTCATAATTACAGCAGCGTTACGTCCTTCAATGGTGGGATGATTATATTTATCCTCATGGGGAATATAACCCCAAGTCACATATTTACCCACACCTGCACCATATCGATCTAAACCGATATCTAAACCCATGCGCCAATATAAACCTAAGTCAGATTCCCGATGTTTAACATCTTCATTTAACCACTTTTGAAAGTCTTCATAAGATTGAATTTCTTCATATCTTTCTAAAGAACATCCTAACCAAACTGGTTCTAACCAATTGGTGCGGAAATATTCCAGAATTGCCCAAGCGCGAGTAATATCCGTTAAAGTGGGGGCGCACATCACTCCACCAGGCACCATATAACTGCTATGACAACAGGTGATATGCTGTAAATGTTCCTGAGTAACTTATTTTATCAGGTAATTTTGCTCGGACAGAACATTTTATTTTCACCATTTCAGTTTATAAATAAGGGAATATTTAGGGAATGAGCGGACAAAATCAGGGTAATTTTTATCCCTAACAGTTACAGCAGTTTTCTTGTATTTGAACTACTATTATTAGACCTAACCCCCAGCTTCTCTACCTCTCCCTAACCCTCTCCTAAGAGGAGAGGGAAAAAGAAAAACCTTTGTTGCTGGAAGGGGGGTAAATCAAAGCCTCTCTCCTTGCAGGAGAGAGGTTTGGAGAGAGGTCGGTTTGTGGTCTATTTACCTGAAAATAGCTGTACTGTAATATCGGAAACCTATCCCCCATCTCTACATGAGGATGCAAATGCAGACTCAAGGGACTGGTTCGCAGATATGTTTGCAGACTTTGAGCCGCAGAACACCACAGACGGTAGCTATAGAGGCACAATGGCGAAAATAAAAGCAACAGAATTACAGTATCAAGAAGTTTTTGATCAGAAGTTTGTCGAAGCTAATACTAATTTAAAAAGGGAGAGAATAAGAGTTAGTATTAAACAAACTGGCAATTCTCTCCAATTACGAGCTACCTTACCATTAAAACCAGGAGATTACAGTTTAGGTAAGACAAAAAAGCAGTATGATTTATCTCTAGGAATACCCGCAAATTTAGAGGGATTAAAAACTGCAATTGAAGAAAGTTATGAGTTGGGTAAATTAATTGCTCGTCATACTTTCGAGTGGAATGAGAAGTATTTAGGAATTAAATCGAGAGAGAAGCAAGAGATAAAAACAATTGGGGAATTATTAGATACATTTGATGAAAAATATTATCAAACCCGTCAAAAAACTATCACTAGTCAAAATACTTTTGCTAACTATATATCTGTAATTAAAAGAAACTTGACTCTCACCCATTTAGCCACAAAAGAAAATTTTGAGGAAATTATTAATTCATTTCAGGGTAATAAAAAAAATGAACTAATAGCAGTAAGTTCTGTTTTGATTAAAACCTTTAATTTAGGATTTCAACTCGATGTCAAACGAGATCATGTCACTCCTGCTTATCGAGAAATTCCTGAAGATGAAAAAATCATATCTGCTTTTGACCTGTTTGAAAAATTTGCACTCAACCGCAAAAATACAAACATTAGTGATGAAATAGACACCTGGGAAATGTGGCGTTGGGTATATGGAATGTTGGCAACTTATGGGTTAAGACCAAGGGAATTATTTGTAGAACCGGATATTAATTGGTGGATGTCTCCCCAAAATATAGATCATACTTGGAAAGTGAATAAAAATACCAAAACTGGATATCGAGAAGTTATTCCTTTTGTCCCTGAATGGATAGAATTATTTGATTTACATAATCCCAAACCATTAAAGATTTTAGAACACAAGGTGGCAAAAATTGCATCTGTACAAAATATTAATTGGATGCGGAGAGATATATCCAGATGGTTTAGAAAAGTGGGAATTGATTTTCAACCTTATGATTTACGGCATGGTTGCGCGATTCGAGCGCATCTTCAGGGAATACCGATTAAAGCCGCAGCAGATAATTTAGGTCATACTGTTGATGAACATACAAAAACCTATCAAAGATGGTTTGGGATTGAAAACCGGAAAAAAGCCTTTGGTGAGGTAATTAGTCAAAGGTCGTTAATTGAGTTGCAGAAGAATGAAATTTTGGCATTAAGGATGGAGAATGAAAGGTTGAAGTTGGAGGTTGAGAGATTTAGGAAAATTCTGGATATCAGCAAGAAATAAGCTCAAACTACTGTGGTGGCGAACAAACTCAGATGAATAGCCCGAAATATTCCGTAATAATACTTGGATATTGACGATATCCAGAGTTTTTCTTGCTATTACCTAGACGTTATGGTAAGGTATAATGGGTCACGATATTGTCATTACCTGAGTTAAGGTCAACATAACCAGTGTAAAATCTGGGTATGTTAGACCGAAACTTTCCGTCTAATAGCTACTACTAGTTAGATAAAAAAGAGAGATAAACATGCCTCAGTTAAAAACATACCGTCTCTTTATCAGCCATTCATGGGCATATGGTGATGCATACGATAAATTGGTTAAATTCTTCAATGAATACCCAAATTTTCATTGGATTGATTACTCTGTTCCAAAAGACGATCCAATACATAACGCACCAAATGACAAGGCACTCTATGAGGCGATAAAAAACCAAATGCAATCTGCAAATTGTGTGGTTATGTTGGCTGGTAAATATAGCACCTATTCAAAATGGATAAATAACGAAATTGAAATAGCAAAGAAAATATTTTCAAAGCCACTAATTGCGGTTGAACCTTGGGGTTCGGAACAAACGTCAAAAATTGTGAAAGACAACGCCGACGCAACTGTTAAGTGGCAAAGCTCATCCATTGTTGAGGCTATACGAACATACTCTATATAGGAAGGGATATGAGAAAAGCTCTAGTTGTTGGAATAAATTACTATGCTTGTGGTTCCCCTCTGTATGGGTGTGTGGATGATGCTCATGCCGTAAAAGCAATCTTATCAAGGCATGGTGACGGCTCAATAAATTTTGATGTTCAGTTATTTACAGGAACAGGATCTTCTGACAGTGTTTCCCGAAACCAACTCAAAGACCATATTCAAAAGCTTTTCTCAGATGATAGTGAGATAGCACTTTTTTATTTCGCCGGGCATGGTCATATTGAGTCTACTGGCGGATATTTGTTAGCAAGCGATTCCCGGAGAGGAGATGAAGGGGTTTCTCTTACAGAAATCTTGGAATTGGCAAATAAATCAAGAGCAAAAAACAAGATTATTGTACTAGATAGCTGTCATTCAGGAATTGCTGGAACTCCTCCATTATCAGGTAACCATGCCGTATTAGCCGAAGGACTCACCATCCTAACAGCGTCAACAGAAGATCAATACGCGACAGAGAAAAATGGACGAGGAGTTTTCACTACTCTCTTCGTCGATGCACTAAGTGGGGTATCCGCCAACCTTCTAGGTGACATAAGCCCCGGCAGTGTCTATGCGTATATCGATCAATCCTTGGGAGCTTGGGAGCAGCGTCCGGTGTTCAAGACTAACGTGAAGAGCTTTGTCTCATTACGGAAAATACAACCAAACGTTCAATTGACAGATTTACAAAGGATTACTGAATTCTTTCCAATAGCAGGTTATGAATTTCCATTAAATCCAACTTTTGAACCAGAAATGAAAGGGCGAAGCGAAGGAATGCCTGATCCCATCCCAGGAAATACAAGAAAATTTGCAGTTCTACAAAAATTTAATCGTGTCAATTTGGTCGTTCCTGTTGACGCTCCTCATATGTGGAATGCAGCTATGGAAAGCAAGGGATGTAAATTAACTGTACTTGGTGAGCATTATAGGCGCTTAGTTGAGCGTGGAAGAATTTGAAACTGTTATCATGATCTAACAAATCGTTCCAGTGCGATCGCTGATATTGTAGGGTGCGTTAATGAAATGTAACGCACCTTATTACGTTTTCATCTTTGAGAAAAGTGCGATCGCTCAAAATCAATTATCTTGTGCTTCCTTAACTGGGATTAACTGCGATCGCTAATATTGGGGAAATGCGATCGCTCAAAATCCATTGTCTTGTGATTCTTTAACTGTGATTAAATGCGATCGCTAATATTGATAATATTGATTTGGTGCGATTCCTACGGAGCGCTTCGCTATCGCTCAATATCCAAACACATAAATCAATAAAAATATGCGTGCAAACATTGACACTCAAAAGTTAGAACGTCTGATGCAACTCTTGGGTAGAGAAGCCCAGAGTTCAGGCTGCATCTACTTTACAGGTGGAGCTAGTGCGCTACTAATTGGATGGCGTAACTCCACAGTTGATGTTGATCTTCGTCTAGATCCTGAACCACCAGGGATTTTTCAAGCGATCGCCAAACTCAAACAAGAATTAAACATCAATATCGAATTGGCATCTCCGCAGGATTTCTTACCACCTCTTCCAGGATGGCGTGATAGAAGTGTATTCATTGGCAAACAAGGTCAAATTTCCTTTTATCACTATGATTTTACAGCCCAAGCTCTTTCTAAACTATCTAGGGGATTTGACCGTGATATTAAAGATATTGAAGCTATGTACAAACAGAAATTATTCTCTTTGAATGATTTACGGAATTGCTTTGAAGCAATTACACCTGAACTAATCAGATTTCCCTCTCTAAACCCTGATATCCTTAGACGTAGAATTGAGAAATTTATTGAACGTTGTGAAAATAACCTGGAGGAAAATCAATCATGAATCTTAATGAATTACCAGGTGCAGAAACAATATTACCTGGACTTAATGATCTTCACAATGGTGAATCTAATACAATTGGAGCATTATTAATTGCAATTGCCTCAACACGATTATCTGAAGCCGGTTTAGATATCCCTAAAGATCACCTAGCACCAGAACCAGAGTTAACTTTATATGCTAATCTCCAAGATAAACAAGAGGATGCTTACGTTTACTATAATGCTTTGCTTAATCAACTAAATAGCTTTTGCAATGCTATGGAACTAAGTTATAAATATAAACCTTCTAAATTGACTGTTTAACATCTTTGAGAAAAGCGATCTCGCTCAATTTTCATTTTTTTGTGCTTCGTTAACTATTATTAAGTGCGATCGCTAATATTGGGGAAATGCGATCGCTCAATAACATTTCTCGCTAAACTATAATCAGGGAAACAGCAAAATGAGATTATGAACTTAGATACCATTCAACAAGATATTGCGTCTCTTCCGCCCGATGCACAACAAATCATAGTGGAACTCGTAGAAGTCCTGAAAAAACGCTATCTTCTAAATCAACACCAATCTTCAGAAAATTCCTTGCCAGACTGGTCAGATTTTATCGGTTGTATAGAAGCTGAAACAGACCTCTCAAAAAACTATAAAAACTACTTAGACCGTGAACTTAATCAAAAATATGATCATAGTTGATACAGGCTTTTGGTTAGCTCTTGCCAATAAAAAAGATGCAGTTCATATAGCCGCCAAAAAACGATTTCAAGATTTAGCTAATCAGCAATTTATTACAACCTGGTGCGTCGTCACAGAAACGTGCTATCTATTACAAAAAAGAGTAGGAGTAGATGCTCCAAAAATCTTTATTAATAAAATTTCTACAGGAAAGCTACAAATCTTTGATCTGAAACAACATCATTGCCAGCGTATTGAAGAACTGATGGAAAAATATAAAGATTTACCGATGGATTTAGCCGATTCCTCTCTTGTTATCCTGGCAGAAGAATTAGGTCATGGCCAAATTTTATCGGTTGATTATCGAGACTTCAACACCTATCGCTGGAAAAATACAGAACCGTTCGATAACCTCTTTCAGGAATTTTTATGACGTAGTGCGATAGCGAAGCGCTCCGTAGGAATCGCTGCGATCTCTTCTCTTTGCGACGCTCCGCGATCGCTATCGCACTTGAAAAAATAATTGCGACAGAAACAACGAAGCACACTAAGATTCAGTGTTATTCTTCAGGCAGCTTTTTGAGAATTTTGAGAAGATGGTTCAGCCATAATTGGTTCAATATCCTGGCTTTTGTCTCTTTGGATAAATTCATCTAGTAATTGAAAAAAGTAATCAAATGCAGCTTTTTCATCAATACAAGTGAGTAAAATAATTTTATCCCAAGCGTTAACGGTATGGATAGATAAGCGGTTTTGTAGCCAAGGTTGAAAGTTTTTATAAAAATCACTTTCAGTTTCAGTATTAGCAATACCTAATTCAGAACGAGAAAAGCGATATCCCAAAATAAACATCTGTAAATTACTGATAGATGCTGTTCCCAAATATAAGCCTGGTTTGGTTTTAATTTTTTCTAGTAAGTTGAATAATGCACTCATTGAGTTTAACTCCATTAAAAGTTTGCATAACTCAGAATGATAGGAATTGTGGGTAATGCTTCATCATCATTAAAGGGAAATTCCACTGTACTAGCCATCAGTAGATGCCTCTTGGTGATCCTGAATCATCTGCATGAGGATGTTTGCAGCTTCCGTTGCGTGATATGGCGACCAAATCGGATACTCTGAGGCAGAAAAGATCACTTGTAATTCGGCATTTGGGATTTGTGTAGCTAGGAGTTTAAAGAGTGATAATTTGTCTGATTGACTCAGATTATTGACTAGAGGAATTAACTCAGCGAGTGACATATTTTAAATTTTTAGATATACAATAATACATTGATTATAAGCGATCTGTAAGGTACGGTCTCATGGATCTGTTAAACATCTTTGAGAAGTGCGATAGCGCGATCGCTGCTGCAAGCAGTTCGCTCAATATCCAAACAAAGATGTGTGCAGAGTGTGTTTGATATTCAGTGGCAAGGTAAAAATTAGAATTACTCCTCTCTACAAAGCTATAATGTGATTGAAGTCAAAAAACTATCATCCGATATGTCAACCATTGAACAAATTGAAGCAGCTATTCTAACGCTTCCACCAGAACAATTTCAGCGACTTCGGCAATGGATCTTAGACCTAGACTACCAACATTGGGACAAGCAGCTAGAACAGGACATCGCAGACGGCAAACTGGAGGCTTTAGCAGAAGAAGCGATCGCTGAGTTTAAAACGGGACATTGCCGAGAACTCTGATGCACTATACAACGCGAAGATTTTGGAAATGCTATGACGAGTTGTCCCATCAAGTTCAGGAAACAGCAGATCAGTGTTACGAACTTTTGAAAGCTGATCCATCTCATCCATCATTACACTTCAAGAAGATCGGTAAAAAATACTGGTCAGTTCGAGCAGGATTAGACTATCGGGCTTTAGGAGTTGAGGTAGAAAGCGGTATTTCTTGGTTTTGGATCGGAACTCACGCAGAATATGACAAGCTCATTGGTAAGCTTTAACCAGCAGCCCCCTACGGAGTCCTGGCCCAAGTCCTATGATCGAGGTAAGGGCTGTAGCTTATGAAGATGGGATAAAGTTAGTCTGCGATCGCCCACTGATTTCGACCGTTATTTTTAGCTTTATACAATCCTCGATCTGCGCGGGATAATAGGTTTATGCACTTTGGATCTGGCGGGGTAAAAAGGCTAATGCCAAGACTAATCGTGCTACGAATCGTTTCTCCAGAAGTTAATTCAATAGTCGTAACAGCCACATTCTCTCGAATACGTTCAGCAACAGTACACGCTTCTGGTAAGGGTGTATTCAGCAGAATTACAACAAACTCTTCACCACCGAAACGTGCAATTACATCATAGGGGCGCAGGGTAGATTCACAAACCTGAGCAATCTCTTGTAGCACAATATCTCCATTTCCATGCCCATAGCGATCATTAATAGACTTAAAATTATCAACATCAAGTATCAGTAACGACATTGGCTCATTTGAGCGCAAGGTTCTCGCTGACTCAATCTCAAGACAATCCATAAGATAGCGGCGACTATACACCTTCGTTAAGGGGTCGCGGTTAACCATTTCTAAAAGTTGGGTTTGTAGATCCTCAAGCTCAAATAGAAGTTTAACAACGAAGTTGGTCGCTAAAGGCGCAACGATTCCGGGGATTATGGCAGCAACCAGTAATGATTTGAGGAGTACATCTATCCCCTCCCACCAAAATACTGTCATTATTACACCAGTAATTATTATCGACATCAGAATTGAAAACAAAGTAATAGCGAACACTGAGCGATAATGTCCCATGCCTAAAATTGCATTTCGCCAAGTCTTTGCTCTTTGGATGTTATTGAAAGGCATTAAAGTAAGCAAGTAAAAGAAAATAAATAATAGGAAGCAGTGAAACTATTGTCGTCTTTTAATCTGAGTGCGATAGCGAAGCGCTGCTGCAAGCAGTTCGCTAATCCTGTAGTTTAATACTCCAAATAGGGATATTATACGGAAAAATTCCATACAATAAGTAATTGGATGCTTGTCGTGATGCCGAAAAATACTGTTACTACGTGCGTTGTTCTGAACGCAAAAATTCGAGAGGAGTTTGGTGATATGCACCTGACTGTTGAATTAGTCCCAAGCAGATGCTGGTTCTCGAATGTTCGTGACCATGTTAGTCAAAGCGATTGGGACAAACTGCGAAAAGCGTCGTATAAGAAAGCAGGCTACGTTTGTGAAATATGTGGCGGGCGTGGAGAGAAGCATCCTGTCGAATGCCACGAAATCTGGGAATACGATGATGAAGGATTTACCCAAACGCTAAACAGTCTAATTTCATTGTGTCCGAATTGCCATGAGACAAAGCATATTGGGCTTGCGGGATTGCGCGGGCGTGGAGAAATTGCCAAAGCTCATCTGGCCAAGGTGAACGGCTGGACAAGCGAGCAAACCGAGCAATACTTGAAACTTGTATGGGCAGTTTGGACAGAGCGAAGTAAGCACGAATGGAAACTCAACTTTGAATGGCTTGAAAATCTTAGCGTGCATATCAAGCCAAAAAGGTGAGAGAGACTCAGATGATTTATTCAAACCAAGTGTCGGTTAATGCTTCCTTAACTGCGATCCCTAGTTCTAATTTAAGTGCGATACCTACGGCGAGGGATGCGATCGCACTTGAAAAAATAATTGTGTTATTCTTCAGGCAGCTTTTTGATAATTTTGAGAGGATGGTTCAGCCAGAATTGGTTCAATATCCTGGCTTTTGTCTCTTTGGATAAATTCATCTAGTAATTGAAAAAAGTAATCAAATGCAGCTTTTTCATCAATACAGGTGAGTAAAATAATTTTATCCCAAGCGTTAACAGTATGGATAGATAAGCGGTTTTGTAGCCAAGGTTGAAAGTTTTTATAAAAATCACTTTCAGTTTCAGTATTAGTAATATCTAATTCAGAACGAGAAAAGCGATATCCCAAAATAAACATCCGTAAATTACTGATAGATGCTGTTCCCAAATATAAGCCTGGTTTGGTTTTAATTTTTTCGAGTAAATTAAATAATGCACTCATTGACTTTAACTCCATTAAAAACTTTCAAAATTCTTCTATTACTTCTATTTTAAACTCATTAGATAGAGAGGTAAAATCCTGAATCCAGTCATCTGGGTATAGTCCTTGTGGGGAAAGATTGTCAAAAATTTTGCCAAAAACTTCAACACCGTAATGAACACCATTTTCCGTAATAGTTTCAAAGCAACCTTGTTTTTCTAGGCGATAACTCAAAATAAAGTCTTCATTGTCTTATATGGTCGAAAGTCGCCAAAGTTTACCAGGAATTTTACGTTGTTTTAGCCACTGTTTGAGTGTCTTGGCAATGAAGTAATGGAAATCGAATGACAAGATTACCAATTGCTTGATGAATTTCGGCAATGTCTAAATCATCCGGTAAATTATTCAGAAATAGCACCTCCTAAAAAATGTTGCTCTTATTTTATAATACATTCGCCAAATTGAAAAAAGCCTTCATTGGTAGTGCGATGATTAGGGCAAGCGAAGCGATCGCTATTTCTGATTAAATTGCGATACCTATAGTGAGCGATCGCATTCTTATTAAATTATTTATTTACAACTTTGAATTAAAATTCACTCATCTGCAATATCTAAAATAGTCTTATACAACTGATCACTAACACGAAAATCAGCTTGCTTAATCAATTGGTCTACAAGCGGTTTGACAGATTTAATTAAGCCATTCTGTTTCCCTTGTATAAGTACACCTAATAAGCCAGTAACTTGTAAACCATAGCTTGTTGCCACTAAACGACCTCGACGTTCATCCATCAAAAGTAAACCAGCTTTTAACTCCAGTGCTAGAACGATCGCTTCCGCTTCACCCAAATCAATATTTTCTTCACTTTCGGTGAATTATAACTACTTGTTGTTGATCTGTAACTGTTTGAGTTTCAATCCAGGGTAAACTTTGCACCTCCATAGCACCAGGAACAGGTTTACCAACATTTACCATCTCATCATAGACAGCTACCGGGATAATGATGTGGGTATAGAGTTTTTGTAGTAAATCTAGTTGTCCAATAGCCGCTAGATTCGTAATTGGTGAGGTATCACTAACAACAATCATAGTAACCTCATTGACTGCAAAGTTTTCACATCTGCCTCAAAATCCTCCACATCATAGTTAATACAAAGTCCGCGTTTAGCGAGTTCATGTTGAAATTCAATTACTGTTAGTCCAGTCCAAGCACGAACTTTACCACTACTGATTTTTTCTTGTTTATAAAGCATAATGGCAATTTCTAACTTTAATTCATTCTCCGTCATTTTTGCGGCTCGAATAATATCATCAGGAATTAAGACACTCATAGAAATGGCGATTAAATTTGTTTACTCTACAATTTTAAAGGATACAGAGAAAAGCGATCATGCTCAACTTCTTTTTCTTGTACTTCCTTGATCATGATTGAACTTGAAAATACAGATATAATTATAATTTAGAACTCACAGTTATTTAACTGAATTTGTTATGCCATTAACATCACCTATTATTCATAGCGACCCTGATATTCTAGGGGGAACACCCGTTTTTGTGGGAACTCGTGTACCAATAAAAACCTTGCTTGATTACCTTGAAGCTGGGGATTCATTAGACGTATTTCTAGACCACTTTCCTAGTGTCACACATAAACAAGCGATCGCGGCTCTTGAATTAGCCAAGGAAATGCTCACAGCTTATGCGAATCCTGCTTGATGAATGCGCTCCACGTCCCTTAAAGCGTCAACTTGCGGAATATGACATCAAAACAGTTGTGGAGATGGGATGGTCAGGAAAAAAGAATGGTGAATTGCTACAACTCATGAGTCAAAAGGTTTCACGATTCTGCTCACTACAGATCAAAATTTACGCTATCAGCAAAACTTACAGCAAGTGGGAGTTGCAGTTGTTGTTCTTGTAGCGCAGAGTAATAAACTTGCTGATTTACTTCCTTTGTTGCCAGATGCTCGTAAAGTTTTAAATACAATTGTTCCGGGAGCAGTAGTTGAAGTTGGTGGTTCGTGATAGCGATAGCGCAATCGCTGACTTGTCAGTTCGCTTAACTTCCTTTTTTGTGCTTCCTTTAACTACTATGAAGTGCGATGCCTACGGCGAGCGAAGCTATCGCTAATATTGGGTTAATGCTATCGCTCAAAATCCATTTTCTTGTGCTTCCTTAACTATTATTAAATGCGATCGCGCGATCGCAGCTGCAAGCAGTTCGCTCAATTGCCATTTTCTTGTACTTTCCTTAACTATTGCGAGCAGTAAATTTCAGGCGTAATACTTGCTGCCCAGTAGGCTCATGCAATTTCTCTTCTAGATACTCAAAACCGTATCGAGAGTAAAATTTACGACCAATTGAGTTTTCCTTAAATACCTCAACCTCTAGGTCGCCGTGTAATTCTTGTGCTTTATCCATTAGGGCTTTTCCCACACCCTTGCCGTGGTAATCTGGCTGTAGAAATATAGCTCCCACCTCGTTGCCCATTAGTGCAATAAAGCCCTCAACATTACCATCTATATCTACGACCCATGTATTTGTATTAGGTATGTATATTTCAGCTACGTTTATTCGCTCTTGAGCTATAAATTCGTTGGTCATAAACGGATGTGCTAATCGAGTTGCTATTTCCCAAGAGGAGAGAACAGCATCTAAGTCAGAATTTTCATATTGTCGTATCTTCACGAGTCTATTTCCTTGTAAAACTTTTGACGATTTTTAGTTATGACGATTCATCATTATATCTATGTTTCTGAGTAATTCCTAAACGGTGCGGATGTCGTAACCATTTTGTAATAGATAGGTAGCAAAATGTGTGACAACCCACCTTATAGTAAATAGTTATGGACATAAACAGGTAAGGAGAGACAATATGGAAGATTACCAACTCTTGATAGACCTCCACAAAGGTGGTGATCGGCAGGGTCCAGGCGGTGATGCAGAGACAAAAATGGCCATAGATATGTCTATGGTAGATAGGGTTGCGCCGCTAAAAATTGCAGATATAGGTTGCGGAACGGGAGCTTCCACGCTCTGTCTTGCTCAACAGTTGAATGCTCAAATTACGGCAGTAGACTTTCTTTCGGATTTTCTGGAAGTGCTGGAGAGTAAAGCTGATAGAGCAGGACTTTCTGGAAAAATATCGCCCCTTTCATGTTCGATGGATAACCTACCCTTTGGTGATGGGGAGTTTGATGTCATCTGGTCTGAAGGTGCAATTTACAATATTGGTTTTGAAAAAGGGGTAACAGACTGGAATCGTTATTTGAAAGTTGGGGGCATATTGGTTGTTTCAGAGATTACTTGGATTACAGCATCCCGCCCGTCAGAACTCCAGAAACATTGGGAAGGCGAGTATCCCGGAATAGATGTGGCCTCTTCAAAGATTGGCGTACTGGAGAAGAATGGCTATTCTCCGATTGGCTATTTTGTTTTACCGGAGCATTGTTGGTTAGATAATTATTATCGGCCTATGCAGAATCGCTTTAAGAGTTTCCTTAACCGGAACAGCAACAGTGAAGAAGCACGGGCAATAGTTGAAGCAGAAAATCGAGAAATTGAACTGTATGAGAAATATAAAACTCACTACAGCTATGGTGTATATGTTGCAAAAAAGTTAGATCGCCATAACAAACCCAATGCAGCGGGATTGTGAACTTTCAGCAAGCGATCGCAGTCTAGAGGTGTTAGAGTAGCTGTTAAACATCTTTGAGAAGTGCGACGCTCAATATCCAAATAAGTCAATCCTCTATACTCAAACTAACCCGTAACTATTTAAACCTTCATATTCCCATTTAAGTATTTATATTGAGAAAAAACCGGATTTATATTTCAATAGAAAGAAAAAATTATACTTAACCACTTGCCTTCACTTTCCTTAAATGCGATTAATTGCGATCGCATCGCAGCATAACAAAACATTGGAGCAGACAAATATGATATTTTAGTTTTGAGTTGGGAGTAATACCTGTTGAAATTTCCAAGATGAATTTATCTAAAGACTTATTCTGCAAAGGTTTGCCAGTTAGTTTTTCTCTTGTCATAATCATGACTTTCCTTGCGCCGAAAGTAAAAGCTGAATATGCTTGCGGTGGCGCAGGTCTGGGAGAGATAGTGGTTGGGAGAACCCAAGGTGGGCATGGTGTCGCATCTGTTCTCCTTTGTGACAGAGACCCGAATTATCAAGAAGAGCAAGAGGATCGAGGGAGTGATAATTCTCGTTCTCGTTATTACGACCCTCAGTTTGCGGCTCTACAGTTTCAAGCCGCTTCTGCCATGAGCAATTTGCAACAACAAGCTCAATTATTGCAAGATCCAAAGTATCTGAAATATCTATCGGGTAGTTGGAAGCTTTTTCCTACTTCAAGGTTAGAGGGGGTAAAATCAGGTGGCTCTTGTGTTGCATCCTTTTTCAAGGCATCAATGGATCCAGAAGCTAAAAACGCTCCAGTCATGATCAATTTGTTGGGGCCAACTGGCAACGAGAAGTTTGCTCTCCTGACATTTGCAACCGAAAGTATTCCTAAACCTAAAACGATACAAACAATCACGGTTACTTTGATTCAAAACAATGACCCCCCTGCTACTGTCAAGGCATTCAATTACACAATGCCAGATATGCCATTTGGGGTGATTGCTTTTGCTGTACCGACAATTGATGCAGCTTTAGCGGGGATAGAAGATGTCCAGAACTTTGATGTAAAAATAGATGGTAAGTCTGTTGCTAAGACCATGTGGCATAGTGGGCTAAAGGTAAAGGATGAATTCCGTAAGTGTTTAAATGGTAAACCTTATTCGGTAACGGAAATTGACATAGTGCCGGAGCGTTTGAAAAAACCATAACTCAGAATTTTAGTCTCACGCAAAGGCGCAAAGACGCAAAGGTAAGAGTTTTAAAGGTTCAATTTAGGAATTTCATACCTCAATATGGCTATCGCCACGCAGGCTATCAGCAACACCCAAAATGTCTAATCATTCAAAATACTTACGCCCGAATCACAGTAATCCGACGTTGATTTTCCGTAACCACAACCTGAGTTGACAAACGCTCTTCCATTGGTAGGGCATTTTTACGCCTATCAAACACAAATAACCAACCAAAATCCAACCCCAAACGCCCTAAATAGGATTCTAACTGCTCAATACCCTCAATTTGGGGATCGCGCTTTTTCTCCCTCCACACCTTTAACTCAATACCTAACGTGACATCTTTGTAACGCAGACATAAATCCATTCTGTCACTACCAATTGCATATTCCCGTTCCAAAATTCCACCACCATTAATAACACGATGTAAGAAAGCCATTAATACTATGTGGGGTGCAATTTCATGGTAGCCAGTGCTACCTAATAATGGTTCTCCATGTTGTCGCCAAAATTTGAGAAATGCTGCAAGTAACGCATCTATATTTAATTCACCTTCTGGAGTTAACCAAGTTGGTGCAATCATTGGTAAAGAAGCCATTGGTGTCACGGTTAATACTCTGGGTAAAACTTCCCGATAAATGGGATTAGCAATAGTTAATCCTCCGTAGGGGTGCATTTTACATAATCCTAAATCAATCACAAATTGAATATCATCGTTGGGTATATTTCCTAATTCTAAACCTGCTAACATCGGCTCGATAATGGCTTTGATTCTTGGTTCTCGTAAGCGTTCAGCTAAACTATCTAAATGAGTGTCTTGACGAGAAATTAATATTTCCTTTGCCTGTAAAATATGTTCTTTTGTAATAGCAATACTTCTATCTTTAACCATTTTTTCCACAACTTCTTTAGCCAGAGCATTAACTAACCAAGGTTGTCCTTGAGTTAAATCAAAAGCTGTTGCTGTAGCTTCTGGTGTGAAAATTTGTCCTGTTGCTGCTGTATGTTGTTGATATAGTTCTACCACTTCCTCTGCATTAAAATTTCTCAGGGTAATAGAACTAACTTTAATATTAAAAGGACTGGATGTATTTAGTCGTTCACTACCACCAGATGCTACTTTATAATCTCGCACATCTCGTAAACCAATTAATCCTACCGATGAGGGAAAATTTTCTGGGCGATTGGGAAAACCATCTCGTAATTGTCGTAAAACTGAAATTAAAGTTTGGTCTTGTAAAGAATCAATTTCATCTATAAATAATATTAAAGGACGATCAATAGCTTTAGACCAACTTCTTAAAAAAGACTTAATTCTATTTCCTGCTTCTTCCTGTTGCCATTGTTTAACAGGTGGTTGTAATTCTGGAGGTAAGTTATCTTCAATTGTATTTTGCCAAGCTCCCAAAATCGCTAATTCTGCTGCACCTGGGTCATGATTAAATGCACTTCCTACTTCTGCTGATACCATGACTGCTGCATAATTTCCTGTGGCCGTAAGTTGCTGTGCTAGGGCTAACATTGCTGTTGTTTTCCCTGTTTGTCGCGGTGCGTGAAGGACAAAATAACTACGCTGTTGGATTAGCTCCTCCAAATCGGGTAATCGTGTTGTTGGAGATAGCATATAGTGGATATCATCTTCACAAGGACCTGCAATATTAAACCAGCGAGACATAGGATTTTGGCAGTTGGCGAACACTTTTAAGTTTAGACGATTTTGGAGTTGGGGATGGAAGGAAGGGCTAATTGGGGATTTTTGTTTGTTTAAGCATCGGGTAGATATACCGAATCATTCCGTCTATTACCCGGAAAAGGATAATAGCCAGAAAATTTATTGCTATCCACCAAGATTTAGGTAGTTATATGGAAATTTTCTGTATAATACGTGGATATTGAGGATATTCGCAAAATGGAAATAAAACCCCCTCCTCGGCTAGTTACTCTTGATACACAGGTTTTTAATAGCTATAATTTTCACTATAATTCTAAGCCTTTTCAAACCTTAGTTAAACTTTCTCAGGAAGAAAAAATCAGACTTCTTTTAACTTCTGTTACTCTTGATGAATTAAGAGCGCATATTATCGAAGGTGCTAAATTAGCATCAGAAGCAGTCAAGACAGGTATAAACCATTTAGATAATACACGATCCAAACCAACAAAAGGTAAGGAAAAAATAAAAATCTCTAAGAATTCTGACTTACTATATGAATTCAAGAAGAAAGTCCAAGAACTTGTACCAAATTTCGAGCAAATTAAACATGAGCTTTTAGACAAACTTGAGATTTTTTTGCAGGAAACTGATTTTCAAAAAATAGAAGTTGATCAAGTTTCAGTGGTTGATATTTTTGAAAATTATTTTTCTGGTAATCCACCATTTGGCGAAGGAAAAAAGAAATCTGAGTTTCCAGATGCTTTTGCGCTCTTAGCTCTTAAAAAGGAGGCAAAAGACAGAAAAAAAATAATCTATGTCGTTAGTGGAGATTCCGATTGGGAGAAGTTTTGTTCATCAAGTGAAGACCTATGTTGGATTGGAAATCTCGATGAATTATTAGAAAATATAATTCGAGAAACTGATTCAGATGAGGTTGACGTATGTTATGAACTTTATAGGGACAAAGAAAATGAAATAGAAAGATACATAGAGGATAAATTCTCAGATTTAGATTTTTCAATTGATTTGTCTGGAAGTAGTTTGATTGAATGGGGCAGTGAAGAAATTGAAGTTAATGTTAATTCAGTATATATCATTAATTCCTCATTGGTTGAAATTGACGATTCTGATTTAGATCAACCTTCAGTAGTGTTTGAGTTAGAAGCAGAGGTAAATTATGATGCAAATGTAAGCTATGAGAGCTTAGAATATGCAATTTATGACAGAGAAGATGGTATGTACTATGGAGGAGAAACAATAGATACAGTGTTTACTCAGTCGGTTAAGTTGAATGTGGAAGTTATGCTCACTCTATCTAGAGATAAAGACTATTCCTTGTGTGATGCCGATGTAGAAGATATTACTATAGATCCGAATAATACTTTAGGTGAAATAGTTATTGATACAGGCTTTAAGGATGACTATTACTAGATCAATAACCTACAACTAAAATTTTTACAGTGCGATCGCCTTATACGAATTGTGATCGCAATATAAAAAATCATTGGAGCGGACAAATATGATATTTTAGTTTTGAGTTGGGAGCGATCGCTCAATTTCCAAACAAATAAATACTTCTATACTCAAACAAGTATGTAATTATTTAAACGCAGATATTACCATTTGCGTATTTATATTGATAAAATCCTGGCTTATACTTCAATATAAATAAAATGTTGTGTTACTGAAATTATATGGAAAATCAGAAAATTATAGCACTACAAAATATCTTCAGTTCAAATCATGACCTTTTGGTTGTGATAGATCCATTACTTCGGTAAACCGGGAATATTTCACCTCGCTAGTTGGGGGAAACTGTGCAGAAACAGCCATTAAACCGACTTTGATATCCTCATAAAAAATCACACCACCAATTCGTCCGTCGGCTTGGAATGGTCCGTGGAAAAATTGATGTCGGGGAATATAAATGAGGAGAGAATTGGTAATTTTGACGTTTTGACCAAATAGTTGTTGACAGGTTTTTTTGACAACTGCATCTATATATTGATTCTGCACAGGTTGACCCAAGTTGATGAATTTGGGATGATCCGCAAAATGATCCATGTAATATGACCAGATGTTAGACAAATCTTTTTCTTCAGTGAGTATTTGCTTGAGTTCCTGCCATCGTTTGAAATTCATAATATGGGTAGATTGGATTATTCTTTGCTTACTAAAAATTTACCATAGTTATGCTGGTTAATCTAGGTTTAGGGAAAAATTAGGTAACGTCTGAAAATACTAAATAGCTGTTAGTAGATAAAAATAAATGGACTTTATGATATGGCTGGGGTGGATTTATCGTCTAATTTAAGGAAAAATCAGGGAATAATCAGACCTATCCTGAGAAATCCTGACTATATAAGCAATTCCCTAATTTATTTCCATATAACTGCTGTGCGGCCATTGTCCACCTAATAAGGCGTAGATTTCTACAGGTTTTCCAGAAATTGTAATCCCGATTTCATAGGATTTACCTGTAAAAGCTGCAAAGCGTCGGCAAGCTTCATCATAAAAGTGACTACGGCGATAATTTTTATTAGTTAAATCAATCGCAAATAGTCCGTAAAAGTAGCGAGGAATACTTTGAATTGTTTCGACGATTTGACCTAAGTTTCTCGCCAAAATTGCATTTCTAGGAACTTCTGTTCCCCAAGCTGTATCCAACGCCCAAGAGGCGGAACTGAGGTGAGAACCACCACAAATTCCGCAAATTCTGGGGGTGACAATTAAGCCAGCTTGAGGATCTTTTCCGCGTAAAATTATTTCAAATCCGCGAAAAAGTTCAGCATGAGTCCAGGCGTTTGTGACATATCCATTTTCGATTTCAACACGCACATCTAAATCACCCTCGACTCTACCAACGGGTGAAATATCTAAGGTTTGAATTGGCATAATTTTGGGTAATTGGTGATTGGTAATGACGAATGTAAGGGCGAAGCATTCAGGCGATAAATTATCGTTTTTTCCAAAGGTTATTTTCTGAATGCTTCGCCCCTACTAAACGGTGAAAAAGTCTTCGTCTGTCCATTTTGGGGCTGCGTCTTTTGCAACAACGGTGAGGACTGCGTAATCTTTGTGGTTAGTTCCTGGTGGTATTTCTTTGGGAACGCCCATGACGGTTTGGGTTTTAAATACTGTTCCGGGTTTGAGGTCGAAAAAGGGAAATTCGGGTTCTGTGCAACCTATACAGGGCATTCCGGCGCGGGTTTTGGAGGAGACGCGATTCCAAAGAATGCGGTTACAGGAGGCATGAGTCATGGGTCCACGACAACCTAAGTCGTAAAATAAACAACCTTTGCGTTGTCCAAATTCGGAGGTTGTGGCTTTGTATGCAAAGTGTATATTGCGGGTACAACCGGTTTCGGCATAGGTGTTGAAGAAGGTTTGGGGACGATGCAGTTCATCGAGAACTATATCATCAATTCGACCTGTGGCGATCGCTACTAATATCTGCGTTATCCAGTCGGGGTGTGCGGGACAACCGGGAATATTAATCACAGGTAAGCCGGCTTGACTGACAAAATCTTTACCTAAAAAACCGCCTTCTTTGCGTTTGAGAAATTGCAGTCCTTTGGAGTCGCTGGGGTTGGGTGACATGGCGGGAATTCCTCCCCATGTTGCACAGTCTCCTACCGCAACAATAAATTTCGCAACTTTGCTTAATTCGTTTAACCAATCTTTCATGGGACGGTCGGCAAACCTGTTCCATTCTCCTGTACCATTAGGAGCATTAATTACGCTACCTTCAAATACTAAAATATCTAAAGGAATTTTCCCGGAAATACAGTCATGTAGCAGTTTTTGTAAGTTTTCACCTAGTTCCATACCCAAGGAGGGATGCCAAAGTATCTTCATACCGAAATCAGCTATTAAATCGCAAGCTGTCGGTTCTTCAGCATTAAGAAATGACATGGTGTCACCTGAACAAGCGCCACCTTGTAGCCACAGTACATTAGTCATTAGCTGTGTATTTTTATATGTGTTGACAATGCACAATTGCAGAATTTCTGTAGGGGGATAATTTCCCCTGACCAAGAGGATTTACTTGTAGAGAATAACCGATTAATTAATATTTATTATTTTAAATTAAGGTGTTATTTACGGCAATTCACTTTCTTTAAAGAAAACTTAATAATTAACCATATCAGATATTATCCTAACAAGGAAATTGAGGGTAAGATTATAGACATATCAATTAATCAACAGTATCTGAGAGAATTTCCCCAACTTTCAGAGTTTTTCCTGCTACTGTTACTTGATCATCGTCTACTAATTTCCGTCCTCTCCGTGTTTCGACTATACCATTAACTTTGACTTCACCATCAATAATCATTAATTTGGCTTGACCTCCGGTGGAGGTTATTCCCGAAAACTTTAAAAACTGGTCGAGTTTAATCATCTTGTTATACCAACTATTGGAAAAGTATCATCTATAGCAATATACCAGGATTTAAGATTTTGGCAACAAATTAAATTCTTGTAATGCTGGTAAAAAGTTTTTATTTTCATGGCTAGGACGACTCAGTTTAATCAAGGCAAACCGTTGTAAAATAGTTAAACTTTTCCATGCCTCAATTGTGATAGTTACACCTATTTCCTGAGCTTTTTCGTGAATACTGCTAGGAATAGTGGTAACATCTATCCATGCTGGATAAGGTTCAATTGGTAATTCAGCTACAGGTTTACCTGTCAGTTGCAATACCAACTCTTGAATATAATATCTATAATCATGAATTTGCCTATCTGTATCGCACGGTAATGTCATTAAATTTTGACGTGATGCTTGATTCATCTGATTCCATTGAGCTAATTTTAGCTTAATACCGCAAGTATCGAGTTTATAGCGTACTTGCATAGGAATACAACGCCAAGAATCAACAAAATCTGCTTCAAATTCAAAAAAATTTGTCATAAAATTCGTGTTATTGATTTTAAAAATGGACAATGGATAATTGACAATTGACAATTAATAAATATTATGAACACTGATTTACAATATCATGTAACTACTATTATTTTAGCAGGTGGTAAAAGCACTCGCATGGGTAGGGATAAAGCCTTAATTCCTATGGGCGGTGTACCCATGTTACAATTAATTTGTACTATTGCTGAAGCTTGTACTCATAAAGTTTATGTAGTGACTCCTTGGCCAGAACGTTATCAAGACTTGTTAACACCTAATAGTCAATTTATTCCCGAAATTCCTTTAGCTGGGGAAACTGGAAATGAATCGCGCACCCATGGACCACTTGTAGGTTTTATGCAAGGGTTAACAATGGTAGAAACAAATTGGGTTTTATTATTAGCTTGTGATTTACCAAATTTACGGCTAGAAATATTACAAGCATGGATATCTAAATTAGATACAATTCCTGAAAATGCGGTTGCGGCTTTGGTACAAGATCATCAAATTTGGCAACCTTTATGCGGTTTTTATCGTCGTCGTTGTTTATCAGAATTAACCCAGTATATTGAAGAAGGTGGACGTTCATTTCAACAATGGTTAAAGTCGTATCATGTAGAAGTATTACCTTTAGCAGATCCAGAAATGCTATTTAATTTTAACAGTCCTGTATAGTTTATGATCTAAATTACAACTTCTATAAAAATGAGTAATTTCTCTCTAGGTTTTTTCCAGTGATTGCTTTATAGTAATGAAAATTGACTCAATTATATTTCTGGTAGAAATACCTGTTAATTGAAATGTTGGCTTCTTAGATTTTATCTCATTGTTCATAGAGATAGAAAACTTCAGATTGGGGAATCTGTTGAGAACAATTCAAATCTGCGTAAATTGGCTTAGTTTCTAGCGTCACAGTTATGAAATATAGACGCTGACGACTCAATTCCCCAACTGGTTAGAGTACGCCAATTATGACATCTAGTATTACAGATTCAGCGGTAAAAGCAGCGATCGCCGCCATATCTTCAGAGTCAGCAACCACGGAAGAAAAAATCCAAATGCTGATAGAAATGGCACAAGGCTTTCAAAAAAAGCCGAAAACATCCCAAGATTTACGCAATGCAGTGGGGCTATTTTACCGTGCATATCAGATGTGTGGTGAGGACTATCTTTTACTCAAAGCACGGGCTAAGGTGGGCATGGCAGGGTCATTACAGATGATTCCTGATGCAGATTCCCAACTGTTGCAACAAGCGAAGACAGATTATGAGGAAGCTTTGCCAATTTTACAACAATTTGCAACAGCAGCAGAAGTTGCAGAAACCCAGATGAATTTGGGGTTAGTTTTACAATCTTTAGTTCCCTACAATTTAGCGCGGATAACTGATAGTATCCATGCGTATCATGAAGCTTTGCGGGTATTTACTTGGGAAGATTATCCACAAGAATATGCGATTTTATATAATAACATAGCGATCGCTTATCTTTCTATGCCAATGGCATCAGAACGGGAATATTTACGTCAAGCTTTAGCAGTTCAGTCCTTTGAAACTGCCCTTCAACATATTAACTTAATTGAGCATCCTAAAGAATATGCAATGTTGCAAAATAACTTAGGAAATGCTTTACAATATTTAGTTAGTTCCCATCCTGTTGACAATAATTTACGGGCTATTTTAGCTTACAATGAAGCATTGAAAGTGCGTAATCTTCAAAATACACCGTTAGAATATGCTAATACAATTTCTAACAAAGCTAACGTTCTCTTCAACTTACCAGACAACCCGGAAAAACCAGAATTAGGAAATCAAAAAAATCTCTTACAAGCAGAAGAATACTATCAAGAAGCTTGGCGAATTTTTACAGAACATAAACAATTAGAACGAGCAGAAATAGTAGCAAAAGCCCTACAAGATTTAGCCGCAGAAATCGAAGCATTGGCATTGAATTAAACCCAAATTAGGAGAATAACTATGTTTAATTTGCTTCATGATCCAAAATTAATCGAGTTTCTGCATAGTTTAAATACAGAATTAAATCTCACTACCGGATTTACTTGGTTAATCATTGCTGTGATTTTATCAATGATTGGTGGTGCAATTGGGGGAATGGTTCTTGCAGGTAAGGATATAGGATATCAATTCGCAGCAACAATGGGGAGTTTATTTGCACCAGTAGGAATAATTCCTGCTCTAATTTTAGGGTTATTTATCCTGAATTTATTAGCCAATTACTAGGAGTATATATGTTACAGTTAAGCTTATTTTCTATTAAGTTATTTTTTAAGGGTAAACTATTTCGTAATCCCTTATATTTTTTTCGTCAAATCACAATTGCTAGTGGTATTGGCACGGTTATATTAGTATTACTAGCACAAGCATCAATTCCTATCTGCATTCCTATTACTGTAGCTAGTCTAACCACAGGTACAATCATGCCTTTTCTATTGCAAGATTTTAGAATGAAATGAGTTTACAACAATCCCTATAAATTAATCTATAGGGATAAATATTAATGCTAACTCAATAACCTACTCATTTCTTTCTTTGCGCCTTAGCGCCTTAGCGTGAGCCTTATTCCTCCACATCAAACCACACAGGAGAAATATCATCAACCTGCCCATTATAATTAATCGTAATTTCCTGTCCTTCCCGAATATATTGATGAGCAATAATATCAATTACATTTTTAGCAAAATTCTTAATATAAACCGCATTGGGATGATAAGAATGATTAAAAAGAGAAGCAAAACCTAAACCTATTGCTCCGCTTTCTCCATGCCAACCAAAATAATAATTCAATAACACCGTTTTAGTAATTAACTTAACTTGCTGTTTAGGAATAACAATCACAGCGGCTCTTTCAATTAAATCTCCTTTAGCAAAATCTTGCTGGGCAAATATACCTCTACCTTTAGTCTCTGTATCACGAAATACAAGCATATAGCAATTCTATCTGATGGGTGAGAATGATTTTTGACTAACCACTACAGATAAACGCAGAGAAAATAAAGATAAATTTTTGTCACTGACTTACGGCTGCTATAGCTACTATAAAGTCAACGATTAAAGATGTAGTCAAAATTTCCGTAAATTTTAAGTTTTTGTGCCAAGTTGATAATATTCGTGTTATTATAAATATCCCATGCTAACTATCATTGGTTGTGGCAATCTCAATCGAAATGACGATGCTGTTGGCGTAATCATAGCCCAACGTTTACAGCAATATCTCGCCCAAAATCCTCACTCCAACATCCGCGTTTTTGATTGTGGAACTGCGGGAATGGAAGTGATGTTTCAAGCGAGAGGAAGTGAAAAATTAATTATTCTTGATGCTAGTTGCACAGGTTCAGAAGCAGGTGCTATATTTAAAGTCCCAGGGAACGAATTAGAAGCACTGCCCGAACCTAGTTACAACTTACATGATTTTCGCTGGGATCATGCCTTGGCTGCTGGGAGAAAAATCTTTTTAGATGATTTTCCTGCATTGGTGACAGTCTATTTAATTGAAGCTGCAAATCTGGATTTTGGACTGGAATTAAGTCCTGTTGTTCAACATTCTGCTAATTTAGTTTTTGCCGAACTAATCATAATTATCCAACAGAATGTGATGGCTTAATCAACAATCTCAAATCCCCAATTGCATCAGATCCAATCACGATAAACTGGCAACTCATCTACTCTCATTTCAAAAGGTACAGTTTGACTATCGGGAGGACAAACCCGGATTTTGGCACTGCTCACAATGCCATAAAGAACATTAGCCATAGGGACAATTTGTTGCAAAATTTGCCAGTTGGTAACTTGGTCAGGGCATTCAATTACTAGAGTCAAAATACTAGCTTGAGTTGTCGTATACCAACGACAATGAGACAACAAACTATGAATAATGCGATCGCATCCTTCGTAAAAGTATTTGCTGATTGAATGCTCCAATTGTTGCCTAAGAATAATATCTGCTGATGTTGGCTGTATAGGGTGCTTATCATCAGCATTGAATTGATGTTCTGTTCTCGCCATTTGCCGTTATTTTCCTATTTATTTACCAATTGCCATTGCATACAATACGTCCTTATTGGTTTCTAGAAAGGCTTGGGTTTCATCATCATAGAAAGCACCAATCGCACTACAATCTATTCCCCAATAATTGCTAAATAAATACACTCTCTGTCCGACAAATCCGGCTAATTGCATAGCGGTTTGATAACTCAAATAATCGGACACGAAAAACAAAGTTACAGCACAATCTCTCGCTATAGCTTGATTAATGCACAAATAACCTGTTTTTTCTCTAAAGTTACCTGCTTTAATGAGATGTGTATTTTTATATAACCCTGGTGAAATTCCCTCGATATCATGCACCACTGAGTAAATTTCTATTTCCTCAAAATTCTCTGTTGGGATTGGTTGTCGAACTGCTTGCAAAATTTGCCAATAGATATTTTCAGAAATAGACTGTTTTTGAAAACGCCTAATAGAACGCCTATTCCAAACGTTCTCCAAAAACCGTTCTCGGTCAAAATTAAATTCAGGATGTTCTAGCTTTTGCTGGTGACTAGGCTGTAAAGACGTTGTTTGATAGGCATCTTCAACACATTGATTAACTTGAAAATAGTCAGTACCACAGACAAAAGGAATAGGTAGCCTTAAGCGTCTGACTGGTTTTTCTTGTACTTCTCCTGATATCACACAACTAGTAATAAACTCCTTATTCTCAAATCCCAAATCTGCATTGAGAGTAAGTTTATCAAAATCAAAGCGTAGTTGTATGTTGTTTTCATGAAGATATGCTGAAGCAGCGATCGCCCCTAAATGGTGTCCGCTATCCAACAAACAATATCTAAAACTCCTGTCTTGATATTTCCAGCTAGACCTATGATAAACACAACTAACTAAAAAGATGAATCCATTGATACATTTATTGGGTATAACATAATTCTCCAATCCATCATCAATTAATTCATAAATTAAGGTCAGACAATTATTCTCAACTTCTATATGGTAGATACCATCTATTATTCCCTCTACACCACGCATCTGTACATAAACTTCCGTAGGATATAAAGCCCCCGCAGACGGATTTACGCGCAATTTATAGGGACTATCTTTATATATTTTTTCTAAAGTAATTGCACTGGTTAACCACAGAAAAGCATGAATAGGGTTATTGCGATTTAATTGCAGCCGCCGATAAAAGCGGGGATAAACTTTAAAAGAAGTTGGTTGTGTAGCGGCATCTACATAATTAGGATTAACTTGTACAGATAAGTAGGAATGCTTGCTTAAATCGTGATAGGCTTTTCCCGAAATCTTACTGTGAGGCATTTTTTAATAACCTTAAAACTTCTCTATTGCTGGCAAAATCAATTGCTTTATAGTCATCCAAATTTTGTAAATTCATGTTAGGATTGTATTGTAATAGCAATCTTACTACTTCTGTCTTTCCAGCCGATGCACCATACATCAGGACAGTTGCTCCATTATCATTTTGATTATTAATATCAGTGTTGTTATCTAACAGCAAATTGATCAGATCATAGTGATTACCAAAACAAGCAAACCACAAGGCATTATTGTGATCATTATTTGTGGCGTTGATATCCGCACCCGCAGCTATTAATTCCTTCACGATGCTAGAAAGTCCTTCTCTGGTAGCTTTCATTAAAGCAGTATCACCATTGTCACCCCGCTGGTTTAAATCTTCAGCGTTGTAGCCTTGTTCTAATAGCCATTGGTGAGTTGCTGCACTGAAATTTGACTGATTTGCTAGACTCATAATAATTGATGGTTGTGAGGACAATTAAATACAGTACGGGAATTGAAAAAAGAGCGTAGTAGCTAATGAACAATTACAGATTTTGCTTGACATTGATTAAGTAATGCCAAAATGAACACACTCATTACAAAAGAAATATAAAAATATTACGGGATTAAATAAGAAGATTTTTGTTAATTTTGCGATCGCTGTTTGTTGGGATTTAGTTCACTAGCAACAATTTAGCTTATTTATATATTATCACTCTTATAAGTTGGAATTATGAATGATTTATAAAGATCCCGGCTTTGTGAACATAAAAGGGATTTTAAAAATGGTTAACTCGAATAAAAAATATAAATTATATTTCATGTTTTAGATATTGGATATTACGATTTATTGTTAATGTTTATAGCGATTTAATATGGGAATTCCCATTAAATAAATATGAATTTTTGTAAAATAGAGCTATATAGCCTATTATTTAGGTTATAATGGGAAATCAAATTATGAATCTGACTTAATAACCTATAGCTAATATTGAGGAAAAAGTCATGGTAAACTCATTACAAAACAAGTCATCTGAAAACTTGAATTTAACTAACTTTATCGTAGAGGTATTAAATAACTTACCTCTTGAAAAACAACAAGAAATTTTGTTATTTGCTCAATTTGTATCTGACAAACATCATGCTGAAGTCGGAAATAATCTTTCTTTTTATGATGTAGCTAAAGACTTTATTGGGGCTGTGGATAGTGGATTAGGTGATCTCTCAACCAACAAACAATATTTACATCAGTCCTTACCTCAATGAAGAATCAAATTATTATTGATACTGGTCCATTGGTTGCTCTGTTAGATAAAAGTGATAGTTATCATCAATGGGTGACAGAAAAAGTAAAAACACTACCTCCACCTTTCCTGACTTGTGATGCAGTGATTACTGAGTCTTGTTTTTTATTAGAAAGAGCTTATAACGGTCAGAATATTTTATTTTCTCTCTTAGAAAGCGGTCATTTACAGCTTGCTTTTGATTTAAAAGATGAATTAACTCAAATTAAAGGATTAATGAATCGTTATCAGTCTGTACCGATGTCTTTAGCTGATGCTTGTTTAGTAAGAATGTCTGAGTTATATTCTTCTAGTGAAATATTAACTCTTGATAGCGACTTTTTGATCTATCGAAAACATAAGAATCAGCCTATTTCTGTTATTATCCCTGATTCATTATTTTCTTGAAATACAAGGTAAACAATGACATTTGAAATCACTTCTCTATGTCTACTTGTTTAATTACCTCTAAAGGTAACTCTAATACCTCTGCAATTTGCTCATCATTTAAGCCAAAATATCGTAATTTATCAATTTTTTCTATCTTAGTTTTATTCTTAATTCGTTGCTGTAACTTAGTATTACCAAGATGACTTTTATCAGGTTTATTTTTAGGTTGTTTAGAACCAATATTTACACAGCCGTTGCCAAATATATTACTACTATTATTACCCAAAGAAATATTCACATTTCCTTGTCGTTCTAGAACAGATTTAAGATTACTTTTATCAACTGGTTCATCAAAAATATCAGATAACATTTGCAAAAGTTCGTAACCTATATCCTTTGCATGACCCGCGCTACAACCACAATTTTCGGCAATATCAGCATACTTTTGATGCTTTAGTGTCCCCTCAATAACGCCACGTTGCAAGTCATTGAGACGTTTGCCTGTGTTGAGATAGACAGCCTCATCCACAAGTTGTAGTAGTTCGTGAACCTGCATAGTTAAAAATGTAACGCGACACAAGTAATGATAGCAGACTTTATCCGTATTTTTCAGCTTTTTTCCGTCTGTTTGTAATTTTTTTTGCAATCCGCTTTTTTCCGCTTTTCAGGTTTGGGTGTGTGGTGTAGGGTGGGTAAAGATAAACACAAGTTTGAAGTTGGAAAGCTAGATCACAAATAGGAGATAAATCATGAGTGATAACGGCAGCAAGATTGGTGAAGTTAAAACACCATCGGGTACAACTTACCATGTTTATTGGAATCAAGATACTGGTGATATATATGTTGCTGCCGAATATGCTGGTAATGCTTCAACAAAAGCTGAAGCGATGAAAAAAGCTGATTATTACGCAACCACTACAAAAATAATGAGTTAAGAACTGTCGTAGCCTCCGTAAGGCGAAAAACTGTGTCAGCAGGTTACAAGTTTGTACAGGCTAACTCTCAGGCAAAGTAATTTATTACATCTAATAAACAAGGAAAGCTTTTAAATGTCACTAATAACTAACTGGCAAAGAATTGATGTATTTGATGAAAAAATTGAATGGCAGAAAAATTTGGCAATTGAAGTTTACGATATTTGTTATGGAATTGCTAGCAGATTTTATAAGAAAGGTCGCCCGGAGGATGAAATAGCTTCTTGTTCATTCAAAGATGACTTCGATAAAGACTATACAGACTATAGATACGACTACAGTGATAGTCTTATTGTAATTACAGCTAGCCATACAGTCTATCGTAATGTGCCTAATATGCGCTCCGTTGATGTTCAGCTTCCTTCTCCATGGACTAGAATTTTTTCGGTTAGCGCACGTGAAAATGAATATGAAAGACCTTTATACTACGAGATCAATAACTTCCGCGTAGGTTCTTGGCTAAATCATATTGAGTCTTTGAGGTTGAAGCTTGAGCCAATAAAGAAAGCAGAAGAGGAAGCGAAGAAACAAGAACAACGCAGAAATTTTGGTAGACTGTGATTTTAGTCATCGTAGGGTAGGTTAGGCTCATGAAGTAATTCGGCACTAAAATAAAATAATGATTATGCAACGTAATCTACCATTAACCACTTATGGCAGGTTACACTGTTTCTAACTGAACGTATAAAATAGGGAGTAAAATGGCAACAAACTATTATAAATGAATACAGCCGCTCAACAACTACCTAACTTAACAGGAAAAACTCGTTCAGAAGTCTTAATAATTCTCAGTAACCAAGGATTTGAATTTAAAACGCAAACCCAAGGGGGTTATGAAACATTTCAGCATCCAGACGGTAGCCAAATTCATATTCGACCAAATGGGGAAATTGTCCGCACTGGTCCTAGAATTAAAGCAGTTGATGGCAAATCTTATCGTCGTCGCTACAATCAATATGGAGAGCAGATAGAATTTGTTTCTGGAGCTAATACTCATAATACTGGAGAGATTGTAAATTTATGACAACAACAATTACATCAACCCTCACTACTTTTCTCGAAGATTTAAAAAGTGCTGATTTAGTTGGTATTTCTTTAAATCCTCAAAACCTGGGATTACGTCTTGACTTTACCTTCGGTCCTGAAGCTGATGATGTAGCTATTGAGTTTTACCAAATTATTCACCTGGTTTTTTCTCAACCTCTAAATGTAGATGATGAAAATATCTGTTTTTGGGTAGGAGAAGTTGAACTCAAAAAAATTGAAAATAATATTCAGGAATATTTATCTAAATCCTATCCATTTGTCAATCAAACTGGAATAATTAACACTAATTTACAATCGCTAATTTATTTTCATTTAGAAGGAGATATTTGTTTAGAAGTTGTTTGTAGAAATTATAAAACTTTCCAACAAGTCAAAAATTAAATAATTTCCTAAATCACATCCAGGCGATTAATCTATGTTACATAATACAATTAGGGTCAGACATTAATACTTTATACTTTCTGCGCCAACCTACCTGACAAAATAGTGATATAATTAGGGTGGATAATTCTCTTGATAATAGTATGTCCGTCAACGTAATCAAAGAACATATTGAAATCACTCCTGGTATTTGTGGAGGAAAACCTCGCATTGCTGGACATCGGATTCGAGTTCAGGATATTGTGATTTGGCATGAACAAATGGGAATGTCTCCTGATGAAATTCTCTACCATTATCCTAGTATTACCTTATCTGATGTCTATGCTGCTTTAGCATACTATCATGATCATCGTGAGGAAATTAGGCAACAAATATCAGAATCAGAGGCTTTAATCCAAGATATACAAGCACAAACTCCTTCGATTTTGCAACAAAAACTCAAAAAACGGAATGATAGAGAGAATTAAATTTCATTTAGATGAAAGTGTTAGTAATGCGATCGCGTTAGGTTTACGTCGTCGAGGAGTCAATGTTACTACAACTTCAGAAGCCGAATTAATTGGTGTATCAGACAGAGAAAAAATTGCTTTTGCTTTATCTGAAAACCGGATCTTGATTACTCATGATGATGATTTTGTCATTCTTCATCGTAGTGGGATAATTCATGCAGGAATTACGTATTGTGATCAAAAACGCCGTTCAATTGGTGAAATTTTAAATACTTTAATTCTGATTTGGGAAACACTTGAACCAGAAGATATGAAAAATCAACTTGAATTTTTGTAATTAAGAAGCACCTTTTTTGTGCTTATTGAGATGTTACCATAATCTCACCCACCCCACAGTTTAGATTTTTTACTTTATCCTAGCAAATCTAATCTGAGTTTCAGTAACTACCACAAAACTATCTGCTAACTGTTCCTTATGCTGCTCTAATACCTGTTGTAAAATATAGATTTTATTTGCAGAACGTTCATTTTCCAAACGCAGAAGAATCACACCCCGATGAGGATATTGATCCCGATAAACTTTTTCGCCAAAATCTTTGTCGCTAGTAATCAAAATCCAATTTTCATCAAAAGCCTTTTGAATAATTGTGTCATCATCTATTCCCCGTGCTTGTTCATAAACTGAGAAAACTTCATAACCTTGTTCACGTAACCAGCGAGCGACAGTCACACCTGTATTTTCATCTACTAAAAATCGCATCTAGGCAATCTCCGCAATCAAAGGCATGAAACTGGTACTTTCTAGAGAGCGAGATGCAAATAATAAACAAGCTCGAATATCTGCTTCTACTAAACCTTCATATTCTTCCAGAATTTCTGCCACTGTTGCGCCGTGTGCCAGGAGATTAAGAATATACTCGACAGTTAAGCGTGTACCCTTAATTGTCGGTTTTCCAGCCATTACTTTGGGATTTGTAGCAATACGATTCAGTATTTCTCGTTCTATCATATATTCTCAAGTGGTAAAGAGTATAGTAGTTATATTTATTATAATAGCAAAATTGCTTACTGAAGTTAAGAAACTCAAAATATCTAACTAATTATCTTTTCACCCATCAATCACCCGCACATAAATAGCCCTGGCTATTTCCCGATCTATAGTCATAGATAAACTACCACATTTAATTACAAAAGTAGGAAATTGTTGTTCTACAGTAATTGTATTTCCTGTTTTAATTCCCATTGAGATAATTTTTTTTCTAATAGTCTCATCCTGACTTTGACAAGCAGTAACTATTCCCAATTCTCCTGATTTCAGCAATTCCAAAGAACAACCCATGACACTAAAAGGAGTAAACATTGTGGTATGAAAATAAAAGGTAAAAACTGAAATGATGAAAGATGATAAACATCCTCCATCATTGTGAAACTGAAAGAGTTTAGTAATGCTAAACACCTACAGATATTGTATTAAGCAAGATAAGGTTCTTGGTGGGTTTTGATTGTACAGTTAGAACGAGGATAGGTAACACACAATAGAGCAAATCCTTTTTCCATTTGCTCATCATCTAAGAAGGATTGATCGTCTTGATTGATTTCACCTTCAACAACCTTACCTACACAGCTAGAGCAAGCACCAGAGTGACAGGAGAAAGGTAATTCAATACCAGCTTCTTCTGCTCCTTCTAGAATTGTAGTGTCTTCGTCAATTTCAACTGTAGTGTCGAAGCCTTCTTTTTTGCTGATCAATCTTACTTGATAGGCTGCCATTTGATAATTCTCCTCAAACGTGAATGAAGTGAGTTTTTGAGTTAGTTAAGTTTCTCTGGCAAAATTCAAAATGAAGGATCTAACTTTTGAATTTTGCTCAAGAAATATGGAAATTATTGGCTGCAAGGTACACCAGTGGGAGTACCATCATCTGTTTTAAAAGACTTGCCACAACCGCAGGTATCAGTTGCATTGGGATTGGAAAACTTAAAGCCGCTATCCATGACTCCCTCAACAAAATCAACTACCACACCTGCTAATAACGGCGCACTTTTAGCATCAACGTAAATCAACACATTTCCTTGTTGAGATACGACATCATCAGGTTGGGGCTTACTTGTAATTTCGATTCCATACTCATAGCCACTGCAACCACCATCTTTTACGGAGATGCGGACACCTTTTGTAGCGTTATTAGTTTCTTCAGTTGCAGAACCTTTTAAAAATGCCCACAGACGAAATTCAGCCTTTTCTGTTAAAGTAACAGTCATTTTGTTTCCTATTCTGTAGCGAATATTCTGATTTGGGATGTGGATGTTCAAAAAAGTGGTACTTTACACCGATGCAGTTTGAGATTGGGAATATCTCCAAGGGGCAGTATTACCGCAGACTGGACAGTTGCGATCGCGGTGAGAACGACGTTTAGCAAATTCCATTCTGTTCAAGTCAATCGTCAGCAACTCTGACAACAGCGGTTGACTAAAACCAGTAATCAGCTTCACAGCTTCCAACGCCGTCAAACAAGCCAAAGTCCCAGAAACAGCCCCCAGCACAGAAAAACCGCGCCGATCCCAATCAGGCTTTTCTGGAAACAGACAAGATAAACAAGGCGTAACACCAGGAATAATCGTGGTGAGATAAGCCTCCATTCCATCCATAGCCGCCTCTACCATGGGCTTGCGCCAGCGCACACAGGCTTCATTTAACAAATTGCGTTCAGTGAAATTGTGAGCGCAATCCAAAGCCATATCTGCCTTTTGCACCAACTCATCCACATTTTCTGCGGTAATGTAATCGTGAACCACCTCCACTTCCACATCAGGATTGATGGCTTTGAGGGTTTCTTGGGCTTTGAATACTCTAGGTTTCCCCACCCAGTCGTCAGTCATCAAAACCTGACGATTCATATCATCCAGCCGCAAATCTCCACCCCGGACTAGGATTAGCCGCCCAACGCCTGCTACTGCTAGGTAAAGCGCCGCCGTACCGCCTAATCCACCCACACCCGACACCAAAACAGTCGCTGATTTCAGGCGCTTTTGAGCTAATTCGCCAAAATTAGGAAGCATCATTTGGCGACTATAGCGTTCCAATTCGGTAGGCGTTAGGTTGATCACTTTTTAACTCCTAATCTGAAGTGATTTCTGTCAGGGTGACTACATTTTTTCGCTTATCATTAAATACCTTGAACAACTTTTGTTCATGGGGTGTTGATTCTATAAACACCTGATAAGCTTGTTGCAAAGCCACACAATATTTCTCTAATCTTTCTGCGTCACTTATTTGAGGATAACTATCATCAATTTGACTCATAAACTGAGAAAACTTCTTCAAAATATGTAAACGATTTACATTTACAAATTTTTGGTCATAAGGCAGATTAAAAAAGATAAAAAACTCTTCTGCATCTACCAGTTTCTTGAATTCATCAATATTGGTACTCATTTAGAATTCTCCATTTTTTTGAGTTGTTGCTTGAGTCCATCTAACTGACAGTAGATTTCGTAAGTTGCAGCAGCAACATCCATAAGTTTGTCGTAGTCTGTCGGCAGCCCTTCCGCTAAATCATGCAGATCCATCTTCATTTGACCTGCTTTACTATTTAGCCTTCTAATCTTGGTTGTGATTTCCTCAATTGTCATGGGTGATTGGTAATTGGTGATTGGTAATTGTCAATTGTCAATTGTCAATTATCAATTATTAAAGATTGCCAACATCGGGGAAACGTTTGGCTAAATCAATGCCTTTTTCCACAAACTTTGCGCCCTCTTCGTCTAATTTCTCGAAGGAATCAAAACCAAAACGATGAGCATCGCGTAAAGTTTTTACAGCTAATAATAAGCGGCCAGAAAATACTAAAGCCCAGCCGAAACCCTCATGTCCTAATTCAACAACAACATTAGAAATAAGTCCGGTTTCCTTTTCAATACTGGCAGCTACAGCCCGGAAAAAGGCATTTATGCGAGAAATTGTGGCGGGATCAATTTCACCTTCTACGGAAATTTCCCGTTTCTTTTGTTTAGTAACAATATAGGGTTTGAGGATTAATTCATCAGTCCAAGTCCGATAAAAACCATAACTATCTTGCGCCCGGATTTGTTGAACTAATGCTTTATGGAAAGGAGTTAAAACTACCTCTGAATTGTTACCAGTTCCATTTACATCATTTGTACTCATAAAGTTGCTTCGTTTTCAAGTTCTTCTGCAAAACTAGGTTTTTTCTGTACTAAAGCTTTCCGTAACCAAGGTGGAGGATTACCTTTGAGAGTTTTGACTAATTTGTTGAGAATATCTTCAATCTTTTCCTCTTCAGATTTAGCCTTAACTGGAGTCACACTCTTCTTAATTAAACGAGCGGCCGCACTACCACCAATAGCGACAACATAAACAATAGTGCAGTCATTCAAGGCTTGAAGTTTAGGGGTAATTTTATCTTCATTACCATCTTCCTTCAAATCACCTTCAAATGTTAGAGTTTCGATGAATTCATATCCGTTGTCGGAAATTTCATAAACATCAATTTCCTTAGCCCAACCAAAATGAGCATTAACATGAATTCTGTCAGTTGTAGTAAAAGCAATTTTCACTTTCATTTGTCCTCAAAGAAGGTTACAGGTTACAGGTAACAGGTGACAGGGAAGAGTTAAGAAGGTTACAGGTTACAGGTAACAGGTGACAGGGAAGAGTTAAGAAGATGACAGGATAAAAGAAGGGAAGAGCGAAGGAAAAATTAAAAAACCAAAAATCAACTTTTATCTACTTCTTGACTGTCACCTGTCACCTGTTCCCTGTCACCTATTCCCTATTAATTACTGATGACCACTGATTCATCATTGATGACTCTTCATGTTCAATAAATAGGTTTCCCATCCCAAAAAGAAGCTCAATAGTGCCGCGATAGCCTACCTTGGTAAATAGACCATTTCCTAAACGATCATAAATGGGAATACCCAGACGATAGAGAGGAATAGAAAGGCGTTTAGAGATAGTATTTACATTAGAATTACCAATCAATAAATCAGAACCTAACGCCAACTTTTCAAAATCCTCCAAATCACCAATAGTGACATTCTTGATAGGAAGTGCTTCAAGTAAAGGAGAACGAGTTGTTGTTACAGCATTGTGAATTTGCGCCCCCATTGATTGCAAAAACCCAACCATAGACCATAACAAATCAGGTTCTAAAGCTAAAGATACTCGTTTAGAACTAAAATAAAAGTGAGTATCTAACATTGCATCTTGCAATTGCCGGCGTTGACGACGATATTTTTCAGGAACGGGATTTCCACTTAATAAAGATAACTTTTGCAGAAATTGATCTACAGGTTCTAATCCTATTAAATCTCTAAATACTTGATAACTAGTTCCAAACCGTTCCTCTAAAATTTTCGCCGCCCCCACCATACTTTCACCTAATGCTAAGGTAAAAGCTGAACTACCCAAAGAACGTAATTCTTTTAAAGTTGTACCACTAGCAGTTATAGCAGTATAACCATCTTCCAAATGTCCATCTAAAGAAGCACCCAAATCAGGAACAAAAATTGGTTCTAGTCCAAAAGCTGTCACCATTTCCCGAATTTCTAGCACATCTCCAGGAGTGATAGCAGCACCAGCTAAAATTGTGATTTGTTCCGGTTTAATTCCTCCAGCTTTAGGAATTTCTTTAACTATACTTTCTACCGCAACTGCAAAACCATCTTGCAATGCACCTTTAAAATCGGGAGTAGGAGCAAAAACAATTGCTAAATGATTAAGTTCAGGATGACGTTCTCGAATATCTTTCAAGAACATTTCTATATCATCACCTCTAGTTTCTGTTAACCCAGTGGTACACAAACCAATAATTTCCGGTTGTACCTTTTCCACTAAAGTGAGAATAGCTTGCTCAACATTTTCCTCACCACCCAAAATAGTAGTAACTTCCGTCATTGCGGTAGTAGCAAGAGGAATAGCTTCCCGAAAATGTCGAACCAAAACCACTTTTGCAAAAGCTGTACAACCCTGAGAACCATGAAATAAAGGCATAGTTCCCTTCAAACCCAAAAAAGCCAAAGAAGCACCTAAAGCCTGACTTTGTTTGAGGGGGTTTACAGTCACAGACTTTTCTGGAACAATTGCGATCGCCATAATAACTATAATCTCAAAATAATTTGTCAGTCGTAGGGGCGAAGCATTCGGAAAATAATTTTTGAGAAAAACCGATAATTTATCGCCCGAATGCTTCGCCCTTACCATCACCTGTCACCTAATTTATTCCCAAGGTGCTGGTTTACGAATTTGCTCCCAAACAGGGCTATATAAAGCCTCAGTCAACTCCCGCGCCATTTCCACCATCCCCACATAACCCGCATAGGGATGATGACGTTCTTGGTTAATATCTAAAAAGGGAACTCTCGCTTTCAAAGCAGTATATTGATTTCTGCCCCCAGCAATAAGCATATCTGCGTTAGTTTCTTGAATTAATTTTAGGAGTTCTGTAGCGTTCCCCTTCTCCAACATGATCCCATCATTACCCAACAAATTTTTGATTTTCGCTTTATCTTCTTCTGTACTTTTGCGTGTACTTGTCGCCACAACTTCAATTCCCAAATCCTTCGCAGCGGAAATAATTGACCAACTTTTCACACCGCCAGTATAGAGAACAACTCGCTTTCCTTTCAACTTGGCTCGATAGGGAGCAAGAGCAATATCTAAAGTCGCAGTTTCTTCTGCAATTAACTTTTCTGTCCGTTCCTGCAAATCAGCATCACCTAATTTAGCAGCCACAGTTCGGAGACAACGGTTAATATCTTTAATTCCATAAAATGACTCTTCAATGTAAGGAATTCCATAACGTTCCTGCATTTTCCGCGCCATATTTAATAACGCCCGTGAGCAGATCATCACATTTAATTTAGCCCGGTGAGCATAACGAACTTCATCATAACGAGCATCACCAGTAATTTTCGATAAAACCCGAATTCCTAACTTTTCAAATAAAGGTAAAACCCCCCACATTTCCCCAGCAATATTGTACTCACCAATTAAATTAATATCATAAGGTGTAGTATATTCAGGTTCAGCAGTTCCTACTACATATTCTAGTAAAGCTTCACCACCAAAACGATTACCAAGATTTTTACTACCAATAAATCCCGGCGCAATCACCGGAATAACCGGAGTTCCAGTTTTTTCTGCCGCCACCTTACAAACTGCATCAATATCATCACCAATTAAGGCTGTAACACAGGTAGCGTAAACAAAAACAGCCGCAGGTTTGTAATTTTCATTAACTTCTAAAATCGCCTTATAAAGCTTTTTCTCACCACCGAAAATTACATCATTTTCACCCACATCAGTAGTAAAACCTGTCTTGTACAACATTGGTCCAGAAGACAGACTACCACGACTTCCCCATGAATTTCCAGCGCAAGCGATCGGACCATGAACCAAGTGAGCAGCATCAGTAATTGGCACTAAAGCAATCATCGCCCCATCAAATGCACAACCCCCTTGAGCCGCACCTGGTTGAGCCTGTTGGGTACAAGATTTATTTTTCTTTTCTCCCTGTTTCTTTTGATTATGTTCGCATCCTGACTCACTCAACAACTCGTTAATTTTACTTTGGGTGACTTTCATTTTTATTCTCGTGCTAGATAGAATTTGTTAACATGACAAATCTTGAGTGAAATCCATCATATTTATGAAGATTTCACTTATTTAGAATACAATTTGAACTAATGTATTTCTTTGTTCCTTTGTGCTTTTGTTCCTCTGCATCTGGGCGCGAAACAAAAACAAAATTAGGATTAACACAGGAGAGATATAACAAATATAATAATTCTAATTCCCCGAAAATAATCAAGTTTTTATACTTAATTTTTATTGATTTGTAGATTTTGCAGAAAATCTAATTAACTTAATAATTACACAGATAAACTTTCAAAAAAGATATGTATTTATCTGTATTTTCTAGGGTGGGATTTTCATAACATTTGTTTTTGCCAGAAAAAATCGAAAATTTATGGTATTGAAGCAAT
>NZ_VIKW01000025.1 GCF_009711975.1 Anabaena sp. UHCC 0204
GTTGTGTTATTGGTTTTATGATTTGTTTTTGGGACTTTTGGCAAAATAACATTCGACAAAATCAAGCAGAAAATGAATAAACAAAAACAACCAGTAACGCGATTATTTTCTCATCTGGAATTTGATGGTAATAAGCTGCAACATCAACCAGGAAGTGTTTTAGGAAATATAGCTTTAATTGCAGGAACAAGTGTTGGAGCAGGGATTCTGGGATTACCTGCGGTAACTTTACCATCTGGGATTATCCCATCTACAATTTTACTTCTGACTGTATGGGCTTACACTGTAATTTCTGGGTTATTAATTGCAGAAGTTACTTTAAATGTGATGCGAGTTGAGGGAATTCCCCATTTAGGGTTACTAGCAATCATAGAAAAAACTGTTGGTAAATTGGGAGCGAGAATTGCCGGAGTTGCATATTTATTTATGCACTATGCTCTTCTAGTGGCATATATGACTGAAGGTGGGGAAGTTTTAGCCACAACATTTAATCAAGTTTGGCAGTTAGAAAATATTTTACCTCACTGGGTAGGAACAGTTAGTTTTGCTCTGGTATTTGGTAGCATGATGTATTTAGGTAGAGATAAATTAATTGAAAAATTAAATGAGATATTTATCATCATTCTCCTAACTGTCTTTGTTGGGTTATTAGTATTAGGAGGAATGCAAGTCCAAAGCTCTCAATTTTTGGTGCAGAATTGGCACGCTATTGGTCGTTCTGTTGCTGTTATGTATGTAGCAATGTTTTTTCAAAGTATTGTCCCGTTGGTTGTCACCCAATTGGAAGGGGATGTTCCTAAAATTCGACAATCTATTATTATTGGTTCTCTGATTCCGCTATTTATGTTTTTGGCTTGGAATGCTGTGATTTTAGGCTGTATAACTCCAGATATTCTTCAGCACAATGGCGGAAATGAGAGTGTATTTGATCCATTGCAAATCCTGCGAAATGGTCGTTCTGGGGGATGGTTTGCAATGTTATTATCAATTTTTTCGGAATTTGCAATTATTACATCATTTATTGGTGTAACTTACGGGTTAAGGGATTTTTTCAAAGATGTTTCCTCGATGACTAAAAGCGAAATTTCTCGTTTACCGCTCTATTCTTTAGTGTTGCTTCCACCGCTGGGTTTAGGAACATTTAATCCCACTATCTTTTTTCATGCCCTAGAATATACAGGAACATTTAGTATTTCCATTTTAGGGGGGATTATGCCAGCTTTAATGCGTTGGCGACAAACTCAAATACCAGAATTTACCAATAGCAAAAATCAAGTTTTAGTTCCGGGTGGAAAAATAACATTAATATTGATGATTTTTGGTGCATTGCTTCTAATCGGTAGACAAGTTTTTCAATTTATATAGGTTGTCACTTTATAGATGAAATACAATCGAGGGCGGGGAAACCCCACCCCTACAGGTTTTGATATTTAATGACTGTATCTCACAAAGAGTACATACCGCTATATTCAGCGTTGTCAATTATCAATTGTCAATTGTCAATTGTTTATGAATAAAACCTCCCTTGTCGGGTAATGACAAGAGAGGATTTGGAGCTAAAGTCCGGTAGGGTAATCGGGCTATTTAATATTTAATATTTATAGTGATTAAATCCAGTCCCCCTTTAGATATATAAATTGATGATCATTACCATCAATTGGTATTATTTAAGCTTTTTGTGAAAAAAAATCCCTTGTTTGTATAAACTGTCAGACATTTAACTTACATGATTAGGGTAGGCAAGATGCCCAACACTAAAATAGTTTTATTTAATGGAAATATGCAGGTTAAAAGTTGAGCGGCTGATTACAAACAAAGGGATCTACTGTTAAAGTTCGTCAGGTGATCGGAATATTAAATATGTAGTATTTATTGGGTGTGCGTTGATTCCTCCATTAGGTAGATAAAAATTTGTACATCAATATCTAGTTGTATATTTTTAGACTATAAATCAATACAAATCACAGGTTGCCGAGAAATAGGTGACTATAGTCATGGGTAAATTTCTCAAAAATCTTTATACTAAGTTTATAATTCTTAAAGATTAAGCAATGTATATATTTATGTCCAACGCATATTAATGAGAAATCGTCAGGTTATCTGCTGTTGTTCAGATATCAACGGTTATTAACCCTAAAGAATTTGCAGAGGAGTAGAATTAATGATTTTGGATATAAAACAGTCAGAGAGAAAAACGCAGAAGATATTCATACCTTGTGTTTTAGGACTAGCTTTACTATCAGCTAGTTGTGGTTCATTACCAAAAGAATCAGCGGAAGCACAATCAAGAAGACCTCAACGCGAGAGCCAAGAACCTGCGGTTGATGTAGCGATCGCTCGCACTAATCTTTTAACTCCCCAACCAGAGTATATTGGTAATACAGCACCATATCGGGTTGTTTCTGTGCGATCGCAAGTCGAAGGCAGACTCATCGCTTTAAATCTAGACATTGGTGATACAGTCCAACGGGGAAAAATCATCAGCCAATTGGATGACACCCTCTTACTCACAGCCCTAAGACAAGCCGAAGCCGAACTAGCAACCACTGAATCAGAAGTAGCCAGAGCTATGACTCAGGTAAATAATGCTCGCGCTCAAGTGGAAAGAACACGGTTAGAATTGGTTCAAGCACAGGCAGATTCTCGCCGACTGACACAATTATACAAAGAAGGGGCAATTCCCGAACAAAGCGCCCAACAAGCTCAAACTCGCGCCAAAACCGCAGCCCAAGCCCTCCGCTCCGCCACTGAACAAGTTAGTACAGAAAAGCAAGCCGTATCCGCTGCTCAAGGTAGAGTATTTGCCCAAAAAGCAGCCGTTAGCGCCGCTAAAGAACGTCGTTCTTATGCCCGTTTAATTTCTCCTATTACTGGTGTAGTTACAGAAAAAGTCACAGAACCAGGAAATTTATTACAACCTGGTAGCGAAGTTTTAAAAGTTGCCGACTTTAGTCGCGTTAAAGTCGTCGCCCAAGTTTCGGAATTAGAATTAGCAAAAATACAAGTTGGGCAATCTGCACAAGTCAAATTAGATGCCTTTCCCGACCAAAAATTTATTGGTAGAGTAGCCCGTATTTCTCCTACTGCTGATACCACAGCCCGGTTAATACCTGTGGAAATTGTGATGCCTAATAGTAGGGGTAAAATTGGTAGCGGACTATTAGCAAGAGTGAGTTTTACCAACCCAACTCCACAGCGTGTAGTCGTACCAGCAACAGCAATTAGTAGTCAAGATAAAAAGCCAGAAGCACAGTTAGAAAATACTAACTCTACCCTTTTTGTTTTAGACAAAAAAGGTGATAAAACCACAGTCAAAGAACGCTCAGTTTCTTTAGGCAAAATCGCTAACGGCAAAATAGAAATTCTCACCGGTTTACAACCAGGAGAAAGTTATATTGTTCGCAGCAGTGAACCATTAAAAGATGGTGCAACTGTGAAATTATCAATGTTGTCGGAAAATTAATATAAAAGGCAAGATTTAATAACGTAAGTTGCTAGTTAGATAAATTTTCAGAATCACGATATCCACCGATTAAAGGATTAACAGGATGATAACTTAAATTTTATCACCAACCACCAATCACCAATCACCAATTACCAATCACCAATTACCAATCACCAACCAGATAACTATATGCAACAACCAAACATAAATAGCGGATTTAGTTTGAGTGCTATTTCTATCCGGCAACATATTGGCACACTGATGCTAACCTTAGCAGTCGTGGTAATGGGTGTATTTTTTATTCTGCGATTACCTGTAGATTTATTACCATCAATTACCTATCCTCGGATTGGTGTTCGTATAGAAGCACCAGGGATTTCTCCAGAAGTAGCAGTTGATGAAATTACTAAACGTTTAGAAGAATCTTTTAGTGCGACAGAAGGGGTACTACAGGTTTTTTCTCAAACCCGTGAGGGTAATGTCAGCTTAAATTTATACTTCCAACCAGGGGGCGATATTGATCAAGCCCTAAATGATGCTACAGCTACCTTTAACCGAGCGAGAAATAGATTACCAGACACTATTGGAGAACCACGAATATTCAAATTTGATCCTTCTCAATTACCAGTTTATGAATTTGCAATAACTTCACCTACCCTGAAAGGTGTTGATTTGCGGGTATTTGCAGAAGAAGAATTAGCTCGTGAATTAAATGTAGTTCCCGGAGTCGCTGTAGTAGATGTATCAGGAGGAGTGAAAGAAGAAGTTAGAGTAAACATTAATTTAGAAAGATTGCAATCTTTGGGAGTTGGTTTAAATGATGTTTTGACAGAATTAAGAAACCGGAATCAAGATATTTCTGGTGGTCGAATTTTAGGAACAAGTTCCGAATCGTTAACTCGGACATTAGGACGCTTTCAAAATGCGGAGGAAATTAGCAATCTATTATTTGAAGCTGATATTCCTAACTCTAATATCAGAAATCGGGTTTACTTACGTGACTTTGCTGAAGTTATTGATGGTGCAGAAAATCAGCGGGTATATGTTTTATTGAATGGGGAAGAATCGGTAAAAGTCAGTATTCAAAAACAACCAGATGCGAATACAGTTAATGTAGTTGATGGGATCAAAAAACGATTAGAAGAACTGCAACAAGCTCGTGTAATTCCCTTAGAAGCAACACTGACACCAACTTTAGATGAATCTAAATTTATCCGTAATTCTATTGCTAACGTTACCACTTCAGGATTAATTGGTACAGGGTTAGCAGCGATCGCTGTTTTGATATTTTTAGGTTCTTTTCGCCAAACTTTAATTATTGTTCTGGCTATTCCTCTCGCATCTTTAGCCGCTATCATTTTGATGGGATTATTTGGTTTATCTCTCAACGTTTTCAGCTTAGGTGGTTTAGCCTTGGGTGTGGGAATTGTGGTAGATAACTCCATCGTCATGTTAGAAAATATTTCCCACGGTATCCGCAATTCCCAGTTATCAGTTATTCAACAATCAGAGCAAAGTAGCCGCGAAGTAGAATCAGCTTTATTAGCTTCTACAAGTACAAACTTAGTCGCCGTATTGCCATTTTTGCTAATTGGTGGTTTTATCTCTTTACTATTTAATGAGTTAATTTTAACCATCAGTTTTGCGGTAGCAGCTTCCATTTTAGTCGCAGTAACTGTTGTCCCGATGATGACATCTCAGTTATTGGGGATAAAATTTTCCAGTTCTTTAAATAATTTTTGGCCCCTGCGAGAATTTAATCGTCAGTTTGATGCGTCTACAAGATTATACGGAAGGTTTTTAGGTGGGCTATTACGTTGGCGGTTGTTAACAATTGCGATCGCTATTATCATCTTAGGTGGTGGTAGTTTGTGGATGGCTCCTCAAATTTCTCAACAAATCCTTCCCCGTATCAACACTGGACAAGCTACTTTATCGGCGCAATTTCCTCCCGGTACACCCCTAGAAACTAATCAAAAAGTCATGAAAGCGGTAGATGAAATTCTCCGCAATCAACCAGAAACAGCTTACGTATTTTCGACAATCGGCGGTTCTCTGTTTGGTGGTAATACTAACTCTAACCCCTTGCGAAGTTCTAGCACTATTACCCTTAAATCTGGTAGTGATTTAGATGCTTATATAGAGAGAGTTACTCAACAATTAAATAAACTGAACTTAGTAGATATTCGTTTGCGTCTTTTTCCTGGACAAGTCCGGGGTTTAATTCTGAATAACTCTCCTATTAGAGGTGCTGATGTTGACATTATTCTTCAGGGAAATGATGCTAAAACTTTAGAAACAGCCGGTCGTCAAGTATTAGGAACTTTAGATAAACAAATTTCCTCTGTGAGATTTCGTCCTGACGCAGATAGTCGTCAACCAGAAATTCAAATTCTCCCAGATTGGGAACGAGTCGCAAATGTGGGTTTGAATGCTAAAGATATTGGTGACACCATTCAAACTGCAATTACAGGTACTATTCCTACGCAATTGCAACGCGCAAATCGGTTAATAGATGTGCGAGTTCAATTAAATGAATCCTCATTACAAACAACTGCCCAATTAGAAAGATTACCGTTATTTGTTGATAACAACTATCAAATCCGTTTGAGTGATGTGGCTAAAATTAGCATAGGTCAAGCACCAGGAGAAATCCAGCGCATTAACCAACGTCAGGTATTTTTAATTGCTGGAAATTTAGCAGAAGGGGCTAATCTCGGTCAGGCTATTTCCCAGGTAAACCAAGTTCTCAGCAGCTTAGATTTACCCGCAGGTGTGAGCATTTTACCCAGTGCAGCCGTTGAATCTAATCAACAATTACAAAAATCACTACAACTTTTAGGAGGACTAGCCGCCTTCTTAGTATTTGTTGTCATGGCGGTACAATACAACTCTCTCGTTGACCCTTTGGTAATTATGTTTACCATTCCTCTAGCATTAGCTGGGGGTATTTTCGGTCTTTACATTACGGAAACTCCCATTGGAGCTACGGTCATAGTCGGTGCAGTTCTATTAGTCGGTATTGTTGTTAACAACGCCATTATCATGATAGAACTGGCCAACCAACTTCGGGAACGGGATAAAATTGACCGCCGCACCGCTATTTTACAAGCTGCACCCCAACGCCTTAGACCAATATTAATGACGACAATTACCACCGTTTTAGGGATGTTTCCTATCGCTTTGGGAATTGGGGAAGGGTCAGAATTTCTCCAACCATTAGGTATCGTTGTCTTTTCTGGTTTATCTTTAGCAACACTGCTAACTCTGTTTATTATTCCCTGCTTTTACACAATCCTACATGATTTAGTTGGTATTCGCTGGGCAAAACCAGTATTAATAAGGTTGCGTACATTGAGAAAAAGCTTACTGAAAACCTAAGTAGGGGCGGGGTTTCCCCGCCCACTCAGAAGTCAGGATTCCGTAATGGCTGGGTTTCCCCGCCCGTTTAGGATTCTATCAGCCAGCCATAACTCTTCGTACACCGCCAATGTTTCTTGATGTACACGAGCAACATTTAACCATTCTAGATTGTCCTGCGATCGCTGTTTCCATTCCTGGAGTGTATCTGCATTAGTCAGAAGTTTTGTCAATGCTTCAGCCAATTTTTGACTATCCTGAGCCGGAACTAACATCCCCGCTTTCCCATAATCCAAAGCTTCTGGAATACCATCTACCTCAGTAGCGACAATAGCCGCCCCTGCTTCCCTCGCTTCCGAAAGCACCAAGGGACAGGGGTCACGGTGGGAAGCCAAGACAAAAATATCACAAGCTAGTAAATAACCTTGTGGTTCTGACTGAAATCCTTCAAAATGAATCTGATTACTCACAGATGTTGCTTGAGCTTGAGATTCAAATATTTCCTTATCGGGTCCATTTCCTACTAAATATAAATGCGCTGCGGGAAAATTTTTAGCCACTTCCTCAAAAGCTGCAATTAACTCAGCAATACCCTTACGTTGATACATTCCTGCTACAGTAGCGATCGCCGGATGCTGTAAATTTAAAGGTTGATAATCTGATATTTGCCGAGTGCGCGGACTATCTAAAGTACCATTCCGAACTACCCTGAGTTTTCGTTCCGGAATTCCCCGTTTGACCATCGAATTTTTGACAGCTTTGCTAACAGCAATTACTCGGTCAGCTAAACCCATCAAAATGCTACTACGTTGAAATTCATTATGAACAGTAGCCACTAAATTATATCTATTTCCCCATCTCAACGAACTTGCTAAAACCACACCAGTCATCATGTGAGCATGAACTATATCAGGCTGAAATTCTCGCACAATTTCCCGATAAGCGATCGCTGCTTTCATCATCTTGATTGGTTGACGACTTTGGTCTATGGCGTAGTGTTTAACACCAAATTGATGTAATAATTTTTCATACTCTCCCCCCGCTGAAATTACCGCCACATCATCACCAGATTTTGCTTGTAAACAAGCCAGATCCACAGCTACATTGACAATCCCATTCCCGATTTCTTGGATATGATTCAATATATGTATGATTCGCATAACCTGCAAAAGATGTATTAAGAATTAAATTTATCTCACTCATCAAAAAATATCAATAAAGAAAGTTATAAGAATTCAGAAATCAGATCAATTAAAAATCTTAACTTCTTACATTCTCAACATTTATATATGTCATTTGTTTTGATAAGTCGTGTTCATAATATATAAACCTTATTTTCCTTTGTCTGTACTTTAAGAAACAGATATTAAATATTCTAGTTAACAAATTTGCAGTCAGCAATTAGTAATTAATCATGCAGTAATTTTCCCAGAATGAGATATAGTCATCCGCAATTATTCGTGAATAAAAATAACAAGATCCCCTACTTATTAGAAAAATCGGGGATCTAAATCCGGGGATTTACAGTATATTACAGGGACATAAAAATCCAAACATAGCTATCACCACACCACGCTTTGAGGAAATTACATCAAGGTGATAAACGCTCAATTTTCCAACTGCCATCATCTACATGAGTGTATAATAAACGATCATGTAACCGACTTGATCTTCCTTGCCAAAATTCAATTTCTTGGGGAATAACCCGAAAACCTCCCCAATGAGGAGGACGAGGAACTTCCAGATTTTCATATTTGCGTTGAAATTCCTGTAATTGCTGCTCCAAAATTTCCCTACTCGCAATTTTTTCACTTTGATTAGAAGCCCAAGCACCTAAACGACTAAAGGGTGGACGGACTTCAAAATAGCTATCAGATTGTTCCGAGGAAATTTTCTCCACAGTTCCCACAATTCTTACTTGACGTTCTAATTCAGCCCACCAAAAAACCAAAGAAGCATGAGGATTTGCGGATATTTCTTGTCCTTTTTGACTGTTGTAATTAGTAAATAAAACAAAACCCCGTTCATCAAAATCTTTCAATAGTACCATTCTCGCCGAAGGTTTACCATCTGGTGTACAGGTAGCCAAAGTCATAGCATTAGGTTCAGGTAACTGGGCTGCGATAGACTGGCTAAACCAAGTTTGAAATTGTATAAAGGGATTAGGGTCAATTTCGTTTTCATTCAAATCTTGCAATGTGTAATCTTTGCGAAGATCCGCAATACTTTTATCCATTGTTTTTATTTTCTCCTGATTTTTATAGAACGATAAGTAGGTAGGTGGGAAAACTTATAACTATGTCATTGCGAGTGGAACGGAGTGGAACGCAGCAATCCCAAGAGTTTTGGGTAATTTACAGTTCGTTACATAGTTGGGTTGGTTAGCATCTACCTACTTACTTACTAATAAAATTTTACCGCGAAGGCGATCGCACCATCCCCACATACAACAGGAGTCGTAAGGGCGAAGCATTCGGGCGACAAATTCTCGGTTTTTCCCCAAGTTCATTTTCCGAATGCTTCGCCCTTAAATTGAATGCTTCGCTTCTACATCAAACACTGATGCTTCTATTTCCGTCAAAATACATCTGTACACAAATGCTGATTCTTCTCCATCTCCCGTCAGAGATACATCCGTATAGGCTTTGTGTATAGGTTTCAATTTAGATTCTGTATCTCATTGATTTACAATACTATATTTTAATGCTAATTTATCTCAATAATTGTTGTCATACTTCAATTGCCACTAATTTGCAACTGTTAATACATCAATTTTGCTTATCACCTTATGGGGTAAAGATTAATCTTAGTATTTTGCAAAAAATTAGCAAAATGTTCTCTATATCAATGGTATTTTTGTTAATACCTAGTACCGCAAGGCGGAATTAAAAATTAAAAATTAAAAATTAAAAATTAAAAAAGCAGATGACACAAGCTTTTTGATAATTCTTAATGGTTGGTTTACTTACGCCGTTGTGTACTAGTTCTCAACGTTGAAAGCTAGTGAGCAGAATTAATATTTTTACTTAAAAACCTTGTCTGACAAGGATTAAAGGCGAAAACCACACCAGTTTATTGATTGTTGTGATTCTCTTGAACTCAATACTAGACTCTGGGAATATTTTCGCCATAATTGCTTGTGGGATTGAATTTCCAGCATTTAACTCCGGTAAAATTATCTGTGACTCGATTTGGATAAAAATCATTACTTAATGAGAAAATATTGTAATAATTTTAACTTTGATCTATGATTATATTGCGAATAAATTTTAATAGCTTACAAACTACTAAGTATCAATTTAGAAAAAGTCCATAATTAATACATCATCTATACTTTATTAAAAAAAGATACCTTCAATCTGTACTCAAACTCACAACAACTATATTTGATTATTAATAATAATTCTAATTAGCTGAAATTACCAACTCTCGTTTTTTGGTTTATTATGAACAATATTTTTTGTACAGAAGAATCTTGTCAAGCAAAAGAAGACCCCATTGGTACTGCCTTAAATCGCCAATATTATGTTTTAATTGAAGTTCCACCACCTTGGGCATCTAACCCCCTAGATTCCAAGGATATTGCGAGTAAACTACAAGCTTTAAAACCAGCTATTGATGAGGTAGCATCATCTCTGAGGTTGCTATTTATTTACAATGCCAATTATTACGAAACTGGGAAAACTCGCTTAATTATCTACTACCAAACAGCAGAAATATCTTCAAAGTATAGCAAGCAAGAATATATCCTCTCAGATATTGATGATGCAGTACCAATCATAGAAAAGTGTATCAACAATGAAACTCTAGAATCTGAAAATACCAATATTCAAACTAGAGATTTTTTGGTATGTACTCATGGTAGTCATGATAAATGCTGCGCTAAATATGGCAATCCTTTTTATCGTCAAGCTTTAGCAACAATAGAAGATTTATCATTATCTCATGTACGGGTTTGGCAAAGTAGCCATTTTGGTGGACATCGTTTTGCACCAACTATGATTGATCTTCCAGAAGGGAGATATTACGCTAGGTTAAATCAAAAAATTTTCACTTCTATTTTGACACGAACTGGCGATATTCAATGTTTAAAAAATGTCTATCGTGGTTGGGGAATCTTACCTTGGCAAGTGCAAATATTAGAACGAAAGTTGATGTTAAAATATGGTTGGGATTGGTTTAATTACCAAGTACAAGATCATGTAATTTATCAAAACGAAGATGAAACTTTTAATCAGGTAGAAATAACTTTTACAACACCTGATAGTAAAGTTAACACTTATAGATGTAATGTGATTGATGACCCTACTAAAAGTATTAGTTTCCGAGGAGAATGTGGGACTAATGAATTAGTAACTTTTTCTCAGTATACAATTACAGAATTTGTAGATATGGCAGCATCATTAATCTCAATTTAATTATCAGGAAAATGTCAATCAAAAATAATTTACTTATCAGGGTATCTACTTTCCTGAATTACATACTTGATGATCATCAAATTAAGTTACTTGTATTCAGCCTCATCACAGCTTTAATAATTATCGGCTGTGGAATGAATACACCAAAAAATGCGCCTTTTAACTCTGTAAATGTTACTTCAGAAATGCGAATATTTAAACACGCTCTGGGTGAAACAAAAATACCTTTACATCCACAGCGTGTAGTTGTATTAGGAGGCTTAGATAATGTTTTAGCTTTAGGGGTAAAACCAATAGCAGCTACTACATTAGGTGATTATAAATTTCAGGCTTATTTACAAGATTTAACATCAGAAATTGAAAAAATTGGTACTAACGGTCAACCCAATTTAGAAAAGATTTTATATCTCAAACCTGACTTAATTCTAGGTTTTTCTTGGGATGCTGAATTATATGGACAACTATCTAAAATTGCCCCAACAGTATTGGTAGATCAAGATAGCGACTGGAAAGATTGGTTAAAGCAATATGCGGAAGCACTGGGAAAAACCGCCAAAGCTGAAAAATTGTTGCAAGAGTATGATCAGAAAATAGCAAGTTTGCGTCAAAAAATGGGAACAACCCTTTCCCAAACTAAAGTATCTTTAGTCAATTTTTGGGCTAATTATACTCGTCTTTATATGCGCCGTTCATTTGGTGGATCAATTCTCAAAGAAATCGGTTTACCTCGTTCTCAATATGAAAATAAAGATAAAAATCACGAAAACATCTCTTTAGAATTAGTTCCTCGAATTGGTGGTGATGTTATTTTCTTAATTCTGGGAGGACACAATGAATCAAGGTTAAAACAATTCATCAATCATCCTCTGTGGTCCCAGTTACAAGCTGTACAACAAAATCGGGTTTATCTTGTTACAGGTGATGTTTGGATTTCTGCATGGGGAATTATTGGCGCTAATCGCGTTTTAGATGACTTATTCAAATATTTGCTGACTTACGCCGTACTGTACTAGTTAATTACTCTATTTACCAGTATTACAAGTTGATGCAAACGATATTATAATTCGTTTGAAAGGTGTGTGAGATTAAGTTGTCGTTAAGTGCGCCCTGCTGGAATTGAACCAGCCTGAAGACGAATTATGAGTTCGTTGCCTCCCCAATCGGCCAAGAGCGCTTATTTACTGGAATCTTAACTTTGTTTTTGAGGTTTAGTTAGGTATTTTGATTTTAACTTCAATCACAGTAAATCATTATATCATAAATTTTGCAACCTGTAAACAATTCTTGCTGGTAGTGTGGCGTTAGCCATAAAAGTCAGTTGTTAGTTGTTAAGAAGTTTTCCCTGCCCCCTGCCTCTTCTCTGTCACCTATCAATTGTTAGTCAATTTCAAAAATCCCTAGTAGCATATAGAGCAGGACTAAATAATTTCTTCCTTTTGTATAATCACCTTGTAGCGATGAGAATAAATACTACTGTACTTCTAACCTTAATTTTGTTAACCCTGATGTTGGGAGCAGGTTCTGCTAGTGGTTTTTTGGGCTTTACATTAGGTAGTATGGCGCTTAAAGGTGTTAATACACCAGATGGTCGTCCTACGACTAAATTTAATAATAGCAAAACCAATAATCCCCAACAGGGAAACGTAGCTTTTTTGAAAGAGGAAGATATCCTCAAAGCAGTGAAATCTAGGATTAACGATAAAAATCAGGGTAATAAAACAGAAAACCTAGAAGAAGAAGAGATGAAATCTAGTAAGCCCCAAGCAACAGAAAAACCACCAGAAGTGACAGAAGAAACCCTCCAACCAGGATTTCCTGTGACTACTGAGAGTGAAGGTGTAACCATGTCGGTGCAATCTGTCCGCTATTCTGGAGGTGATTTATTACTAAGAGTGAATATGCAGAATAAAGGTAATGAATCTATCAGGTTTTTGTATAGTTTTTTAGATATTTCCGATGATAAAGGAAGAACTTTGAGTGCAATTACAGAAGGTTTACCAGCAGAATTGCCTGCAAAAGGTTCGGCATTTAAAGGTACAATTAGTATTCCTACAGCTTTACTTGATGATGTGAAACAGATATCTCTATCTTTAACTGATTATCCTGCTCAAAAACTCAAGTTACAATTGTCTGATATTCCTATAGAGAAAAATAATTAATACAATTTTAGGTTTTAATGATTAATTCATTTAAAATCTAAAATTTTCTTCTCCCGGTGGGCAAATTCTATACCCTCTTAGACAGTGAGTGCTTTTTCTACCTTAAGTTTAACCGATGTAGGGCTGCGATTGTGTAGCGTGCTAGTGCTGATTGCTATCAATGCTTTTTTTGTGACGGCTGAGTTTTCCATGGTGACAGTACGACGAACACGTATTCAACAGTTAGTACAAGCTGGTGATATACGAGCGATCGCTGTCGAAACATTACAACGTAGTATTGATAGACTACTATCTACAGCCCAACTTGGTATTACCCTTTCTAGTTTGGCGCTAGGTTGGATTGGAGAAGGGACAATTGCTGTATTGGTAGAAGAATGGCTAGACTCCTGGCCTTTACCAGTAAGAATGAATTACTTACTAGCTCATTCTTTATCAGTTCCTATCGCTTTTTTTGCTATTGCTTACCTGCAAATTGTTTTAGGAGAATTATGTCCTAAATCAGTAGCAATGTTGTATTCAGAAAATCTGGCTAGGTTTTTGGGTCCATCAGTTAAAGCCATAGTGCGTTTTTTCAATCCCTTTATCTGGATTCTTAATCAATCAACCCATTGTTTATTACGATTGTTTGGAATTGAATACACTGGTCAAAGTTGGCGACCACCAGTTACACCAGAAGAATTACAACTGATTATATCTACAGAAAGAGAATCTACAGGTTTAGAAAATGCCGAACGAGAACTATTAAATAACGTTTTTGAATTTGGGGATATTACCGCCGAAGATATTATGATTCCGCGGACTAGTATTATTGCTTTACCCATAAATGCCAGCTTTCAAGCATTACTTGAAGAAATCACATCTACTGGTCACTCTCGTTATCCTATTATTGGCGAATCTTTAGACGATATTCGTGGCATAGTTTATTTTCAAGATTTAGCAACACCTCTAGCCTTAGAAAAAATCACCAAAGATACCCAAATCCAAGATTGGATGCGTCCTCCTCGATTTGTGCCAGAACAAACGCTATTAAGTGAACTCTTGCCGATGATGCAGCAAGAGAAACCTGCTATGGTGATGGTAGTTAATGAATTTGGTGGAATTGTCGGACTGGTTACTATTCAAGATATCATCGCTGAGATTATTGGTAATGCAGGTGAGGCTGATAGTAGTAATGAGTTGCTGATCGAAATGGTAGACAAACACACATTTTTAGTTCAAGCTCAAATTAATTTGGAAGAAATGAATCAAGTCTTACATCTTAATTTACCCTTAATCAGAGAGTATCAGACTTTGGGTGGCTTTTTACTTTATCAATGCCAAAAAATGCCTAATAAAGGTGAAATATTCAACTATCAAAATCTTGAATTTACTGTTATTTCAGTGATTGGTCCCCGTCTTCACCAAATCCAAATTCGAGTTTTAGATGATTAGATAGGGAACGGGATCTTTTAAACCCAACTCAGCAAAAGCTGCTAACCGCAATTGGCAGGAATCACAGACACCACAGGCAACATCATTGCCAGCATAACAAGACCAAGTGAGATCCCAAGGTACACCTAACTGATTACCAAGTTGGATAATTTCAGTTTTCTTCAAATTAATTAATGGGGCGACAATTTCAATCGCTTGTCCTTCCCTTCCTTGTTTTGTTCCCAAGCGGAAAACGTCCTGCATTGATTGGATATAATCAGGACGACAATCTGGATAGCCAGAGTAATCTAAAGCATTAACACCAATGTATACCTTTTGTGCCGCGATCGCTTCTGCATATCCCAAAGCAAAACTTAAAAAAATGGTATTACGGGCAGGAACATAGGTGACAGGAATATTATCCGCCATTTCATCAAGCGATCGCGCTTCAGGTAAATCAATTTTGTGATCTGTGAGTGCTGAACCACCCCATTGTCGTAAATCAAAATTAACCACCTGATGTTGAATTACCCCTGCCGTCTTAGCAACCATTAAAGCAGAATTTAACTCTCTGCGATGTCGCTGTTGGTAATCAAAAGAAATAGCGTAACATTCACAGCCATCAGCTTTTGCTTGGTAAAGAACCGTCGAAGAATCTAATCCACCAGATAATAAAATTACAGCTTTCATAGTTAGATTACGGAATGGGAGATGAAGAAATAGGAAAAGCACAAGGGAATTTTACCAATTACCCATTCCTTCACAAATTGCATCCAAAAGATGGGAAAATCAACAAAATGCAACACACAAAAATTAAATATGTACAAAAAAACTCTCACGAACAAGAACAACAACTGGATAGACCAAAAATTATACTGTGAGTATTAACTATTTCGATAACTGTAATTTTACTGATAACTTGGTGATTAACTTACCACTACCAACAACAGGTATTGATTTGATGAGTTAATTACCTAACCATATACCTGAGAATTTCTACTGAGGAATTATGGCATTTACAAAGTCAGCAAAAACACAGATGATTTTTCTAGTAAATGATTAAAACAGGCTAATTCATCACTGTTTACCGAAAAGATAACCAGATGGCGGGAACTGAACCGAAACTTTGAAATTCTTCATAAAGATAATCACTATGTTACCATCTGGATGGTTTAAGACAAATCAAACTCGGCGTTTAAGTACAAAGATCAAAGATCGTAGCGTCTCTAAATTTGGTGGTTGAGGAGAGAACAATAGTGCAAGATAGCATATCAATGTCAGAACCAAATCTATATTCACAGCGCAGCCAGCCACAACATATCCGCATAGGAGTGATTGGGGTTGGTAACATGGGACAACATCATACCCGCGTTCTGAGTTCCATGAAAGATGTGGAACTAGTAGGCGTTTCCGATATTAATGTTGAACGTGGTTTAGAAACTGCCAGCAAATACAAAGTCCGTTTTTTTGAAGATTACTGCGACTTACTACCTCATGTAGACGCAATTTGTGTTGCTGTACCTACACGGCTACACTATGCTGTGGGGATCAACTGTCTGTTAGCAGGAATCCATGTTTTAATTGAAAAACCAATTGCGGCTAGTATTTCGGAGGCAGAATCTCTAGTAAATGCTGCTGCTGAATCTCAGTGTATTCTGCAAGTTGGTCACATTGAGCGATTCAATCCCGCATTTAGGGAACTCAGCCAAGTCCTCAAAACTGAGGAGGTTTTGGCCTTAGAATCTCACCGCATGAGTCCTTATTCAGCGCGGGCGAACGATGTTTCCGTTGTTTTGGATTTAATGATTCATGACATTGATTTACTGCTAGAATTAGCTGCCTCACCAGTGGTGAAATTGACTGCTAGTGGAACTCGTTCTTTAGACTCAGGTTATTTAGATTATGTAACTGCCACCTTGGGCTTTGCCAATGGGATTGTTGCTACTCTGACAGCCAGCAAAGTTACTCACCGGAAAATTCGCCGCTTAGTAGCCCATTGTAAAAATTCATTTACAGAAGCAGATTTTCTCAATAATGAAATTTTAGTACATCGGCAAACCGCGATAAATCCTCACCTTGATAACCAAAAAGTCCTGTATAGACAGGATGGTTTAATCGAAAAAGTTTATACCACTAATGTTCAACCTCTCAGTGCAGAACTAGAACATTTTGTCAATTGTGTTCGTGGTGGCAATCAGCCTTCTGTTGGTGGTGAACAAGCTCTTAAAGCTTTACGCTTGGCCAGTTTAATTGAGCAAATGGCTTTAGAAGAAAGAGTTTGGAACCCATTAGAGTGGTCTTCCGAATCGAGAGTCCAATCTTTGACATCAACTATCTAGCTGAAACTGGCAGTGGGGAGAATTAATGATTTTTTCTCCCACTATGACAAATGGGGGCTGGTATTTTGTCCAAATTTATACAAATGACAATCTTCTCCAAGTAATTTCAGGAATTGAAAGTAGGACTCTATGGTGTTTATCTGTTGGCAACTCAAGTACAAGCGTAAAAACACTAAATCAGCAACAAAAGCCTGACATCTACCTAAAACTGCCATCAGAAATCCTAAATCATAGAAAATTAACCATCGCCTATTATGAATTTTGACGTATTTCTAGTTACACTTAACCCAACCTAAAATTTTTTGTAGCTCACCTTTTTGTAAGATGAGCATGATAACTTTTTACAGAGGAGCTTTCATGACAGACCAACCCCCCGTCGCTAATCCAATGAATGCCGCTGCGATTCCCATGAACCGCCAAACAGCAGCAGCCACACCAATGAATTCTGTAAAACCTAACAATATTACGGGTAAAACTATTCTCAGTGTTGATTTAGGTAGAACCTCCACAAAAACTTGTGTGAGCCGTGAACCCAGTAATGTGGCTTTCATTCCTTCTAACGTGAAAAAAACATCAATCGAACAAATTCGCGGCGGTGTATTTGAAGCCAAGGCTACTGATCCACTCATGGATTTGTGGCTGGAATATCAAGGTAGTGGCTATGCTGTGGGGCAGTTAGCCGCAGATTTTGGGGCAAATCTTGGCGTTGGCCAATCTAAAGTAGAAGATGCACTGGTCAAAGTATTATCATCTGCTGGTTACTTTAAACTGAAAGATGAAATTGCTGTTGTCCTGGGTTTACCTTTCCTGTCTTTAGAACAATTTGAAAAGGAAAAGGCGCAGTTAACTAGTTTGGTGACTGGACCTCATGTCTTGAATTTCCGAGGCGAATCTTTAACTTTGAACATTACCAAAGTCTGGGTAATGCCTGAAGGATATGGTAGTTTGCTGTGGTCAGAAACTCAACCTAATAAAGCCACATCTGTTCCTGATTTTACGAAAATATCTGTGGGGATTGTTGATATTGGTCATCAAACCATTGATATGATCATGGTGGATAATTTCCGCTTTGCCCGTGCTGCTTCTAAAAGTGAAGACTTTGGGATGAGTAAGTTTTATGAAATGGTAGCTCAGGAAATACAAGGTGCTGATAGTCAATCATTAGCATTGATTTCTGCGGTTAACAAGCCCAAAGGCGATCGCTTTTACCGTCCCAAAGGCGCTAGTAAGCCCACTAATTTAGATGATTTTCTGCCTAACTTGACAGAACAGTTTTCCCGAGAAATTTGCTCTCGTGTGTTAGCTTGGTTGCCAGAGCGGGTAACTGATGTGATTATTACAGGTGGTGGTGGAGAGTTCTTCTGGGAAGATGTTCAACGTCTACTCAAAGAAGCTAAAATCAATGCCTACTTAGCTGCACCTTCTCGGCAGGCTAATGCTTTGGGGCAGTATATTTATGGAGAAGCGCAATTATCTGCTGCTGTTCGCGCTGCTAGGTCATAAAACTGATGTTCCAATGGTCAAAAAAGGTAGTTAAATCCGTTACGTTCAATCCAGAAATTGCTGATGAAAGCTTATTAGCGCAGGTGGAAAACTACTTAGAGGTACAGCCAGATAAAACTTTCAGTGACCTGTGTAAAGAGGCTCTCTGGAAAGTTTTGTGTGTCCCAGAATCTGCTCAACCGCCTTCTAAGTCAGCAAATATAACTACGATTGAGCAAAAAATCGGTGATATGCAACGTCAAATGACCGATTTTGAGGAACGTTTTTTTGCTCAAGAGTCTCATCGTTTGGAGGCGATGGAAAGTCAAATGTTGTTACTTACTCAACAAGTATCAAAGTTGGCAATCATACTCGATCAGCAACCACTTAGTTATATTCCTCCTAAATCTGAACCTGAAACTGATAGCGTTAGCGTGGCGCAAGCCATACCTCAAGAAGTAGACCCTGTAATTAGTCGCATTGGTCAGTTTCTTGATGATTTCTAAGAAAAGACCAGATTTTTGCTTGTTTTTACTTTGAGAAAAGCTCTTAACTAAACTACCGTAAGTCCCACCAGTAAGGCCAAAATGGCTTATTGGTGGGATGTTTTATAGGGCTAGGAGTCAGGATGTAGGGGTGTATCCCTGACGGAAGATGGAAGCGTCAGCATTTGGTGTCAGGACGTATTCTCCGTTAAGTTGAGAGAGAGAATATATTGTGAAATTAATTGTATGATTTTAGGGACTTCCAAAAAATAAATTATCCGGATTAACTAACCGCAGAGGCGCAGAGAACGCAGAGGAATGAGGGTTTTAGAGATTTTTTGCGTTAAATGGTTGAGTGTTTTTTATTTGGAAGTCCCTTATCTATTAAGCATAGAAACAATCATAGATAAAGGAACATGGAAAAAATAATCTTGTTGGAATTGTTCTTCTCGGACTGCTGCTAAAAATTGGCTAATAGCATAGTCAGCAGGTTTTTGATAATGTGTAGAATTCCATAATATTTCTAAATAATTATCTTGACGTTGAACAATAAACCCTAAATATTTTAAAGCTTGAAAACCCAAATACAGACTTTGATCACTAATACCAAGTTTTTCTAAAAATTGCCTGCGGGTAACTAGTTCATGTGTGCGACTGAGGTATTTAGCAATTCCGACTAGAGTTAGCCAAATGTCTTGAGGAGTTGCATTTTGAGGTTTTTGCCAAGCAATCACTAATTGTTGTTGATAATCAAGAGATTTCTGCCACCATAAACGTAAATTATCCCAATTAGTAGGACAATCTTTCATTATTAATAATGATTTTTCAGATTTTAATTTTCCTGAAGCTTCCTGATTTCGCCAATCTAAAATAATATTAGAAATCTGATTTTTCAGTTCCAACTCAGAATTAGAACGCACCGCAACTAATCTAATTTCATAGCGTTTTTTAAAACTGTTAAAATCAATTTCGGCAATACAATCACATCTACCCATAGGCAAATCTTCCTGATAATGTCCCCACCAAAGCCCCGGAAAAGAACTTTTAGTAGAATCATCCCGAATATCAAAATCAGTTTTAATATATTGGATTTTATTTCCTTTCAAATCTTGTTGATTTCGATGCCAAGCGTTTTCAAACCAACAATTTTTAATAAGTAACTTAGGAATAGGATTACCCATACCACAGGGTTCTAAAAGCTTGAGTTCTAAAAATAAATCTTTGCCCAAATCGGCAACCGTCACCATTAAATCAGCTTGAACCGTGGGAGTGAGACTAATTCCTCCCAAAGATTGGCGTAACTTTTGGTTAATTGCGGCTGTAAATAACGGGATATTTTCTACCAACAAACTCAAACCTGCTGCAAAAGGATGTCCACCAAAACGATGTAATAAATGGGATTGTTCTTGAACTAATTGATATAAATCAACAGCATTAATCGAACGTGCCGAACCTCGCGCTAGAGAAGGGCTAGAATCTGTCCCATTGTCCTTTCCTTCCGTACTTAACAAAATTGTGGGACGACCTGTTTCTTGGGCGATTTGTCCAGCAACCAAACCCAAAACACCAACCGCCCATTGAGGATCTTCTAAAACAATGACGCTAGTAGTTGATAAGTCTAATTGACTGAGTTTTTTAGTAACTTGCGCTTGGACATCTTTTTGTAAAGACTTGCGACGAGAATTAGCTAATTCCGTTTCTTCTGCAAGTTGTTGACAACGTTGAATATCTCTACTCGTCAATAATTCTACACAGAAACTAGCGTCACCATGAATGCGACTAACAGCATTAATCCGTGGACCCAAACCAAAAGAAATATCTGTCGGGCGATCGCCACTTTTCTGGCATAATTCTAATAATCTCCCCACACCTGGTCTTCTTCTCGCTGCTATTGGTTTTTTATAATCAGCTTGTAATTGTTGAATTCCCAATTGTGCCAAATAGCGACAATCACCACTTAATTGTACCAAGTCTGCAATTAATCCCACTGCCACTAAATCTAATAAATCCGTTAAAGGATGTTCAGGAATATCTGGCAAACTTTTATATAATGCTTCCACCAACTTATAAGCAACTGCAACCCCAGAAAGATGAAATAAAGGATGTTCTTTGGGTAAATAACGAGGATTGATAATTGCCACTACCGGCGGACGTGCTGATGGTAATGTATGATGGTCAGTAACGATAACATCTATCCCTAAACTTTGAGCATAAATAATTTCCGCAATATTTGTACTACCCGTATCACAAGTAACAATCAACTTACAATCTTGTGCAGCTAAAATATCAATTCCTGACTTATTTAAACCATGAGATTCTGTTAACCGATTGGGAATATAATAACTTAATTGATGATGTTGCTGAAAAAATTCACCCAACCCATCCCATAATACCGCAGTCGAAGTAATACCATCTGCATCAAAATCTCCCCAAATAGTAACCTTTTCTCCCGTTTTTCCCGCAATTATTAATCGTTGCACAGCCAAATCCATCTCCTGTCCAAATTCAAAAGAATCAGCCGGTTGATAAACTTGATAATTAATAAAAGCCGCTAACTTTTCCTCATTTTGAATACCCCGTTGCCAAAATAATTGAGCAGCAAAATTACCACCTGTTGCTGGTGCATACCTTTTCACCAATTCAATAAACCAATCTGGGGGTTGTTCTGTTCCTGTTAAAATCCATTCCATTTTAGATCACATTCCAACTTGTATATTTCTTTCTTCCTTTGCGCCTTTGCGCCTTTGCGTGAGACAAGGAATTTATTCATCATTATTAATTAAATCTTTTCCTAATTCATTGATTAAAGGATTGATAACTACATCATTAGGAATTGCTTCTGTTTTCCGAGTACGTATGGTAGGACGAGTACGTTTATAACCTGCCCTTTCGGCTTTTTGATGTTCATAATCTATGAGTCTACCATAATGTGGATGTTTACTTAAATTCATTGATAGGAAAATATGTTGACGCATATTTCCGAAACCTTTGCGATTAAAAAATTTCACCGCTGGTGTGTTAGTGGGATCTGTATCTACTAACATAAACCGTACTCCATCTTCAATCATTCTCGCAATAATTTTATCAACTAATTGATCAGCAACTCCCTGACGTTGAAATTTAGGATTGACACCTAACCACAAAATATAACCATAAGTCCAAGATGCTTTGGTAATAATAGTTCCTAACACAAATCCTGCCAGTTCTCCCTCGGTTTCTGCAACTAAACAATATTCTGGATCTGTATTATAAAGTCCAATTACTTCCCATTCATCCCAAGTGCGATATAAATAGGGATATAAATCACTGGTAAATAATTCTTCACCTAAATGGTAAATAGGAGCAATATCATCAATTCCTATTTCCCGAACATAAATAACATCGTTATCATCAAAGGGTTTCATATTTTTAAAATTTTAAAGTGATACTTCTTGAATATTTTCCAGACTAGGAAATTGTGAATAAGTATTTTCAGTTACTTCTTTGATTTTTTGACGGTGACAGCGCACAGCATATTGACAGGATTCACAGATTTTTGAAGATTCAGCAATTTGTGGAAATGATATATTATGATATTGATAATTATTTACCCATTCGGTGAAATTATTTAATAGTTGATTTAAGTCCTCTGCTGTTTTTTGATGTTTTTTTTCATTATAAATAAATTTAATGTTTTGAGTTTTTCCTTTTGATTGTACAAACCAGTAAGTCATGGAGATATTTTCTAATAAATAGTTGCTAGTTTCTGCCAATACATACAGATAAAGTCTTGTTTGCCAATTCTGAGCTAATATTTTTGGTTTTGGTGGTTGGGGATTGGTTTTCCAGTCGAGAATTTGGGCTTGATATTGATCAGCAATTAATAAATCATAAATGACTGTGAGTAGGTAATCTCCAATTTGCAAAGTCCGATAATGTTCACTTTCTCGAAAAGTTTGATTATCAGGATCAGGTGTAAATATATCTGGAGCAATTTTAGTAAAATCGGTCATCCAATTTTGCAACCGATGATCTGTTTGTAGTAAACTATCAATGGGTAAACCCATTTCTTTTTGCTGCATGAGTAAGTGAAACCGACTACCTAAAATTTGATATTCTTCGTGTTTAGGATCTAGAGGAGTATTAAGTTGTTCTAAATAGCTATGTTGGAATTTGCGAGGACAAGCTGCGAGTAAGTTGAGATGTCCCTGGGAGAGACGGAGTATTTGGGTAGAAGTTGATAACATGATTCTATCTTACCTATCTGAAGGTTAAAATATTAAGATAACTTTATTGCTCATCTAAATTCAAAAACAAAGACTCTAAATCCCTATATCCACTAACTACTCGAACAATTACAATACTATTTTTCAATAAACGATCAAAAATTATATATCCATCAATAGGAATACATCTATTTTTCATTCTCACGCGCTATCCTAATTTTTGCCTCTAATCTAGGCATAATGACATCACTATTAACAACCTCACCGCGTTCAATTTGAGCAAGCCCTACAGCCAATTTTTCGTGTGTTTCTCGTTCCCATTCCTGATACTCTTTTTCCCACTCTGATAATAATTTAAGTGCTTTAATTATTACATCATCGGCATTAGTATAATGACCTGTGGCAATATAAGCCTGTATTAATTCTGCTGTTTCTGGTTTAAGTTGAATATTCATAATTGACAATCTTCCTCTTAATTACCCATTACCAATCACCAATCACCAATCACCAATTACCAAGTAAAAAATAAAAAATAAAAGGTAAAAGGGTGAAGTGTGCATTCCTCATTCATCCTCTTACCTTTTTCATATACCTGATGCTTATTTCATGTTAGCCCGTGCATCCCTCACTGCGGCAAGAAAAAAGAATCCGGTGAGAGGAATGCTCAAAGCTAGGATAATGGCAGTGGTTTGGACACCAAAATTTGGTTCTCCATAACTAAGTTCAAAAACCGAACCAACAGCCGCGATCGCTGTTATACAAGCACCACCTAAAAATAAACCGCTTTTTGGAGTTAAATACACTGCTAGACCACCCTATGCTACTGGTTTCACTGCTTGATACGAGAAGCCATTTTTAGATAGCTCCTGGGCTAAAGTCAAGGAATTTTCTACACGATCTACAAATACCACACCGTTGAGGTGATCCATTTCGTGCAGAATACAGCGACCAAGTAAATCATCAGCTTTTAATGTCTGAGGACGGCCATATTCGTCTTTATAGGCGATTGTTACCACTTCTGGACGTTTTACATCTAGATAGACGTTGGGAATACTTAAACACCCTTCCTGAGCCACGCAGAGCTTACTACTCACCTGTTTAATGGTGGGGTTAATTAATACCAATGGAGGATGATCTGGGTTATCTGGTTCGCAGTCAATGACAATCAGTTGTTTGTTAATCCCGACTTGGGGTGCAGCCAAACCAATGCCATCTGAGCTATACATAGTTTGCAGCATTTCCCGTACTAGTTGGCGGAGTTCGTCATCTATTTTAGTAATGCGCTTGGCAGGTTGACGCAAAACGCGATCGCCTAAGTAGTGCATCTGCAAAGGTGGATTTTTTAACTTTTTCTTCTCTACAGCAATATCAGAGGGCATGGTTCTTGATGGCTTTATGGTGAATAATCTAATTTGATTCTATCGTTAGTTGTCAGTGGTCAGTTGTTCGTTGTCAGTGGTCAGTTGTTCGTTGTCGGATAAAAATTTTTATTAATTGTCAATTGTCAATTATCCATTATCAATTATTTTTCATGTTTAAATATTTCACGAAACTAGATTACCTACTGAAAGAAACTTTCCTGGGCTTAAAACGGGGGGGATGGATGAATTGGGCTGCTGTGAGTACGGTGACAGTGTTACTGTTTCTCTTTGGGTTAAGTCTGCAAGTCTCTTGGCAGGTAGAAACACTGTTGAATCAATTTGGTAGTCAGTTGGAATTATCAGTTTATTTAGAACCAGGTGTGCAAGCTTTTAATCTCCAACCACTCATTACAAAAATGCCCGAAGTTGCTGGTGTGGAAGTGATTACCAAAGAACAAGCTTGGACTAAGTTGGTGAAAGAATTCGGTTTAACTGATATTAATGGTGCAACTCAACAGTTAGGGGGTAATCCTCTGGTTGATGAAATGAAGGTAAAAGCACTCAGTCCCCAAGTTGTCCCAAATTTAGCGACACAGTTAGCGAAATTGTCAGGGGTGGAGGTGGTGCAATACGTTGATGAAGCGGTGAAAAGGGTTGCCCAGTTACATCAGGGTTTAAACTGGATTACTTTAACAATTACAATTATTTTAACATTAACGGCGATCGCTGTCACCACAACTACTATCCGCTTAATTGTCATGGCACGTCGTCAAGAAATAGAAATTATGCAATTGGTGGGAGCAACGGCTACTTGGATTTATCTACCATTTATTCTACAAGGAATTTCTTTTGGTTTATTAGGTGGAGCGATCGCTTGGAGTTTTATTTCTCTCACTCAACAATTTCTCAACCGCTTACTAATCAATCAACCCGATTTTATCCAATTTCTCCGCAACGGTTTACAACTTACTACCTCTCAAACTCTACTATTACCTCTGATTCTCTTGAGTTTTGGTGCAACTGTTGGATTAATGGGTAGTTTATTTGCTGTCAAACGGTTTGCTAAGTAAATCAAAGGGTTTTTCCTCAATAGCGACGAATAGCGATCGCTCACTCAAATATATCCCGATTTTCCTGTTTTTTCCTGTTCTTTTTTTCAGAAGAGAGACTTAAATTTACTCCTTCTAGTTAACAAAAATCTCTCTGAAGATGAAAGGTAAGACGGAGATAATTAGGGGATGATGTCTATATAATTAATCTTTGATTTTTGAAATATATATAGAGTTAGAGTGGCTAACGAAAAGACCTTTTCCGCAAACCTCATATATAATTTATTTGCTGAACATCATACTATAGTAATAGTAAATATTTTTATAATCATCCAAATTAATTCTCAAGATAGAAGGCGTTAATAAATAATAGTTTTAAAGTAATAAGGTGAATCAATAACTTACGATTATGTAAGGAGACTTTTATGGCTACTAAATCCCAGGCAGGACGTGAAAATCGCGGTCCAGATAAAGGTGAAGCTTATGGTGTAGCAGCAGTAACTCAAGCACTTTCAGGGATAGACTTTCCGGCAACTAAAGAAGAAATCCTCCAGCAAGCAAGAGGTCATGAGGAAATTCACTGGACAAAAAACAAGACCATAGATTTAAAATCATTACTTGATCAAACCGGTCAAGATGAGTTTGAAAGTATGCCGGAGTTAGTGGAAGTTATCAGTGAAACGACGAGAGAAGAAGAACCTGCTTAACAATTGACAATTGATAATTGACAATTAATAATGGATAATTATCTCTTCTTGAAGGAGTATAAGATTGAAAGCCAGGAAAGGTTTTTGTTGTTCTTGAAAGAGAGATATTTTTACCCAAATTAACCAATTGTCAATTATCAAAGATTTTTATTGTTATTGAAAAAGAATATTTTTCCCCAAATTAATCAATTATCAATTAATGAACAGGGACTTTGCAAAGCCTGTTTGAGTAAAGAATGGTATTCAGAGTTACTAATATTATAAGCGCCAAATCTGGATAAATGGGGATTCATCATTTGGGCATCAAATAGCTTAAATTGCTTTTGGCGCAATTTTTCTACCAATTTCACCATTGCGACTTTAGAACCTTCAGAAATATTAAAAAACATAGATTCACCAATAAAAGCACCACCAATAACAATTCCTAAAATTCCCCCTGCTAGTTTGTCTCCTTGCCAAGTTTCAAAACTATAAGCGTAACCAGTTTGGTAAAGTAACCAATAAATCTTTTCCAACTCTGGGGAAATCCAAGTTATATCACGGTTAGCACACCCAGCCACCACACCCAAAAAATCACGATTAATTGCTACAGTGAATCTTTCTTGGTTGAGAACTCGCTGTAATGACTTGGGATAGCGAAATTTATCATCCAAGGGAATCAAAGTTCGTTCCTGACTTCCGTACCATTCCAGGTTATTACTCTCATCAGCCATGAGAAAATAACCTTGAGCATAACCTCGAATAATAGCCGCGACATCGTACTGCATAATTTAGCAAACAATCCAAAAAAGCCCTAGAAAAACACGATTTGCTACTATAAGTCTAAATCTGCGTTTTTTCTGAGATTACCTTAGTAAACAAAATCTATTTAAGATATACAAACATGACTCAAGCAATTCCACCCATTACCCTACCACCTTCCGAAAATCCCCAAGAAGAAGGAGAATGGTTACAACAAAACTTACTCCATTGGCTTGATGAAGAGTTTATTCCCGAAGCAATTAATCAAAACATTGCCCAGCGGGCATCACAGATTTTTATGAGGCAACGTATGGAAGGAGAAAATGATTTAGGTTGTCTGATCATTGCCATTGTGACAGAGATGCAGTCATTTGATTTTTCTAAAAGCTTTTTTGGAGAGTTTGCGATCGCCAACGCCGTTAGCGATCTACTCTTAGATAGTCTGGGAATTGATCGTTGTTGTGGGCAATAACACATTAGTTATTAGTCATTGGTCATTAGTCATTGGTCATTGGTTATTGGTTATTGGTTATTGGTCATTGGTTCACAGCAAATAGCTACTAACAACTGACCACTGACAACTGACCACTGACTACTGACCACTGACTACTAACTACCAGCTAGACTTAACAACACCTGGTAAAAGACCCTCATGGGCCCATTCCCGGAGAACGTTCCGAGATAGCCCAAAATCACGGTATACACCTCTAGGACGACCAGTTAACCAGCAACGGTTTTGCTTACGAGTAGGCGCACTGTTACGGGGTAATTGTTGAATTTTGCGGTGGATTTCTAGTTTAGCCAAGGGAGATTCTGCTGTTCTGAACTCTTCTAACAGTGTTTCCCGCTTTTCAGCATACTTGACCACCAACTTGGCGCGTTTCTTCTCGCGCTCAATCATACTCTTCTTCGCCATGAATTCCCTAATCTAATGAAAGACAGCATTCCCCATTGTACACCGATCCTCACAATTATAGGGAAATTTGTAAACACTAGACTAAAAATCCTAGAGCTTGACTGGCTGCTTCTTTTCGGGAATTTGGGAATTATTGCTATTGTTTACAGTTTGTGGTTCTAAAAAAGCTTCTTTACCTGTAATCAATCGAGAGCGACGATTACGAGTAATGTAATTCCATGCCCACTGAATTACTACTACTAATTTAGTGTCAAATTCAATTAAGAAGTAGATATGAATTACTAGCCAAAATACCCAAGCGAGGAAGCCTGTAAGTTTGATGAAGCCCAAATCTACAACAGCTAAATTTTGCCCAATCATCGCCAAACTACCCACATCAGTGTAGTGAAATTCTGGCAAAGTATGACGTTGAAGCCGGAGTTGAATGAGTTTACCTACATATTCTCCTTGTTGTTTGGCTACGGGTGCAACACCAGGTAAGGGTTTACCATTTTGATGGGAGAAGTTGGCTAAGTCTCCAATTACGAAAATGTTTTTATAACCCTTGATAGTCAAATCGGGTTCTACAATTACTCTGCCAGAGAAATCGCATTCTACATCTGTTCTTTCGGCTAGAACTTTCCCCAAGGCAGAACCTTGAACACCGGCTGCCCACAATATAGTTTTTGAGGCAATGCTTGTCAATTCATCGCCTTGTTTAAAAGTAACGATCTCATTTTCAATATTTGTCACCCTGGTTTGAGTATGAATAACCACACCCAATTTTGCTAAAGATTCTGCTGCTGCTTTTGATAATACTGGTGCAATGTGTGGGAGGATGCGATCGCCCCCTTGTAAGAGTAAAATTCTCGCTTCTGAGGTGTCAATGTTGCGGAAATCTTCTTTGAGGGTTTGGTATGCTAATTCAGCGATCGCACCTGCTAATTCTACACCGGTAGGACCACCCCCGACAATCACAAAAGTCAAGAAAGCCCGGCGTTTTTCAGGATCTGTTTCTTTTTCTGCGGCTTCAAATGCTGAAAATATCCGACGACGCATTTCTATGGCATCTTCTACAGTTTTCAAGCCGGGAGCAAATTCTTTCCAGTTATCTTTACCAAAATAGGAATGGTTCGCACCTGTGGCAATAACTAACGTATCATAAGGGATTATTTCATCACCTAGAATAACTTGTTGCGTTTTTGGATCAATAACATTTACTTCTCCCAGCAACACTTTTGTATTCTTACTTTTGCTGAATACAGATCGCAATGGTGCGGAAATATCAGCAGGTGATAGCGTACCTGTGGCAACTTGATATAAAAGCGGCTGAAATAGGTGAAAGTTGCGTTTATCAATAAGAGTAACATCTACGTTGGCGTTAGCAAGAGCCTTTGCTGCATACAATCCACCAAAGCCACCACCAACGATCACAACCTGATGTGGTGCTTTCTTCTCACGGGAAACTACCATACAAAATATTTCCTTTTGTTAAGAGCCGTGTAACTTTTCTTAACAAATATGTAGCAAAATTATGATATGTTTCGCCGTCTATTTAGAACTCTTGAAAAAATAATAAAAGTAGTTAAAGTTACTAAGGAGTTTTTATTTTCAAATTAATTACCCGGAATCAGAAATAATGTAGGTTGAGTGGAGAAAACCAAGATAATTGTATTTCTCCACCTTTAATTAAACCTACATAATAGGTTGTTTAATCACCCTCAGTATTTAAATTATAATGTTGACAAAGGGTGATGAGTTTGGCTTTAATGAGCGATCGCACATTTTCCGGTGAGACTATCACGCACTCATCCCCATAACGCAATACTTCCCGAATTAGCCAGAAAGTATTTGATACTTTTCTGACGACTTGACGCACCTCTCCAATAACTTCATTGCTGATGTCGTTAGGTTTTGCTTCATAGGCTTTAATCAAACCTTTGTAAAAGTGTAAGTACACTTCTAGGAAATCTAGCCCTTCATGTCGCCATTGTCCGTTTATTGGGACAACACCTTTAATTCTATCTAAACGCAAACAGCGGTTGTGTATGAGTTCTGGGAAGTCAGTCTTGCCAATATCTTCAGTTTCATCACACCAAATATTTAAGAAAAAACGTTTCTCTTCAAAAGCAATTTCGGCATAACGCACTGTAAAAGACAGGTCTCCCACTTGAGGATTGTCATAGAGTAAGTGAAATGGTTGTTGATTCTGGCGGAATTGGTCTGTAAGAATGCGCCATGCTTCCGTCGGTTGGCTCACTTGCTGGAGTAGCAATTGACGCATGGGAAGCTCAAGTTGGCCTCGTTCTAGCAACAAACTAGAGGTAGTTTGCGCTTGTTCAATAAAACCGGAATCCTTCAGCAGTCCTATGGCTTGCTGGAGTGCGGCTACTTGGGGTGAATTGAGGGTGAAAGGTTCACCGACTTCAAACTCCTGTTGGGCGATCGCTACCAGTAATCCAGACACGCTGGGGGACTTACCCCAGAAGATACGCAATTTGCGGGCGATTTCTTCTAGTTGTTCTTTTGTACCAGAGGGAATTGACAGTGTAATTGTCTCTTTTTTCCTTGACATCAAATAAATGTAATTACAGTCTTGACATATAGTGGAATTTACAGTTATTGTATCTGTATACCAGCTTAATAAAGTATTTCCAATGCCAAAAACAATATTACTCAGTATGCAGATACTAAAAAAGCCAGATATATACTCTGGCTTCCGACCCCTAATAGGGATTTATGAGGTTGTGTTAATGCCTTGATCACATCTTTACTACAGTTTCAATCCCTGATAGGGATTAGGGTCTAGTCTCAAGGCTTCTTTAGTATATATCCGAAAAGCCTCATGAAAAAATTTTTTCATTACCAGATTTTTACACTTCTTTACTACAGACAATATTTTGTTGCTATATTAAAGAGAACCGAAACAAAGCTGCTTCAGTTCACCTATGTTGAGTGGTATCTCATAGGTTAGCACTGATATGGCTATGTCGGCGCAAACTTATTGAGGTAATTTTTTGTGAAAGATAATCTCCCAGATCGTATGCTTCAAGTTATGTCAGATTCTTGCTGGCATTCTACAGAAGAACTGGTCGAAAAAATTAGCCACCGATTTTCTGCAACTATGCACGTCCTCAAGAAACGTGGTTATGAGTTTGATAAACGCCGTATTCAGGGTCAACAGCATGAATATAAACTGGTAATTAAGTCAACAGCGACAGCTTAAATAGAATTTATTACATATTGGGGGTAGTTGCTACTACTCCCATTTCCTAAAAATAGCACCGAGTGAGGTCAAAGTACATGACCTGTGATAATTTTTTGTCTACAATTTACATTGTTCTAAATAACAGACTTTTTCACCAAATAGGTAAACCATGAACGAACAAACATTATTAGACAGAATCACATTTAACCCCCAAATATTTAGCGGTAAACCAATAATCCGTGGTCGTCGTCTAGCTGTGGAACATATTTTAGGAATGTTAGCAGCAGGAGATACCATTGAAACTTTGCTAGAAGCTTATCCCTGGTTAGAAAGGGAAGATGTGCAAGCCTGTTTAATCTATGCACGGAGATTAGTTGGTCATGAACGAGTTGAACCTTTATTGATAGAGTCTCCAAGATGAAAATACTGCTAGATACTTGCATTAATGCCAGGGTGATTACCGATTTACAAATAGCTGAGTATGATGTGATTTGGTCTGGAGATTGGCCAAAAGATCCAGGTGATGAGGAAATTTTAGCAACCGCTTATCGTGAAGGTAGAATTTTAGTCACTCTTGATAAAGATTTTGGAGAGTTAGCAATTCTGCGGGGAAATCCTCATTGTGGTATCTTGCGCTTAGTTAATCTCTCAACCAAAGAACAATCAATAGTTTGTTTACGCGTAATTCAGCTCTACGGAAATGAATTATTGTCTGGTGCAATTGTCACTGCTGAATTAGATAGAGTCAGAATTAGACCACCTGAAAATAGATTTTGAAATCACATTACAATTTCCATCCTTTAATATGATTAAACGCGGTCGGCTTTTAAATCGTCCTCCTAAATCCTTGGAGGAAATTTATTTCAGTGAAATTCGTCCCCAGCTTTATGAGAATCATGCACATCATCATCAATATGGTGTGAGAAAGGGTACAACCCTTGCTGAACATTTAGACTCTGCTTGTCAGTTTATTTTGACAGTTAGCCATATAGCACAAGTACCAGAAGATAAACGACCTTTATTATTAGCTGCAACTGCTGTCCATGACCTCAATAAATTAGATCCTCAAGAACGAAAAGTCAAAATTTTAGCTAGAGATAGAGACTTTTTAACAGAACAACTAGAAAAGGCTTGTGTTCTTAGATTTGTAGTTACAGATGATGATTTAGAATTAGTCAGAAAGTTGATTGAACGCCATTCAGGCCACAGTGCCAGTGATGGGGCTAGATTTTTACCAGAAGACCCAAATATTGAACGTTGGGCGGCAATGTTAATTGCTGCTGATTTGTTTGATTTAGGTATTCCCGATGCCCAAAGATTTCGCAAAATAGAAACAGAATTAACCGTTGCTTTTGGGAAGAAGTGTCACCTTTTTAGAGTGCGTTTATCTGAAGACAAAGGTTATATTACAGCTTTATTGCTCGGTGCTTGTGAAGAAGTTTTACAAAAGTATGGATTACATCCTTTAGCAATTTTTCCAGATGGTGAACTTTTTGCAGGTGCAACTTTACCTAATGTAGATTTAACCAAAGAAATAACTGTTGTTTGGCAAGGTAAAATTGATCAAGTTTTTGGTAATAATATTGAAAGCCTCGTCAGAGCTACCAAAGATGGTATTAAGGTTACTCGTCAAGCCATCCAACAAAACATTGATGAAGTTTTGCTAAATGTTCAAGCTCTTTTAGAAAGAAAAAAAGCAAGTTATAAATCAGATAAGATTGCTAAAGATGTGACAAAATGGGGAGATAATGCAGGTGAAGATGCACTAAAAAAAGCGGCTGGGCTTGGATTATTACCTGTAAGTGATGCAGAAGAATTTGCTATATCTGAGGGATTAAAAGCCGCTTATTTGAGTTATAGAGAAGCAGGTTTAAATCCTAAAGAAGTTTGGGATAAAATCGCTCATCATACTGGAATTTCTGAACATCAACGTCTTGCACTTGAACCATTTAATGGTCAGTATGGACGACCTTTATTTGCAGCCAAAGCCGCTATTAAGGGAATTGAAGGTATCCAAGAAGCTCTGCAAAATTCTTTCCAATTAAGAAATCAAAGCACACAAACTTCTGAAGAAATAGAAGTATCTGAAGAAATGATTTCAGCAGTTAACAGAATGGTTAATTTACCTTTTGCTACTCAGTTAATAGGAGTTAATGATTTAAGTTCTTATGTAGAAGCTAATCCTCGACAAAGATGTTCTTTAGGTTCTACATCTGGTGATATAGATGAGTTAATTTCAGCTAATATGCCTCCTGGCACAAAAGTCCAGGCTTTTTCTAATCGCTTACCAGGTGGTATTAGTGCAGAACCTAAAAGACAAGCAGATGGAATTGCAGCTTTAGCTTATCAATTAATAACTGTTGGGGCAAATTTTCCAGCAATAAAAAAACAAGATCCTCTTTATTTACACTTTGCATTACCTAAAGGTTCTTCTCCCGAATTATTAAGAATCTGGCGCGAACTTTTACAACAATTATCAGCGACAAATGCTGAAGGAGGTACTATCACTGTTGATGAAGTCAAATTATATCGAGATAATCAGCTTGAATTTAAAGCTAATAAAGTAGTTGGTGCAGCCTTACCTAAACGTCCAGATTTTGTACATACAAATGTGATTATTCCTCTAGTTTGGGGTGATGCTAACGCTTCTTTAGCTTTATTAAAATCACTGAGATTAGGATTAGAAATATCTTTATCCTTGGATATTGGATTTCCTTTGACTTTAAGTAGCAATATGGAGGTAGATTTATTTGATGATGTTTATGGAAGAGTAGAAGGAATTCCATCTGCACTGCAACCATTACTCGGAAATGGACAATATCAACAGCGTCAAGATGCAGAAAAAATTCTTGAGAGACTACGTTGTATTGGAGAATTAGCAATATCTGTTGCAAGTATTCAGAAAGCGGATGATTGTTTGTATGATTTGGCTCGTACTTGTGATAGACCAATTGAACTTTACTATGTTTTGTTACGTTGGATTTTACGAGAACAAGATGAACCAAATTTGAGTGTTATTTGGAGTCGGATTTGTAACCCGTTAAATACTTTACTGGAGAGCCTTATGCCCAATGAAAACTCACTTTTAACCAAATATTTGAAAGAAGCTGCTCAAATTGCAGCAGAAGCAAACCTCAAGGGAAGTTCTTTCAAACGTACATCTTTAACAGAACCATTTACTGCTTTTACTTCAGCAGTTCGTTCACATAAACCTTACATGGATTTAGAGTTTATGTTTGCAGCTTTAGCTCAAAAATATCATAATCGCCTAGACCGTATCCGTGAATATCGAGTAGGTGCAACAAAACATGAACAAATTAAGGAGTATTACGAAGTTTTGAAAAAGCTTTATCAAGAAATTTACCAAGGTCGTCCTGAAAAACTTCTATCTGATCAAAGAAATCTTGAAGCTGCATATTTATTTTTTTGGCAAGAAGCATATCAGCAGCTACCAAAAAATAAATCTGAAGATGATTCTGAAGATTGATAAATACAAACAAAATTAATTTATTAGGAGATGATTATGTCACTTGAAAAACTTAACAAAGTTCTTGCTGCTGGATACGAAAATTTCCCTAAAGGTCGGTTTATTTCTTTAATAGTTTTGAGAACAACTCATTCTGAAACAATTTTCCGTACAGAAGGTTCTGGTGAACCAATGTCTAGTGAGTTTGTACAGGCTGGATTAACTGATCAAACTATTATTCCTCGGTTAGTGATGACTAAACGTAAACAAATAGCTCCAGAACGTAGATATGGACGCGAATTTTTACGATCACATAATCTTCTGTACACAAAAACAGTTAAAGATCAAGGAGAGGTTATCTGTTCATTGAATACAAATAAACCATGTGAAATGTGTATAGATTGTTTCCTTTATGGCTTTGCTGCTGGTGGTGGTGGCGCACAGAAAAGTCGCATTTGGACTGAAGATGCTTTTAGTGTTTTACCTGCTAACGATATTTTAGGTACTCGGACAATAAATGCCATATATGAAAATGGTACGATGCGTTTAAAAAGAGAAGAAGATACAAAGGCATCACAATCTCTTGTCCCAGATGGCGAATACATCAAACCAGGAGTTCATTTTTTAGATGTAGTAACTCTGAAAGATGTAACTGCTGATGAACTACGGTACATTATCGGAAATATTCTTTTTACCAGTCGTTACGGTGCTGTTTCCAGTCGTGTAGGAAGGATGGAAAATCAAATATTAGGTATTTTTGGCAGTATTACAGAATTGCCTAGTTCTTTAGAACTTGTACAATCTACCTATGATGCTTTAAGTGATGAACCTTTAGAACATCCTTTAAATATTAATCGAGTAATTACATCAGCTAAAAAAGTAATTACCAATTGGCAAAACAGAAGAGGGATTTCTGTGCAACTATCTGATGAAGAATTAACAAATTTAATCACTGATGTAGAAACCCACTGGTCAGAAGCTGAACGTGATACTTTTCTGAAACGTTTAAGTCAATCTTATGAACCTTTCCGTCAAGTTGCACCTGAAAAAAACAAAAACAAAGGCAAAGGTAAAGGTAAAAATACTCTAGTTGAAGTAGAGAGTTAAATTATGTCAACAATTCCTTTTCATCAGGCAAAACTTATTGAATTAAACTGTCTTGAACCAGTCTTTTTTGCCTCTAGGGAGTTGTCTGACACCTATTACACTGAGGGGGTAATTGGGAATTACGCTTTAACCTATGCTTTAGGTTGGGTAAATTCCCCCTACCGTCTTCAAGGTCAGGCTACAGGACGACCAACCTACAAAGAAGATTTTCAATCAATAGCTCAATCTTGCTATATTTTACCAGCTTCACCAGTAGGTAGAATCACATTTAGATTTGAACGTTTTAACGCTCTTTCTGATGCTTACTGGTATGCAATGACTAATAATCGTGTGGCAACTGCAAGAGAAGATTTACCATTACAACGTCAAGGAAAAAAACCAAGTTCATTTAGACCAAGTAATTTTCCACAAACTGGAAGATTACGAATGATTGAAAGAGGTAATAAATTTAAAACATTAGTATTTGGAAATCAGCCATTACCAGATTATATTCGCGTTGGTAAATTCATGAGTAAAGTTAAAGTGAATGTTCTTAATGAATTTCCTATAACATTGCTTCCAGAAGGTGAATATCAAAGTCAGAATTATCTAAATGTTGCTGATTTACCCACACAAATACAAGCATTTGCTTTTGATTTAATCTCTATACCTCCTGCACCGATATTAAAAAATCTTCACTTTCGAGGTGCAGCTTGGCAAATTGGAGAAATGATTGTACCAGCAGGTTTACATTATTGTGGTAGAGAAAACAGAAATGAGTAATCAAAAATTAGTTATCAGGTTAGAAAATCGGAGTATTTCAGCTTGTGCATCTCCAAGTGAATTATCTTTCATGAGTGAAAAATTACTACAACATCAAGTTGATGTGTTTGAAAAATCAAAAGATGCTGATATTATCCTTGATTTAGCACCAACTGGAACGGGTAAAACCAAAGCTGGATTAACAGTTTTATTACATCAGCCTACAAAAAGTGCTGTTTATATCGCTCCCACTAATGCTTTAATTGAACAGCAAACAGAAGCAGCACAAAAGTTTATCAATGATGCTAATTTACCTCATGTAGTTAAATCAGCTTCTGCTAAAGATATTAAAAGTTGGCCAAGTGATAAAGTAGGGGGTCGTCCTGGAGAAAAACTATATAATGTTTTACGAAATCCAGCGACTGTTTTTAATGATGTTGATGTTAATACGCCTATTCTGCTAGTAACAAACCCTGATATTTTTTACTATGCAACTTTCTTTGCATACAACAAGCTAGATAGAGGTAATATCGCTAGTGGTTTTTACACTAAATTCTCTACAGTCATATTTGATGAATTTCATCTTTATGATGCTAAACAGCTAGTAGGAATGTTATTTTATCTTGCTTATTCTCACGTTTTTAAATTTTTCCAAAATGGGCGGAAAGTGGTATTACTCACCGCAACACCAGAACCAGCTTGTGAATTAGCATTAGACAATTTAAAACAGGCTGGTGTAAGAATAGCTAGAATTGATGGAGAAGCAGATAATGGTCAGCTTTTACCGTCACAAACAGCAGTTAATTTAGAATTTAGACCTAAACCAGATAGCAAAGAAGAATGGTTAAGAGAATTAGCAGCAGAAGTTGTTCAACGTTTTCAAGATAAACCAAATGAAAATGGTGCTGTAATTCTTGACTCACTTGATAATATTAATCGTCTATCAGATTTACTACAACAGCAAGGACTGAGTGAACATATTGGACGCATTACTGGACCCGCACCTAAAAAAGATAGACATAGGGCTATGCAATGTCAAATAATTTTAGCCACCAGCACTGTAGATGTAGGATTTAATTTTGAAAGAACTCCTGAACCAACAAGACAAAATTTAGATTGGTTGATTTTTTCGGCACGCGATCGCTCTGCATTTTGGCAGAGAATAGGTAGAGTGGGGCGTGTTTTGGGTAAATCTGAAACTAATATAGATTCAGAAGCCATTGCTTACTTACCTGCTGACGCTTGGGAACACAATATAACATCTCTTGATACTTCTGGTGGACGTGCAGCACTAAAAGAGATGTTAGATAATCTTACCTGTTTAGATAAACCTTTTTTAGCTGCTTACTGGCGTTCAGAAGCATTTTTAGAAATTGCCCGTCCTTTACTGGAACTAGAAGAACTGCTAGAAAATTTAACAGGTGCTGAATTAATTTCTCAACTTTTTGAAACTTTAAGATCAGTTTTAGGTGGAAATAGAAATTGGAATGACTACCGTTACAGAATGAACGTTTTAAGAGGTGCTGAAACTATTGCTAAAAAAACTCCCAAAGAAATTAAAAAAGATTGGAAATACATCAAAGGTGGTCAGGCTTTTGTAAAAAGATTTATCAAAGTAACATCTCCTCAAGAATGGGATGATTTAGAAGCCGGACGGACAACAATAGAAGAATATGAAAAATTATTTAAAGAAGATGAAGAGGTTTTGGAGGACTTAAAAGAATTTGCGGAAATATTCAGTACCAGCTATGCACCTTTATTTAGTTTTCGTTCTAGTTTATTTGAAAGTTTACCCATTCGTGATCCTCACGGATTTTTGCTAGATGAATCTGAAGAAACACGCCTTGATCCTTTTCATTTACTACGCTATTACGAATTTGTGCAAAATGGTGATTATATTGAATTAACACATCGTGCTAGTGAAACCTATCAATTGAGTTTTAGACTGCGATATTATGATAAATGGCAAGAATTTTTAAATACAGAATTAAACAAACTAACAGCCTTCAAAAATTGCCAAATTACTCGCAGTGCTGGAGGTGCAATTCGACCAACACCCTTAATACAAGAATTAAATAGGCATCTTTTACCAGGAGTAATTATTTGCCCCGTCACAAATGCTGCTGCTATTTTTCAATTAAATAGACAAGGTATTATTTCTTATCCAATAAATATTGTTTGTAATGATGCTGATAAAGAATATAGATTCTTTGCTGGTTTATCAGGAATCTTAACAATGGCTATGAAATGTAAACAGCTACGGCTTCCAGATGATGAAGTTTTTATCGCTTAATAAACATTATTTTTGAATTAATCATGCCCCATAGTCTCATCCTCAACATCACCCCCCAATCCCCCATCTACACCAATTTCCTCTCCGGTAGACATTACCACGCCTTATTCCTTAATCTAGTCAGTTCTGTTGATAGAAAATTAGGCGACTACCTCCACGAATCAAACGCCGATAAACCCTTTACTCTCTCACCTTTACAAATCCAAAGTAGAAATAAAACTCAATTTTTCACCCTACAATATAATCATCAAAAACAGATTCCCTCAGGTACTCCCTGTTGGTGGCGGATATCTTTATTAGATGACAATTTATTTAGTCAACTCACACCTTTATGGTTAAATCTCAACCCGGAACAACCTTGGCATTTAGGTTCAGCTAATTTACATATTACCAGCATTCAAGGTACACCTCAATCTACCCAACCTTGGGCTAATGCTTGTAGTTATAACCAATTATATGAACAAGCAAATGAAAAAGATCGGACTTTTAATTTTATCTTTTCCACACCTGTAGCCTTTCGCCAAGGTGCATTTGATAATGTTTTACCAACGCGAGAATCTGTATTTAATAGTCTGCTGAATCGGTGGAATAAATATAGTGGAATTGAATTAACTAATATTCCCCTTGAATCTATTTATCCTAGTGCTTTTAATATCGGAACTGAGGTTATTAGCAACTATGAAAATAAATTTATTGGTTGTTTAGGTGAAATTAGTTATCGCATTCTTGGCAATGTGGACGCAATAGGAATTAAACAAATTAATGCTTTGGCTGATTTTGTTTTATATGCAGGTATTGGGAGAAAAACAACAATGGGAATGGGAATGGTGAGAAGAAGGTGACAGGTGACAGTGAAGAAGTAAGAAGTAACGAGAGAATAGAAGAGGAGTTATTTATGAAAATTGAATCACATCGAGATTTAATTGTTTGGCAGAAATCAATGGATATGGTAGTTCAAATTTATCAATTATCAACTTTATTTCCATCCATAGAAAATTATCGTCTTACGTCACAAATTACTCGTGCAGCAGCATCTGTTCCAGCCAATATTGCAGAAGGTCATGCACGAGGAACAACTAAAAACGATTTTGCACATTTTTTATCTATAGCTAAAGGTTCATTAATGGAAACAGAAACTTTTTTAATGCTGGCAGTCAGGTTAAATTATCTAACTCAAGAACAAGCAAATTCCACATTATTGCTGATTATAGAAATTAGCAAAATGCTCACATCTCTTCGTTATCGAATCTTAAATAATTCATAGGTAATTATCTTCCTATTCTCACTTGTCATCTATCAAATTTTTTAATTAACTATGGCTAAACAAAATCAAACTAACTCTCTTCCTACTGTCACCTGTCACCTGTCACCTATCACCTCTTCTGATGATTATGTGAATATTGCGTCTTTAAATCAATATTCCTATTGTCCTCACCGTTGTTGGCGGATTCATTGTGCTGGGGAGTTTGTTGATAATCAATATACTATTGAAGGCACAAGTTTACATGAAAGAGTTCACACCGTTGGGGAAGTAAATCGGGATGAAACTTGGCAGATACGGGCTATTTATTTGAAGTCTGATCAATATCAGTTAATTGGTAAATCAGATTTAATTGAATTTGAAAATGGCGAGTTTTATCCAATTGAATATAAACGTGGACGTAAAGGAGAATGGGATAATGATGAATTACAAGTTTGCGCTCAGGCTTTGTGTTTGGAGGAAATGACGGGAAAAAATATCAATTCTGGTTATATCTATTATGCTCAAACTCATCAACGCAAATTAGTGGAAATTACGCCGGAATTACGAGCAGTTACAATCGCAACTATTGAATCTGTACAAATGTTGCTGTTTACGGGTGCTATGCCGAAAGCAGTGAAAACAAAACGCTGTGATGGTTGTAGTCTTTATTCTCAATGTTTGCCTCAAGCTGTTGATAAAGTTAGTCGTTATCAAGAGGCAAATTGATCGGTTTTTAATTGATGCAAAAAACCAAAACATTTCTAAAACTCTTTTTACTGTCACCTGTCACCTGTCCACTGTCACCTATTTTGAGGATTTAATTATGAGTACGCTTTACGTTACACAAAATGATGCTTTTATTGGTAAGGTTGATGAACGGATTCATGTGAAGTTTGAAAAAAAAATACTTCAGGATATTCCGTTTATTCACCTTAAAGATGTGGTTGTTTTGGGACGTGCTACTATTTCACCTGCTGTTGTTTCTGAATTAATGACTCGTCATATTCCTCTTTCTTTTATTAATGAAATGGGTCATTATTTAGGAAGGTTAGAACCGGAAATGACTAAAAATATTTTCGTTCGTAAAGCTCAATGGCAAGCTGCTGGAGAGTCTTCCCAAGCTGTTCATGTTGTGCAAAGTTTTGTGAGGGGGAAGTTGAAAAATTATCGTCAAATTTTGATGCGTTGTCAACGAGAATCTGATGTTGATTTATCTAAATATATTACTCGCATTGAACAAACGATCGCACCCATTGATTCTACTCACAATATTAACTCTTTGCGTGGGTTGGAAGGTGCAGGAAGTGCGGCTTATTTTGGTTGTTTTAATCAGTTGATTCGTAACCCGGATTTTACTTTTACTAAGCGCGTGCGTCGTCCAGCTACTGATCCGGTAAACTCGTTATTGGGTTTTGGTTATTCTTTGTTGCGTCATGATATTCAAGGTGCGGTGAATATTGTGGGTTTTGATCCATATTTAGGATACTTGCATTGCGATCGCTATGGAAGACCTTCTTTACCTCTAGATTTAATGGAGGAGTTTCGTCCTCTGGTGGTAGATTCGGTGGTTTTATCAATTTTGAATAAGCAATTATTAACACCAGGCGATTTTGTCACTGAACCTTTAAGTGGTGCTGTTCATCTCACTCCTGAAGGACGTAAAACCTTTTTAATTCAGTATCAAAAGAAAAAGCTATCGGAGTTTAAACATCCGGTTATGGGTCGTAAATGTTCTTATAGGCAGGCTTTTGAATGGCAAGCTAGATTACTTGCTAAATACTTAATGGGGGAAACGGATAAGTATCCACCTTTGTTTTTAAAATAAGAAGGTGACAGGGAACAGTTGACAGGTGACAGTAAGAAGGTAAGAGTCAAAAGCAGGACTTACGCACAAGTCACGAAAGAACGAACCACGAAGGCACGAAGGACACGAAGAAAAGAGGGTTTCAGAGATATTTTGCATAAGTCCTAAAAAGTTTATTCTTCCCAATTACCTATCACCCATTACCAATTACCAATTTATGAATGTTGTTGTTTCTTACGATATTTCTGAGGATAAGCGCCGTACTAAAATCCATAGTATTCTCAAGTCTTATGGACAATGGGTGCAGTATAGTATTTTTGAATGTCAGTTAACTGATACTCAGTATGCTAAACTGCGATCGCGCCTCAATAAGTTAATTAAGCCGGAAACTGATAGCATCCGTTTTTATTTTCTCTGTGCTTGCTGTTTTGGGAAAGTAGAAAGAATTGGTGGTGAACAACCCCTTGATACGACGATTTTCTTTGCTTAATGCGCGAGGGGGTGGGTGTAAAAAATCCAGTTTCTCAAAAAATGCCTGAAGTTATACCTACATAAGGCTTTGATGGTTTTTTTGGCTTTACCCTGCCGCGCACCTTACACAGCAAAGGTTTCAGCTATTTTCCCTCTTGACACAATTTCTGAAATGGACTATGATAATAAGTGTCGCGCAACCGAACCTTGAAAATCAAATACAGTCAGGCTTCCAGCGCCTCGCTATTGCAATTTCTCTTACTCCCTATTAGGGATTGAAACTTACGCGCCCATTGAAGTAACAGAATTCGAGCTAATTGCAATTTCTCTTACTCCCTATTAGGGATTGAAACGGCTTTTGCTCTCTGTAAAGCTCAAGCATGGCTGCATAGATTGCAATTTCTCTTACTCCCTATTAGGGATTGAAACTCAGTAGTAGTGTCAGGTACAACAGTGCTACCATATTGCAATTTCTCTTACTCCCTATTAGGGATTGAAACGGGGTAAGAGAAAGCAAAACACACACACAGACCAAATTGCAATTTCTCTTACTCCCTATTAGGGATTGAAACGCCATACACTACCAACGGGAGGATTTGAGAGCAATTGCAATTTCTCTTACTCCCTATTAGGGATTGAAACTTTAATTAATATTTTGTGGGGTCTACAGATGCGTATTGCAATTTCTCTTACTCCCTATTAGGGATTGAAACAAGTGATGCCATTTAAAAACACAGGAAAAATCTTAATTGCAATTTCTCTTACTCCCTATTAGGGATTGAAACATCTATTGCAATAGATTTTTTTGGTGAAATTCTACCAATTGTAATTTCTATGGAAATCTTGCCCGCTAATGGTCAAGGACAGGCAAGATTGCCCATCCCACAAAATTGAATAATTTATTTTTCTAACGTCGGTATTCCTCGTCTGCGGGGTCGCCATAGGGGTCTTCACTAGCTGGGCGGACATCACCGTAATATGCAGAATCTGCGGGGTCGCCATAAGGGTCTTCACTGGCTGGGCGGACATCACCGAAAGATGCAGGATCTGCGGGGTCGCCATAAGGGTCTTCACTAGCTGGGCGGACATCACCGAAAGATGCCGAATCTGCGGGGTCGCCATAGGGGTCTTCACTGGCTGGGCGGACATTGCGATCGCGATATTCGGTATCTTGCTCCGATTCATCTGTCCCTAATAGAAAATCTTTAGCTTTTCGCAAAAAGTTATTTACCATTACTGCTCTCCATCTCACGCATATTCATCTCATCGCCTCCCTGGTAGGAGAGAGGCTTCTACTGTTTAAGGGACTTCCAAATAAAAAACCGCTCAAACCCTTATTCCTCTGTGTCCTCTGCGCCTCTGCGGTATGGCTAACGCCACGCTACGCTAACGTTAATCTGGATAATTTATTTCTTGGAAGTCCCTAAAACTAAATTGCTGGGGCTGAACTTGAAGTTAAGCCAGTTAGATCACGACCAGTAGCACGATTGTTATAGCCTTGATAGTCTCGGTATTTTTGAGCTTCCGATTCGGGAACTCGAATTCCTTCAGGTGGCGGAGTTACCCAGTGAGCGCGGTTTTCAGAATCGCGGTAATATACGCGCCCATTCTTGGAAAGGTAATATTTACCCTGTGGTCCTTCTCCTTGAGCATTTTTATGTTGGTTATAGAGATAGTAAAGTGCCGCTGCACCTGCTAAAATTCCTACTTTCTGCCCTGTGGATAAACCCTTTTGTACTTCAGGTTGGTTAGCGGGGTTAATATTAGTCACATTTCTACCGCTGATGGTGTCATCAACTGGTGGCGGTGTAGCTGTGCGATTACCTCCACCGCAGCTAGTCAGCAAAGGTACTGTTAGTAATGCAGACAGTAGGACTGCCAGTAACCGGGAAACAATTTTATGCTCTCTATATATTGTGTTCATTAGATTTCGTCATTACTTTGCATTTACTAAAGTTGATACTGTTGCCAAAACAATGTGGTAATTCTGGGAATTAAAAGCACATTTGCAGATCCTTAACAACAGCAAAAATCAAGTAGTTCTCTGTTAGAGGATGTTTGAAAAGTTTTTGGTTACTTCTGAACCCACAAAGGTGGGTTTCGTCTGTGTAGCCGCGATTTCTAATCGCTTTAGTTATCAATCATCAGTGATTTTTTTTAATATTTCATCCTGCTGTTGATATAGACAGCATCAACTATTTCACTCCCAGGGAATAGACATTGATCAAACGCTTTTTAATTATTGATAAACTAGAATAGCTCTTGTTTTACTAAAATTGCTAGTTTTTCACCAGCACCACCTTCACCCCTAACATTGCGTAAATCATTCCGAATTACCTCTAACTTTTGGGGATTTTCTAAAAAATCTAAAACCATTTCTCCTACTTCTGAAGCTTGTAATTCACCTACTAACTCCGGGACAATTTCTGCTTGCGCCCAAATATTTGGCCAAGCATATAAACCCTTGTGTTTTATCATCCACCAATTAATTAATTTAGCGAGACTAGAACCTACTCCAGGTAAATTTGCTAATAACCCTGGTAAACCATCCCAAGAACGCATTGCATCAAGTTGTTGGGTTGGTAATAAGATAATCATCGGTATAGCTAATGCACCTAATTCTGCGGTATTTGCACCAACCGTAGTCAGACAAAGAGAACATTTAGATAATGAATCATAAGCCGGATTTTCTTGTTTTAACTCCACAGATAAGCCTGTAGTAGTTGTCAGTAAATTACCAGATAAAGATGCACCTTCAAAACCAAAAATTTTGGTAAATTTATTAGTTTCAGGATTAGCAAAACTAGCTAAAGTTGCTAAAGATAAAGTTGGAGCAACTGGGATAAAAAACTCAATTTGGGGCGATTTTTTATGAATATATTCAGCAATAGCTAACATTAAAGGTACACCTTGGGTTAACTTCGCTGCTTTTGAACCAGGCAAAATTCCGAGAATTTTTGTAGTATTTAACTTACTTCCGCCATGAACATTTTCCCCTACGTCTAACATTAAATCACCAACAACAGTGAACTTATTCGCATATTTAGGAGAGACATTTTTTGCAACTTGAGCTTTCATAATGGCAAATTTATCTATAAAACCATGCCAACGCGCTTCCCATTCTGCATAAACTATTGTTTTATATCCTAACTTTTTACCAACAATCACCGGAAAAAGTTGATCTCCACCCAGAAATATCACTACACCTTGACTTCTCCAATCCCAACTTTCTGCGGTTTTTCCCCACAATAAAAACTGCCAAAAATGCTCAGGTGCTTGTACTCTATTTACTTCTGGATATGATTGAGCGATCGCAGTTTCTTGACCACTAGCATGAGGACAAGGTGAGAGAATTACAGAAATTCTCACTTGAGAAATATCATCACCTAATTGTTTTCTTAATGCTTTGACAACAGGACGAACCCAAGTTGTAACTTCTCCTGGTCCATTGGAAAGAATGATAATATCTACTGGATTCATTTAATCATTACCTAATAAATTATAAAATATAGCATTTTTCGATTGAATAAGACACAAAAACTCACCCCCAACCGCAAGGGAAGAGGAAACTCAGAATCTCAATTAGACATGGATACAGAGTATTTAAAGTTTTGTGTCACATTTAATCAAATTTACAACAAAATTAAATTACAATGTATTGTAGTAAAAAGTAGCATAAATGAGCAATTCTTTTTTTTCTGTTTTCAAAACAGATCAGGTAAGCTACACCCTGATTTAGTAACAACAGAATCAGGAAGTTTTGACAAGTAAACCTAGTTGGGTAAAACTGATGTCTAAAGAAAGAAAAAGTAACAAAGAAGTGAAAAAGCCGAAAAAAGATGCAAAGGATAAAAAAGAGCCAAACTCATAAGAGAATAAGAGAATGATTGAAAAGTAGTCAAGTTTCCGGCGAATATAATTCACTACTACACAAACGCAGTCCACCTATTTCTACGCTACGCGAAGGTGGACTAATAAAAAACCAAAACTCTTGAACCCACAAAGGTGGGTTTTGTCTGTGTAGCCGCGTTCGCGTTAGCGTGCCGGAGGCATCTTTATAATCGCCTATTGACATACTACTACTGTACACAATTTGCTCCATTTGAATCTGGATAAATAGCTAAAGTGTGATAACCAGGAGCAGTATCTTGATAGAGAATTCTGAAAGTATAGAGCTTAGTTGTACCTTGACCTTCAGTAATTACAGTTAAAAGTGTATTGTCCATCTTCGGTAATCCCAGAATTTCTAGCCGGGGAATTCGCCGCAGTTGCATAACATTTGCTGCTGATTTTTTACAATCTCCTGAACTTAATTGGCGGTCTTCTCCAAACTGCATACACATCAATCCATCAAAATCTATAGTTACCTGCGACGGGTCATTTAACCAAACCTTTTTAATAGTTTCCCCAGCCGGCAGAAAGCTTAAATTTGTACCTTGTTGATAAGAAACTTCGATAGTTGGGACAACTCCTGATAAACCCTGAGCTTGACAGGAAAACAGCGAACGGAGAACCGCATTATTAGCTACAGCACGACCAGCTAACAATAATATAGACCCCGATAAAATCAGAAAAGTCAGAAGTAAAACCGTTTTTGATTTTTGATTGGGGATTTTGAAAATGTTCCTATATAGTCTTTGAGACTTTTCATGTATCGCCATCATTTTTAAAATTCGGGTAATTTCAAGTTTTTCTTTTTGTCTTTAAAACTGAATAGTGCGATTAATATATATTTCCACTTCTTGACCCGCTGGTATCATCCAAACATTAGTATTTTGCATCATTTGAGTTATTGCTTGTTGATTACGTTGGGCAATTTGCGGAACAATAGACTTTAAACCACCTTCCACAATACCTGCTGCTAGATTACGTTGGGAATTAGAGTTAGTGACTATAGTGCTACCAGAATTAGTAGTCACTTCACTATCAACTCGATTCAATAACTCTGCGGCTTTACTGACACCTCCCAAAACAAATAATCCAGCATCCATTCTGGCTATAGACGATCCATTATTAGGAAATTTACCTGCTAGTAAAGGTTTACCTTGAGGAGCGCGAACAATAATTGCATTGCTGGGTAAGCTTATTTCTTGAAGTTTGTCATTATCTTGCGAAATAAATTTAATCACATCCAACCGCAGTAAACCTCGTTCAGAAATAGAACTAATTTGAGCTAATAATTCAGTATTGGCTGGTAAAGCGATCGCCCCATCTAGAGATTTTAATGGTTCTTTCAACCGCACCACAAATATTTCTTGATTGTCATCTTGTTGATTATTCCTATTACTATTTGGCCTCGTAGTTTCCCCAAATACTGCTGTCACCAATACAGCTTTAGCACTAGTTCCTACTTTGACAGATTTTGAATTTTGTGATTGGCTAACGAGAATATCTTCTTCTGGTGGCGTGGGTTCAGGCTGAGATTGAGTTGGCTGATTGGCGACATTACTATTATTAACAGGTGACAATTTAGCCATATTTACACTAGATTGACCAGTCGTATAAACCTGACCATAACTACCTAATTTTGCTAACTTCGTCCATTCTTCCAGGGGATCTGGTGGAGATGGTTGCGTTTCTGGCTTCGGTTCTAGTGGGACTGTTGGTGGTGCAACAGTCGGGACAGCAGCAACTGGTGAGACAACTGGTAATGGAGAAAAGGGATTTTCAATGATGCGTTCAACTGTAACTACACGAGGTGCAGAAGCAGTTTGTACAGGTGTAATTGTTCTATTATTAATTCGTGGAGTTTCTAATTTAGGAACTACTCTAGTTCTTAGATTTTGCTGGGCTGCTGTTACAGTCTGCACTTGTTCAGCCAGAGCCAATTTTGTTTTTAGAGTCTCTATTTCTTGTTCTAAATTTTGCTCGCGGGGTTCAATTTTTGGAGGTAATGAAGCTGTTGAAGAAGCAAGATTATTTTTTGGCTTTTGATTGCCGGTACTCATAATCTGCGTTAAAAATACACCAGCTACCAAAACTACAGCAAAAGTACCACTACCTACCAAAGCTAACTTAGCAAAGGGATTAGATGATAAAGGTTGTTCAGTGGGAACTTCTTCCGGCTGAAACTGGGAAGGCTGCAAACTTTCTATATCTGCTTCTAATGAGTCAATGTTGACCTTTGGGGATTCTTCTTTAAAACCAACCAATTTGGCCATTTGAGATTCCCAATCTGAAGCATCTACTTCCAATTCATATTTCTTAGAATTAGGTTCGATGTGAGGTTGTTGAGCAAGTTTTAAATCAATTGAATAAGAAGTCATAGTGTATTCCTCAGTTAGATTTTCCAGAACATTTATTATCTTTGATGTCACATATATCATAAATTTCTAGCCGCGCTTCTCCAAGACGGTAAGCGGCTAAATGCAATGGTAGTGGTTTGGTTGGGAGAAAAGTTTTTGGTTGATCAATAGCTCTAAGTAAGATTTTTTTATTAAACGGAATTGATGCTCCTAGATTATTAAAACTACTAAAATTTAATTGATTGGCAAACATTTCTATTTCCCATTTTCCATTAGCTATTTGTGTGGGTTGAGAAATCTTTTCTATGACTAATACATATTCAGTTCCTTGATTAATATTGGCAAATTGATTAGTTACATTTAAGTTAGTAATATCTGATTGAAATTTCGGTTTCAAATCAGAGGATAAAAGTTGAGAACTAATTTCCCATACTGTCAGCGGTGGCTGTTGTCGTGACCAGGTAAGCATGAGAATCATGGTTTCACCTACAAAGCGGCGAATTGTTTCTGGATGTCGTTCATAATTGGGTTTGGGGTCTACATTTATGGCACGTCCATCAATAAGTTGTACTAAAGTTTGAGGTGTTAATTGCTTTTTTAAATCCTGTAAAATAGAACCATGAAACAATAGTAATAATAAGGTAAATAGATGTAAGCCAAATGTGCCGACGGCTAAAAGTGGTAAGATGCTACTTTTTTTTGTTTCTGATTTTATGAGTTGCATAATTAGGGTAATTAGGGAGGCACAAGTTACGAAAGAACAAACCACGAAGGAACGAAGGACACGAAGAGAAAAGGGTTTCAGAGATATTTTGCGTAAGTCCTTGGGATTTTATTTATCTAAGAAAGCTGTCAGAGGTTCTGTTATTTCCGCAGGGGTTGGATTTATCATTGCTGAGGTTACTGTAGTTATCTATTAAACATAAAGTCCGAATTTCATAAATTTCTAATTTTTGAGCGCGATTGCTATAAATTGCTTTTTGAATATTGGTGCTAATCTCAGGTAGAGGATAGGGATAATAATCTACTGCACGCACTAATAAATCTTTATTAAAAGGTGTTATTGTTCTTCTATCATCTGCACGTTTTTTTTGCATCAAATCTGCTACCATTCCGACTCTCCATTTACCAGGTTCTATTTGTTCTGGGGGATAAATTCGCTTAATAATTAACTCTGCTGACATTGCTTGAGTGGAGTTGTTAGAAAAAACTTCTGCTGGTGTCATTTGAGCGATCGCACTTAAGAAACCTTTCCGAAAATCTTCTGATATCGCAAAACTAGCAACCCAACTATTCGTAGTCACTTTTTGATTTCCACCCTGTGATGTTCTCACTGTAATTCCTGGATCTGGTTGCGGTTTTGTCGAGGCTTCAATAGTTTGTATTGGTAGCGTTCCTGACCAGTTAAACATGGATATCATGGTTTTACTAATAAATTGGCGAATGGCTTCAGGATCTCTAGCTAAATCATCAGTTACAGATGGGGTTTTACCATCTATCATTTGCACAAAGTTAGGCGGTTTTCTAATACTCAGTTGACGAATGTTTAACCCTTGGAGGATGAACAAAAATAACACCAATAGATGCAAACTAAAAGTAGCGATCGCAAATGTATTTAAAATATTTCCTTGTGGTTTTTTCTTGTTAAGTAAGTTTGTCATATTATCATATTCATCCTATTTAATATTATTCAGATTTATATTCTGATACGGTTCAGTTAAGCCTATTTTTTTTGGAAGACGTTCGCGTAGCGTGCCGTAAGGCATACCGCAGAGGACGCAGAGAAAAGAGAAATGTCTTGGTTTATATCCTACTTTTTACCAAACTATCGGTATTGTTAATAGCACTAAAAACCGCAAATCCTCCCGCACCAGCTACAACTAAAGATAAAACCGGGGCTAAAATTCCCAGAAAAATAATAAACCACATTAAATCAGGATTTGCACTAGGATTTTCAGCGGGTCCATTAATAATTACAGCAGAGGTTACAGCAGCAATTATATTAAATGATATCTTGGCAATTCCCGCTGCTAAAAACCCAGTCAACCAAGCAAAAATCGGTTTTCCAGCCACAGGTAACAAAGACGCACCTATAGCTATTGGACCCAAAGCTGCAATTAGTAACATAGTAGCTTCTAGTAAATTTTGAAAAGCATATTGCAAAGAAATTAAAAAGTTTTTAATACTCGTTTGTGTCGTATTTCCCAACAAAGAATTAAAAGTAGTGTCTGATAAATTTCCTGTCCCAAACTTTAAAGAAAGTACCTGATTTTCCAATCTTTGAATCCAAAATTTATCCCCGTACAAATTTCTATATTCTCGCCACAATCCATCTATTTGATCACTAGCCTTAGCAAAACATTGATTTTGTTGTTCACCTGTTAAAGATTGACAAGGACGAATTAAAGAACCAGCCACTTCTTCAGCCAAACTGATATGTAAAGCTTGTTGATAATTTAGATCAGCATCTGCGGTACTCACAACCTGCTGATTGACAGTATTGATAAAACTTCTTACCCCCAAAGTCAAACTAGCAAGTATACTACCATTTCCCGTATTACTTAATAGCATTACCACTATAAAAGGCCAAATTAAACCCGATATAGGGCGAGAATATTCACTATAAATAACATCTTTCAACCATTGCATCATAAAAAATAGCAAAGTTCCCACAGCAAAAAATACACCCAAATTTGTAATAGCACCATATAAATTATTACTAGAACTATTTTGTAATAAATCTAGCCATTGATTATCCCAACTTTCCGCCATACTTTTGGCAGTTTCAACACCACTATCAAGAGTTTCATTAATACCAACTTCAGGAAAGATTTGCAAAATATAAAACTGCATTTTGGGTTCACAGGTTTTGATAAAGTAAATTGATTACAAGGGCGGGGAAACCCTGCCCCTACTGGCTTCTGCTGTAATTCTCCTCCCTCCCAAACAAATCTATTTGCGAAGTCGTCCGCATCAATCTTGCAGCCTCAGTAGCTGAATCAACTCGCCGCGCACGATTCATTTCTTCCATTTGTTGAGAAATACTCGCTAAATTCAAATTAGAATATTGCAAAGATTGATTAGTTTGCATTGTTTGCGCCAGCGTTTCTCCAATAATTTTTGATTGCTCACTTTGCACCTTCAGAGATTGTAATTGTAAATTAATTTGATTAGCACTTGTTTGGGCTGATAATTGTTGCGCCACATTTTCAATTGTCGGAATTTTAGCCAGAATATCACCTAGTAAATTTCGGTTACTTTGTTCCGCATTATTAGCAGTTTCCACAATAGTTGTAATAATATTTTCCGTCTCCTCCAACTTATTCTTTAAACGTCGCTGTCCCTCAATTCCCATAACACCTTCCACCGAACCTCTAAGAATCAAACGATTCATCTCATTACTAACCGCATTCCCTCGGACAATCGGATTATTTTCAAACTTATCTGTCGTCGGATAAAAAAACAAATCCTGACGTACTTGTTTCCCCACCTCAATCGGATTTGGTACATTTAACTCTCCCCTAGAACCATTCAAATAATTTTGACTACTAACTTCCAAAGGTCTTAAAGTTTCACTCAGATTATTTGTAAAATAATTTTGCATATCCACAGAATACAATTGAAACTCACTCCAAACCTTACCTAATTGCCCCATAGTCGGTAAAACCAAAAACAACAAAAACCCCAAACTAAAAAAAACAATCTTCCTCATAAAATCCCCTTATTAATTTCCTTCTTCCTTTGCGTCTTTGCGCCTTTGCGTGAGATAATTCCTCAATTACCCACCACGTAAAGAAGCCACTAATTGCCGAGCAAAAACAGAAATTGCCTCATATTTATCCTTGTAACGTAACATCGCTTGCTGACGAGCATTTTGTTCATGAGGATTATTAGCAACCGCCGCCAATTGTTCATAACCTGGATAATAACGACAGAAAGTATAAATCCCATTATCATCCAACAACCATTGACTATAAATACCTTCCTTTCGAGGAAAAAAGCTTTCCGTCGCATTCCGAGAAATAACATCGCGGGGATATTTTAAAATGCTAATAAAACTATCTACAGCAACTGGTTGAATCCGACCAATTAATCTCGTTGATAAATTTTGTAAAATCTTTGATGCGGCTTTAGATTTAGCAATTGTATCGGGATCTTGTGCTGATAAAATAACTCTAATTCCAGCTTTTGCACCGTTAGCGCAAATTCTCCCCACTAAATCTGATATTTGATCAAACTCAAATAAAATCGGGGCTTCATCAATAAAAAATATCGAAGCTGGACTGCTTAAAGCTCGTCGTAAAGCTGCCGAATAAGCACTTAAAGATAAAACTGCTGCATCTTCATTATCTGATAAATTTCGCAGTGCAAAAACTAAAAGTTGGGCATCTGTAGGAAAGCTAGATGGTGCAGAAATTGATTTTCCCACACGACTAGAAAGCCAAAAACGCAAACGCAATTGAATTTGACTAAGGGCATCATCTACTCTGCCACTAATAGAATCTAATTGCAGATGTTCTGGAGAACAAAAATAGAGAAAATCTTGTAAAGTAGGTGTTTTTTGCCAAGCTGTAGTTCCAAAACCGTTAGATATTGCTTGTTTATATCGCTCCTTAATACCTGCATCAGCAAAGAACGCTGTTAGGGCTAAATTGAGCAAGGAACGCACTGTTTGAGTTAATAGTTGGTTTTCAGTGGATGACCCTAAAACCATAGTCATCAAGGCTGATTCTAAGAAGCCAGTATAATCGAGAAGGCGATCGCGTTGTTCTTCTGGAGAGAGCGATCGCAAATCTGGCTGTTCAAACAGATTATTTGATTGTTTGGAAATATCAAAATACGCTCCATTCCCCTCCATAAACTCTGTATAGTCAGTAAAGGTAGATGTCCCATCAGGCTTAGGGAAGTCCAACGCAATTACAGGAATTCCATGTGCTAAAGCTTGAGTTAAAATTCCCGACACCAAAACCGATTTACCCGCACGAGTTGTGGCAAACAACGCTAAATTTTTATGTTGATTAAACAAATCTAAATGTATTGGTGTTCCTCCTTCCTCAGCAATTAATTCAAAGCCGTGTTTATCTCCAGCTTTAGTTAAAATTAAAGGCATTAATCCCGGAACTTCACTTGTCAAATATAATTGTCTGCGGTTAAAAGGCTTAACTAACAAACCTTCCCAAACTATCGGTAGAGATTGTAACCAAATTTTCCAGGCATATTCTACTTCTCTAATTACCTGTGCAGGACGTTGAAAACAGTTTTCAATATATCTTGTGGCTTCGTCTAATTTTTCTATAGTTGGACGATGGACAAAAATAACTACACTCGTATATATCGGAACTGCACCTTCATATAATTGTTCTTGTGCTGCTACCGATTTCTTTAACTTTAATTGAGCATTTACATCAATAGTTTTACTTTTTTCTTGCGCCATCATTGCTGTCATATTCGACTGCTTGAGGACTCGTTGTAAAGTAGTTTTGACTAATGCGGGATTAGCCGCAGTTAACTGACAAAAAATTTCTGTATCTACGACCGTTTCTCTAGCTAATAAATCCCACAAATAACGTAACTGAGAAAATTTATTCGGCCAACCTCCTGGTTTTTCCAGAAATGTCATCGCCCCAATATAGCGATTTTTCACATTTACCCAACGACGATCCGCACAGGGTACACTAGATTCCATCAACAAGGTTGTACTGTGGATATTTTCTATCAACAATTTGCTACTAGCTAAATCTGAATTAACTTCTTCATGCAGTCCATTTTCATCTAAATAAAGTAATTGAGGAATTTCTATCGGTGGAGTATCATTAAATCGTCTCCAGACTTCTTCCCAAAGTTCATTAGCATTTAGAGGTTTAACATCTAAACCCATTTTGTTAGATAACAATTGTTCCCATCGAGAAAAACCTTGTTGATAAGCTTTGATAATCAGAGTTTCAATGCGTTGATTTTGAACTTCTCCCAGTTCTCCTTTAAATTTCAACCACCAAACTTCAGTTTTTGCTAAAAGTTTCTCAATCCAATCATCAGCTTGATTAGCATTGGGTTCAATGGTATAAGTTACATAAATTCGCAGAAATTTCGGCTTGCGAATGCCAGAATTACTCAGTTCTTGAATTCTCGCTCTTTCTGCTGTCAATAAATATTTAAGATCCCGTGATGGTGTCCGCTTTACCAAATCTGCTAGTTCTTGTTGGCGTTGTTTATCGGAACTGAAAGACCCTATATGTAAGGTCATTTTTTCGCCTTCGGGAATATCTTTTAAACCAGATTCAATATTATTAAATATAGTCTCTATTTGTTCCGACCTTAAAGTGGTATGAATGCCTCGACATTCAAACCCGAAAACAAAGCAAAACCGATCTTTTTGATTTTCTTTATTGAGAATATAAGCCCCAATATCTCTGCTATTCAAAGAAATACGGAGCATAGTCGCCAAATGTAAAGCATCTTCAAATGGTGTTAGTCTATTTTCTTGTCCGCCGGCGCTGATGTTTTGTTTTCCGATTTTTTGTTTCATGGTTAATTTCTAGCACGCTTTGATAACGAGCAAAGCCTCTTGTCCAAGTGGGAACTCCAATAAACTTGCTTAAAAAACGCCAACTCCTACCACCACTTAAAATCCACCAGGTTGCTATTCCCCAACCTGTCATTAATGCTGTCCATAACCATCGTTGAAAATCATTTGCAAACAGCCCTCCAAAAACGCCATTAATCACAAAGTAAGAAACTAAAACAATTACTAACCAGGGAAGAATTTGATCAGCGGGAATTGGTCCTAATGATGGTTGTGAACCTAAGATTTGATTAACTGGACGAAATTCTTGATCTTGTTCTTCAGACATAAAATAGGTGACAGGTGAGAGGGAGCAGAGGGGCAGGGGAGCAGAGGAGAAAATTATCTTCTTCTTCCTTCGTCTTTCCTCCTGACTCATGAATTCTTACAATTAACTACTACTACCATCCCCAATTACAAAGCCTGTCAGGACATCAGCAATAGTGACAGCAACAACTACTATCAAAGGAATTCTCGCAATACTTTGCCAATCTTCATCTTTGCGAACTGCATTAATTACACCAATCAGAGAAATAGCAATATAAAGTAAATAAATTGCTCGCAAAACGTTGAATATTAAACTGACTGCTGTTTGAGGATTGCTACTGCTATCTGTACCTTGTGTCAATGTAGTTTTGAAAAAGTTTTCAGCTTTACCAAAAAATTGAGCAGATACCGGAGTGGCAAAAAAGTCTAACCAAAATAAACTTAGGATGATAGATACTGCAAAGATTTGCAATAATATCAGCCATTGTTTTGATAAATTTACCTGCTGTCCAATTTGCTGGCAGACTATTGTGATTAAACTACCCATTAGTAAACAAAAAAGCAGAATAGGACTTTTTAAACTAATGACGCTTAAAAACACAGCGCAAGCAATTAAAAAGGGTACAGATTCAACCAGGTATTGTACCCATGATTTCCCAGTACCTGGTAATTTCTCTGTTGTTGTCGTTGTCCTCACAATTAAACTTGTATCGAGTCTTTTCATACTATGATTTCTAGGCATTTACCAATTTCCCTGTTATTTATAATAAATACTCAGTAACATTCATTTTTAAAAGTTTGACTGTGGTTTTAAAGTTGTCACGTCTCATCTGTGTTTTTTCTGAGATTTTGTATGGTTTATATTTTATATATAGTATATTATTGTGTTGTTAATATTTATTAAGGATTGGTTAATCAATACTTAATATTTAGTTAAATCAACAATTGAATCAGAGCATCATGATTTTAATTGAAAACATCCTTTTTTCTAAATTAGAATTAATCAATATATAACCTGATATTAATCCTTGTTGTCTAAATTGAGATAGATTTGATAATTCTTGCTTGTGTGAGCGACAAAAATCAATTTTAACCTTTTATTAAAAAAAGGTTATTGTTTGTTTAAAAATTAAGAAAATTTCAGAAAAATTTCTGTAAATCTGTAAAAGTTTTCTTTACTAAATTGCTCCTAGCAGTAAGAAGTTAACTGAATAGCAACCTTGTAAACCTTAAATATAGAGAACCAAAAATGAAAGGTCAGTTTCATCCTAAGAATGATATAACTATCAACCCATCCGGTAACGAGTCAATCTTAGACGTAATCGGGCGTGTCAGTATAAAGCGCAGACGTTTCATACTGACAACTGCGGCAGCTTCGGCAGCAACTGTATTTAGTGATATTGCCGTCAGTAGTTTCCTGCAAACTGTAGAAGCAGCACCAGTTCCAGCCGGATTGGGATTTTCTGGTATTGGCTTTGAGAGCATCGAGCCAAACTTGCTCAACCCAGCCACAGGACTGTTACAAAAGGATCTCGTTACTGTTCCTAAAGGCTACACAGCTAGAATTTTATCTGCATGGGGTGATCCAATCATGCCCGGTGCGCCAAACTGGTTGCCAGATGCTTCCCAAGATGCTGCTGCACAGGAAATGCAAATCGGGGAAAACCATGATGGTATGCACTTTTTCCCCTTACCAGGACGAAGCTTTCTCAACCGGACAGCAGGTTTGCCCGTAGCTGTGGAAGGTAATGCTTACAATAACAGTGGCTTATTGTGCGTTAACCACGAATATACCCAAGAGCATTTCCTTCATGTCGGTGGTAATCCAAGTAACGATACCATGACCATTGCGAAAGCAAGAAAGTCTCAAGCAGCCCATGGTGTATCTATTCAAGAAATATCTAAAGACAGATTTGGCAATACCTGGAGTGTTAACCGCAATTCCCGTTATGGTCGCCGGATCACTGGTAACACAGAAATGCGCGTTTCTGGTCCAGCTGCGGGTGATGCGTTGATGAAATCCAAGAAATTTTCCATTGAACCTACTGGTTCAGTTGAAATTGGCACTAACGATGGCTACACAGCTTATGGTACTTTAAACAATTGCGCCCACGGCATAACTCCCTGGGGTACTTACCTGACTGCGGAAGAGAACTTTCAAGGTTATTTTGCTAACTCTAATTCCACCGCAGTGAATATTGCGAACATTCCTGGTCTGGAAGATAAAGCCGCTGATATCCGCAATGGACAAAGACGCTACGGTATCGGTTCATCATCTGGTTATCGCTGGCCTGTGGTTGATCCACGCTTTGATGCTTTCAACAATCCTTTAGAACCTCATTTATTCGGTTGGATGGTTGAGATTGATCCTTATGATCCTGACAGCAAACCAGTTAAACGCACTTCCATGGGTCGCATCAGACACGAGAGCGCCCAATATGTTGTTGATGACAACAATGATCTAGCTTACTATACAGGTGACGACAACGTTAACGAATATATCTATAAGTTCGTTTGCTCTAGAAAATACAATCCCAGAGTCCGTTCTGCGAATACTGACCTACTTGATCATGGTACTCTCTACGTTGCCAAGTTCAATGACAATGGTACTGGTGAATGGCTACCTTTGGTATGGGGTCAAGGTGGTTTGACACCAGCAAACGGATTTAATAACCAAGCTGAAGTCCTAATTAAGACTAGACAAGCTGCTGACAGAGTAGGCGCAACCATGATGGATCGCCCAGAATGGATAGCTGCACGTCCCCGCATCAATGGGTTCAATGAAGTTGAAGTCTACTGTACTTTAACCAATAACAGTCGTCGCGGAACAAGTCCGTCCTCTGTGAATAACCCCGATGGTACAACTTCTGGAGGCAGTGCGCGTCCTCCTGTTGATGCTGCTAACCCCAGAGCAAGCAACATTTACGGTCACATTATTCGTTGGCGTGAAACTGGACGCAGTGTTACTGCTACTACCTTTAGTTGGGATATTTACGTTGTAGCTGGTGACGAGCAAAATAGTGACCCGAATCGTCAAGGTAATATCAATGGTGACGACTTTGTGAGTCCAGATGGTCTGTGGTTCGATGCCTACGGTCGTCTGTGGATTCAAACTGACCATTCAGGTGATGGCATGGGTAGTGTTGCCAACATTGGTAGTAACTCAATGGTTTGTGCCAATCCTAATGATCCTAGACAAGTTAAGTTGTTTTTAACTGCGCCTACTGATTGTGAAGTGACTGGTGTAACCACTACACCTGATCACAGAACTATGTTCATTAATATTCAGCACCCAGGCGATAGCGGAACTGTTGCTAATCCTACAACCCATAGCAACTGGCCACACAGTCAAGGTTATGGTCCACAAGGTCGTCCCCGTTCTGCGACAGTGGTAATCACAAAAAATGATGGCGGCATCATTGGTACTTAATTCTTGATGTAATACTAGTACCGCTTTCTCGGAATTAAAAGAATGAACAGGATAAAAATAGGAATTGTATTATGAATTACCTATTACCAATTATCCATTACTAGCTTTAACCAGATGTTTTGATTAACTAATTAGTAATTGAGACTCAATTAGAGAACAAAGCTTAAAATACGTTACTTGATTAGGGTGCATTTATAAAAATGTACCCTAATTTATTGATTTGTGGAATTGGCTGCATCGAAGATAGGAATATTATGAAAATAAAAGCTCAAGCTTTGTCTTTTCTTAGCATTGACTTAATCTAATGTGTTTACAAAACAACGTTTTATTCAGCTATTTTATTGGGATGAATAATTAATTAAAATATTTTTTTAACGGCTTGACTAAACAATTAGTTTTAAGTAATATGACTTTGTTACAAGATTTACGCACTGCAAAGTTTAATCAAAATTTAACTTAACCTGTGCTGAAATATAATGTTTTTCACCTTGGATACTGAACGGTAATTACACCTTAAAATCAACAGTTTGTGTTGATAAAGTCACTGGCTTTAACAGTAACTGAAATAGTGAAATTTCCCACAGCACAGATGTAAGGTGCGTAGATCGCAAGTACATTAAACTTTCAATAAAAGGAATATAAATCAATGAAATTGAACAAGAAATTAGCGATCGCCTTAGTTGCAGTTTCCGCTAGTGTATTTGGCTTTGGTTCTGTAGCTTCTGCTGGTGAAGGTGGTGCTGCTGGAGCGGTAGCAGCTACACTTGATGCTAATGGTGTAGTAACTGGAATGGCTGCTGCTGGAGCAGTTGGTAAAAATGATGCGGCTGCTACAGCCACCAGTAACTTTGGTATTGTTTCAGCAGCAGCCTTGGGAAGTGCTGGCGTAATCGAATTAATTAGCGATAGTGGATCTTATTCCTTTGACGATGGCGTAAATCTTGAAGAAGAAGTTTACAACAACGTCACTCTTAAAGGTGGTATAGATACTGCTTTAGGAAGCAGCCAAGCTAACTCTATCGCTACCTTTACCGAAACTCCTATCGGATCTATTGAAACTGGTTTTTAGTTTTTTCAACCCCTGAATTATTTACTTGATAGAGAATATGATCTCTCACTTAATTCAAGTAGTGTTTAGTGCATTCATCTAAAATTTAACCACTTCCTTAATCTGTTAGAGACATGATTTGTGCGTGTCTCTAGCTTACCCTGTCAATAAATAGGGTAAATACAAAAGCAATAAATGAAATTAAATAGAAGTCCTATATATTAACTATGTATGATAAATTCGTGGCGCAAAAACTTAAAGCTTGCCCTTGTATTATTATTTAGTACAGCAACAATATCCTTTCCTAAAACAGTTCGTGCTGATATATCCACAAGCACATTAGAACTTGAAAGTTTTAATAATAATAGCAAATTAGAATTATCAGTCACCCCTGAATCTGAAAATGCTTCTGTCTTAATTGCTAATCTGAAATCTTCGACAATTGTATCCAATTCAGAAAATCAATTACAAGCATCTTTATCTAATTCTATTCAGCAGACACAGGTAACAGATTTAATCAGCACTAATTCCCCATCTCCATCTTGTTTTCCCAACAATACTGAACAACCAAAATTTACCGCATTCACAGATTTAGCCAAAAATAATGATCCAGTTAATTCCTGTACTTCTAATCAAATTAGTCAAGTAGAATCTAGGAACAAACAACTAGATACACTAGATTCTCTGGTAGATCCACAACCGAAAGTTGATGAATTGGATATTAATCAAGAATTACCAACAGAAAAAACACCCCAATCTCAACAAGAATATATTATTTCTCCGAGAACAGCAAATGAACAAAAAATTCATCCCCGGACAACTACCATACCACTAAATGGGGCATTAATTAATCATTTAACTGCCAGACAATTTAATATAGGCTCTAATTTTGGTAGTAATCAAAATACTAATTTTGATGTTAATGGACTTGTCAAACTTAACGGACAAGTTCAAGAAAATATGACAAAGAATAATATTTTTACTGTAGATCAAATAGGAGAATATTTGCAACTACAAACAGTAAGAAAAAGCCGAGAAGTTACTGTTAATTTCCAAGAACCCCGGACTTTATTGGGTACACATCTCCAATTCAGTATGACAGGTTCATGTATCTTACCTGGCGGAAATCCAGACCAAGTATGCACATACATTCCTGGCTTAAAATCTGCTGATATTAACCCTGATACATTAACACCAAGACGAATTTTTCAAACTGCAAAATTGGGTGATGTCGTCACACCAGAAACAGTAATTGCAATTCGCCAACCTGGGTTTCAATCAGGGGCTAATGGTCAAGAAGTTGGTATTGATTTATATTTGCCTAATACAGGATCATTTGTTGGTAATAGTACCGGAAATCAACTATCTGTCACCAGAAAAGAAGAAATAGATAATACACCCGTAGCAATTTATTCGAGAATTAGACAGATTGTAAAAGTGAATGATCGTGAAGCTGTAATGGGTCGGACATTAAGGGGATTTAGCTTTGTTTTAAATGATGATAATACTTTATTGAATACAGCTTTGCAATTAGGATATATTTTGTTACCTGATATTATACCTAATATTGCTAGTTCAGAAAATAAAGCTAACTCAAATGTCAACAATAATTTGTTTTTAGCTGCTAATAATGTCAGACTTCCTGCTAATAGTTTGACTGCTTATCATGGGGGAATTGCTAGAGCGCAGAGTGTACCGTCAAACGCAGAAAATTTGAGTCAAGTACCTGCTGCTACATTCAATGGTATTTGGTTAGGTGCATCACCTGTTATTAAACGCAGGTCTGATATTTCTACTCGTTTTGAACAAACTGGACCTCAGACAGTTTCATCCTCTGGTGGTGGAGAAGGGGGATATGGCTCGAATGTAAGTTTTGTTTCTAATATTAATAATCAAGTTGTTTCTACACTCGATTTACAAGATTTTCATACTCAGGTTTATGTGACAACTCTCAATCAAGAAGTTAATAATGTCACATCTAACAGATATAGAGAAGAAACAAAATATGCGCCACATCTAAGTTTTACAGGAAATATTACAGGAACTAAAGAAGCATTGAGATATTACACAGGTGTGATAGGTGCAGAAGAAATTAAGGCTTATGGTGGCGTAGATTTTAGTAAAAATACTGCAAATGGATGGAATTTTTCTGGAGGTGTAATTGGCTATATTAATCCAGATATTGATTACTACAGTCAAGTAACAGGTAGTTTTGGTAAACGGATACTTTTGAGTCGGAATAGTAATTTGGTAATATCCACTGGAGTTAATTATGCTTTTGATCGAGAAACTCGTCCTAATGATTTTGTAAATTCAATTACAGTCAGAGCCAGAGCCAATTTAGGTAATGTTTGGTTTGGTGTAACTAACTATTTTGCTGATGTTTTACCCGATTCTCTGCGGAATACTTTAGTCATCAGTGCTGGTATTCAATTTAGCAATAATTTTTTATTCTCAACATATTATAATCCTATAAATGAAAATTCTGCTCGTTCTGTCTATGGTGCTGGAGCGAGATTGAGACTTGGTAAAAATCAGCATAGTCCCACACTCAATCTATCCTGGAGAAATAATGAGTACGACTATGGTAGAGATGGGACTGGTAATGAATTGAAAATAGATGAAAATATATTTACTGTGTTTTTGAGAAATAATTTTTGAAAGGTTGGGTGAACAACAGGAATGCTCCGGACAAAGCCTATTGTGTTAGTCGCTACGCGATCGCCTGCGTGGCCATAGTCGAGATGATATCCAGGATTTGAGAATATACAGAATGTAATTTATCGGTTCTTTGTTGGTGGTGAATATTGTAATTGTTAATTGCCTATTCTTTTTATGATACAATATTATTGTTAACTTAATTCTTCAAAAACAGTATTATATTTTTAGTGAAAGGATGACAAAATTATGCAAGCAATTAGGCTACAAAAAACTATAGAAAAATGGTGAAATCTCTTTTCAAGATTTACCTGTGGTAGAGGGACAAGAAGTTGAAGTAATTGTTTTATTATCGCCCATACCTGCTAAGAAAAAGGTATTAACCGCTCGTGAGTTACTTGATTCGAGTTTGATCGGTTTATGGGAAGAAAGAGACGATATTGCGGATTAATTATAGATGTTATGATGAGAATAAAGAAGGAAATCAATATAGACTATGATTACTGGAATTAAACAAAAAGCAACCGTTGGTAAAAATGGCAAGATTGAATTACCTACAACTGAGTTACCAGAGGGAACAATTGTAGAGGTAATTGTGTTAGTTGATCACGAAACTGTAGAAGATGAAACAACTTATCTTTTAAAATCAGAATCTAATAAGAAGCATTTACTAAAAGCCATAGAAAATGTAGCACAAGGAAATTTAATTTATGTTGATTTAGATGAATATGAAAAAAGTAGCATTTGAACTAAAAGCTTTTGAAGAATTGGGAGAATGGGGAACAGAAGATAAAAAAGTCTTTAAAAAAATATTGTCACTCATTAAGGATATCCAAAGAGATCCATTTTCAGGAATAGGAAAACCAGAACCCTTAAAATATGAATTACAGGGTTACTACTCAAGGAGAATTACGGATGAACATAGACTGGTTTATAAAGTTGAAGAAGATGTATTAATTATCATTGCCTGTAAATATCATTATGATTGATGTAAATGCGATTCCTACGGAGCGCTTCACTATCGCTCACAACCACCCTAATTTTCGGCGATTACTAGGTCGCGCAACGCTGACACACTGCACCCCAAAAGCGTCGTACTCCCCTACCCAGCGATACCTAAAGTAAGCTAACGCTAATGCACTTTTCCCAAATTCCCCAAACCGTTTATCATGGAATAAATCAAAGCTAAAAATCACTAACTCAAAAAACGTAAAGATATATGCTGAACAAAAGTAAACAAATTTACAATTACACTGTACTTCTGGAAAAGGAACAGGATGAGGGTTATCATGCCTTTTGTCCTGTTCTCAAAGGTTGTCATTCTCAAGGAGATTCTTTTGAAGAAGCAATTGGGAATATTACAGAAGCTATTGAATTATATATTGAAAGTTTAATAGCTGATAATCAACCTGTTCCTAAAGAGGATTTAATTGTTAAGCCATTAAGCATTTTAATATGAGTAATTTACCAAGTATAAAAACTAAATATTTTATTAAGGTTATCGAAACTCCAGGTTTTTATTTTGACAGATAAAGAGGTAGTCATGCTATTTACAAGAATGCTGATGGTTTAAGAGTTGTTGTTCCAATTCATTCAGGTAAAGACATTAAACCAGGTACTTTAATGAGAATGATTCAAGATATTGGTATTGATAAAGAAACATTTTTTAAATTAGTACAAAAATAAATCGATTCCTGCGGATTGCTTGCGCGATCGCATTAACCCTCAACAGGCAATAAAATAATAGGGATATGTACCAGAAAATTCTGAAAATCATTGTCAGTGGAGAGGATGCTGTAGCTGCGACGATGAGCAACTGTACAAATCAAAAAATCGGTATTTGAACCCTGAATGCCTTTACTGCGGCAGGTATTGAAAAACTCAGAGGCAAGTTCGTAGTCTTCAGACATGAGTTCTAAATCAGGGAAAGCTCGGAGGTAATCTCGCAGACGGGTAAACTGTTCAAAATTGCGGATTCCAGAAAGAATTTCTTGGCGAATCGCGCCTATCAAGGCAACTTGGTCATCAGTGATTAAATTCTGCAATATTGTGACTGCTGGGGAAGAATCAGGTGGTGTTTTCCGACGTAAAGCCAGTGACCAAACAGAAGTATCAACAATAATGCTCATGCTTGATGACGTTGCTGCTTATAGTTATAGCCTTCGTCATATTCGATGGTCCCAAAGAGGTCTAATACTTTGAGCCGCTTACGACGTTGAATATATTCGCGCAGTGCTGTTTCTACTAAAGAATCAATGTTCACCTGATTGTCAAGTTCCAACGCCTCTTTTAGTAAGGCTTCGTTGATGTTGAGCGATGTAGTCACAATCAATTCTAATCCTAAAAATGACTAAATAAATGGTAGCGCACTCTAGGTAATTGATTTTTGCAATTATCAAATTCTAGCAATACAGATTTAATTGTTGCTTTCTATCAACGATAACCTACGTTTATTTTCCATACATTCACGCAGATAAAGATTAATTAAATTCAAATAAGAAATACCTGTTTCTTGAGCTATTTCTTCAAAGTATTGAATAACATCCTTTTCTAAATCAATTGTAACTTGTTCTTTTAACTGTTTAGAATAGGGATTTTTGACGGATTTAGAAAAATCATAATTTTCTCTCATAGAAACTCCTGATATTGTTTTTGTTCTAGTTTATTTGCTTTTCTGGCTGAAATAATCCTAATTATTGAATCGTTTTCTCGATAACAATGGCAAACAACTAAAAGGCGATAATAAACACTGATTCCTAATAAAATAAATCTATCTTCATCTTGAGAATGATCAGGATCATAAATTAAACGAGCATTATCATCAATAAAGGCAGATTTTGCTTCTTCAAAAGAAATTCCATGTTTTTGAATATTACTCTCAGCTTTTTGTAAATCCCAAGTAAATTCTAACTTATTCATTATTATACTAAATTTTAAATTTCTATTCCTAAAATTTACATTATGATTATGCCACAAGTTACGGATTATTAAGGCGATCGCTCACAACTACCCAACTTTAGAGGATCTCTCTCCCAACTTATTCCTAAACAGCGATTCCTACGGAGCGCTTCGCTATCGCACACAACCCCAATTTTAAACGATCGCACCCCAACACCCCAAAACAGCGATCGCACACAACCCCAATTTTAAACTATCGCACTCCCACATCCCCAAACAGCGATCGCACACAACCCTAATTTTAAACGATCGCACCCCAACATCCCCAAACAGCGATCGCTCACAACTCCATAACTTTAAACGATCGCACCCCAACACAGCGATCGCTCACAACCCCCTAATTTTAAACGATCGCATCCCAACATCCCCAAACAGCGATCGCACACAACCCCAATTTTAAACGATCGCACTGACTACTTTCGCAAATTTAATCGTCAATATCGTCAATACTGCTCGAAGTTGTGGTAACATCAACATCTATATAATTTCCTATAGCTTCTTCTATTAGTCTAGTTTCAGCAGAAGATAATTGAGGAGATGGTAGAAAAAAGCTGATAAACGGTTGGAGAGCCGGATATTTTGCAAATTCCATTAAGAAACCGACAGCAAATTGAGGGATATGTTCCTTGATAAAACTAATAAACTCTCTGAATGCTCCGGAAATCTTTTCCCACCAAGTACCGTCTCTCCTCTCAATTTCGTTTTGAAGTTTTTCAAGCTCTCTATGAATCTCTTGATGCTTGGATTCAAAAAACTTGATACCATCTCGAGTCAAAACGCCATGTCTATTCCAAATTACAGCAAGATTGTTGACGTTATCCAATATCTTCAAAATCTTTCCATGGTGCAATTCATTAAAGAGAGTTTCTTTAGAATAAACATGACTCTTAAAGAACAAAAAACCTTTTTGTTCTTTAAGCATAAATCTTATACGCCTTATTTCGAGATCTATTTTGTTAAATGCCCCTCTTAGGAGAGTTTTCTGCTCAAATGTGTGTTTTTGATAGGCGTTACGTTTCTGGATTACTATCATCGTTTAACTACACCTTATATACATAGTTTCTAGAGTTTTGATCTTTCTAGTAAGCAAGCTAGTAGATTAGAACAATAATTTGAACCTACTGTCCTACAGACAACTGGGCGATCGCACGATTCGCTCAACTCAAAACCAAAATATCACAATACTGTCAGCACCAACGTTTTGTTACATAACAGCATAATTATGTAAACAAAATTTAAAACCAGGTGAGAGAACCTGCATTCTTTGTTAAGATTCATGAATAAATATGTTGTTTTCTATATCATTTTGTGTCAGATATAGGACAAAACCCCCACAGAATCCGAGTTTTCTGCTAAAAAACTCTTATTGCCGAAGATAATTGAAGTTACAAACGGCCATATTAACCGTGAGGAACTTCATGAGAACACGCTTGAAAGGAGCTTATTTGAATGTTTACCCAAGTCAAGTCCACTATTAGGCATATTGCACCTGACAATTTACGGGGACGTAAGTTAATCAAGGTTGTCTATGTCGTGCTAGAATCCCAATACCAAAGTGCATTATCACAAGCGGTCCGGGAAATTAACGCTAATCATCCCAGCGTAGCCATAGAAATCAGTGGATACATGATTGAAGAACTACGCAACTCTGAAAACTATGAGGAGTTGAAACGTGATATAGCCAGTGCTAATATATTCATTGCTTCTCTAATTTTTATAGAAGACTTAGCACAGAAAGTAGTTGCCGCAGTTGAACCCCATCGTGATAATCTCGATGTATCCGTTGTCTTTCCCTCCATGCCCGAAGTTATGCGCCTTAACAAAATGGGTAGCTTCTCTTTGGCGCAATTAGGACAATCCAAGAGCGTCATTGCTAACTTCATGAAAAAGCGCAAGGAGAAATCTGGCGCTGGTTTCCAAGACGGAATGTTGAAGTTGTTGCGGACACTCCCCCAAGTGCTGAAATTCCTCCCTATGGAAAAAGCACAAGACGCGAGAAACTTCATGCTCAGTTTTCAGTATTGGCTAGGTGGTTCAGCCGAAAACCTGGAAAACTTCTTGCTGATGCTGGCTGATAAATACGTATTGAAAGGCGCGGAAAAAGAAAGCTTTGCTGCTGCTAAGTATGAAGCACCTGTTGTTTATCCCGACATGGGGATTTGGCATCCTTTAGCGCCAAATATGTTTGAGGATGTGCGAGAATATCTCAACTGGTATGCTGTCCGCAAGGATATTTCCCGAAATCTTAAAGACCCTCTTGCACCATGTGTAGGTTTGGTTTTACAAAGAACTCACCTAGTAACCGGTGATGATGCCCATTATGTGGCAATTGTCCAGGAATTAGAATCATTAGGTGCAAAAGTTCTGCCTGTGTTTGCTGGTGGTTTGGACTTCTCTAAACCAATCGAAGCTTATTTCTATGAACCTACAACTAAATTACAATTAGTAGATGCGGTAGTTTCCTTAACTGGTTTCGCTTTGGTGGGTGGACCAGCTAGACAAGATCATCCGAAAGCTATTGAAGCATTAAAACGCCTCAACCGTCCCTACATGGTCGCCTTGCCTTTGGTCTTCCAAACCACCGAAGAATGGCTAGATAGCGATTTGGGGTTACATCCCATTCAAGTGGCTTTACAGATTGCTATACCTGAATTAGACGGGGCAATTGAGCCGATTATCCTATCTGGTAAAGATGGGGCAACTGGGAAAGCGATCGCCTTACAAGACCGAGTAGAAATAGTTGCCCAACGCGCCTTAAAATGGGCAAGTCTGCGCCGTAAACCCAAATTAATCAAAAAAGTCGCCATCACCGTTTTCAGCTTCCCTCCCGACAAAGGTAACGTGGGAACAGCCGCATATTTAGACGTATTCGGTTCTATCCATGAAGTCATGAAAGGACTGAGAAACAACGGTTACGACGTACAAGACATTCCCGAAACTCCCCAAGAGTTGCTAGAACAAGTCATCCACGACGCACAAGCACAATACAACAGTCCCGAACTCAACATCGCTTACAAAATGTCTGTGCCAGAATATGAAGCACTGACACCCTACTCCCAACGCTTAGAAGAAAACTGGGGACCACCTCCCGGAAACTTGAACAGCGACGGACAAAATCTCTTGATTTACGGAAAACAATTTGGTAATGTATTTATTGGAGTCCAGCCCACATTTGGTTATGAAGGCGACCCCATGCGGTTGTTATTCTCCCGTTCCGCAAGTCCTCATCACGGCTTTGCAGCTTACTACACCTATCTAGAACGGATTTGGGGCGCTGATGCTGTGTTACACTTTGGGACACATGGCTCATTGGAATTCATGCCCGGTAAGCAAATGGGAATGTCTGGTGATTGTTACCCAGATCAACTAATTGGCTCAATTCCGAATCTGTATTATTACGCAGCCAATAACCCCAGTGAAGCCACAATTGCCAAACGTCGCAGTTATGCAGAAACAATTTCTTACTTGACACCACCTGCGGAAAATGCTGGTTTATACAAAGGTTTGAAGGAACTCAGCGAGTTAATTGCTTCTTACCAAACTTTGAAAGACACAGGCCGGGGTGTTTCCATTGTCAATTCCATCATGGATAAATGCCGCATTGTCAACTTAGACAAGGATATTGAGTTACCAGAAACCGATTCTAAGGATATGTCCTCGGAAGAACGGGATAATATCGTTGGTAGCGTTTATCGGCGGTTGATGGAGATTGAATCGCGCTTGTTACCTTGTGGACTGCACGTAATTGGTAAACCTCCTAGTGCGGAAGAAGCGATCGCAACTTTAGTCAACATTGCCAGTTTAGACCGACAAGAGGAAGAAATTCAAGGTTTACCCGGAATTATTGCTAGAAGTCTGGGACGCACCATTGAAGATATCTACAGAAACAACGATGCCGGCATTTTGGCAGATGTGCAACTATTACAAGATATCACCCTCGCTACCCGTGCGGCTGTCACGGCCTTAGTTCAAGAACAAATTGACGCAGAAGGTAGAGTGATAGCGGTTTCCAAGTTGAATTTCTTGTACATGGGTAGAAAAGAACCTTGGTTAGAATCACTGCATCAATCAGGTTACACCAAAGTTGATACCTCTGCGTTAAAACCCCTGTTTGAATATTTGGAATTCTGCTTAAAACAAGTTTGTGCAGATAACGAACTCGGTGGACTTCTCCAAGGTTTAGCCGGTGAATATATTCTCCCTGGTCCCGGTGGAGATCCTATCCGTAATCCTGACGTATTACCCACTGGTAAAAATATTCACGCTTTAGATCCCCAATCTATCCCCACTTCTGCCGCAGTTCAATCTGCGAAAATCGTCGTGGATCGGTTGTTGGAACGCAATAAGTCAGAAAATGATGGCAACTGGCCAGAAACCATCGCCTGTGTCCTCTGGGGTACAGATAACATCAAAACCTACGGTGAATCCCTCGCCCAAATTATGTGGATGATTGGTGTGCGTCCAGTTCCCGATGCTTTGGGACGGGTGAACAAGTTGGAATTGATACCTTTAGAAGAGTTGGGTCGTCCTAGAATTGATGTTGTCATTAACTGTTCTGGTGTATTCCGCGATTTGTTCATTAACCAAATGAATCTGCTTGACCAAGGTGTGAAAATGGCTGCTGAAGCTGATGAACCTTTGGAAATGAATTTTGTCCGCAAGCACGCTTTGAAACAAGCTGAGGACATGGGCATAAATCTGCGTCAAGCTGCAACTCGCGTTTTCTCTAATGCTTCTGGTTCTTATTCTTCTAATATTAACCTTGCGGTGGAGAATAGCACTTGGGATAGTGAAGCTGAGTTACAGGAAATGTATTTGAAACGGAAATCTTTCTCTTTCAATTCTGATAATCCTGGGGTTATGGATGAGTCACGGGAGATTTTTGAAACGACTTTAAAAACTGCTGATGCAACTTTCCAGAATCTCGATTCTTCGGAAATCAGTTTAACAGATGTTTCCCATTATTTTGACTCTGATCCTACTAAGTTAGTAGCAAGTCTGCGTGCCGATGGCAAGAAACCTGCATCTTACATTGCAGATACAACTACTGCGAATGCACAGGTCAGAAGTTTATCAGAAACTGTGCGTTTAGATGCGCGGACTAAGTTGTTAAATCCCAAATGGTATGAGGGAATGTTATCTCACGGTTACGAAGGTGTGCGCGAACTTTCTAAACGGTTGGTAAATACCACTGGTTGGAGTGCGACTGCTGGTGCTGTGGATAACTGGGTTTATGAGGACACGAATGAGACTTTCATCAAAGATGAGGAAATGCAAAAGCGTCTCATGAATCTCAATCCTCATTCTTTCCGCAAGATTGTTTCTACTTTGTTGGAAATGAATGGACGCGGTTATTGGGAGACTAGTGAGGAGAATTTAGATCGGTTACGTGAGTTGTATCAGGAGGTGGAAAATCGGATTGAGGGGATAGAATAGGATTAAATGGGCAGGTGAAATACCTGCCTATGATATCTTGATTTTGTTTCGCGCAAAGATGCAAAGGAGCAAAGGCGCAAAGGAAGAGGGAGATTGGTTTGTGATTTGAGTGAAGTAATAATTTTTGTAATTGTGGGATGTGGTTATGAATGCTTTAACTGTGAGTTTAAAATCAGTGATAGATATGACTGATGATCAGTTTTTTCAGCTATGTCAAAATAACCGGGAATTGAGATTTGAAAGAAATGCAAATGGGGAATTAATAATTATGTCACCTGCGGGGGGAGAAACGGGAAATCGTAATGGTAGGGTAAATCAGCAGTTATTTAATTGGACTGATGCTGATGGTACTGGGATAGCTTTTGATTCTTCTACTGGTTTTAAATTACCAAATGGTGCAGATCGTTCTCCTGATGCTTCTTGGATTAAGTTAGAAAGATGGAATGCTTTAACTGATGAGGAAAAACGAAAGTTTCCTCCTATTTGTCCTGATTTTGTCATTGAGTTACTTTCTCCTAGTGATAGTTTGAAGACTACACAAGAAAAGATGAAGGAATATATAGATAATGGTGTGCGTTTAGGTATATTAATTAATCGCAAATCTCGTCAGGTGGAGATTTATAGACAAGGTAAGGAGGTTGAGGTTTTGGATTCTCCTGCTACGGTTTCGGGGGAAGATGTTTTAAAGGGTTTTGTTTTGAATTTGGCGATGATTTGGTAATTTATGATGTATCTAAATACACAAAAATCAAGGTAAAATTAAATTTGGTTAGATAACTTATACCAAGAAGTCAAAAATCTCCTTAACGGTATAGAATAGAACTATATGGGCAAATGTAATGGCTGCCTTAATCCTTAAATTTGTAATCCCTCAATGACTACCTTAATTATTAATCCTTATAAAGCCGGTCCACCAGTTACAGGTTCAGATTTTTATGGTCGTAAAGATTTACTAGCAAAAGTCAACCAAGCTTTAGCTAGTTCAAATGTTGTGTTGCTACAAGGGCAGCGTCGTATCGGCAAAAGTTCGTTTTTACAAAAATTATACAATTTTTTAAAGGATGAGAAATCAGGAGTGGGAAATCTATTGCCTCTTGTTCCTGTAATATTTGATATTCAACGTTATGTGCAAGATACCTTGCCACAGTTTCAGAATCATTTAGCTAAGACTATTGCTAAAGAAATTAATATTGAAGTACCTAATCTTAATCAATGGGAATTTAGTCATACACTATTTCGAGATGAGTGGTTGCCTCAAGTTTTTGAGCATTTAGGAAATCAGGAACTTGTAATTATAGTAGATGAGTTTGATAATTTAGGTGAGCAGACAATTAATAAATCTACAGAGGTTTTAGTTTCTTTTTTAGGCGAGTTAGTAAAGGGTGAACACCAATTAAAGTGGGTTTTGACAGTTGGAAAAGACATTGGTAAATTACCCATACAATATGATCCTATAGTTAGTTCATCTAAAGAAGAAAGAATTAGTTTTTTTTCTCAACCAGAGACAAAACAACTAATAATTCAGCCTACTTTTGGAATACTGACTTATGAAGAAACAGCTATTGATAGGATTTATGAATTAACGAATGGACAACCTCATCTCACGCAAGCATTATGTTCTGAAGTATTTGAATACGTAGTTTTAGATGAAGAAAGAGAAATAGCAACTGTTAATGATGTAAATTTTGTAATACCTAAAACTCTTCAAGCTTATCAAGGTGCTATTGCTAGTATTGCTCGTGTACCTACTATTGAGGAACGTGTATTAGCTACTGTTGCGAGTTTAACATCTGATATAAAAAAAGCTAATAGAGATAAGATTATTCATTTGTTAATGAAAAACCGGGTTCACTTGAACAGAGAGGAATTGAACAATACCTTAGAAAGTCTTATAAAATGGGAGTTATTGAAAGGTAATGATCAAGCTATTCATGTAACTGTGGAAATAGTAAGAATTTGGGTAACAGAGAATATACCTTTAGAACCTAGCAGGGAAGAAGAAATTGATATTCACCAAATTTTAGCAAATAATCGCTGTGAATTTGCAGATAAAGCACGTCAGGCTGGCAGTTATGATCTTGCTATAAAAGATTATAAAGAGGTACTCGTACATATACCAAATCATTGCAGTGCTTTGCGGGGATTAGCTGATATATACTATCTTACTGGAGATTTAGCTGGCAGAGCAGAAGCACTATATAAACTATATTTGTATGATCATAATGTTTTACCTGAAATGGTAGAAGCTTTAGCAGAATATGCCCAATATGCTGAAAATAAAGGTGATTTTTCTGTAGCATCTGAGCAATATGAAAAATTAATAAAATTACAAAATAGTAATGAATGGCAGAGGGGATTAATAAGAAATCTGACAGAACAATTGGAGAAATACCTAGATCAGGTTGAACGGTTGTTAAATATTGGGCAAAGGAATAAATCTTTTGATCCAGAAGAAGAATTAGCGTTTATTAAAGAGATGCCTAGTGAGGAAAATTTAAGTGGAATAACAGAAGAAATGCTAAAAAATAAACAAATAGATGAATTTGAAAAACAGTATCAACATGATATTATAAAAAATAATAATGATTTATTATCTGAAATAGAAACAAATTCTAGAGCGTATACGGAACAAAGAAATGATAGTATTTCATCAAGTGAAATTATTCGTAGACAAGAAAGAATTAGATTAGTACGTGTCTTAGAATCTAAAATAATATCTATAAAAGAAAAAATTATTAAAAATCATTCAAATTTAAGCACTGATAATGATGAATATATTTATGATAATTTAAAAATGCAGGAGCAGAAAGTATGGGTTATACTTACACGAATACAGATATCGAAAGCAGATATTAATCCCGCAACTGCTGCAAAATTAGTCTTATCCTTACAAGAAGCAGGAGTACAATTAAGTGAAAAAGAAATAAGAATTATATCTACTTATGCTTTTCAAGACTTTTCTGCCCTATTTATTGGAATATTATTTATATTCTATATTGTATTAGTATTTCTATTTATTAAGCAATATCTGGTTAGTTGGGTAATTAGTATTTTCATCGCGATCCTTACCATATTTACTGCTTGTATTGGCTTTGTTTTAATATTTATACCTATTATTTTAATATCAGGTGGTATTATAGGTATACTTGGGAAGATTTATCATCCCCTAATAATTATGATTGCAAAAACCAAATTAAAAACGTTAAAAACTTCCTTAGAGGATAAATCATGAAAAGTTTAATTAATCCTTTTCTCCGAAATAGTACACCACCGGAACAAGCCATTATAGATCGCAAAAGAGCAAGTAAATTTTTTAGCTCTTTGATGACTGAAGGAGGTGCTTTAGAAATATATGGTGAGCGAGGTATTGGCAAAAGTCTTATGCTTAAATATATTTCTAGTCCATCTGTTGATGTGACACTGAATAACTTCCAGAATCACATTTTTGTTTTTTTTAATTGTTCAGATAGTGTTCATCCTAAAACAGCAAGTAACTTCTGGTTGCAATGTACAAAAACTTTAGATATAAAACTTGAAGATAGCCCTATAAAAGAAAAATGTAAGGCTTTACTGCAACGGATAGAAAAAGGTGCTGATCTAGGAGCTAATGATTTTCATGATGTTCTTGATGTAGCAGCAGGAGCAAATAAAAGAATAGTTTTAGTATTGGATGATTTTGATGCTTTAATAAGAACTGATACAGAACATCTTGATAGCACTCGTACATTTCTGCAAGGTCTTCGTTCTCTAACTACACGAGATTTCAATAAAGCTAACTTAGTTGTTGCTACTCGCTACTCACTTCAAAAATTATGCAAACCTTTAGCTGTTCAAAATATATCACCATTTGAGAATGGGTTTACAAGTTGTCGTTTACAACTATTTCGTGAAGATGATATTTTAAAGCTCCTACACAGGATTGAACAAACAGATCAACCCTCCTTTAGTTCATCTGAAGCTCGTTATATTGCTAATTTATCGGGTTATCATCCTCAGCTTGCTGAAATGGTGGCTTCTGAAATTTTTGATTATCGTATAGATGCAGGCGCACCTCTGAATGACTTAACACCAGTAGGAGAAAAATTTCAAAGTGTAGCTAGTCCAGTATTTGAAAGATTTTGGGAAGGATCTAGTCCAGATGAACAAATGCTTTTAATGCTAATTGCTTTACAAAAGCTAAAAGGAAAA
>NZ_VIKW01000026.1 GCF_009711975.1 Anabaena sp. UHCC 0204
GTTATCTTTTCCTAACTTTGCTTGAATTTTATCAATGAATTCTGCTAATTTACGCTTATTTTGGATATAAACTATAAATTGTTCAACTGCGGATTTTTGGAGAAGATTTTGAATATCTTGAAAAATTTGCTCTTGGATTTTTTTCTCCAAGTTAGATTTATCGCGTAATTTGACTTTATCGGTAAACCTACAAGATTCAATAATAATTTGATAATTGATAGTTAGACTTTTCGCTGGATATGTATTGGTATTAATGATGATAGCAGGTAAATTTTTAAATGTGAAAGATTCCACTGACAGAGGTTCAATGTTTGCTTCTGCTTTCCGAAAAAAGACTTTATTTGGTTCGGGAGTAGTATCTTCTAAATGTTGACGAATGACATTTTTATCAACTATAGAAGCATCAGCAACAATAATTTTAGTATTGAAACCATTTTCGAGAGATGCTAATTTATATTCTCTCACTATTTTGTGAATTCCATCTAAAAATTCTACTCCTCCTTCATCTCCAGTAATTTCATCTATCATAATAAATAGATGTTTGATACGACGAGAAATTTTTCGCATTTTCTCTGGGAAAACTGTATTCTCTGTTGTATTATATGCGTCACTAAATATTTTAGTGAGATGTTTTAAAGTATCCCCATAATCTGTTTTTTTCAATGACTGTGTGGAAGTAGTAGCAATAATTTGGTTATATTTTTCACAGCTAATGAGGTTATATAAACCTTCACAGATACTATTTAGAACTCCTTTGGTTTTTTGTCCTATATCTTGAAATGTATCATCAGTAATATGTTTAAGTCTATCTTTGCGTCTAGCTTTTCTTTGAATATTTTCACTGTTGAGAAAATGAACTCCTCCTAAAGTAAAATCATCTTGATGTTGGTTTGATGTGTATGCGACTGAATATTTACCCCAGTTATCTTGAATTAAATGACTGTGGGAATTGATTGCAAAAATTCTGTTATCAACTAATTTTCCAGTTTCGTGATTTTTAAATTTCTCGATAATGTCAAGATTGACTTGTTTACGGGGACTAACGTAGAATAAAAGAAAACCATCATCTTTGTGTTGTGTGAGAAAATCCACGATAGCAGTAGTTTTTCCAATTCCCGGATTTCCAGTTAAGAAGATGTAGGTATTTTTGGAAAGGAGATATTGTTTAATTAGTTGATTATGTGCTTGTCGGAAGTTGGGATTTCCGGTTAAATTCAAAGTAGAAATTAACTCTGGGGGTACGGTTGCGACAGAGTTGTAAAATTCTGTGATTTTTTCGGTGTAAGTTGGTAATATGTTGATGGTATCTGGACTAATTTCTAAAAGTGAGTTAACAAATTCCTTTCCTTGATCAAAACTAGTACAAGCAGCACGTTTAATTCTATCGAGAACTTTGTGGCGTGCGTCGGTAATTTCTGCGGGACTGCTATCATATTTATAGATTTGATAACAGGTTTGGAAAATGTCGAGATCCTGTGCTGGAATAGAGATGGTATTGAATGAGCGATCGCTATATCCAACTGCATTACATACCAACTGTGATATATCTGGAATCATCGTCGTTTTTTCCAGAAACTGACAAAAGCTATAAATATAACCAGCAGCTTGAATTAATTTCGCGCTTTCTTTATCCTTCAATTTAAAAGCTGTAAAATATTCCTTTAAACTTGGGGAAAAATCTAAACCTAAAGATTCGGTATCAATTCGCAAACTAGAAAATACACTTTTAGAACGAATATAGTTAACATCTCGCATTAATAAGCGACGAATAATTTCTACATAATCAATATTTTCCATATCTTCGTCAGTGTGAATCGAAAATACTGACAAGTCAAGACATAAAACCCGATATTTGCGTTTATATTTCAATAAAATTAAACTATCAGCATTGAGAAAATCACCTTTACCTTTATATGTATCAATATAATTTGCAGGATTTTCTAAATTTTTAAACTGGGAAAAAACATCTTTAAACCATTGTTGATGATTAACTTCATGAGTACCAATGCTGTTATCCCCATTAAAACAACATTGATAATATAAAATGTCTAAATGTCGAAATTTTGCTGGTTCATTACATCCAATAGAGTTGATATATTCCTGAAAGAAATTTAAACCACATAAAAACCCTTTCTGAACAAAAAATTGACACCAGGTATCAGCTATTTCTCTGTCTAGGTTGCTGATAACTTTCCTAACTATGGTTTTTCTAATTTCCGAAAATTTGAGATGTTTAAGTTCATCATGGTATAAATTTCCAAAGCAATTTTTGATTTGGTTTTTGTGAATATAAGATAAAATACCAATATTAAATCCTACTTCAAATAATCTTCCTAAATCATCTGCTATTTTTGCTGTCATATTTTGGTTTGTTTCCGTTCACATACTTACAGCGATTTTCGGGTAAATGAATCACATTTTATATCTCACGCAAAGGCGCAAAGACGCAAAGGAAGAAAGGAATAGAAAAATTAGCGTGTGGTACAAATACATGAAAACTGCTGTAATTTGGAAATTTTTATTTACCTGCTGTTATTAATCCTTGAGTTGAATTTTCCTGATTTTTGTTAGCTAAACTATCAACAGTAGAGAGAAACTCATGTTCTAAATAAGGTTTAGTTAAATAGGAATTTGCCCCTAATTCGTAAGCTAATTGACGATGTTTCTCCGCACTCCGAGAAGTGAGAACAACAACTGGTTTCTTAGCAAAATCTGGGTTTTGACGGATATGGCTTAATAATTCAAATCCGTTCATGCGCGGCATCTCTAAATCAGAAATAATTACTTCAATTTCTGGATGTAACTGCAATTGTTCTAAAGCTTCTACACCATTTTGGGCTTGTAATACTTGATAGCCAGATTTTTGCAAAGTCAAAGAAAGAGTTTGCCGCAAACTAATGGCATCATCTACTACTAAAATCACCTTTGGTAATTTGCTATTTCCTGACACATTAGCAGTTAGCTGTTTTTGGGTATTAATTGCTGGAGTAGATGTAGTAATCAATGGTGTAGAGGTAATAGTTTCCTCTGACATTGGCAAAGCTTGTGGGGATGTCATAGGTAGTGACATGACATCCAATGTGGCTTGCATTTCTTTAGTATCAATCAACAAAGTTCCATCAATAACTAAGATCAAGTTACCATTAGCTAAACTACTACAACCATAAACATATTTTGGTGGAGTCAGAGAATTTCCTAATGGTCTAATTACTAATTCTTGTTCCCCAATAATTTGGTCAACTTCTACCCCTACCATTCCATGATGACGACGCAGTAAAATGATGGGATTTTTTACCATTCCTGCGTCTGAAGCATCGTGGATATTTTGCAGATTATTGGTACTCAGAACTGCGCCATTGTAATACATCAAACTCTCTAATTTTTGGAGGCTGACCATCAATTCATCATCATCTGTGCGCCAATGTAAAAATTGTTTGCCTTCAAATTCTTTGATTTGTTGAGCAGAGGGAATAACTATTTTTTCAATACTATCTTGTAGTAAAGCATAAATAACGCCACCTGCCTGAACTAACATGAGTTTATCTGTAGTCATAGAAAAAGGAATTTTAAGGATAAATGTTGTTCCCTGATGCGGAGATGATTGCACTGAAATTGAGCCGTTTAGTGATTGTAACTGGGTACGCACAATATCTAAACCCATACCGCGGCCTGAGATTTCACTGACTTTACCAGCGGTAGAAAATCCAGGAGCAAACATCATTTCTATTAGTTCAGATTCGCTGAGGTGATGAACATAATCTCCACTATGATCATCGGGAATCAGATTCAGTTCTATGGCTCTAGTCCGGACTTTTTCTAAGTTTAAACCTTGTCCATCATCATGGATTTCAATAACAGTTTGACTACCCTGATTATAGGCGCGAATTTCAATAATACCTTGGACTGGTTTACCTCTTTCTTGACGAAGTTCGGGAAGTTCAATACCATGATCAAAAGAGTTGCGTACTAGTTGTAAGAGAGGATCATACAGCTTTTCCGCGATCGCTTTATCAACTAGAACTTGTGTACCAGTAAGTTTTAATTCTACCTGTTTTCTATAAACGTTGGCTAGATTTTGCACCATTTGCGGGAAGCGACTCAGGATAGTTCCTAAAGGTAACATTCTCGCTTCTACCAAGTTATCTATAATATTCAGGGTTAAAGTCTGTTTTTTGTCACTGATTTGAGTAGCTTGTCTCATCAACAATTCCAGAGATTCCGAAGTTTCTTGGATTTGCAGAGTTTCTTCCATTGCTGTGTGTAATGTCAATTGAAACTCTGAATATACATCCATTTCTAAAGAATCGAAATTTACTGTACTCACTGATTGAGTATTGTCAGATGTGACATTATTCCCTTGTAATGGTAAATCCCGTAATTGATATAAAGTTAGTTGGTGTTGGTTAAGTTGCTGGCTTAATCTATCAATTAGTTCTATAACTTGATCATCGTATAAAGTCCGTCTTTTTTGATAAATTAATAATTCACCTGTGAGGTAATTAAGGCGTTGTAATCCTTCAACATCTACCCTCACAAAAGATGGTTGACGGGAGTTTTTATTAACAGTATCGGTTGTTTTCTCTTCTACTTGTTGATTAATTTTTGTAGTCTCATCATCTGTGATCACCTCTTCACTGACTGCTGATAATGTCACACTTTCTAAATAACTATCATGATTAACAGCTTCGGCTGTTTCTATAATTTGCGTGGTGACTATTTCCTCATTACTATCTGCAATAGTTTCTCCTCCCCATATTGATTCCAAGAGATTATTACTATCTTCAAGGAACAACGCAGGAGATATTTCTTTGATAACTAGCAAATCTTGTAACTTAGGATGATCAAGCCATTTCTTTTCGGCTTCAGTGACTGGGGGGTAATTTTTATATTCTTTGCCTAATTCGCGGATTTGCTGCCTTAATCTTTTGATAATAGGGATAGCACTGTTATTTTGCTCAATAGTGTATTGGAATTTAGCAATTGCGAGGATAATAATTAAAATTACACCACGACGATAAAGAGATAAAGAGTGACTATCTTCTTCATTTTCTATAAAGAAAAGAAATTCTTCTAACCACCCTTCTAGATAATTTACAGGAGATTTTTCACTAGGTGGAGGAATTAATAAAGAGAGATTTAGTTCTAACTCTGGTGTTTCTCTGTAGTGGTTAAACCAGCCAAAAATATAACGAATTACTTTTAAATAAAACTTGGCATTAGCTGGTTTTAAAGGTTCATTATTGCCATTACTAAGTGTGATTAAAAACTGATAAAAATTAGCAGTAAGATTAAAAAATGTCTCTGCAAAAGATTGGTGAATAGATGTAATAGACGGCTCATATTTGGGGACTGTAGCCAAGGAACTGGTTGTTGATACAGGAGAGGAATAATCGTCTGTAATCTGTGCCAGTGCTTGTAATTCTGGAGATGGTGAACCTCCGGAACTGCGATCGCCTGCCAAAACATCTATTTGTGCTGCTTGTAAGTCAGATAAAGCAATTTTAGCAATTTTGAATATCTGTTGAGGATTAGCATCTACAGCCGCCACAATTGTGCGTGCCAGTTTTTCCAATCCGGGGAGATTTAAAGATTCTGCCAAGCCGATAAATACTTCACTTTGAGAGTGTAATAATTCACAAAATTCAGCCCGATCTGGTGGATTATTAATAGCTTGATTCAGACTATCTAAACGTTGTTTTACTCCGACTTCAAAAATAGATTTAACAATATCAAATCCTAATTCTTCTGATGTGGGAATATGAGTTTCCGCCCCAAAAGCATCACCTAATTTTTCTTGAATTTGGGCAAATGCTGTAGTTGCTCGGTTCAAAAGTCCGTCAGCATTAATATTACTATTAGTAACTTCGGCTGTAACTGCTAATTGCAAGCATTCATAACCTTCAACTAATAGAGCTTGTAATTCCCCATCAATAACAACATTGGGACTATATAAAGCCTTAAATATATCTTCCAAAGAATGGGCAATTGTCATGATGGTATCGAGTCCAACATTGGCTGCTCCACCCTTAATCGTGTGGGTTGCCCGCATTAAATTATGGACTTTAGCTGTACTAGAATTGTCAACTAAAGTAAATAAATCTTGTTCAATAGTTTGTAATAATTCGGGGGCTTCACCGAGGAAATAGGCATAGCCCTGTTCTCGAATTGCTGGATCTGTAATCATAATAATAATGGAAAATTTACAATTGACAATGGACAACGAAGAATGGACAATTGATAATTGTCAATTATCAATTGTCAATTATCAATTAACTATTTGACCTTAAACTTACTAGCAGTTGCTAATAAATCCTGTGCCATTCCGGTTAAACTTTGGAAGACATTGGCAATTTCCTGCGATTCTCCAAAGGTTTTGTTAGCAATTTCTGCCACATCATTCATAGATTTAGTGACTGTACCAGATTGCTGCATTTGTGTTTGGGTGGCTTCAGTAATGCGTTCAATCAATTGACTAATTTCCGCCGTTGCAGAAACGATCGCATTCAGGTTTTGGCGAGTGTCATTAACTAAATTTGTCCCTTCCACAACTTGCTGAATCCCTGTTTCCATAGCTACGGCCACTTCTCCAGTTTCTGCTTGAATCTCCTGGACTAATTTTTCAATTTCGATAGTTGCTGCTGCTGACTGACGAGATAAAGAACGGACTTCATCAGCTACCACTGCAAAGCCTTTACCATATTCACCAGCCCTAGTTGCTTCAATAGCCGCATTCAGAGCGAGAACGTTGGTTTGAGTTGCAAAGCTACTAATCAAATTTACCACTTTGGAGATTTTTTGCGATGACTCACTTAGACGTTTAATCTTTTTACTGGTTTGAGCTACGGTTTCTCGAATGGCTTGAATAGCATTAACTGTTTCATTCATGGCGGTATCACCAGAATCTACAGTTTTATTGGCTTGTTGAACGGCTATCTGCACTAATTGGGCGTTGTTAACTACCGCTTGGGTAGAATTTACCATCTGTTGCAAATCACCCAAGGCTGTAGTGATTTCGTCAGATTGTTGTTTAGCTAAATGAGTCAATCCCACCAGTGAGGTACTGCTGTTAGTAGAGGTTTCGGCTACTTTTTGAGAAGATGATTGCACCTGGAGAACGATTTGTTGTAGTGCTTGCAGAGTGCCGTTATAAGCGTCAGCAATAGTCCCTACTTCATCTTCTGTAATGGGGGCGCGAACCGTCAAATCCCCTTTGAGAGCGGGTTTAACAGCCATCAGCAGTTGAATAGAACGCTGTTGGAGTAATTCTTTAGCTGCTTTTTCTCTAGTAGCTGCTTCTGATAGTTTAGCCGATTGGGTTTGTAACTGTTGCAAGAATTCCGTTTGTTGCAAAGCTAGTCCTAGTTGATCACCAATCCGCGCTAACAGGTTGGTTTCTGACTCTTCCCAATGACGGGTACTAGAGTTTTGATAAACTGCCAATAATCCCCAAAGTTTTTCACCGAAGAGAATGGGAACAATTGCATAGGCTCTGGCTTCAAATCTTTCCAGAATTTCAATGTAGCAAGTATCAAAACTGGCTTCATAAATGTCACTGACTATTAACTTGTTACCTTTTTTATATTCACCGCCGTTCATTGCTTGTAAACAAGGGTCATCAAAGGCAGTTTTCAGTTCAGGTGTAACCAGTTTTATCCAACCTGTGGCTACTGATTCCGCGACGAAATTACCACCCCAATCAGATGTAAATTTATAGACTGCGGCGCGATCGCATTTGAAGAGTTGACGGATATCCTGAGTTGTGGATTTGAAAATTTCTTCGATTCCAGAATTTAAGGATTGACGAATTTGGTTAACTATCTTGGAAAAGGTTTTTTCCTGTTCAACTGTCTGGGCGATTTTTGCTGATTGTTGGCGTAATTTATCGAGATAATCAACTTGAGATTTAGCAAGGCTAAATTGTAAGCCTATTTGAATTAAAAAGTTAACTTCTGAAGATTGCCATTCCCTTGGTGCAGAGTTTTGATAAGCTGCTAATAAGCCCCATAATTTTTCTTCAAAGAAGATGGGAACGATCATGTAGGCTTTGACTTCTATCTGCTCTAAAATCTCGATATGACATTGAGCATGGCCGACTTGATAGATGTCATTAACTACGAAAGTTTCACCTTTGGCATATCTACCACCTTGGGTTTCTTGGAGGTGGCTATCTGGCCAAACCATTTGGAAGTCTGGTGTTACTACTTTTGTCCAACCACTAGCCACTGATTCGGCGATAAATTTACCACTCCAATCAGATTCAAATTGATAGACTCCGACGCGATCGCATTTTAATGCTTGGCGCACTTCTTGGGTGGTAGTTTTAAAGATATCTTCCACACCGATAGCTTGACGAATCCGCCCAACTATTTTATTAACTGCTTTTTCTTGTTCGGCTACTTTCGCTAATTCGGCAGTTTGTTCTTGAATCTTTTGGATATAGTCAATTTGAGATTTTGCGAGGCTAAATTGTAAGCCTATTTGGGTCAAAAAGTTGATTTCTGAAGGTTGCCATTCCCTGGATGCAGAGTTTTGATAAGCTGCTAATAAGCCCCATAATTTTTCTTCAAAGAAGATGGGAACAATCATGTAGGCTTTAACTTCTATCTGCTCTAAAATTTCGATATGACATTGAGCATGGCCGACTTGATAGATGTCATTAACTGCAAAACTTTCACCTTTGGCATATCTACCACCTTGGGTTTCTTGGAGGTGGCTATCTGGCCAAACCATTTGGAAGTCTGGTGTAACTATTTTTGTCCAACCACTACCCACTGATTCAGCGATAAATTTACCACTCCAATCAGATTCAAATTGATAGACTCCGACGCGATCGCATTTTAATGCTTGGCGCACTTCTTGGGTGGTATTTTTGAAGATTTCTTCGACATTTCCGGCTTGACGAATGCGGTTAACAATCTTATTAACTGTTTTTTCTTGTTCGGCTACTTTCGCTAATTCTGCTGATTGTTCCTGGACTTTCTGCACATAATCAATTTGGGATTTAGCTAGGCTAAATTGCAAAGCAATTTGATTCAAGAAGTTAACTTCTGAAGGTTTCCATTCTCGCGCTCCAGTATTTTGATATGCTCCTAATAAACCCCATAGTTTATCGCCAAAGAAGATGGGAATAATCACATAGGATTTAGCTTCAAATTGTTCCAAGATTTTAATATGACAATCAGCCAAACCTATTTTATATGTGTCATTAACCACAAAGGTTTCACCTTTGGCATATCTACCACCTTTGGTATCTTGTAAGTAGGTATCATCCAAAACGGTTTTAATATTTGGACCAACTAATTGTGTCCAACCAACACCTACTGACTCAGAGACAAATTCGCCACCCCAATCTGCTGTAAATTGATATACAGCAACGCGATCGCATTGTAAAGCCGCCCGCACTTCTTGGGTAGTGGTTCTGAATATCTCTTCTGTATCTAAGGATTGACGGATTCTATTGACAATCCTATTAATCGCTTTTTCTTGTTCTGCTCTTTGTGTGAGTTCTGTTAAATAATCTATCTGGGTTTTTGCTAAACTAAATTGCAGGGCTACTTGACTCAAGAAACTCACTTCTGATGTTTGCCATTCACGAGGATTACTATTTTGATAAGCGGCTAATAATCCCCATAATTGATCACCAAAGAAAATCGGCACATTAATATAAGCTTTGGTTTCAAATTGTTCCAGCAATTCTAAATAGCAAGGGGTAATATTAGCAGCATAGATATCATTAACTGCAATGGTTTCTCCCTTAGCAAATCGCGCTCCTTTGGTTTCTTGAAAAAATGTATCTTCAACCAGTTCTTTCCGTTCAGTATTAACTAATCTTACCCAACCATGACTGACTGATTCAGCTACAAATTCTCCACTAAAATCAGGGTGAAATTTAAACACAGCGACGCGATCGCATTTCAAAACCTGACGCATTTCTTGGGTAGCAATCTTAAAGATTTCTCCCATATCTAAGGATTGTCGAATGCGACTAACTATCTTTGTTAATGCTTTTTCTTGTTTAGCTATTTGTCCTAATTGTTCTGTTTGTTTCTGTACTGTTCCTAGATATTCTCCTTGGGAAACAGCTACACCAAATTGTGAACCAATTTGATTTAAAAAGCTAACTTCCCAATCTTGCCATTCCCGCGTTCCAGTATTTTGATAAGCTGCGAGTAAACCCCATAATTTTTCTCCAGAGAAGATGGGAGAAATGATATAAGCTTTAGCTTCAAACTGTTCTAAAATATCAATATGACATTGAGCCAAACCGACTTTATAGGTGTCATTAACAACAAAGGTTTCTCCTTTGGCATATCTACCACCTTTGGTTTCTTGGAGGTGAGTATCTTCCCAGACCATTTTGTAACCTGGAGTTACCACTTTCACCCAATTATTACCAACTGACTCAGATACAAATTGACCACTCCAATCATCATTAAAACGATAAACGCCGACGCGATCGCATTTCAATAATTGCCGAACTTCTTGAGTAGTGGTTTGAAAGATTTTTTCAACATCTGGCTGTTGTAAAATCTTAGTTATAACTTTCGCTGCTGATTGTTTAGCTAGAGAAGATTGTTGCAGTTCTCTTTGTAACTTAAACCCCTGAACTCGGTAAGTAATTTCTGTGGCAATTTGTGATAACAGGGTAGTTTCTGTTTCTTGCCACTGTCGCGGTATGCCACAACTATGAATTACCAATAAACCCCAAACTTTACTATCAACAAAAATTGGTAAACTTAAACTAGCTCTGACTTGAAATTTTTCTAGTAGTTGCTTTTGGTAGGGAGTGACTTGAATTTGATTGATATCGTCAATAATTACGGGTTCTGCATAATCTTGACTGGTATAAACACCAAACAAGATAGCAGCCAGACTTTCATTAATCGCAGGTGTCCAACCTGTGGCTCTAGATTCTGCTAAGACAGTACCGATATCATCTGTGGTAAATTGGTAGATCAGGACGCGATCGCCCACCAATTTATCTCTAACTTCTGCTACGGTGACGGATAATAACTTTTCCAAATCAGGAACTTGGCGCATTCTGGTTGTTATTTCCTGAAACCGCTGTCTCCAGATTTTAAATTCTTGGGCTATTAAAGTTTTACTCGATGAATCTTGATGATTACCGTTGGCTACATTGCCATTATCTTTTTTCTTTTCTTCGCTTTGTGCTGTAGTAAAAACATTTCCAGCATCTTCATTTGGGTTTTGATATAAAGTCGTCATGCTATGAACCTCAATAATTATAGTAGGTAACGAAAAACTGGATAAACATTCTCAACTCCTTCCTTCTTCCTTCCTCCTGACTGGACACTGAGCGAAGTCGATAGCGTAGCGTGGCGTTAGCCATAGTGCTGACTCCTTCTTCAATTATGTATTGTCCACATAGAAGTTTGCAGCATTGCTGAAGCATCCAAATTGAAAATCATTTGTTCAGAATCATTAATAAAATAACCCTGTAAAAAAGGTGTCATTTCTGGATAGAATACCTCTCCTGAAGGTTGTTTCATTTGTTGGGTATCTAACCAATCAATATCTATGAGTTGACGAATTAATATTCCCAAATATTTTCCGTCATTTTCGAGAACTAAAGCCATCATTTTCGACAAGAAATTTGATCCTTGTAAAAGTGGTGGATAACCTAGCATTTCTTCCAAATCAACCAACCACAACATTTCCCCCCGCCAATTATAAATTCCGACAACACAATTAGGCATTTGTGGAACACCACATATTTCTGTGAGTGGTATTTGCACAACTTCTGTAATTTGTTCTAGGGGAATGACTGCGGTATCTCTTACTCCTAAAGAAAAGCTTAAAAATTTCTGTTTGGTTTCCAAAATTAATTTTCCTTTACCCTAGATAATTCTGCTTAGTCACTATAAATTAGTGACTAATGTGCAATCTATTTTTATTTAATCAATCCTTTCAAAGTCCGCATCAATTCTTCCTTATCTACTGGTTTAGCCAGATAAGCATCAGCGCCTAACATATTTCCCCACATTTTATCAACATCACTGCTTTTAGTGGAGCAGAAGATTACAGGAATGTTACTAGTATCGGCATTATCTTTTAATTCCCGACAAATTTCATAGCCACTTTTATCAGGTAAGATCACATCTAGAACGATGATATCTGGTTTATTTTTAACTATTTTAGATTGTGCTTCTTCACTACTTTTCGCACATATTACAGCATAACCTTCTTGCTGCAAGTAACGACTGATAATTTCCATATCAGTCAAGCCATCTTCCACTACTAATACCGTACTCATGATAACTACCTATTTAATTCTTTTAAGAAAGTTAACAAAAACAGATCAAATAAACACTTTTTGGCGCTTTATTTTATCTCACTTGATACATTGTATAGATATTCCTCCATCAAATCTACGTATTCAACATAAATTAACATACCTAATCATTAAGTTTAGGTTTGATAAGTTCTGATTAAAAAAGGTTTCTAGTCGTAGCAAGAATCAAAGTTAATTGCAGATGACTTTGTTAATGTTAACACCATCTTACTATTATTATCTCCGTAAAAATTATGAACTTTTGGAGAGATTTATAAATATAAAAGTCCGTAGAACTTTACTATCCGGTATATTGCCTCTTTTAGAGAGGGATTGAGGTTATAAATTCTGATCACTGGCAGTTTCTACATGAGATCCATTGTTATTATTTGATAGACCAGGTACGCGTATATATTTACGAACTACGTTCATGACTCGATCAGCAACTATGGGTTTAGAAATAAAGTCTGTAGAACCAACGACTTTAGCGCGAACTCTATCAACCAAGCCATCATTACCAGTTAAGATAATTACTGGTGTCTCCGCAAAAGCAGAAATTCTGCGTAATTGTGTACAGATTTCATAGCCGCTGGCTATGGGCATAATTAGGTCTAAGAAAATTAAGTCTGGTTTTTCTTGAATAATGATAGGTAAGGCTTGTACAGCGTCTTGGATTTTAATAAATCTCAATCCGTAACCGGTCATAATTTCTTCTAAAATTTTACAAACCTGGGGGCTATCATCCACACAAGCTACTAAAGGGGGAATTTGATTTCTGGGTTGTTTAGAGGTAGAGTTAACATCGGTAACTGTGAGAGGTAAATCAGGTACTTCTACTAATTCAATAATGCCTTTGAGGATATAGGGAAGTAAGGAACGAGCCACAGGCATAACATCCTGTTTCATTCTGACGGCTAACTCTCGTAAAGTAAATTTACCATTAATTAAACTCACGAAATTCCTGTATACGGATTGATTTACGAGTTGTTGTAGTTGTTCTGGTCGGCGCAGCACGGGTGCTAAATTAGGAGAAATATTTGCTAACCCAGCTTGTGACCAAATTGCCCATGCGTCTTGCATTTGCTTGATGGACATATCTGCACTGGTAAAGCTCATTGGCATTTCTAAGATGACTTGCTGACTGCGACTACAAGTAATGGAGCTAAAATCTAGCTCTTGAGCTAGGTCAAAAAATAGCTCTGCTATGGTACTTTCGACAATGGCGTGAATTTTTTCTCTTTGAATTTTCTGTCTTTTGTATAAAATATTTAGGAGATTATAATCCCAGTAGTCAATGGCGATATCTTCATAACGACAACGCATTTTATCCAAATCAATACCAGAAGAATATTGAGCGATGTTTCTACGCCAACGACGGAAGGGATGATCACTACCTGTAGCCCAGACTATTCTACCCAGCCGATAGTAGAAAACCCATTGTTTCCCTTTAGAACTTTTAATATTTAGTTGTCCGTTGTATTGTAACTGAGTACATTTTTTAAACTCACTGAAGAGGTTTTGTGCTTCTATCACGTTTTGGTTGGTCATAGTTTCCTTCTTGAGAATTTATTAATTAAGTAATTGATAAAAGCGGTGATATTCATACGTTCATTAGTAAACTAGCTAATGATTCGATGAGGGAATTAAATACAGTCGGCTCGTCTAAGCTCGCACTTTGGTCTATAATTTTCTTTGTAGTCAGGCTCTGGATAAGTATTAAAAGAATTTGATGCTTTAGAGCGGATGATAATCTGATTTAGTAAGTTTGCTTATACTAAATCAAGTATATTTTAACTGAAATAAGCTGTCCTATTTGATTCACCTGTAATATTATACTCTTGTTAACCTCAATTTATATCAGTAATAATCCTTATTTTAATTATTTTTACTATTCGTCCAAGTTGGTAATTATTCTCTCTTGTACCTTTTCCTAGTAAGGAGTTTCCTGACTAGGATTGCAGGGCAAAATTAACAATTAACAGTTAAAAAACTAGATAATACAAGCTTTGTGTAAATCTTTAATGGTTGGTTTATTTACGCAATTGTGTACTAGCAACTTAGGTTATTAGTTATATTTCATTATGTACCTGATTCCATGTTTTCAATTAAGGATTTTTTGAATTTTACGAGTATTATGTTAATTTAGTCTTCTTCTTTCACAAAAAAATACACAAAATTAAATAGCAAAGTCAAGCATATTTCCTTTGTAATGTATAAATTTTTCCACTGCTCCCTACAAGTGTTCAGAATAAGACAATTACTTAGACTGCTAATGGCATAAATTGTTTCCGAGTTTCTGTAATTCTTTCTCGGTGACTCCTGGCTGGGCGCAGTGAATCTTAACTGGGCGCAGTGGATATTGACTGGGCGCAGGCCCTGCGCCCCTACCTCATGACTTTTGCCCTATTTAGAAGTTTCTTGGTTATGGGTGGTGACAGCCGCGCGGATATTACCTTGATGTGCGGCTAGTAGTTGCTTACCAGCTTCTGGATCTAGACCTGTCGAGTGGATTAATAGAGCCAATTTGACCCATTTACCGCTGCGTTCTAGTAAAAAACCTGCGGCTTCTCGACTTAAGCCGGTGAAGTCTTGTAAAATCCGCAGAGCGCGATCGCGTAACTTTTGATTAGTGACAGCGACATCAACCATGCGATTACCGTAGACCTTACCTAATTTGACCATTACCCCTGTAGAAAGGATATTGAGGACTAATTTGGTAGCTGTACCAGCTTTGAGGCGTGTAGAACCAGCTAAAACTTCTGGACCTGTCAAGAGACGAATATCAATATCCGCCTCAAAACTGACTTGTTCACTGGGAACACAAGCAATAAAAATAGTCAGCGATCCACGTTGACGAGCGGCATTAATAGCACCGTGAACAAAAGGAGTTGTTCCCCCTGCGGTAATACCGACGACTACATCTAGTTGAGTAATTTGACGTTGAGCGATCGCTGTTTCTCCATCTTCAGCCCGATCTTCTAAATCTTCGGAACTGCGGACTAATGCACCAGCCCCCCCAGCAATAATTCCCTGTACCAATTCTGGAGGAGTACAGAAGGTGGGTGGACACTCGGCCGCATCTAATACTCCTAACCTGCCACTTGTTCCTGCACCCACATAAAATAAACGGCCACCTTGACTGAGCCTGTGGGCTGTACGATCAATAGCTGCTGCTAATTGAACTTTAGCTTCTGCGACTGCGGCTACAGCTTTTTGGTCTTCGCTATTAAATAACTCTACCAATTCTAGAGAGTTGAGTTGGTCTAAGTTGAGACTATGAGGATTGACTTGTTCGGTGAGTAGATGCCCGCGTTCCTGGAAATTTGTCATGATCTTGTGTATCCTGTGTCAGTGGTCAGTAGTCAGTGATAACTAATGACAAAATTACAATAACCCTTCCAGTTGGCGACGAATGCTGTCTAAATCAGAATTAGCAATTTCTGGGACAGATGGACTGGGAGGAAATAAGTCTTCCTTAGTATCCTCTATTTCTGGTTCGGCTTGCCAATCGGTTTGTTCGACGTTCGTTTCCGGGGGAATGACTAATTCACTGTTTTCGGGAACAAGTTCCCAAAAATAGCCAGTGCTTTCGCAAAATTCCTTGACATCATCAGCATTCATCATCTCCACTGTGGGGATAGCGAAGTCTTGAGCTTCTAACATTAAAGCAAAACGGGTGGCATCGTCTTCTGACTCAAACATGAGGATTTTATTGCCTTCTAACCCTTGAGCATTGCTAATCCGAATGCTGTGAATCCCCTCATTATCAGTACCAGCGTTAAAAATCAGTACAAAAACACGCATTATTCATCCTTTGATCGGTTCTCTAATTTATATTAAAGTTTTCGGCTGTTTATCCACGAAAGTTACAGATCATTTTTGTGCATTTGTAGAAACTCAGTGATGAACCAAAAGATATAATTGGCAACTTTGCGAAAACTTAATCTGTAATTTTTGTTCCCAGACCGTTATACTCTAATAGTTAAACATAAAAGTCAAAATTAATTTATATTCCCAGCCCCATAGATAAATCTCAGTATTGTATTGTGCCATTAGTTATTATTTTGCCAGGTATATGGTAGTTAAAGAGTGAAAACCTATGTCTAACTCTTCTAGTCAAAATTCTCGTTCCGTCAACTCTGGATTCAAACGCCTGTGGTTGATGATTTTCAGTCGCGGTGGTATGACTGTAGGTGCTTTGTTGCTGTTGGGAGTGATTGGTGGTATTTGGCGATTACGAAATTTTGTTTACCAGGAATTAGTACCATTAGCCAGCGAAAGTTTAACTACTACACTTAACCGTCCTGTAAAACTAGGTGCAGTTGAGTCTTTTTCACTGAATGGAGTAAAATTTGCTGCTTCAGAAATACCTGCTACACCCACAGATCCAGATAAAGCAAATATCAAAGCAGTAGAAGTGGGATTTGATCTGGGGAAGTTAGTTATTAACCGCAATCTTCAATTAGATGTAACTTTAGTTAACCCAGAGATTTATGTTCAACAGGATAATCAAGGCAGTTGGTTAAGTACAACTATAGCGCCAGAAAAGGGTGGGGGACTGATCAAGACTGATTTGAATAGGTTGCGGTTTCGTAATGGTAATTTAGTGTTAGTCCCGAAAGGCAGTGGAGAGAAAAAAAATTCTGAACTTGTGCCTGTAGGATTTTCAGAGATTAATGGCACGGCTAAACTCCTCAATAAAAATAAACGGATTAAATTAGATTTGGTGGGTAAGTCCGTAAGCGGGGGTGATATTTCCATAGCTGGAGATTTAATTCCTCAGAAGACTTTAGCAGGAGATTTTCGCTTGCGATCGCAAAACCTCCTTGCCGCAGATATTACCAAAATTGTTACTTTACCACTGAATTTACAAACAGGTAGAGTCAGTGGTGATTTGCAAATTAAGGTGACACCAAATCAAAAAACCTTATTATACGGTAATACTTCGATCACAGGGGTGACAGCACAAATCCCCAAAATCCCGCAACTATTAAACAATAGTCAGGGGAATCTTATTTTTGATGGACTGCTAATTACACTAGATAATATAGTTACCAGCTACGGAAAAATACCTGTTATAGCATCAGGAACGATTGATCAAGAAGCAGGATTTAATTTAAAAGGGCGTGTGAATGCGGTAAGTTTGGCCAATGCCCAATCAACCTTGAAAGTCAAGTTACCAGTACCTGTGAGTGGTATAGCTCAAGCCGATGTACAGATATTAGGAGATATTGCTCAACCAGTGCTATCGGGGACTGTGAGTAGCTTAAAAACTGCCCGGATTGATCAAGTTGATTTTCAGCAAGTTAGGAGTAAATTTCAGCTAATAAGTAGTAAATCGCTGTTGAGTATTACGGATATTTACGGAAAAACTACTTATGGGGGCGAAGTGAAAGGTGGGGGAACAATTAAACTCGGTGAAGTACCCCAACTGAATTTTCAACTACAAGCCGCAAATATTCCTGGAGATGCGATCGCTCAAGTATATAATCTCAAAACAGGATTTCCCATTGGCCAGATGACAGCCACCGCAGAAATCAAAGGTGTGGCTGATGATACCCGAACTGTAGTAAAATGGCAAGCGCCTCAAGCCAAATACCCCGCCACGGGTGCAACTATTATTAATCCTGACCAAACAGTTTCTTTCCGTGATATCCTTGCAGACTTTGGTGGTGGTGTGGTCAGGGGTAGTGGGACTTATGCTAATGGGCGTTGGCAAGCTTTAGCTCAAGCTAGTAAGATCAAATTAACGTCTTTGGTTGACCAAAAACAACAGGAAAATATTTCTCTAGCTGGGTCAGAATTTAATGGTCGTCTACGTTTATCAGGAAGTTCCTCACCATTTGCCATCGAAACAATTATTCCTGAAAATGCCAATGTGAATATTGCTGGTGGTAACGTTAATATTTCCCAAATCCAGTTACGAAATCAAAATTTTACAGCCCTGTTAGTCGGTAAAGGTTTACGTCTTAGCAAAATATTAAAACAAGCTAACCCGGTTTTAAATAATCCCCTGGCTGGTAATTTCATGATTGCCGGTAATCTGGAAAATTTTAACCTGCAAACCTTCACAGGGCTGGGTGAAGCTGTTCTCTCTGTGGGTGGGGGAACAATTAAAGCCGCCAATATTCAAGTTGCCCAAGGTCGCTATCAGACGAAAATTCAAGCTGATAATGTACCTTTGACAAAGTTAGCCTCTGTACCTCCGGAATTGTCGGGTATTTTGGCTGGTCAGTTGCAAGTAGCAGGTTCTGTAGAGTCATTCCAACCGGAAACTATTCAAGGCTTGGGTGAAGGTAGGTTAAGGCTGCCTAGTGGTCTAGTTACAGCTTCTTATATTCAATTGAATAAGGGTAATTATCAAGCATTAGTGGCTACTTCCGGGTTACAATTAAGTCGCTTCAACAAGCAGTTGAGAGGACAGTTAGGTGGAAAATTACAAGTAGCCGGAAATTTGGCTGCTACTAAATTAGCAGATATAGCTGCTGTTGGTCAGGTCAGATTTAGTAAGGGTTTGCAAGGTATGGATTCACCTCTGCAAGCAAATATTGGTTGGAATGGCGAGAAGTTGACTATTGATAGTTCTAATAACCCTAATTTTCAAGCTAAAGGTTATGTATTAGCCAATGCCCAAACTACAGGAATCCCCGAATTTACGGAATTGAATCTGAATGTCCAGGCTAAAAATTATAGTCTTCAACAGTTGCCCGTGAATATCCCTAATATGGTAGATATTGCTGGTAATTTAGATTTTAATGGCCAGTTGACAGGAAAACCCACAGCACCAAATATTATTGGTAAATTGGGATTAAGAGATTTAAAAGTACAGGAATTTGCTTTTGAGCCATTGTTAACTGGTAACATTAATTCTGTATCAGGACAAGGGTTAAGTTTAGATATTACCGGACAAAGCGATCGCATAGCAGTTAACCTAGATGGTAAAAACAGTCCCCAATCCTTTCTAGTCCAGTGGCAACAAGCCTTATTATCAGGTGTAGCCAAAGGGGTTGATTGGCAGATGGATTTGGCTAATTTTCCCTTACAAGCATTAAATATAGCCTTACCGGAGAATACGCCTTTAAGTCCGGGGAGAGTGACAGGATTATTAACAGGAGACTTGCAACTTAATTTGCAGACATTAGCCACAGCCGGGAAGATAGCCATTGACAACCCAGAACTTGGTCGTATTAAAGGCGATCGCTTTACAACCCAATTCAGCTACAATAACGATACAGCCCTCCTCAACAATAGCGAATTTCTCAAAGGTGACAGCAAATATACCTTTGATGTCAACATTAAACAAGCAACACAAAAACCACAACTGCAAGCGAATATCAACATTGAGAAAGGCAATATTCAAGATGTTCTCGCAGCAGCCCAAATATTTGAATTGGGAGATCTACAACGTGGTTTGACAGCACCTAGCTACGGCACATCTGCGGACTTGACCACCAACTCCCAAGGATTACCAAATCAGTCTTTATTCAACCAAATTCAGCGGTTAGCAGAGATTGATATCCTCCTAGCTAATCAAGAACAAGAACGAATAGATGGTAAACCAATTCCAGATTTAATAGACTTAAAGGGAATTTTTAATGGTGATATTGCTATTAATACCGCCACAGCCGACGAACCAAGCATAACATTTAACCTCGAAGGCAAAAACTTTACCTGGGGTAAACCAACAGAAGTCGGTCGTTTTTATCGCGCCGAAGAAGTTATAGCTAAAGGTAGTTTTGAACAAGGAATTTTCCGGTTACAACCTTTACGAATTCAATCCCAAGAAAAGCTAATTGCTTTTACAGGTAATCTTGGTGGTAAAGAACAATCAGGTCAATTAAAAGTCAAAAATTTCCCGATTCAGCTAGTCAGAAATTTAGTAAAATTACCAGAAGGAATTGCAGGTAAACTAAATGCTACCGCAGCTTTAGCAGGTAGTATTAACAATCCTCAAGCTAGAGGAGAATTAAACATTACAGAAGGGACAATTTATCAAAAACCAGTCGAATCAGCTACTGCTAGTTTCAGCTATTCTAATGGACGTTTGAATTTTGGGAGTAATGTCTTAGGAGTAGGAAAAGAACCCGCAAATATTACTGGTAGTATTCCCTATCAATTACCCTTTGCTGCTGGAAATTCAGGAGATGATCAAATTACTCTAGATGTACAAGTTAAAAATGAAGGTTTAACACTTTTAAATCTCTTCACTAATGAGATAGCTTTTGAGAATGGAGAAGGAGAATTAAACTTAAAAGTTGAGGGAACTAAAGAAAAACCTTTAGTTCAAGGTATTGCTTCTCTGAATGATGCTACCTTTAGCGCCCAAGCTTTACCAGGAAAGTTAACAAATGTGACTGGTAGCGCCAAATTTGATTTAACCCGTATCTTTGTAGAAAGTCTCGAAGGTAGATTTAGTGATGGTAAAATTGAGGCTGTTGGTGAACTACCTATTTTTACTGCTCGAAATATTAAACTAGATAATCCGCTAACTGTAAATTTAGAACAATTAGCTTTAAATCTCAAGGGATTATATCAAGGAGGTGCTAGTGGTAATTTAGAAATTACTGGTTCTTTGATTCGACCAATAATTGGCGGGAATATAGAATTATTTGATGGTCAAGTATTATTGTCAGACTCTCAGGATGTAGATTCAGGAAATAACAAATCTAACTTATCAACTACTCAAATTGACAATCAAAATCAAGCAAACACAGAAAATAAAATTACTAGGTTAAATAATTTAGAACTGAAACTTGGTAAAAATGTGCAAATTGCTAGACCACCAGTTTTCGAGTTCCAAACTTCTGGAAATTTAATTGTGAATGGTTCTTTAACTGACCCTATTCCAGAAGGAACTATTAAGTTAACTAAAGGTGGCGTGAATTTGTTCACTACCCAATTAAATTTAGCCCGTGGTCATGAACACACTGCGACTTTTAGTAGCCGTCAACCCCGTGATCCTAATTTGGATATTCGGCTATTTGCGAAGATTCTAGATGTGGTTCAAAATAGCGACCTCAGCAGACAAGGTTCTTCCGGTTTATCAGGTTTAGAATCAGTCCGAGTAGAAGCAAGTATTGATGGTTTAGCCAGTCAAATTAATGATAATTTGGAACTCAAAAGTAATCCCTCCCGTTCAGAAACACAAATTGTCACTTTATTAGGAGGTGGGTTTGTTGATACTCAAGGCCGTGGTGATAGTACCCTGGGTTTAATTAATATTGCCGGTTCGGCTGTTTTCAGAAATTTCCAAGGTGCATTTAATCAAATTGGTGATACTATTGGTTTAAGTGAATTGAGAATATTTCCCACAGTTCTTTCGGAAAGACCTGAAGCAGGAAGAAATAACTCATCTTTAGAATTAGCGTTAGAAGCAGGAATTGATATTTCTCCGAAAATTTCTATTTCTACTATTAAAATCTTGACTGCGGGTGATCCTTTGCAATGGGGTCTTAATTACCGAATAAACAATGAATTCCGTCTTCGTTCTTCTACTAATTTAACTGATGATAGTCGGGCTGTACTTGAGTTTGAACGGAGATTTTGAAGAAGTCAGTTGTCACCCAGATTCGAGACTATTCTGATCTTCTTCCTCCTGACTCCTGAATGGGCGCAGGCCCTGCGTCCCTACCTCCTGACTTCTAGCCCTAATTTTTAATTCTTCCCTGTGGTACTAGCAAAATTTCTTGATCATCTGTTAATAAAGTCTGTGCTGCTTCTAACATAGAAGGGGCGATATCTTTTAAGTCTTCCCGATTATTTAAGTAAGTTTTCAAAGCTTCCATGGGGTCAATACTGCTACTGGCCGTTAATTCAGGAATGCGGGGTTTTGCTAATTGACTAACTAGTTCGGCTTGAATTGTGTAAGTGTGCGCTATGCTTAAAGCTTGGTGAAGGGAAGAATTATCAATTACATCTAACTGTTCTGACCGCAATTTGTAAATTAGTCGGACGACATTATCTTGAATATCATATTTAGCGATCGCTTTCAATAATGCTGTTTGCGGATCATCTTTCTTAGATAAATCTACTTCAATAGTCCGAAATACGCGCACAGGTAAGGGACAAAATTCCCAATTTACTTTCCCTTTTTCCAACTCAATCATTACATAACCTTTGTCTTCTTTCTCTTCACTAAAATCTACCCGTTCAATACTTCCAGGATAAATCACTGGTGGGTCATTGGATTTATTGAGATTTTGGTGTTTATGAACATGACCTAAAGCTACATAATCAAAACATGGTCGAGTTAACAAAGATAAAGGTAAAGTAAAACCCTTACCCACTGCTAATAAACGTTCTGCCCCTAAAGTGGCATTATCAGCCATTAAATGGGCTAAAAGCACCGTTGGTATAGTGGGGTCAAGGCGGCGAATTTCCCCTTCTATCACCACTTCTAAACGGTCTGTTAGCAGTTGATTAACTTCCGCCAAAGATGAACCCTGAGTTTCTTGACGAGTCATTAAAGTGGAACGAGTTAACCAAGGAAGAGTAATTATTTGTATATCTCCGTTCCGAGTGGAAATGCGGTGAGTCGTTAAAGTGTCACCAACTACAAATCCTGGTACGCCCAAAGTCCGGTAAATATTTAAACTTGCACCGCCTAAACCTTGGGAATGTTGGTCATGATTTCCCACTAATAAGACGGTGGGGATATCTGCATCTACTAAACGGCGGAATTGATTAGCAAAAGCTTCTTGGACATAAGGTGCAGGTGTGGCATTCGGAAAAGCATCACCACCAAATAAAACTAAATCTACATTATCAAGTAGCGCCCGGTCAATACACAAAGATAATGTTTTAACAAAATCTTCTAACCGTGTATTTAATCCTGTGGCTGAATTAATTCGTCCGTGGCAAAAACCGCTACCAATATGGATATCTGAAAGGTGGAGGATTTTCATAATTTTTCAGTGCTTATTAGTCATTATAACATCCTGAAAATCCCAACTTCCCAACAAACAATCACATCCTATAAATCCTCATGACATATTCTATCTTTTTTATTGAACCACGAAGAAGCGAAGGACACGAAGGTAAGAGGTTACAAAGATACTCTATATGGGTAGTTTAATCCTGTAAATCCTGATTCAGACAGAAAAATTCTGAATTTTGAATTACCGAAATTTGTCCTAATTCAGACAATATTGTGCTAAAATATAAGTTGTAAAAAATCATATTTTCAAAATTATGATCTTACAAACATGGCAACAATCTCATTCTCAAGAATTACAACAAGTTACCGAAACATTAGCAAAAATAACTCAACTTCCAGCAGAAGCAGTTAAACCTCATCTTGATGCAATGCTAGAACAATTAGTTAAAACTACAAAACTTCCGTTTTATCAAACAGTTTCCGATGAAGAATGGATTACAGCACTAAATGAATGGAGTTCTAGTCATACAAAAAATACACCTATTTTATCTGACTACGCTGTAAGTCGAGCAGGTATTTATGAAGAAGAGGAAATATAGTGGCATATTTAATTGATACTAATATCATTTTGATAATAGCACAACCACATCATCCAATGTGTGCTGAATCTTTAAATGCCCTTGCTACACTCCGAAGAAAACAAGAAACTTGTTATTTAACACATCAAAATTTAGTAGAATTTTGGCGTAGTGCTACTCGTCCTGTAGAAAAAAATGGCTTAGGATTGAGTTTAATTGCAGCAGAAGCAGAACTACAAAAATTAGAAAATTTCTTTCCTATATTACCAGATATACCGGAAATTTATCAGCATTGGAAACAGATTGTAATGGAATACGGTGTGATGGGTGTCAATGTTCATGATGCAAGATTAGTAGCAGTTATGTTTGCTAATCAAATAACTCACCTTCTTACTTTCAATATGAGTGACTTTAAACGCTATGAAAATAAAATTACCCCAGTACATCCAAATACTTTATTAATCTGATGAATATCAATAAGTAGGTGGACTTTTCTTCACATACCTTTAAATTTTTCTGTTCACAAAAAAGGTGCGTTACGCGATCGCTAACACACCCTACTTTGAGAATTAAATGTGAATTCCACACTCGGTTTTTTCGCTTCCGCGCCAACGTCCAGCGCGTTCGTCTTCACCGTCGGCTACTTTGGTGGTAATGGGTTCGTCACCAATACTAGGATAACCTTCGTCATGGAGAGGATTGTAAATTACTTTATGTTCGGCTACATACGCCCAGCTTTGTTTGCGGGTCCAAGTAGCTAGGGGGTTAATTTTTAATCTTCCCTTACCATCTAATTCAAATACGGGCATAGTAGCACGAGTAACGGCTTGATCACGACGGCGGCCTGTAATCCAAGCAACGGTGTTGAGTTCGTCTAAACCCCTCAGCAGTGGTTCGATTTTGGTAATGTCGTGGAATTTAGCAATATCTGTATCCCAAAGGGCTTCGCCGAATTTAGCAGCGAAGGCTTCACGGCTATTGACATCTGGTGTTTTATAGGTTTGTAAATCTAGGTTATAGATTTCTTTGACTTTAGCAACCAATTCTAGGGTTTGGGGGAAGTGATAGAGAGTATCAAGGAAAATTACAGGGGTGGGATGCTCAAGTATGGTATAGAGGATATGTGTCAAGATAATGTCATCAACATTAAAGGCGCTAGTTTGTACCAGTCCTGTGGGAATATTCTGAACAGACCAGGCTAAGATTTCTGTAGGGCTTGCGGTTTCAAATTGTTGATTTAGTGCTGCTAAGTCAAATGTGGTAGAAGCTGTCATGATATTTCTCTAAACAAAGATTTTTTACCTTTTATTAAATTTAATATTATCGTATCCAGGTACATATCCCGCCTGACTTAACCAGAAGCAAAAGCAGTTGAGGTGAAAAAACACCTGTTTCCTGTCACTTATTTCCTGTCACCTAATTGTGTACTATTTTAATTGCAAGTCTGTTTAAGGATTCATCCCATGCAACAGTTACTGAAGCAATTATTTAGTAATCAAAAATACGTTACTCGTCTAATTTTACCAGTATTGGTAATGATAATGGCGACTTCGCTGTTTGTCTTACCTGCTGCTGCTACTGGTGTATACGAAATACCCAGTCTCACAGCAGATACTTGGATTTTAGATCAAGGTGATGTGATTAGCCGATTGAATGAAGGTCAGATTAGCAAGACTTTCAAGGATTTGGCGCAGGAAACTGGTAATGAAGCCAGAATTGTGACTATTCGCCGCCTTGACTATGGGGAAACACCGGAAAGTTTTGCGAAAGGACTATTTAGTAAATGGTTTCCGACGGCAGAAGCACAAGCTAATCAAGTATTGTTACTAGTAGATACTGTTACTAATGGAACTGCTTTGGTTAGTGGTAATCAAGTCAAATCTCTATTGACTGATTCTATTGCTCAAAGTGTGGCGGAAGAAACATTGGGTACAGCGTTGCGTGATGGTAATAAATATAACCAAGGTTTTTTAGATGTGAGCGATCGCTTGGTTGCTGTTTTGTCTGGTAAACCAGATCCAGGTCCACCAGAAATCATAGAAACTGTCAAGGTGGAAGGAACTTTCACAAAAGCCGAAGAAACTGATCAAGGTAATGCAACTGCTTGGGTTGTAGGGCTGTTAATTGCAGCTACTGTCATTCCCATGGCAACATATTATCTTTACCAAGTGTTTCAACCTTCAACTCCAGAATCTGGGGAGTAGGGGGAAGGGGGCAGAGGGGCAGGGGAGCAGGGGAGCAGAGGAGCAGAGGAGCAGAGGAGCAGAGGAGCAGGGGGGCAGGGGAGCAGGGGGGCAGGGGAGCAGGGGGGCAGAGGAGCAGGGGGGCAGGGGAGCAGGGGGGCAGAGGAGCAGGGGAAGTAGGGGAAGTAGGGGAGAAAAATATTTGCAACGGACAACGGACAACGAACAACGGACAACGGACAAAAAGACTTTCTCAGCAATCCCTATTTAAAAATGCTTGAATTTGGTTGACAAATTCTACTAATTCTGTTAACAATGCGGATGCACCTGCACAAGTTTGTTTTTTACTCAGTTGTTCCAATTTAGCTGCGGCATTTTGCATGGTTGTTGCACCAATATTAGCACTAGAACCTTTAATATAATGAGCTTCCCAGGCAATTTTCTGAAAGTCGTTGGCGATAATTGCGGCTTTGATTTCTTCTAAATGAGATTGGGTATTTTCTGTAAACATTTTTAATAGTTCAAACTCAAATTCTGGGTTATTTTCAGAAAGTTGATGTAGATATTCCCAGTCAATTGGTATGTCAAAATTACTGTGATTGACTGGAGAATTTGTTACTTCAGAAATATTTATTTCTTGTTGTGTAAGTATTTTGTGACTCCAATTTTCTAACATTGCAGCTAATTTATCTTTAACTACTGGTTTACTTAAATAGTCATCCATACCCGCATCTAAACACCGTCTTTGGTCTTCCTTCATGGCATTAGCTGTAATTGCAATAACTACAGGTTGGCGATGTTTAGGAAAAGAACTAAGGGGACGAAGCCGAATTGCTTTAGTGGTTTCCAAACCATCAAGAATTGGCATTTGACAATCCATGAAAATTAAATCGTAGGAAATTTGATCTAATAACTGTAATACTTCTTGTCCATTAGCTACTATATCCGCTTGATATCCTAGACTATATAGTTGTTTGAGAAAAACTTTTTGATTAACTAAATTATCTTCTGCCAAAAGTAATTTTAATTTAGATTTATTCTCTTTAGTGGTTTTTTCGCCTAATAATTTAATAGATTTATGCTCAATTTTATAAGGTTGAGGCATATCTGATTTTGATTGCTTCGCTAAGATATTCATAATTGTATCCAGCAGCCGGGAAGGCTTGACAGGTTTAACTAAATAACTAGTGAAGCCTATATTTAATGCTCGTTTTACTTCATCTCTTTGATTAGTAGAAGTCAACATAATTAAAGGGGTATGAGCGATCGCTGGATTACCCTTAATTTGTACTCCCAATGTCATGCCATCTACATCAGGCATTTGCATATCAATGACGGCGATATCATAGGGAATTTGTGCTTCTACAGCGGCTGTTAAGGCTGCCAATCCAGCAATTGCCGAATCAGCTTCATCTACCTGCATTCCCCAACGGGTAGCTTGGTGGTGGAGAATTTTTCGATTGGTAGCATTGTCATCTACTACTAATAAGCGTCGTTGACTGAGAAGATGATAATCTTGATTTTGAGAAACAGATTCAGGTTGTTTAGTAAAAGGTAATTCAAACCAAAAATTAGAGCCTTTACCAATTTGACTGTTAATGCCTATTTCTCCTCCCATTAATGTTACTAATTGTTGACAAATTGCTAATCCCAAACCTGTACCACCATATTTACGGGTAATAGAAGCATCAACTTGAGAGAATGGTTGAAAGAGTTTATTTTGATCTTCAGGAGTAATTCCAATTCCTGTATCTATCACAGCAAAATTAATGGTAGCGGCATGATAGTTTTCTGAGGTTAATTCTACACTGATAATTACTTCGCCTGTGGTGGTAAATTTGATAGCATTACCCATTAAATTCATTAAAATTTGGCGAAGACGACTAGCATCTCCTTGGAGTTGTGTAGGAATATTAGCAGGAATTAAGGCGGCTATTTCTAATCCTTTATGATGAGCTTGGGGTGCTAACAATTCTAAAATTTCTTCAATGCAAGTAGATAGATCAAAATCTAGAGTTTCCAGGAGCATTTCTCCAGCTTCTAGTTTAGATAAATCCAAAATCTCGTTAATTAGACATAGCAGAGCATCACCACTAACACGAATTGTTTCTACAAAATCTTGTTGTTCGGGGTTGAGGGGAGTTTCTAATAGTAAGCCTGTCATTCCCAAAACGGCATTCATGGGAGTACGAATTTCATGACTCATATTCGCCAGAAAACTACTTTTGGCTTGAGAAGCTAACTCGGCTTGATGTCGAGCTATTTCTAGTTCTTGACGTTGATGAGTTTCGGCTTCTAGTAGTTTAGCTTGAGCTAAAGCAATACCTATTTGATCCGCAAGCGATCGCAATAATTCTGTTTCCCAACTATTCCAATGACGGGGTTGAGTACACTGGTGAGCAATCAACAATCCCCAAAATTGATCTTTCAGAAAAATGGGAATCACAAGGTTAGCTTTGACTTGAAATCTTTCTAATAGTTGCCGATGACAAGGTTGGATGTTAGCTGTTTCTATATCATTAATGCTGGTAATCCATCCTTGACGATATTTATGGACGTGTTTTTCTATAAAACAAGAATCAATAATATTCTCTCCTATGACGACAGGGATACCAGGAATTAATGCTTCTTTTCGTGCTGTTAAAGATTCATTGGCTTCTAATTCTAAGATCAGGACACGATCAGCTTTTAGTAATTTTTGAACTTCAGTAACACTGGTGTTGAGGATGTCATCAATTTGTAAAGATTCGCGGATTTTGAGGGTGATATCGGCTAGTAGTTGCGATCGCAAATTTTGCAGATTTAGTTCTTCTTCTGCCTGTTTTCGCTTAATAAATTGACCAACTTGGTTGCCAATAGACATCATTACTTGCAGCAAATCTGTATTTTCTGGCTGAATACTTTTAGTAAAGAAAACCATCACACCAATGTTTGTATTCCCACTACGAATGGGAAAACCAAAAGCTGTATGCAATCCTATTTGAGCAGCAATATCTATCCGCAGAAAATTCTGATCATTACAAACATTAGTTAGCCATACAGGTTCAAAGTTAGACCAAATCCGTCCAGGTAATCCAACTCCTGGAGCAAACGTTATTTGTCTAGTTATTTCTTCTAACTGTTTCAGTTCTGAAGATGCTTCACACCACATATCTAGATAACGAAGAACATTGTTAGATTTGTCTATAATCCAAATTTCTCCCCAATCCCAGTTCAAATTTTGACAAATTACTTTTAAGATGCGATGGGTGGCATTTTGAATATTTCTAGCTCCTGCTAAAGAACCGGTTACAGCATACTGTAAACTGAGATATTGTTCAGCTTGTTTGCGTTCACTAATATCACGAAAAACACAAATTAGTCCTCTAGATTCGAGCAATGTCAAAGAAAGTTCTTGAGTAAATGTACTACCATCTTTTCTTTTAGCTATTGTTTCACCATGCCAATAACCATTTTCTCTCAATACGGGAAAAATCTGGTCATTGAACCATGTAATATCTTCTTGATTTTTAAAATGTTCCCACTTTTGATCTAGAATTTCGGAGGCATTACTATATCCAAATATATTTATATAAGAGCTATTTACATAAATATATTTACCATCAGCATCAAGGATACCAATGCCATCATTTGCTGCTTCTATTGCTGTGATTTGTTGTTGGAGGGAAGCTTCAGACTGCTTGCGTTCAGTAATATCTATGCCTGTGCTAACAATGTATTCTATTTTATTTTCGTGATCTAGAAGAGGAGTATATGACCAAATAATTAATCTTTGTTTTCCGTCTTTGGTAATCCATTGAGTTTCGTATTCTTTTTGTCCTTTACCTAATATTAATTGCTGGAACATAGCTGAACTTGATTGTTTATCCTTCTCAGCTAAAAATACATTCCAAAAACAGCTACCTAACACTTCATCAAAGCTGTAACCTGTGGTTTGCTCACAGGCTCGATTAAAGCGGACAATTTGCCCTTGAGAATCGAGAACCATGACTAAAACGTTGGCTGTATCCAGAACGCTGGTAATAAAGTTGCGTTCTTGTTTGAGAGATTTTTCTGCCCATTTACGTTCAGTAATTTCTCTGTATATTAGGTAATAAATTATCATAAAAATAATTACACACAATCCAATCGCGATCGCTAATGCGAAAACCATATTGTGTGTATTATTGGTTAATTGTCTAGACTGCTGTTGAAATAGTTCTTTTTGTTGTTTATTAAATTCATGGATATATTCATATATATTGTTATGAGGATTTTTTTTCTGATTAGCTACAAAACTCTGCAATGCTATTTCCGCACTCTTGTTTTGGCGTAAATCAATAATTTCTTGAATTTTATATATTTTTACTGTTATCTGTTTTTCAATATTGGCAATTTTTTCCTGTGATTTTGGTTCGGATGAACTTATTTTTTTTAATACTTTAAGTTCTTGATCAATTTTATTAACTGCATTTTGATACTTTTGTAAATGAAGCTGTTCTCCTGTCAAGATATAATTCTTATGTTCATTTCCAGCAGACTGAAGATAGAATATAAGTTCTTTTTGAGAATTTATTATCTCTAAAGTTTGTTTTTGCTGATTATATATATTTATAAATCCTTGAATATTTTGATAAGAAAATATCCCAATCATCAGCAGAATGGATGATGTTAAACCAAAGTAACCGCCAATTTTGACTAAAAATTTGCGGTTGACTTTTTCTTGTTGTTGACGTTCTTTATTTACCAGCAGTAAGGAATCTAAATTGCGGCGCATTTCCAACTGCTTCATTACTTGACGGCTTAATATATGCAATGCGTCCAACTGTTGATTTGTCAGTTCTCTTGGCACATTATCAATTACACACAGCGTTCCTAAAGCGTAACCTTCGGCATTAATTAAAGGTACACCTGCATAAAACCGGATATTAGGCTCGGATGTTACTAGGGTATTATTAGCAAATCTGGGATCAAGAGAAGCATTAGGAACAATAAAAATATCTTTTTGGCCAATAGCATGATTACAAAAGGCAATTTCACGAGGCGTTTCTGAAGTTGTTAACCCAATTTTAGACTTAAACCACTGACGATTTGTATCAATCAAAGTTACTAAGGCTATAGGAGTTTCACAAATATAAGCAGCTAAACGAGTTAGCTCATCAAAAGCAACTTCAGGTGGAGTATCAAGAATCTTGTACTGCAAAAGTGCGTCTATTCTTGCGGCTTCATCATTAGACAATGATCCTTTCATATTATAATTTTGTTGTTATTTAAAGTGATAGAATTGTAGTAAATTAAAAATAATGCCAATCACAGGCTACATCAACAAAATTGATATTGTGTAAATCTTTTGTGAAATTGGGACTAATTGGTTTATTTCCGCTGTGATGTACTCTTTATTCTTAAATCTTTGGTGTCATCTTGAGAATAATTAGTAATATTATTTAATGCTTTTTAAGCACAATTTACAGTTTATATTGTTTATTTCTAACTAATTGTCAATAATTTCCATTTATTGACAATTAATAAAAAGTTATTAAATCCTGAAACTATGGTCAATCAACACTTGCAGACTATTTTCTTCCGTTGAACTCAGGTATTAGCTTTTAACCAGATGTCCACACTCACCCTGAGAGGGGAGTGTGTGGTGTACGTCATCTAAATTAGCGTATTCATCACAGAAGAAGGTGCTACCCCATTTTGCGAATCATTGGTATTTAAGTTTTGTGGTTGTATCTCCTCATCAATTACACCACGTAGCTTAATTAACTTGATAGCTCGGTTGACACTTTCTGGCAAAATTACCACCAAACTTCCATCAGGAGCCATGTCTAAGGCTTTGTTGATAGCTTGGGTTTCATCCAAGACAGATTCATAACGACTATTAGGTTGACCTTGGGTGATGCCTGTAGTAATCAAATCAGAAGCTGAACCACGGGGTCGGCCTCTAGTATCATCATCTTCTTTAACAATGATGTAGTCAAAGATATCTGCTGCTAACTTACCTAGCATGATAAAATCTTCGTCACGGCGATCGCCCGGACCACCAACTACACCAATGCGTTGTCCTGTAGTCCAATTGCGGACAAATGATCCCAAAGCCTCGTAACTAGCAGCATTATGGGCATAATCTACCAAAGCATGGTATTTACCCAAATTAAACAAATTCATTCGTCCTGGTGTTTGACTTACAGAAGCACGAAAACTCCTTAAACCGGAGCGAATTTGTTCAATGGTGACATTCTCTACAAACGCAGCCAAACTAGCAGCTAAAGCATTAGCAATCATAAATGGCGCTCTTGCACCCATTGTCAAGGGAATATTTTCGGCTCTTTCGATCCGGTGTGTCCAATCACCTTTGACAATTGAGAGATAACCATGTTCATAAACTGCTGCCACTCCTCCCTTCTGGATATGCTTTCTTACCAGTTCTGAGTCGGGGTTCATAGTAAAGTAAGCAATATTAGCCTTAGTTTTCTCTGCCATAGCAGCAACGCGATGATCATCGGCATTGAGAACGGCATAACCATCAGGGAATACAGCTTCTGCAACTACACTTTTGAGATGAGCTAATTGTTCAATGGTATCTATATCGCCGATGCCCAGATGGTCAGCAGATACATTTAATACCACACCTACATTAGCATTTTCAAATCCCAGCCCAGAGCGAAGAATACCACCACGTGCCGATTCTAATACTGCTACTTCTACAGTCGGATCTTGGAGGATAACATGGGCGCTTTGTGGACCAGTATTATCTCCTGCTTCTACTAAGTAATCACCAATATAAGTACCGTCTGTAGTCGTATATCCAACCACCTTTCCTGTCTGCTTGTAAATGTGAGCTAACAATCGGGTAGTAGTGGTTTTGCCATTTGTGCCTGTGACTGAGAGGATAGGAATCCGGCTGGCTTGTTCGTTGGGGAATAGCATATCCATGACTGCGCCGGCGACATTACGGGGAATGCCAATGCTGGGGGCGACGTGCATTCGGAAACCGGGTGCAGCGTTGACTTCAACAATGACACCATCTAGTTCCCGTAAAGGGCGGCTAATATCCGAAGTCACAATATCTATTCCCGCCACATCTAAACCGATGATTCTGACTACCCTTTGAGCTAACCAAAGGTTTTCTGGGTGAATTTCGTCTGTGCGATCTACGGCACTACCACCTGTGCTGAGGTTAGCTGTGGCTCGGAGATAGCACATTTCCCCTTGGGGTGGCACACTATTGATTGTGTACCCTTGTCTCTCTAGTAGCTGGTAGCTGTTACGATCTAGTTCAATCTTTGTGAGAACATTATCATGACCGTCACCACGATTGGGGTCTTGGTTTGTTTCTTCAATTAGTTCTGCAATAGTAGATTTACCATTACCTACGACATGGGCAGGAATGCGTTCTGCTACGGCTACTACCTTGCCATTTACAACCAATACTCTATGGTCACGGCCAACATAATATCGTTCGACAATGATTGAGCGAGAAACTTGTCTAGCCATCTCATAAGCGGCTTCTGCGTCTTCCCATTTTGTGATATCAATGGTGATACCCCGGCCATGATTACCATCTAATGGTTTAATCACGATGGGATAACCACCGACATATTCAATGGCTTCTTCCAAATCATCAAAGAAATTGATGACTGTACCTCTAGGAACTGGTACACCATTGGCATCTAGAATCCGTTTCGTGGCTTCTTTATCACAAGCTAGTTCAACGCCCAGAATGCCTGTGTTATGGGTCATTGTGGCCTGAATCCGTTTTTGATGGACACCATAGCCCAACTGAATCAGAAACCTAGCTGGTAAGGGCATCCAAGGAATACCTTTTTTTTCGGCTTCTTTAATGATTGCTTCTGTTGAAGGACCCAGAGAAGCATCACGCCAAAAGTCTTTTAGGTCTTGGATATCTTGCTCTAATTCGGCTTTGGGATAACGACCACGGTCAATAATACTTTGACATAGCCTAACTGCTGCACGTCCCGCATAGCGACCCGCTTCTTCATTTAGGTACTCGATTACTACCTGAAATATTCCAGGTGTGGCAGTTTCACGGGTGCGACCGAAACCTACGTGCATTCCTGCTAATTCCTGGAGTTCCAAGGCTACGTGTTCTACTATATGGCCCATCATAGTGCCTTCTCGCACCCGCATTAGAAAACCACCACGACAACCAGGGGAGCAATAGTGACCCTCCAAACTTGGCAGCGCCTCTACTAATCCTTCATAAAAGCCAGGTATTTCATTTGAGGGCGTTTCGGCAAGGTTTTCCAGATCGAGGCGCATAACGATCAGCTTGTGGCGTCGAATGCTCCAGTAGTTTGGACCGCGTAAGGTTTGGATCTTGAGGATTCTCATGGGAATAGGTAGATGGAGATTCGGAACCAAAATTCTAGTTTCTTACTGAAATTGACCGCCAAACTGTTCTAGGTGAACAGTTTTTTCTTTTTGGATAGTATTTGGCTAAAATTTTTGGGTAAGAAGAAATTAAAGCGCGGTCAAATCAGTGTAACCTGAGATACTCTATACCGTCAGCTAGAGATGCGATGCACAGCAGGTAAAACAGTACGTTGGTAAAGATGGAAACGATCTCCGTAACTGAGGATATGTAGTCGTAAATTATGTACGGTCAAGGGTTCATTAGCACTAACGCTGGGTTCGTTGGTATGGGTAAGTTCTGTAGGGTCAACAATAGTGACGCTGCCTTTGCCCATAACTTGTAGCCAACCATCCCGTTCAAATACAGCACAAGTATCTTCGTCAATACCAATGCCTAATCGATCAGGGTGTGCAGCGATCGCACTAACAAGTCGCCCCATCCGATTGCGGTTATGGAAATGTTGATCAACTACAACTTCAGGAATAAATCCCAAGCCTGTGGCCATATCTACTAGAGAACGATTAGGTGTTTCTCCAGAGCCGCCGCCGGCGATCATGTGATGTCCCATTACCGCTGCTCCAGCACTTGTTCCTGCTAAAGTCAGTTGTCCGGCTCTTACCCGTTGGCGGATAATTTCCATGGCTGGTGTGTCGGATAGGACTCCACAAAGGCGCAGTTGGTCTCCTCCTGTCAAGAAGACACCGCTACAGGCTTCGAGGGATGCTTTAATCTCAGGATTTTCGCATTGTTCCCGTTCACGAATGTCTAAAATTTCAACCTTTTCCGCACCCATTTCTTCAAAAATGCGAATATACCTACCACCAATAATGGCAGGCTCGCGGGAGGCTGATGGAATTATTGTAATATACGCCTTGTTACCACCAGCACGAACAAAAAAAGTTCTCAGAATTTCTCGTCCATGAACTTTATCTTCTGCGCCTCCGATAACCAGAACGGCGGTTTTAGTTGCTTGGGGTGTCCTCATTTCCAGCGATTTAACTTCTAACTGCGGCATTATGTTTCTGCTTGAGGGAGTCAACAACTTCAGGTTAATTAAACAAGGTTTTCTACTTGTTAATTTTTGCCCTTTGCTTGGTGTGAGAAGACACTGCTTTAAGGTTAAGATGCCTCAATTGTGTCTTTCTCATAGCCAGCGCCTTATTTTTTACCTATCCACTTTTCTAGGGAGCTTTCATAGTGCTAGGGTAAATATAATTCCCTTTTAGACTTAGGGTTTAGCCTGTCTTGACACTTTTACTTCTGGGGCTAGCTGGATGCATCCTTTGAAGTTGTTAACTCTGGTGGGATTATTAATTTAAATTTAGTGGTGACAATATTTAAACATAAATTAAGTAATTAGAAAAACTTTTGATCTCTCTAAAGAACTAGAAGTTTTGGTACTTTTAGATACTATTGGCAGATTTTTGCGCTATTTTTAGTGGTTTCATGGCTTACGCCACGGGGCGCTATCAGTTATTGTGTTTGCTAGGTATCTACCCTTAAAATTAGTTCTATCGAATACGAATTACTGTGCGTTTTGATATAGTTACACTTTTTCCTGACTGTTTTACGTCAATTCTCAATTCTGGTTTATTGGGTAAGGCCTTAGCTAAACAGATTGCTCAAGTACATCTGATTAACCCCAGAGACTTTACCACCGACAAGCACCACAAGGTAGATGACGAACCCTATGGTGGTGGTGTAGGAATGCTGATGAAACCAGAACCGATCTTTGCCGCTGTGGAGTCTTTGCCGATTATACCCCGTCGAGATGTGATTTTGATGAGTCCCCAAGGACAAACGATTAACCAGCCCTTGCTGCGCGAATTAGCCACAAATTACGACCAATTAATTGTCATCTGTGGTCATTATGAAGGGGTAGATGACAGAGTTCTAAATTTAGTGACTCGGGAAATATCTTTGGGCGATTTTATCCTCACTGGAGGAGAAATTCCCTCTATGGCTTTGATTAACGGTGTGGTACGTCTCCTCCCCGGAACTGTGGGAAAGGAAGAATCTCTGAAAACGGAAAGTTTTGAAGAAGGTTTATTAGATTTTCCTCAATACACCCGTCCTGCTAATTTTCGCGGTTGGCAAGTTCCAGATGTGCTACTAAGTGGTAATCATGCAGCGATCGCTCGTTGGCGCTGTCAACAACAAATAGAGCGCACAGCTTTCCGTCGTCCCGATTTGCTGAAAAAATGGCAAGAGGAGAGGGAACAGGTGACAGGTGACAGGTGACAGGTGACAGGGAGCAGGGGAGCAGGGGAGTAGGGGAGGAAAATATTCTTTTGCAACTGACAACGGACAACTAACAACTAACAACTAACTATGAACATCAGAATTGGTAACGGGTACGATATTCACAGATTGGTGAGCGATCGCAATTTAATTCTAGGCGGTATTCACATTCCCCATGAACTCGGTTTGTTAGGACATAGTGATGCTGATGTTCTCACACACGCCATCATGGACGCAATGCTCGGCGCGTTATCATTAGGTGATATTGGCCATTATTTCCCCCCGACAGATCCCCAATGGGCTGGGGCTGATAGTCTTGTACTATTAGAGCAAGTCCATCAGCTAATTCGGGATCAAGGTTGGAAAATTGGCAATATTGATTCTGTTGTTGTTGCAGAACGTCCAAAATTAAAACCCCATATTTCTAAAATGCGGGATAAATTAGCAGCAGTTTTAGAAGTAGAACCCAATCAAATTGGTGTCAAAGCTACTACTAATGAAAAATTGGGTCCCACTGGCAGAGAAGAAGGGATTTGTGCTTATGCTGTAGTTTTGTTGGTGGGGAGTTATTAGTTAAATTATTTACTGAACTAGAGGAAACAAAGATATGTCTATCAAATTTTCTGATAATATTCCACAATATGTCCCTTTTCGGAACAGGAATGAAAATATTGTTTTATTTTTTGAAACAAAAGCCGAAAAACTAAACACTATTTTCAGACAGAATGCTATTTCTCAATTGAAAACACACTACTTGCAGAATATTAAACAGGATATCACAAAAGATATTCCTTTCGGTATGTTAGTTGATTTGGAAGAAATTAACATTTTCTCATTGACAGAAGAGCAAAATATCAAAAATTCAATATCGTTGAAAACAAATGATATACTCAGCACCTATGATCCGGAATTTAGTCACAAAAGAATATTTAATTTTCATCTAGAAACTCTTGTTCAATCTTGGCTCAGAGATTTAGCATATCATTGGAATTTGGATAGTCCACCGGCATATGATGAAATAGCCAAAATTGGTTTGTTGTCATTAATAGAAGGAGAAGAACATACTTACATAATCAGAAATTGAGTAACATATTTACACTTACATACTTTTGATTAGGTTATTAGGAAAATTCAGTGCTTATACTATACATAGAGACTAATATTATCATGGCTGTCGCCAAAGGAAGAGACTTAGAAGCAGAAAAGTTACTGCGTGATTCTCATCCATCAATACGTATAGTCATACCTGCTATTTGTTATATTGAAGCCATTAATACATACAGGAAGGTTAAGGAATATCAATTAAAATTCCAAGCAGAAATGGATAAACAACTTAACGAATCAATACGTGATCAAACATCTATTCATGCTAAATCTTTTTCTCGGCATTTACAAAAAGCATCAATTGAAAACACACTATTATTAAATGATATCCAAAACCGTTTCTCGGAAATCATAAATTTACTAATTGAAAGTGCAGAAAATATAAATTTTAATGGCAGCATAATTAAGACAATTTCAGAGCAAGTTTTCCTGGAGAAAGAAACATTATTTATAAAGAATGATCTGATGGATAACTTGATTTTACAAAGTATTCTTGATCATGCAGATCAGCATCCTAATGAGCGAAAAGTATTCCTAAGTGGTAATACTAAGGACTTTGGGAAAAAGAATGAGAATGTGACACAAATTTTAAATAGTGCAGGTGTACAATACTTTAGCAATACCAAGGATTTTCTAGGTTGGTTAGAGTCTCAATCATCATAATTTAATTATTTTAGGTCAATAGATTATGACATTTATTAAAAATCTTCTCAATCACACAAAACGCTTTTTCTTAATTATCACACTCCTGTCATTTACAGGGATTTCAATTACTGGCTGTAACCTCTCTCAATTTAAAACTAATGCAACTCAAGTACCGCAATTAGTAAATAGCATTCTTAGTGATCCTAAAACCTTTAACTATGCTCTCAGTTCTGAATCTCCCAATATTTTTGGTTATACTTATGAAGGATTAATTAACCAAAATCCTATTACGGGTAAATTAGAACCAGCTTTAGCTGAATCATGGCAGGTTTCTGATGATAAATCAAAGATTATTTTTACCATGCGTGAGGGGTTAAAATGGTCTGATGGAAAACCACTGACTGTAGATGATGTGGTATTTACATATAACAATGTTTATTTGAATGAAGCTATACCAACAGATATTAGAGATATATTGAGAATTGGTAAAAGTCGCAAATTTCCTAATGTCAAAAAACTAGATCAGCGTCGAGTTGAATTTAGTGTACCAGAGCCTTTTAGACCTTTTTTACAAAATGCTAGTGCAGCTATTTTACCAGCCCATGCACTCAGAAAATCAATAGAAACTAAAGACCAAGATGGGAAACCAGAGTTTTTATCAAAATGGGGTGTTGATACTCCACCAGCAGAAATTGTTGTCAACGGACCTTACAAACTAGAAAGGTATGATACGAGCCAACGGATAATTTTTCGCCGTAATCCCTATTATTGGCGTAAAGATGATCAGGGTAATTCTCAACCCTATATTGAACGAATTATTTGGCAAATTGTCGAATCAACAGATACTTCCTTATTGCAATTTCGTTCTGGTGGATTAGATTCGGTAGGTGTTTCACCTGATTACTTTTCTTTGTTAAAAGTACAAGAGAAACAGGGAAATTTTCAAATCTATAATGGTGGTCCTAGTGCTACTACAAGTTTTATTTCTTTAAATTTGAATAAAGGTAAAAGAGATGGTAAGCCACTTGTTGATCCTGTGAAATCTCGTTGGTTCAATACTGTAGAATTCCGCCAAGCGGTAGCTTATGCTATTGATAGACAAACGATGATCAATAATACCTTTCGTGGTTTAGGACAACCGCAGAATTCACCAATCTCTGTCCAAAGTCCATACTATCTTACACCAGAAAAAGGATTAAAAGTTTATAACTATAACGTAGAAAAAGCTAAGGAATTATTAATTAAGGCTGGGTTTAAATATAATTCTCGAAATTTACTAGAAGATCAGCAAGGAAACCAAGTCAGATTTACTTTACTGACAAATGCTGGTAATAAAATTCGGGAGTCAATGGGTTCGCAAATTAAACAAGATTTGAGTAAAATTGGTATTCAAGTGGATTTTACTCCTTTGGCCTGGAATACCTTTATAGACAAGTTATCTAATACTTTAGATTGGGATGCTTGTTTAATAGGTTTAACGGGTGGATTAGAACCAAATGATGGGGCTAATGTTTGGTCTCCTGATGGGGGATTACATATGTTTAATCAAAAGCCTCAAGCAGGACAAAAGCCAATCCAAGGAAGAGAAGTTGCTGATTGGGAGGTGAAAATTCATGAACTTTATATTCAAGGCGCACAGGAATTTGATGATGGGAAAGTGAAGGAAATTTATGCAGAAAGTCAAAAATTAACACAGGAGTATTTACCATTTATTTACTTGGTTAATTCCTATTCTCTATCTGCAATCAGAAATCGTTTTCAAGGAATCCAATATTCTGCTCTTGGTGGTGCTTTTTGGAATATTCATGAAATAAAAGTGATAAAGTAGGTGATAATTAATATTTGTCAGTTATTAAATTGCTGTGACTCAACCTGAAACTTTGCGATCGCTCTTAGAATCGGTCGCTAATGGTAAAATTACCCCAGAGATAGCATTCGACTCACTCAAAGATTTAGCTTATGAATCTGTAGGTGAGTTCGCAAAAATAGACAATCATCGTCAATTAAGAACAGGTTTCCCGGAAGTAATTTGGGGACCGGGTAAAACACCTGATCAAATTTCTCAAATTATGGAAGTAATGCGTCACCGTACTTCTGTGGTTATGGCTACCCGCATTGAACCACAAGTATATTCTGCATTACAAAAAAAAGTTAGAGGTATCCAATATTACGAACAAGCGCGAATTTGTGCGATCGTTCCCTCTGTGATTGAAGTCAGATTTCCTGGCAAAATTGGCATTCTTTCGGCTGGTACGGCGGATTTAGCTGTTGCGGAAGAAGCCGCTGTCACTGCTGAACTTTCTGGTTTCTCTGTACAGCGTCTTTGGGATGTAGGTGTGGCGGGAATTCACCGTTTACTGAGTAACCGTCACCTATTAGCATCATCATCAGTTTTAATTGTCGTCGCGGGTATGGAAGGGGCTTTACCTAGTGTGGTGGCGGGTTTAACAGACTGTCCAGTAATTGCTGTTCCTACCAGTATTGGTTATGGTGCAAGTTTTTCCGGTTTAGCGCCTTTATTGACAATGCTCAATTCTTGTGCTGCTGGTATAGGTGTTGTAAATATAGATAATGGCTTTGGTGCGGCGGTTTTAGCAGGACAAATTTTACGAACTTCAGAAAAATTACGCTTGGCAGCAGAAACATAGTAAACTAAAAGAGTAAAGAATAAGTAGAATCGCGGTAACTTTATATTTGATTAGTTACTTCAACTCTTTCCTACAGGTTATAAACTTTTGGTAACAGCATTATGGAATATTGGAATGATTCACTATTGCCAACACTAGGAAACTTACACGAACATCTCACTTTTCTTGCTAATTACAGTAATATTAAAGACCCGGACATTTTAGCTCAAATGCAAGGTGCTTGGAATCACTTTGTCAAAACTGGACAAATTTGGGCTATGTTTATTGGTGTAGTAGTCGGTTATTTGTTCAAAAGTTTAACTAGTTACGGTTAAAGTAATTTTAGATTTTAGATTTTGGATTGATCAGGATTCAAAATCTAACATCTAGAAAGAATTTCTTCCTTTCCCTTCAGATTTATGACCGAAAAACAAACTTGGAGTCAGCGGTTTGAATCCGCGCTGCATCCGGCGATCGCTCGTTTTAATGCTAGTATCAGTTTTGACATTGAACTCATCGAATATGACATTACTGGTTCTCAAGCCCATGCCAAAATGCTGGCTCACACGGGGATAATTTCCCATGCAGAAGGGGAAGCTCTATTCTCAGGTTTAGAACAAGTTCGTCAAGAATATCGTCAAGGACAATTTCAGCCCGGTATTGATGCCGAAGATGTCCATTTTGCCGTAGAAAAACGCCTGACGGAAATTGTCGGGGATGTAGGTAAAAAGCTCCATACAGCCCGTTCTCGCAATGACCAAGTAGGGACTGATACGAGATTGTATCTCCGCGATCAAATTCACCAAATTCGGCAACTATTACGAGATTTTCAAACAGTTTTAGTTGATATCGCTGAAAAAAATGTCGAAACCTTAATTCCTGGTTATACCCACCTCCAACGCGCCCAACCACTGAGTTTAGCCCACCATTTACTGGCGTACTTTCAGATGGCACAACGGGATTGGGAACGCTTGGCAGATGTTTATAGCCGAGTGAATATCTCTCCCTTGGGTTGTGGTGCTTTAGCGGGGACAACTTTTCCTATTGACCGCCACTATACAGCCAAATTATTGGATTTTGATCATGTTTATGCTAACAGTTTGGATGGAGTGAGCGATCGCGACTTTGCTATAGAATTCCTCTGTGCTGCTAGTATAATCATGGTTCACCTCAGCCGTCTTTCCGAAGAAGTCATTCTGTGGGCATCAGAAGAATTTCGCTTTGTCACCCTCAAAGATAGCTGTGCCACTGGTTCTAGCATTATGCCCCAAAAGAAAAACCCTGACGTACCAGAATTAGTTCGAGGCAAAACAGGGCGAGTCTTTGGTCATCTCCAGGCTATGTTAGTGATTATGAAGGGTTTACCCCTGGCTTATAACAAAGACCTCCAAGAAGATAAAGAAGGCATATTTGACAGCGTAAATACAGTCAAAGCCTGTTTAGAAGCAATGACAATTTTGCTACAAGAAGGTTTAGAATTTCGTCACCAGCGATTAGCAACAGCGGTTACAGAAGACTTTGCTAACGCTACAGATGTCGCAGATTATCTCGCCGCGCGGGGTGTACCCTTCCGAGAAGCTTATAACATTGTGGGCAAAGTCGTCAAAACCAGTATTGCTGCTGGTAAACTGCTTAAAGATTTGCAGCTAGAAGAGTGGCAACAAATCCATCCTGCATTTGCCGCTGATATTTATGAAGCAATTTCCCCTCGTCAAGTAGTTGCAGCCCGCAACAGCTATGGAGGTACAGGTTTTGTACAAGTCAGACAAGCTATTATCAACGCCCGTACTCAACTCGGTGTGAGTTAATTTCCAAATTCAGGGGGAAGGTGACAGGTGACAGAGAAGAGACAGGGGAGCAGGGGGAAGGTGACAGGTTACAGGTGACAGGTGACAGAGAAGAGACAGGGAAGCAGGGGGAAGGGAGCAGGGGGAAAATAAATACTATGTATTCCCAATGACAACTGACAACTGACAACTGACAACTGACAACTGACAACTCAAAACAAATAAGGGTGTACTCATGTACACCCTAAAAATTCAAAATATGAAAGGATAAAATTTAACCAGATATAGCTATGGGCAAGGCGGTTAGGACATCAACTAATCCTAGAACTTAGACAATAAAAGGCTTATAGCACTGTCACCTGTCACCTGTTCCCTGTCACCTGCTATACATTAATCAGCAGCGTCCATTGCTGCTGCCCCTGTTGATTCTTCCTCTTCACTCTTGGGCGGTCTTTGTTGGAATCGTCTGCCCATTCTACCTGTAGTAGTCCGTTTACGAAACTTTCTGGCGTAAGCCTGGTTTCGTAGCGCCTTCTCTTTTTTCGGGTTACGGCGCTTTGCCATATTCACCTCATGAATAAACAACAAAAAATTGGCATCTAGGCATTACTTAGGCCATATCAGCTACCGATGTTATTGATATACTTTTCTAGCCTAGTGCAGCAATCAATACACTTGAAACAGCATACCATTATATCTTACGAAAAAGCTTATTGTCAAACTAAATTTGGGCTGATCATGGGTATTACTCCCTATTGTCTGTTATTTTTCTTACATATAAGCCATATATTTGATAAGTTTAGACAATTACGAAAAATGTCCTGAATCAATCTCAGTATCTGGGTATTTATAATTGATGGTCATGGATATAATGTTATTTAAATATCCATATAAACTGCTTTCGATACTAATAATGCAGTTATTTAAAGCAAATGGTAAAATTAGGTTATTCTAGGAATATTTCTAGGGTAATCAACTAAATCACACATATTTGTATAAATAAAAACTTGATTATAATTTTGGTAATTGAGACTATACAAGTATTAGTAAAATCTAGAATACAATAAAGCAATTTGAAACTTGAACATTCTTGCTTTTTTTAAGCCAATGATTCAGTCCACTCGTAGCTTATGGCACTTTGGACAAACGGTATTGGGTATTATATTTCGCCATCCCATTACTGGTACAAGTATTATCCCCATTTTACCTGATGGCCAGATTGTGTTAATTAGAAGGAAGGATGATGGTCTTTGGTCATTGCCTGGTGGTATGGTGGACTGGGGAGAAGATGTTCCTCATGCAGTTGGTCGGGAATTGATGGAGGAAACAGGGCTAGAATTAGTCCAAATTCGCCGTTTAGTCGGAGTTTATTCTTCACCAAACCGTGATCCCCGCATTCACTCCATTTGTATTACTGTTGAAGCCGAAGTCCAAGGAGAAATGGTTATTAAAGATCCTTTAGAAGTCATAGAAATTCAAGCTTTCCCCCCGGTTTCTTTACCGAAACCAGATATGTCTCATGATCATTGTCGTCAGTTACAAGACTATTTGAATGGATTAACTACACTTGCATAAAAGATGAAGATTTAAGATTTTGGGTTTTTAAATTAAATCCAAAATCTATAATTGGGAATTGCCAAACTTGGATAAGTAAATTAGTAAATTTAAGATGAATATATTATTTCGCAACTCCCGCAGAAAACTTTCTCAAGGGGTATTGTTTTGGCGTGAGGTTGGTTCAGGAATACCCACAGTTTTTCTACATGGTGCATGGAATGATGGTAGTGAATGGGTATCAATAATGGAAATAATGGCGCAAAATAACCATTGTTTTGCACCAGATTTATTAGGTTTTGGTGAATCAGCACATCCTAATGTTCACTATTCCATAGATTTGCAAGTAGAATGTTTATCCCATTTTCTAGAAGCTTTAAAATTAGAAAAAGTTTATTTAGTGGGTAATTCTTTAGGCGCTTGGATTGCTGCTAGTTATGCTTTAAAATATCCAGAGCAAATCTATGGTTTGATATTGTTAGCGCCTGAAGGTGTAACAGCAGAAGGACAAGAAGAATATTGGCAAAAAAGACGGCGCTTATTTAATGTTTCTCCCTTAATAATTAAGTTTTTACGTTTTATTCGTCCCTTAATTAAATTGATTGGTTGGGAAGAAAAAATTGCTGCTGATTTAGATTTAAGAAAAACATTGTTGCAATACTCTACCGCTTGTCAGTTACTCTTTAATCGTAAGCAACCAGAAATAGAAGCGGAATTACTGGAAAAAAACTTACCTGAAATTAAAGTTCCCTGTTTAATTTTACAAGGTGGTGAAGATGATGCGATCGCTATATCAAGAAGTAATACTTATGCTCGACTAATTCCTAATATTCAGTTAAAGATGATTGCTCATGGAGAAAGTAATTTACCTGAATCTTGTGCTGGAGTTGTCGCTGAAGCTATTGGGGATTTCATTAATCAATAGGGAATTTGCTAGAGTTATATCCCTGAGTTCTCTAATCAATCAGGGATATTGTTATTTGCGAATATAGCGATTTCTATCTCTGTCAGGTACAGGAAGGAAAGAATTAACCGCAGATAGAAGATGATGGACGCGGATAAACGCAGATAAATTTGCTATCTTTTAAAACAGAGTATCAAATGGTTCATAATCATATTCTTCTAGAATCTCATTAAAGAGTTCTGTTGCTCTATCGTTATCAAGTTCTAAATCTTGTGCTAACTGAGACCAATATTCATATTCTTCATCACTAAAACATTCATCAGCAAGAGCAAATTCTACAGACATTTGGAAAGTTTCTTCGGCTGCATCTTCGGCTAGAATAATTTGCACTGCCGCATTATAAAGCAGTTCAAATCCTCCAATTTCTATGAGATTATTGATTTTCTCTTCTAGTAGTTCAGTATCAATTTCATAAGTTTCATAAAGTCCTGCTAATAATTCGGACTCTTCATCAGATAAGCCATCTACAGCCGCACCATATAAACAAATAACTGCAATGGATTCAACAAGAGTTAAATAGCAATTATCTGTTTCTTCTTCATCTTCTTCTTCATAAAATTCTTCATCAAAATCTTCATCTTCTTCAACCCAAATATCCGCAGTTAAATCAAATTCAGTCGTCCCTTTAATTTTCCAGCATTCAAAACATAATTCGGGGTTAGTCATATACTCATAGGGAATATAGCAATACCCGTCTTCTCCCCACTCTTCTCCCCATGAGTTACGAACAATAAAAACTTCCGCGCTATCTTTATAACCTACGCAAAGCATAGCGTGTTTACCATGTTCTTCTCTGCCTGAATCACTGTTTAAATCTGGCATTGGTACTCTTCCTTTGGCAGTCACTTGATCAAAAGACTTAAACAAAGTGAGTCCAAAAACAAAAGGATAACCTTCTGCTAAACAATGTTTCATGGCATAAAGATCAATAGGAACTTCTTCTGGTGTTTCCCATTGAAAATCAGGAACATTTAGAAGTTCGGTAGCCTCGTTATAGGCATGAAAAATAGGTTTAATATTAACATTTTTAACTTTACCGCTATCTGTCACTTCATAAGACCAGGTTGATTCATGACAAATGCCTTTTTCTTGCAAGCTCATTAATGCTAAAGTAATGCTACTTCCTTGGTCTTGAATTTTTGTTTGACCAAAGTATTCTAGTCCTAGTAATCGGGCATTGTAATAGACAAAAAGACGACTAAAATCAATCTCTTGTCCAACACGATTCATGATATACTCGTATCCTCCCACAACTGCATTTGCTGTACAACTGTTAGCACCTGCTTGATTTTCTACAGGAGTCATAAAGGGACGGAGATCAACCTGTGGTGGTAATTCTGCTTCTGTAAATCGCTCAGTCTCATAGACGTGAGAACCGGGGATTTCTTGCTGGGAAGCACTACAACCGCTCAATGCTTTCCATAAACCTGTATTTCGATCTACGACATAAGATAATACAGCTTTTTTAGACATAAAATTTTATGGGGGTTATCCACAGGTGATAAAGTATAAAAATTATAAAATATGTCTTCAGACAGATGTAACAATTTTAGAATTACTCAATTATTCTTAATACCCCTTCTAAAGTAGGGAAGGGGTTAAGGTTTTTACTTACATTTGAGAGATTGGCGAGTATCTACACCTGTTTTAGAATTAATCCCACTGGCATTAATACAGAGCTTTTTTACCTGTACCATGTCTAATATCGCATCAGTAAAATCAGCATTAGTAATATCAACGTTATCAAAAACCGAACGCAACATCATTGCGTCGGTAAATATTGCGTCACTTAAATCAGCGTCTTTGAATTTTGTTAAATAGGCAATGCCTTGACTAAAATCTACACCGTGTAAATTAGCAGTATCCAACAAAGTACCGTTAAATACAGCACCACGCAAATCAGCATTGCTAAAGTTGGTATTCTCTAATTTCACACTCGTAAACTCAGTTCCAATTAAACTTTGACCAGAAAAGTCATTACCTGCGACTCCCTGGTTCATAATGGAACTGGTGACATTAGAAGAACTTGCCGCTTGGGCTGAGAAAGGAAACACAAACAGCACTAAGGCTAAAATCACACTCGCCAATATTGGTTGATACTTCATAATCTTCACTTAATAAATCTCAACAATTCCACTATTAATAATTTAACCGCAGGAAGGAGTTATAAATAATTCTCTGCTAAATTAGAAGCTATCCCGTAGGATGAATAGAAGTTGAAGTGCGATCGCTTCCCTCGTCGTCAGCATCGCCCATAAATATAAATAACCATCTGTGGCTAATCAAAAAAATATTACCCCGTCGGCAGTCCCGCATGAGGAAAACCCCCAAAACCTCACCGCATCCCAATCTCTAGCGCGAACCCCCCTATATCAAATAGGTATAGAACTCAAAGCCAAATTTACCAGCTTTGGTGGTTGGGAAATGCCCATACAATATGGCAGTATTACCCAAGAACACCATGCTGTTAGAAACACTGCGGGGATGTTTGATATTTCCCACATGGGCAAATTTACCCTCCAAGGTAAAAATCTAATTTCTCAACTTGAGTATTTAGTTCCTTCGGATTTGAGTCGTTTACAACCTGGACAGGCACAATATACAGTATTACTAAATCCTCAAGGCGGAATTATTGACGACATCATTATTTACTACCAAGGCACAGACAGCACTGATAGCCAAAAGGTAGTAATTATCGTCAATGCTGCAACTATTGATAAAGACAAAATATGGATATTGGCACATCTTGATCCTGATGTAGTTCACTTCCAAGACCTTTCACGGGATAAGATATTAATTGCTGTTCAAGGTCCAACAGCTACTAATCATCTCCAATCCTTAGTCACAGCAGACTTAACTCCCATTAAGGCTTTTGGACATTTAGAAACCACCATTTTTGGTAAACACGCATTTCTGGCACGTACAGGTTATACCGGAGAAGATGGCTTTGAGGTGATGGTAGATTCTACTGTGGGGATAGATTTGTGGCAAAGTTTATATAATGTTGGTGTTGTTCCATGTGGGCTTGGTTGTAGAGATACTCTACGTTTAGAAGCTGCAATGGCACTTTATGGACAAGATATAGACGATACTACTACTCCTCTAGAAGCTGGTTTAGGTTGGCTGTTACATTTAGATACCAAAGGTGATTTTATGGGGCGGGAAGTTTTAATACAGCAAAAAGCCCAAGGAGTGCAGCGTAAACTGGTAGGTTTACAAACACAAGGACGGAATATTCCCCGCCACGGCTACTCCGTATTATCATCAAATCAAGTTGTGGGAGAAGTAACAAGTGGTACTCTCTCACCTACACTTGGTTATCCCATAGCCTTAGCTTACGTTCCCATTCAGTTAGCAACCCTTAAACAGCAGCTAGAAGTGGAAATTCGCGGCAAATCTTACCCCGCCACAGTGGTGAAACGCCCATTTTATCGTGCAAAGAATCGTGTTACTAACTGATAACCTTTGCGATTTTTGAGGAATAATGTGTTTTAGGTTACTCTTGTAACACTATTTTTTAACGTGGAAGAGGAAGTGATATGTCTTTTGAATATCCCCAGGATTTGAGATACTTAGATTCTCATGAATATGTTCGTCTAGATGGCGACATTGGTACTATTGGTATTTCCGAATTTGCTATTGATCAATTAGGTGATATTGTCTTTTTAGAACTACCAGAGATGGGTGATGCTATTGAGTTAGGAGAAAGATTTGGTACAATTGAATCAGTAAAAGCCGTAGAAGAACTGAATTCACCAGTTACTGGTACTGTTATAGAACGGAATGAAATGTTAATTAACGATCCTGAACAAGTAGCTGATGATCCTTATGGTGAAGGTTGGTTTATTAAAGTCCGTGTTAATGATCCTGGTGAAATTGAGGAAGCTATGACAGCAGATGAATATCGGGCTTTGGTAGAAGGGGAGTAAATAATTTAACATTCATATTCTCAATAACTTAGAGGTGTTCCATTGGAACATCTCTATGGAAAAGAGTATATTCTGATCCTAGTAGCGATCGCCCTCAGCAGACAATTAGTATTGTGTTTTGATTATGACCAGATTTTCCTGGACTCTTGGCAATATCGGCATTATGCGATTCATTCGAGGTTGGGGTAAGAGAAACGAACCGCTCCAGGCGCAGAGGACACGGAGAGAAGAGAGGAAGACTCAGATAGATTCATCAAAACTCCTTCTTGTGGTAGCCAATCTACATCTAAAGCCCCTTTATCAAAGTGATCATCATGAATTTCAATAGTGATACCTGCTGTGCGAAGTGTTTCGGGAATAGATTTTTTACCTAAGCATCTATCTATGAAAAATGTAATTGATTGGGGTTGGGTCATGCAGCATTAGGTAATTCACAACGAATAGCTTCTACAATTGTTACTGAATCGCAGTCATAATCATCGCATAAATCCTCAATAGAATCACCGGCTTTCAATCGTTCTGCCAAAATACTGGTAGCAATTCCGGTATCAGCAATTACAAGACGACCAAAAGCAATCCGAGGATCAATAACAACAATACGAGGGTTATTTTCTTCGTGAGAGCGAGTGAAAGGATAGAGTTTAATTGCTAATCCAGTATCATCTGGTTCAATACGTTGAAGATGAGCATTTAAAGCCTCTTTTAAATCTGTTTGTCCAGCTTTAGAAGCATTAATTAAAGAACCGTATCTTTCAATAAATAAATCAACACCATCAGTTCGGAATTTTTCACGCGCTAGGGGGTGCGGTAGTTGAAAATGCTCATCAATGTAGTCAAGAGCTTTTCTGACATTATCTAGTTGAATTTTATGATGTTGACGAATTGCTCTTAAAACATGAACTTCAACTAAATTAGTAAATGAAAGTAACGTTGGTTTAAAGTCCTTTGTAGCAATAACTGGTTTAAAGAAAGTCGCACCATTAATAGTGGGATAATTTCTACCCACTGTCCAAGAGCGAATTGTTCCTGCTGGAATACGGAGATACTTAGCTGCATCTCTAATAGAGTAGGAAGGAATATCTCTTGGATCAGTTTTTCCATAAAGTTGCATCATTTTATGTACCTACCAGAGACGTTTATTTTTAATTATTAGCTATATTCAGGGGTTTAGCATCGCTAAACCCAAGCTGTTCAACTTCCTGACTGTCTCAACAAATAGTCTAAAACTCTGTCAATCCGTTCTAGTGCTGCATTAGTTGTCAATTGAAACTCCTGAAACTGCAATTTCTGCTCTTCATAGTTCCGATCAAGTTTTAACATTAATACTTCTAATCTTTCAGTTCTTACCTTTGTTTACTCTATCTCACTACCTGCTTTGTTAAATAGGCGCTGAGTATGAAAGATAAACTCATCTACTCTACTTGATAATTGGTCAACTCGCATTCCTAGTTGGTCAAGTTGTGTCTGGGTGCGGTCTTGTTTCATACCCAAATCATCAACCCGCATTCCTAACTCATCCAGCATAATTTGAGTGCGGTCTTGTTTTGCACCTAACTCATCCAGCATGATTTGAGTGCGGTCTTGTTTTATACCTAACTCATCAATCCGCCGATTGGCTGACTCAGCATAGGTAGCGGCTGAGATTAGTAGTTGACGGATGGTAGCAAATTCACTTTCTACGCGGTCAAGTCTTTGCTCTGTAGTCATGTTAGTTCTTTTTGTTTTTGGTGTTGGCGCTTCGCGATCGCATCACTGACAAGTATTTTTACCATTTGGCTCATCGAGCGTTTTTCGTTTTTCGCTTCTGTTGATATTTCTGCATAAAGCTTTAAATCATCTTCATCAGTGAAATATATGTTTAGTCTTTTTCCTTCAGGCATAATGGCAATGCTTAGTATTTCTATACTTTCATTTTCTCTTGATTTTCCTATTTTTGTCATATAGTGTTGGATGGTGCTATTGTAACACTACAATTAGTCATTAGGCAATATTGCTATCAATACCTGTATTTTAGCGTTAGGCATTGTTTTATACTATTGCAATAGTATTCAATGGTGCATTATGGACGCTGAAGAACTTTTAGAAAAATACGCCGCTGGGGAACGCCAGTTTCATTCTGTAAATCTGAGAGGGGTGAATCTTATAGGTGCAAATTTGAGTGGAATAGACTTCACAAGTGCAGATTTAACAGGGGTAGATTTGAATGATGCAAATTTGAGTAAAGCAAATCTTAGAAATACAAATCTCACTAGGGCATCTCTGATAAATGCTAATTTAAGTGAGTTGGTAAATAGTTCGGGGATGAATTTAACCTGGGCAGACCTGAGTGGTGCTAATTTGAGTAAAGCAGATATAAGTAGTGCTAATTTTAGTAATGCTAACCTCGACAATTTAAACTTGAGGGAAGCAACTGTAAATAGTGCTAATTTTAGTAATGCTAACTTGGATAATGCCAATTTGAGCAAAGCAAAGTTAGATAGTGCTAATTTTAGTAACGCGCACTTGGATAGTGCTAACTTGAGAGATGCCATTCTACAAAATACAAATTTCACTGAAGCCTCTTTGATAGATGCAAACCTTGCCAGAACTAACCTCAGTTCTGCTAATTTTAGTGAAGCTAATTTGACAGATTGCGATTTGAGTCAAGCAATAAATCTCACTAATATCGCGCTCAAAAATACGAATTGTCTACGAGCAAAGATTCGGGGTGTTAATTTATCACAGAAAAATTTATCAGGTATGAATTTTTCTGAAGCTGATTTGGGTGCGGCAAACCTCAATGGTGTAAATTTCCAAAAAACTTGTCTGAAAGGTATAAATTTAGGGAAAGCCGAACTACAAAGAGTAAATTTGATTAGAGCAAATCTGGACAATGCAAATCTCAAAAAAGCAGATTTAACCGGCGCGAATATTTACGGTGCAACCTTTGAAAATGCTGACCTCACAGGTGCGATAATGCCAGATGGAGAAGTTTATCAAACATCTACAGATTTAGAATTCGGTAAACCAGAAACACCATTAGCAAAAGAGCCAAAAGAGATAAATATTATGACTCGTAAAGTAATCCGCACCGATAAAGCACCTGCACCAGTTGGACCATATAATCAAGCAATTCTCGCTTCTGGGCAAATGTTGTTTGTAGCTGGACAAATTGCCATAGATCCTCGTTTAGGTGATGTTGTCTATACCGAAGATGTTGTCAAGCAAACTGAACAAGTAATGAGAAATCTTGAAGCTATCCTGACAGAAGCAGGGGCTACATTTAAAGATGTGGTAAAAACTGGTGTATTTTTAGCTGATATGAATGATTTCGCCGCTGTAAATGCGGTTTATGCAAAATATTTTTCCGAAGATACCGCCCCAGCGCGTGCTTGTGTGGAGGTTTCTCGTTTACCTAAAAATGTGTTGGTAGAGATTGAGTGTATCGCAGTGATTGGTGGTTAAATAGACACCTGGTAAAATTCAATATTCGTCATTCATAACCCTTGTAGAGACGTTCCATGGAACGTCTCTACATTCTTTGTTAGAAATGTCTATTGATAATTTCCTAATTTTCTGGTTCAATACCTAATGCTTTTAATTGGGCTGCTAATTTGTCAGCACGCTGTTTTCTTTTTCTATCTCTTGTTGTTTTTGTTCTACTAACTCTGAACTCCACAACAACAAATTTCCCTGTTTATCCCACCACCTTAACCATTTACCAGTTAGGTTTTCTCTTGTCCCTTCCCACACTCCCAAGTAAAGGTTCATTTCCTCTATCCAGTAAAGTTGGTTTTCGTGAGGATTTTGCAAAGTGTACAAACCTGTATTAGAGTTTAGCTGGTAAAATTCTAAACTACCGCTATCTGGTTCAAAAATGGCGTAATTGGATACTTTTAAGATTTTTTCATAAAAAAACCATTTTCCAGGCGGATAAGTTGGTTTAATAGAATATTCTGTTCCGTCTGTATCAGAAATAAATTCCATAACGATAACCGGAATATCTCCCTGTAGTTGGGGTGTATAACTACGAAAGACTTCTTTTTTAGTTGCCCAAATTTCCGGTATATAAGCCCAATCAGGTTCTTTCACAACAATTTTGCCATTTACGGTGGCACAGATACCGTAGTTAGTCGGTGTGAGGCAATTGGGGGAAAGTTTACCTGCTAGTTGGAGGCTTTCAGTCAATGCTGCGGCTTGGGCTGGTTGGTAGATATTGTCCACTGGATCATCTGGGAGGATGTAATCATCAGGTAGTTTTTCCCAAGTGATTTGGTAGTCTTGGGTAGCAATGATCATGATGGGTTTTCCTGTATTCAGGTTGTAAATTCTAGTTTAACTAGTTATTGAAATTAATTCTTTCAATGTACTCGAACTTTGAGAATAAATAAGTCTGATTACTGATGATAAATTCTTAGATATTCTCTAAAAACAGCAGAGAGAGTATATGATTTTTGATCACTTTCTAATTTTGTTAATAGAAATCTTCTTGTTAGTGATTGTAACCCGTTAATTATATCCATTGATGACAATGATAAAGACTGTTTTATCTCATCTCTAGATATAGGTTGATTATGTTGACTTATTTTTAATAATATCTCTTTTTCAAGATCAGATAATCTCATCCATATTGAATCAAACAGAGATTTGAAGTCTTCTGTTAATATCAAATTATTTTCTTTGATAAATTCTGAAACTTCTCCCTGAAATACTTCTTTAATTAAGATGCTGATATACTGTAAATATTTAGGATGACTTTCATATAAGTTAATCAAGTCTAACCAATTTTCTTCATTTTTTAATCCTTGATTTTTTAATATTTCTGTAGCTGCATTATTTAATCCTGATAGTTCTAAGGAATGAATTGGGTAAAGTTCACTATCTAATGATATCATTTCTTGGCATTTTTCTTGACTGATCAGAATTAAACAACTTTGATGTTCAATTTCTGTGATCATTTGTAAGAAGGTTTTATAATCTTGATGTTCAGGTTTATATTGTCCTGCAAATTGACAATTAACAAAGATATTTTCTAGATCATCTAAAATAATTAAGCATTTTTTATTTTTAAGAATATTAAATAATTGCTTTAATTTATTATCTATAGTTTCTTTAGCTTCTTGTTTGCAAACATTCAATAAATCATCAATAAGTAAATCCAGAGATTTAGGAAATTTTAAACTTCTCCAAATAATTACTTCAAATTGTTGAAGATTTAGATCAACAAATCTTTTTACAAGGGTAGTTTTACCAATTCCAGATAATCCTAAAACAGAGATTAAATGAGTGTTTTGATTTAATATCCCATTAGATAAATAATCTAAATCTTTTTTTCTTCCGTAAAAACGATTAATTTTAGGTGCTAAAGTTAAATCATGGTAAGAGGATTTAGATTCTTCTGTATTATTATTCTGTTCTTGATGATTTAATTTTTGATGATTAGAGTAACAATTAATATTATTATTATTTCCAAAGCTAACAATTTTAGAACAATTTTTAACTCTTTCTAAAGTCCAACAAAAATTAGATTTATTAATATCTTCTCCTAAACCTTCAGACAAAATTTTAAATAAATTCCTACTTTCATCACCAATATAACCTTCATCATAATCATAAATATTGGCAATTTGCTTATAAGTTTTGCCATTAAATAGTTCCTCAATTATCTTTTGTTGGAGATCATCCAAATGTTTATCAGTTTTGGTAAATACTAAATTATCTACAAATTGTAAAATTTCTGTAACAGTCATAAAAGTTAGATGAGTTAATAGTTTTAGCCATTATAACTCAATCTGGAAACAGATTATCAGGTATTATCAGGTATTTTCTTCATACTTTTTAATAAAATATCAGGGAATATCCCATATTTTCTGACATGACAAAAAAGTAATTTGGTATAAAAATGATTAATAAGGGTTTATTTAAGCAAAGTAATTTGACAAAAATAATGGTTAATCAACTTTATTATGGTGATAATTTAGAAGTTTTAAGACGTTATATAAAAGATGAGTCTGTTGACTTATGTTATATTGATCCTCCTTTTAATTCCAAACGAAATTATAATCAAATTTATAATAATATTGGTTCAGAAGATAAAGCGCAAGCACAAGCATTTATTGATACTTGGGAATGGGATGATCACGCTATTCATGGAATAGATGAAATTATTACTAATTATCATGGTTTATTCACTCAGCAATGTATTGCTTTAATTTCAGGTTTAAGTAATGTTTTAGGAAAGGGAAGTTTACTTGCTTATTTAGTGAGTATGACTTTAAGAATAACAGAAATTCATCGAGTTTTAAAACCTACAGGAAGTTTTTATCTACATTGTGATCCTACTTCTAGTCACTATTTAAAGTTAATATTAGATGCTGTCTTTTGTTCTCAGGGTGGAGATTTTTTAAATGAACTTATTTGGTGTTATCGTGGTGGAGGTTCTCCTAAAAAGGATTTTGGTAGACGACATGATGTAATTTTTAGATATTCAAAAACAAAAGATTACATTTTCAACGCAGATAAAATTAGGATACCCTATCAAGCGGAAGGAATTGGACGAACTGATGATGCAATGTGGGGAAAACATAAAGGTACTAATAAAGTCTATAAACCTCATCCTCTTGGAAAAATACCTGAAGACTGGTGGTTAATTAATATATTAAATGCTAATGATCCAGAACGTTTAGGTTATCCAACACAGAAACCAGAATCATTATTAGAAAGAATAATTAAAGCAAGTTCTAATGAAAATGATGTAATATTAGATGCTTATTGTGGATGTGGTACAACTGTTGCAGTTTGCCAAAAATTAGACCGACAATGGATAGGGATTGATATTACTTATCAAAGCATAAGTTTAATTTTAAAAAGATTAGAAGACAGCTTTGGTAAAGGAGTTTTAGATATTATCAAACTTCATGGTATTCCTAAAGATATAGAAAGTGCAAAAGCATTAGCGAATAAAGCAGATGATCGCACTCGTAAAGAATTTGAAAAATGGGCAATATTAACTTATACTAATAATCGATCCAGAATTAACACTAAAAAAGGTGCAGATAAAGGTGTAGATGGAATTGGTTCATTTTATGGTGATAAAGGTGAACCAGAAAAGGTAATTTTTCAAGTGAAGTCAGGTAAAGTCAAATCGGGAGACATCCGAGATTTACTAGGAACAATGACGCTAGAAAATGCCAGTATAGCTATATTTATAACCTTAGAAAATCCTACTAAAGATATGATTAAAACAGCAAAATCTGCTGGATTTTATCAAAACAAACATTATAGTAATTATAGTTGTGATAAAATACAGATTGTGACCATTGAAGATATTATTGAAAACAAACAAAAATTAAATATTCCCTTAATTAATGAAGTTCTTAAAAGTGCAGAAAAACACAAAGAAGTGAAAGTTAATCAAATAGAATTAGATATTTGATAACTTTTAGTAGGTTGGGTTTCCTTGCGTCAACCCAACATTTATGATATTTCTCTTATTGGCATTTTTCATTCATCTCTATAAAACTCGTCTAAAATAGAATTAATCTCATAATCAGTAATATCTTCTTGTTCAGATTTACTGTAAATTGTTAACAATAAAATGCTGGTTTCCGATTCAAGTAAATAAATTACCCGATAACCAGCACTTTTACCTTTTTGAAGATTACTATTTTTGACTCTAGCTTTATAAATATAAATATCTTCATCAAAACCAGTTAACCTATCTCCTAATAAATTTCCTTTTTGCAATTCTGTAATGAAAGACTGAGTATCAGAACGAATATTTCGGTATTTTTTAGCTAAATTTTTTAAATTTTTCTGATATTCAGGAGTTAAATCAATCTTCATTAAGAAAGAATTATTCTGCATCAATTCCTTCCCACATTTGTTCTAAAGGTATTCTTTTTCCGGCTTTTGCTTCTTGCAATGATATTTTTAAACTCTCTTTTATTTCCTCAATTGGAGTATCATCAAAATCATCCGCTTCTGGTAAAAGAATAATTACCTTGACAGTATTAAAATTATCAATCTCTAAAGGATAATCTAAGGTTAATTGTCCTTCTTGTATTTTTCCAGTAACTTCTAAGGCTTTCATAGTTTCTAGCTGCTTTTTGTTTAACTAATTTTGATACAGAAGATATTTATATTAAATTTTACTATATCATTCTATAATCAGATGAAAATTATATTCAAGTTCATCATTATGACAAATTTTAAATTGTCTGAAGAATGATAGACAAAATCTTCTAATTCTTTGTTTCTTCCTTTAGCAATTGCCATAATTGAATTAGTTTCTAAATAAATAATAATCATAATAGTTCTAACTCCTCTGTAGTGCAATCAAACAAAAGAGTAAATAAGCCAATTTCCTTCATTTCCTCAATGTAAGGAGGATTTTCACTTTTCCAATGATAAGCTAAATCTCTTAACCAAGATTGAATTAAAGTTATTAAGGTAGATTGATAGATTATTCCTTCGATACTTTTTGGATTATAATACCCTAGAACCTTTTTCGTGTCCAATCTTGCTACTTCTTCAAAAGTCGGACTCTTAAAGATTCTCATGACATGAGAATTAACGAGCATTAAAAAAGGAATATGCTGGTATTGTTCCATTTTTAAGATTTTCAGATCCGGGGAAGAATACATAGCGGAAAATCTCACATCTATGATCAAAATAGATTTATCATCTTTATCTTTAGCAACTATTGAAGGATAAAAATCAATTATGGTTGGAGGTTGTATTTTTAACATGATATTTTACCTCTTAATTAACCAGCACTTATATTTTTTATTATAACTAAAATTCTTAACTTATAATTACATTAATTGATGATAGCCTAATTATTTATAATTCACTATTACACAAATAAAAATTTATAACTTAAACCCCTCTCCACTACTGGAAAGGGGTTAATTCTCACTGCTGAAAATTCAATTTCAGCAATACTTAATAAGCGTCTTGTAACTCATAGAAATCAGGCGAGATGTAATCCTTACGCAAAGGCCAACCTACCCAATCTTCGGGCATCAAAATCCGCTTCAAGTTAGGATGACCTTCATAGATGATGCCATACATATCATAGCTTTCCCGTTCTTGCCAGTCTGCTGTTTTCCAAATCCAGTAAACTGAAGGGACAGAAGGATTTTCTCTGGGTAAAAACACTTTGACTCTGATTTCTTCAGGACGGTCAGCATTATCACTGACTTTTAGTAAATGATAGACACTTACCAAATCTTCTCCTGGACCTAAGTCAATACCTCCCTGAAATTGGAGATAATTAAACCCATAAGCATACAAAGCTGTAGAAATAGGAAGTAGGAAATCTGCTGCTACCTTAATTATTTCTACTCCGTTAGCATCAAGTTCTAAAAACTCATGGTCAAAGCCATTTTCCGCTAACCATTGGGAAACTTTACCGGCTTGGACTAAAGATGTTTCCTCGACGGGAACTGGTTTAGATTCTTCTTCAGCCACGCGCTTGTTCCTCCTTCTGTGTCTTTGCTGTCAACAATGCTGGGGGTACAGCCATACCGATCGCTTCTGTCAATTCTTTAGGAGGATTGAAACGGGTATCTGACTGCATATACTTACCAGTTAAGATTTCGGGAACTGGCTTCATATTATGAGTTGTACTGTAGTAGCGGTGGATTTGCTTGATGTTATCCCGCTCTTGCATAGAGTCGTTGGCGATTTTTTTCCGCAGTTTAATGATTGCGTCAATAATCGCTTCCGGACGAGGAGGACAACCAGGTAAATAAACATCTACAGGAATCAGCTTATCAACTCCGCGGACTGCGGTTGGGGAGTCAACGCTAAACATCCCACCAGTGATTGTACAAGCACCCATGGCAATGACATACTTGGGTTCGGGCATTTGTTCATAAAGACGCACCAATTGAGGGGCCATCTTCATGGTAATTGTCCCCGCAGTGATGATTAAATCAGCCTGGCGGGGGCTACAACGAGGAATTAACCCAAAACGGTCAAAGTCAAAGCGAGAGCCAATTAAAGCCGCAAATTCGATAAAGCAGCAAGCTGTACCAAATAATAGAGGCCACAAACTAGAAAGCCGCGCCCAGTTGTAGAGGTCATCAACGGTGGTTAAAATTACGTTTTCTGACAATCCGTGGGTGACTGTCGGACGCTGCATGGGGTTGATGATTTGTTCTGTTTCCTGGGTAGTGATATTAGAATTTAAGACCATTCCAAAGCTCCTTTACGCCATGCGTAAACTAAGGCGATGATGAGAATCGAAATAAAGATGAGGGCTTCAATAAATGCCAATAAACCCAGACGGTTAAAAGCAACTGCCCAAGGATACAAAAATACTGTCTCTACGTCAAAAACCACGAAGACTAGAGCAAACATATAGTAGCGAATGTTGAATTGAATCCAAGCTCCGCCAATGGGTTCTAGTCCGCATTCGTAGGTAGTGCGTCTCTCTAGACTGTTACCACTGGGTCTGAGGATTTTTGAGGCTGACAGTGCTAGGGCTGGAACTAGGCTACACAAAATGAAAAAGCCTAGAAGGTACTCGTAACCGCTAAGAACAAACACAATGGTTTTCTACCGCTAATGGTGTAAGGGAATCAGTTATGAGTGAACAGTGAATAATTATCAGCTTAATTACTTGCTAATTTTTCACTAAGCTATAGACAATATTCACTGTTTGCTGTTCACTGAATATATGGATAATGTTCTTTTTATATTATATCTTTAAGGCTGTTCTGAAATCGTGGAAATAGACACACTGAGCGGTAGTGTGTGGGTTTTATCCTTGATTATTTTGATTTTGGATTGCTTTTACACCTTTAATCTCGATAGTTCGCGTCAAATTCTCATCTTTGCCTATTGGGAAATATTAGGTTTCTTCAGACCTATTTTTTCAGCAATACTTCTGAGTGTATCTTTAGGATACCAAATCATAAAGATACCGCCCCTGTTAAATACTACCAAATTCCAGATATAGCCAAAACCTGGGAACTGCCTCAGTATTGACAATTCAGATAAGACATAACGACGATTTTTTCTGGGGTAGTTGGGAGGATTGTCTTCTGTGCGAAGTTGTTCTGGTAGTGATAGCCAATGACCGGCTATTTTCCCAGGTTCAAAAAATTTAGCCTGTACAGATAATCCCATTAATCGGTCAGCAGTCCAAAAAGGAACATATTTCAATGGACCGAATATAGTGAAGGTAGGAACAATACCTTTGAGTGTTTCTTGTACTAATTCATTTTTCCAGACTTTTTTGTCAAAGTTTTCTTGATGTGGTCCTCTATGATCTTTACGTCCTCTAAAAAGTGCCAGAAAGTCGGGTTTATTATCTAAAGGAATAATGGGAATTTCTCGCATTGTATATTCCTTTTCTTCCTGAGAGTAATTTTTCTCGCTGTTTGGTTTTCTGATTTCGATATCTTTAATATTATTCAAACAACCCCAGGGCTTATCAACTGGTAGTTTTCCAAAGGGAAATTCTACTTGTTTTAATCTAAAAAAATAGCTGTCAGGAAAGTTACTAAAATAATCTTCGGCTATGGCCACAATATGAGGATGAATATACTCATCACAGTTTATGGAGAGAACATATTCACCGGATGCGTTCAATAAGGCTGTTACTCTTTGAATCAATTCTCCTTGTAAAGGACTTCTGATTTGACAAAGACGAGGCTCAGTAATGGGTATGAAAGGGACATTAGGCGGATAAACTAAAATAAATTCGGTGTTACCTTGGATTTTTAACAGTTCTTGTAGCCAGGAATGTTCAACACCACCCCTCATGGGGATAATGATCGAAAGCTTGGGTTTTGTCATAAATTTGCCATTTCATTTAATACTGATTATGCAGATTTTTTTTGTATAATTCTTTGCTTGACACCGATATCTAACCATAATAGCTATTTCATGTCAAGATATGCAGAATTTTTGGAAATGATCCTCAGTTCCCAGACGTGAAGCGTAAGTTAACTAACTTAAAATTCCTAAAAAGCTTGTATAATATGCCTTTTAAATTTTGAAGTTTAAATTTTGAATTCTACCAGGCGTAACTTTGTGATTAGTGATAGAAAAGTCTAACAATTATGTCATAATTTGTAACGTATATTTAATAATTCCCCACTGGGAGATCACGAGATTATGAGTGAACAAGCCGAACAAGCTGTTGAGACTCCAGTGTTAGACCGCTATGAGTGTCGCTCTTGTGGTTATGTTTATGAACCTGAAAAGGGAGATGACAAGAGTGATATTCCCGCAGGAACGCTTTTCGCAGACCTACCCACAAATTGGCGCTGTCCAGTTTGTATAGCGAAGAAAACTGTTTTTGCGAATATTGGACCAGCGGGTACAGCATCGGGTTTCAAGGAAAACTTAGGTTACGGTTTAGGTGTTAATACGCTGACACCAACTCAAAAGAACATTTTGATTTTTGGGGCTTTAGCTCTGGGATTCTTGTTTTTTATTAGTCTTTATGGACTACAGTAAAAACCGCTATCTTTATTTACCGCAATTCGCCAAAAATCTACCAAATTTAGGAAAACCTCAGTAATATTGATGCAATCAATTGTGAAAAAGTGGCAAGGATTTTTTGCCGCATTGATAGTAGCCATAGCCTGTATAGGATGTAGTAATGTTGCTTCTATTAGCTACAATCCCTGGCAGGTAATTAATGTGCCAACAGACGCGAAGTTACTCGATATTGGCTTTGCTGATAACTCCCAACATGGTTATTTAGTGGGTAGTAATGCCACTCTTTTAGAAACTAATGATGGTGGTGAGACTTGGCAACCATTAAAATTAGAATTGGATGATCCCAGATACCGTTTTAACTCTGTTAGTTTTTCTGGTCAGGAAGGCTGGATTGTGGGAGAACCTTCTCTGCTACTCCATACTACTGATGAAGGACGGTCTTGGTCACGAATCGCTTTAAGCGAAAAGTTACCTGGTAGCCCAATTGCGATTACAGCAATAGCTGAGAATACAGCAGAAATGGCTACGGATGTGGGAGCTATTTACCAGACTACAGATGGTGGTCAAAACTGGAAAGCTAGTTTGGAAGCGGCGGTTGGTGTTGTTCGGAACATTGAGCGATCGCCTGATGGTAAGTATATCGCTGTTTCGGCTAAGGGTAGTTTTTACTCGACTTGGCAACCTGGACAAAATGCTTGGGAACCTCATAACCGCAATAGTTCCCGTCGCTTAGAAAATATGGGTTTTGCTAAGGATGGACAAATGTGGTTATTAGCACGAGGTGGCCAAGTTCAGTTTAGCGATCCTACTAACGCCGAAGAGTGGTTAGAGGTAGAATATCCAGAGTTAGCCACAAGTTGGGGTTTACTAGATTTAGCTTATCGAACACCCGATGAAATCTGGGTCGGTGGTGGTAGCGGTAATTTACTCCGCAGTATTGATGGTGGTAAAACCTGGGAAAAAGATCGTGATGTAGAAAAGGTTGCGGCTAATTTCTACAAAATTGTGTTTTTTAATCCCAATCAAGGTTTTATAATCGGCGATCGCGGTGTTTTGCTAAAATATAACCCCAAAGTACAAGAAACAGCAGCACTATCGAAAGCGGCGTAATTACACCCAATCATGGATGTATTATGAGAAGAAAGTTGCAAGTTGTTACTCTTGTCTTATCTTTGTAGGATAATAAACTCAATAATACTCTTTAACAAGGTAGTGAAATAAAAATGGCAGGTACCACTGGAGAACGTCCGTTTTCAGACATTGTCACCAGTATTCGTTACTGGGTAATTCACAGCATCACCATCCCCGCTTTGTTTGTGGCTGGTTGGTTATTTGTCAGCACTGGTCTGGCTTATGATGTATTTGGCACACCCCGTCCTAATGAGTATTTTACTCAAGTTCGTCAAGAAGTGCCAATTGTGAGCAATCGTTTTGACGCAAAAAACCAAGTAAAAACATTTATTGGAAAGTAATTTGACATCATGACTAGCGGTAATAACATCAATCAACCAGTTACCTATCCCATTTTTACAGTCAGATGGATCGCGGTTCATACCTTAGCTGTCCCTACTGTATTCTTTTTGGGCGCGATCGCCTCAATGCAGTTTATTCAACGCTAGGAGTTAATCATGGAAAGAACGCCTAATCCTAATCAACAACCGGTTGAATTAAACCGTACCTCTCTTTACCTGGGACTTCTATTAGTCTTCGTTCTAGGAATTCTATTTTCCAGTTACTTCTTTAACTAACTGGGCTTTTTAACGTCAGTTGCTGGTTAGCTAATAATTGACAATTGATAATTGACAATTGACAACTGATGACTAACGACTAACAAATCTGTTGATTTATTTTTAAGGGAGGAGAAACTGTGTCAGGAAGTGGAAGAATTCCCCTGTGGGTCGTCGCTACGATTGCAGGTTTAGGTGTAATCACTGTTGTAGGTATTTTCTTTTATGGAGCTTACGCAGGAGTTGGTTCTTCAATGTAATGCGACTGGAAGAGGAAAGTAATTAGAATTACAAAAGACTTGATTTTTGCTTAATCATTGATTGATTCTGAACTCCGTCTTCAAAAATCTACATAAAAACCGCCTATCTCAAAAAGATGGGCGGTTTTGTTGTTCATAACATAGGTAACTGGTGAGAAAACTAAGTAACCAATTACCCAGAGCTTAATTAAGCAATATCTTCGCGTTCAATGTATGAAAATAAAAACGCGAAAATTACTGCTGGTAAAACTAAGCCAGTAAAGGGAACAAGAATAGAAGGTAAAAAGGAAGAGTAAGCCAAGATAGTAGGCAAAAATGAACTAGACATGATGATAAAGTCCTGTAAAGTCTTACTACAATTCAAATTGAGCTTACTGCAAAATCTTACCTAATTTGCTAAATTCTTAAGATTTTTAACACAGCTTCATCAGAAACCCCCACTCACAATCCCCACCTTATGAGTACATTGAAGGTCGGGACTTCCGCATTCCATTAAATTCCTAGCAGTTCATCTAGTTGTATAGTTGGTAAATCAGGGGGAATAACTGTCCTGATGATAGTAACTTTGTTACTTTCCTGTTGGGTAGTCTGATTGAGAGCGATCGCCGCTAAACGGATTTCTAAGCAGCCAAAGGGAATTTTTAAGGAAATTGCCGTTTCTCCTCCGCCCCAGGCGTTAGAACGCAAATCTGGCAGGATATGGGGACCATCTAGTAAACTACGAGTTTGATAATCTTCAACCCATAACTTCACGGCCACCGAAGATGAGACTTTCGGTAATTCTACCCGCACTGTTACAGATGTACCCGCAACAAGCTCACCCTCTGGTACAAACAATTGAGGAGTTGGTAAAGAATCAATGATCACAGGAGAGGAATCAACTGCGACTTGATCCTCTAGGGGGAGAGAATCATTGTGATTTTCTCGAACCTCACTACCTAGACTCTCAGAATCTACTTCTACAGGAATATCATCTATAACTATTTCTTCCGACAACCATACAGGCTGAGTTGCGATCGGATTCAGTAAATTGACTATTTCTGGTTCATTAATTTCTAAAGGAATTTCCTCAAAAGTCTGATTTTCTGGAGTTGCTATTTCCCCATCTAAATTTAATAATTGCTCAATATCTACAGATTCAGTTTCCTCTTCATCATCAGGATCTGGAGATGCTTCCGAGTTGGCTTCAGTCAAAGAACCTCCTTGACTTTGCATCCATTGTTGTAGAAGGGGGGAATGGTTCTGAGTATCAGCTACATCTAATTCTAATTCTTCACTTTTGAAAACTAGAGCAGATTCCTCAACTTCAACTACATCTAATTCTTCACTTTTGACATCTTCCCCGACAATCTCTGCTATTAATTCTGCATAAGAGATTTCGGTTTCATCCATAACAGACTTATTAATTTCTTGACTATCATCTTTTTCTATGGAAGGAACTGCGGTTGGTAACTGTGAAGATTTTTCTGAAGTTTCTAAGTCTCCAATAATTAATTGATTGTTAACTATTTCTTCCTTGGGAGACTTAACTCTTAATCGTCTTAAATACGGAAAAGTAGAATTTATTGGTTTAATTACCAACTTTTTCAAATCTATAGGAGGGATTATCTGTGCTTTTTCTTCAGTAGTAATTTCTGATGTGGGATTGTGAGGTAAAGTCGGTAATTCTGGTGAAAAACCTTCCCCATCTACTAGGGGTTTAATTCGGGGGGGTAAAGGTTGATTTGCAGAAGGCTTGAAAATGTGAAACTGTGCTAGGTTGGGAGTTTTGGCTAAATTGAAAAGTTCTAATCCCACATTTGCAGAGGGCTTTGGTTTATTTGAAAGGTTATTTTCTGGTGGAAAGTCTAGAGGATCTGATGGGGAAGTTTGCTGTGCTAATAATTCAGTGACATTGGCTGTGATTGTAAAAGTATGGCTGGCTAAAAGAATCACTTTACTAACATCGGCTAATGCACCATATAAGTTAATATCAGCCAGAATTAATTTAGATTCGCATTTAGAAGGAATATCAATGAGGCTACTAAAATTAAAAGGTAAGGATTGATTTGTTAATGACTGTTGTAGGCGATTAAGAATACGTGATTCTAGAGGCGATCGCAATGCAATTTCTAGTCTGAGTTGACAAATTCCACCAGTTGCAAATCTTTCATCTTCTAGATTTTCTATCTCATTTACTTCTACATAGCCATGAATGATAAAATTTTCTCCCCAATTAGCAACATAAGTATCTTGATCTAAAGTCAGATTTAGTGATAAAGGTGGAGGTAGTGTAGGCGCATTCTCAATAGTTTCCTCCTCTAGTAAGGATTCATCTTGAGGTAAGGCTAAATCTAATAAATTTTGTAAAATCTGCTCTGTTGTTTCCCCTTTAAACCAGACTGGAGTAGAGTGACTCATCACTAAACTTACTCCCGTATCTGCTTCTAAATCGGATTCATTAGCTAGTTGCGGTTGAGACTCGATACCAGTTTCTTGGGGTAATACTTGAATGTTTAGGGTATGTTGCCAGGATTTACCTAGCATATCTGACATCACATCTCCAGAACACCGTAATTCCCAAATTCCTGGTTTAAAGTAGGTAAAAGGAATTACGGCCATCAGTCCTTCTGCATTCGTGCGTCGCGATCGCTTGAGAATACGTCGTTTAGGTGGAGTCTCTAAGGTTGAGGTATGAATTACCCTCACTTCTATATCAATATTACTTAAGTAAGATCGAGCTAAAACCCGGTACTTACCCGCCAAAATTTTAAGATGGGGAGATTCTAGAGTCCGCCAAGTGCGATCGCCCTGCTTCTGTATCAGAAATTGCCAGTTTTCCATTCTAAGTAAAGCCTAAACCGAAGAGCAGCCCATTAATATTTTTTATTAACTTGCTTGTCAGTTTAACATCCCCACCTCATGAGTACATTGAAGGTGGAGACTTCCGCGTTCCATTAAATTTTATTTTTGTTTTGTTTTTTGATGGGGTAGGAGAATGATCATCCCCAATTTTGCTGGAAATTAGGCAAGATCATAGCGATTTTGATAATAAGCCACTATTTGCTTGAACATTTCCCGGCTTTCCCCGTTAGCGTTTGATTGCCACGAAACCCATAAACCAGAAATTTGACTTTGGTGATAATCAAACTCTAAAGATGTTTGGGATATTAATCCCACTTCTACCCCTATTACCTGCTGGAGATGAGCCGCTATTTCCCTATAAACAGCCAAAGGTAAACCAGGAAATTCTATTCGCTCCTGTGCTTCCATCTCTATGAAGCTCCCACCAAGTTTTCCTGTGGTTTTACGACTGAAATAGCATTACCTACAGAAGCTGTAGTTGATGGTTTAGATTCTTGAGTTGGTTGTTCTCCTACTTGTTTAGCAACTTCAATCCCGTACTGTTCAAAAATTACAATGGGATTGTCACCTTTATTCATTTCAATCCGTTTTACTAGCACACCATTAACCAGTCTTTGTCCAGGTTTTACATACCTACTAGTAGGCTCATCTGGTACTTTGATAATTGCTTGGGGTACTGTACCAACTAAAACTACACCACTGACAACCACTGCTCTAGCCGTTTCCGGTTGTGGAATTGGTGGTACTACTGGTTTGAGTTGCATAGGAGGAACAACACCAGGTAAAACCTTGGGTAGAAGTATTTGTGGTTTAGGCTTTTGGGGTACTTGTGCTGCCCCTCCTGGTGATTTTGGCGCAGTAGTCGGCGCTTTATTCGGTGTCGGCGTATTTCCTGGGATTTGTCTTGTATTAGGTGATGTAGGTAAAGGTGGTAATTTAGGAACTTCTATCTTGTTAGTTGCTGAAGCAGTATTAGTTCCTATTGACTGCACAATTTGTCCAAAAGGATCTGTCCGTCCTTTTTGTACTATAGCCAATCTTTCTGTACTGTTAGTAGGTGGAGTCAAGTTACCAGCCTGAGCCGTAGGGGCGGTAGGTACACTAGAAATAACAGGATTTTGAAAAGGTTGTGCTTGTGTTTGGGGATTTGCGGACGGCTGGGCAATTGGCTGGGGACTAGCTGTATTAGTAGCGGTAGGAGTGTCTTCACCTATCGTACATCCAGCGATCGCCAAGGTTGTTAAAATAGCTGCGGCTGTAATATGTAAATTTTTATCCATTAGCTGCTCTCAAAAGCTATAGGAAAGCTTGTTTATAGAACTCAAGAAGTTAAAATGCAACTCCCTTCAGTGGGAATACGGACTCAACCAAATCGGTTAAGTTCTGAGGTTGCTTAATTAATTGTACTCAATTTTAGACCTATTGGTATTTATATATATCACAAGTCTGAATTTATTCCCATAGGGTTCTGATTTTTCTGAGTTCTGCCTGCACATCTATAGCAATCTGCCATGATTCATTGAAGAGTTTTGCATATTCACTAGTACCGCGGTACGGAATTAAAAATTAAAAAACCTGGTAATTGCAATCGGGCTATGTATGATTTTGAGACAGTATTAGCAGCAATTAAAAATTAAATTCTGAATCAGAAAAGAGTAAACCTAAAGATATCTAAAATAAATTCCAGTTATGGAAGAAACTCCTGTTAATTTATAAATAATTGGTTAAGCTACAAAGATTTTCACATCAAAAAACCAAGTTAACCAGGTAATTTATTGCCGATGTCTTCGGACAGCATAGCTATTCACCATTTACGTTTCAGGGGTTGTGGCAATGGATATTGTGACGCTGTTAATTGTTTGGTTAGTCACGGCTCTTAGCTTGTGGATTATTAGTAAATTACCTTTGGGAGTTGAAATTGATACTCCACAAAAGGCAATTTTTTCCGCCGCAGTTTTAGGTATTATTACAGCATTAGTTAAGCCAATTCTCAAAGTGTTGTTTGTCATACCAGATTTAGCCACCTTTAACTTATTATCTGGTATCTTCACTTTCATGATTGCTGTTGCTTGTTTTAGTATTGCTGCTTGGTTGGTAGATGGTTTTCGCTTGCGTTACGGTATTTGGAGTGCTGTTTTAGGTGCTTTTGCACTCACTATTGTCAATAACATTATCTACAAATTACTAGGTGTGTAATTGGTGATTGGTGATTGGTGATTGGTAATTGGTAATTACTTCCTGTCACCTATCACCTATCACCTTTACAAATTATTCATTCGTACTGGATGGTGCTGCGGTCGTGCTGGCTTGCTGTTGACGCTGATCGCGTTTTTTCCGATCTGCTGACAATATATCCGCCATGACTATGAGTGCTTGCGCCATTTTTTCTAGATTAGAACTGTAGAGTTCTAAATCTTTGATGAGTTTGTCATCTGAGAGATGCAAACCATTAGCGATCGCTTTTAATGTTTCAGTCCGTTGTTTCTCATCTTTGACAAGTTCTGGATCTGACTGTACCAATAATGCAAATAAACCAACACCAAATAAACGACTATATTTAAAGTTGGAATTTGCGGCGATCGCCTCTAGTTGCCTTTGCAAATCAGCATCTTGATCTAAGGAAGTCGCTTGACTCAAGCCAGCAATCAAATCTTTACTGGGTAGACTAACCGCTAAAGCTTGCAATCTTGAAGCATCTTGTCGGTAGCGGTGGGGATCTTGTTCCACAGCCTGACAAATTGCTTGAAAAATTGACTCTTGATCCCGTTCTGGTTGATAGCCTTCCATAAAGCGGTCAAAAGTTGTGACAACGCCCAAGGCATAAATCGCATCGTAGCTAAAATCAACATTGACTGATAGCAGATGCATTTCTACCATTAATTCTTCAACTACCCGGCGGTAAATAGTGTTAATCGGCCTGGTATGAAGGGTGTAGAAGGTTCTTTTTGTATCAGATACTGTACGGACGTTATTCACAAAGAAAATATTTAAGAGAGACGTATTCTTGTTTTCTAGTATGAACCAATAAGACCTAATTCGTGACGGTCAGATCAAAAAGGAGTTTAAAAATCCTATTGACTAGCTAAACTCCGAGGTGGAGTCTGTAAAACTTGTTCTTCAGTATCAAAGATTTCAAAGACTGTATCCATCATTGTGACTTCAAACACCAGCTTGGCTTCTGGATGAACATTACAAATGCGAAAACTGCCCTGAACCTTATCAGCATCACGCATTCCAGCTACTAAGGAAGTTAGTCCAGAACTATCAATAAAATTTACTTGGCCAAGGTTGACAACAACATGAGGACTGTGTTTAGAAATACATTCCTGGAGCTTTAGACGAAATTGCCAAGCAGTAGTAATATCTAAGCGACCCACAGGTGTCAATACCATAACGGTATGACCGTCTTCAGTTGTAAAGGTTTGCTGATCTATATTAATCACTGAACCAATACTTTTTGCTAATATTTGCTAATCAAAAAACTCACAAAGTGAGTAAGTATCAACCAATTCACCAAGGATGATACTTGAATCTTAGTGTAGCTTACTGTAATGGTGTTTAGCGCGAATAACTGACTACTGAGTAAAAAAAAGAAATAATGGATTGGATACGGTAATTAACCAATACCAAACTCATTAGCAAAGTCGGTGGACGTGATATAACCAAAATGCGTGGAGAAAAGTAAATAGGGCTGAAACCCTTTTTCCCCCTGTTCCCTGCTCCCTTGCCCCTGCTCCCTTGCCTATTGTTGGGTTAGTTTCCAGTTTATCCAATCTTGAGGCTTGAGGAAAGTTTCATACAACTCAGCTTCAGGAGAATTAGGTTCTGGTTGGTAGCCATATTCCCAACGCACTAGAGGTGGTAAAGACATGAGAATTGATTCTGTGCGTCCATTAGTTTGGAGTCCAAAAATTGTGCCTCGGTCATAAACCAAGTTGAACTCTACATATCTACCACGACGGTATAATTGGAAATTACGTTGGCGATCGCCATATTCAATGCCATGCCGACGTTCTACAATTGGTGCATAAGCTGGTAAGAATGCTGCACCACAGTCTTGAACCAAAGCAAATATATCTTCCCAAGTGCGGGGCGGTAATTTGTCTATCTGATTACTATACATAGCCGCATCCCCATTGGGATCTGGACCGCGATAGATAGAACCTTGACCATCTTGATAATCTAAAAATAAACCACCAATTCCCCGTGTTTCACCGCGATGTTTCAGATAAAAATATTCATCACACCAGCGCTTAAATACAGGATAATATTCAGGATGATGTTGATCACAAGCTTGTTTTAAAGTTTCATGAAAATGTTTAGCATCTTCAGCAAAGGGATAATAAGGTGTCAAATCAGCACCACCACCAAACCACCAAACAGGACCAGCTTCAAAATAGCGATAATTTAAATGGACTGTAGGCACATAAGGATTTCGTGGGTGCAACACCAAAGAAGTACCCGTTGCATAAAAGCCATGTCCTTCAGCTTCTGGACGCTGGGCTAAAATTGAAGGGGGTAAATGAGAACCCCAAACTTCCGAAAAATTTACACCTGCTTGTTCAAATATTGCACCATCACGCAGTACACGCGATCGTCCACCACCCCCTTCTGGACGCTGCCAGCTATCTTCCTGAAACTTCCCCAAACCATCTAATTTTTCTAAACCTTGGGTAATTTCATGCTGCAAGTTTTGCATAAACTGACTAACTCTAGCCTGAGCATTGACACCCGGTAGAAAATTAGCTGATTCCTTTGTGATAGTGGGGGTTTGCGAGTTGGTTAACATAAATTCCCGAACCTAAAATTACAATTTCCAAACAATTACAAATTTTTGGTGTCAAAATTTGTCAGCAACGAAGGACGTGGGCATCTTCTGGTTCACAGACGTAAATTATTCCAGATATTCAGGTTGTGACCAACACAGTTCCTTTCAACTTGCTGCTAACTGCACTTACTCGATTATCGCCAGTATTTGTGATCTAAAAATGTTAACAATTATTTAGTCTTTAGTCACATCTTCCTCATCAACACCTTTGAGCGTCGCTACTGAACCAGTTTACAGGCAAATACCATTGCTCCAGAAGTCTTCAAATCTCTATGGCAAAGGGAACTACTCTAACAATACC
>NZ_VIKW01000027.1 GCF_009711975.1 Anabaena sp. UHCC 0204
TGGGTGGTTGTGATTTTTTGAGGGTATCGCTTTCAAATGGCCTGGTTTGGAAGGGGTTTGACTGTGGTGCAGAGGTATTATTTTGGCTGGTTTTGCTGGTGTTGGTAGTTCGACTCTGCATGATTACACCCACAGTTTTTTCAGGATATTGTTCTTATTTTGCCATAGTTTAGCAATAATTTGGGTATTCTGTTATGAAAATTATTTTAACTAAACTCTTGCTCGTAAAGGTGTAAGAGATGTTGAGAATGGGCAAAAATCTGCTTTTTTTATTCTAGTTCGACTATTTTATTACTATGTATAACTGCAATGTGATGCTTGCGGTGATGGTAGCGATCGCCCGAAAATCTATCTTTGCATCAGTATTTCTCGGAGTCTGGAGGAAGCTAATTTCTTTCAATTTATTAAATATATCCCTGGGCATTTTCTATGGCTTCAGTTGCTTGTCCTACTGCTTCACTAGCGATGTCTACGGACAGGGAAGCCGCTGTTACTGAATCTATAATGGCATTTATCAGTTACAAAATCTGTAATCCTATCCATCACCATTGATTTGCTAATATTACTTATAACAACTTCTCTCGGCGAACTAAATTTGCTCTCAAGTCTTCAATCTCTACCAATAATTCTACTTCTTTATTACCAATTAGTGTATCAGTTGGTAATTCTTGTAACCGTTGTTCAACACTATTAAATAATGTTTGTAAATCGGAAATTGCTTTTAACTCAGGAGCATTTATAGGCAGTTCGTCATCCTTTTGGCTCAAATTCTGTAATTTTTCTAAGAGTGACTGTATTCTTCCCGCTATTCCTGAATATCTTTGAACCAATTTAATATTTTTTGCGGATATTGTTATTTCTTTGAAAAAGATATTTGCTTGAATAAATATTGTTTCTCCTAATTCCCCTAATCTGGAAATAAGTTCTTTTTTTAGTTTTTCCAATATAGCATTAGCTTGTTTATGTTGATAAGGAGGCATTACTTGTAAAGCGTGATGAAATTGGGCAATTTCTTCTGGTGTTAATATTGTTAGTATATATGGATTTCTCTCTTGGGTTTTAAGATCCTCTTTTTGTTCATCAACAGCTATAATTAATGGTAACTGTTCAATTTCATCTGATGGTTGATTAATTTCTTGATTTTGTTCTATTTGATTAATAGCTAACTCAGGAGAAATATCACTTTCAATTACATTGATAATTCCTGGTAGGTATTCATCCATCATGATGACATTAGCATAAACTAGATTTTTAATTAAGGCAAAACTCAGTTTATCTCCATCTACATCTATGCTGGTTTTGTAGCGAATTTCTCCATCATTAAAATCTAATTCAAAATTACCATTAATCATGCCATAATTTGCTCTAGTGATAAATTCAGAAATGGTTAATCTCTTATTTTCTGGTATTTGTACAGGACAAATTGAATAAAATACAAATTGCTTTTGTTCTTCTCTAGCTTTAGCGTAGCAGTTCCATCTCCCAGTATCTCCTTCAAATGCTAAACTTAAAGCAGTATTATCTTCTATTTTGACATAAGACCAATCATCTTGATCAAAAAAGTTAATGATGCTATCAAAAAGAGTTTCTGGATTATTCTGAATAGTATCTTGTTTACCTGGTTCTAAAAAAATCTCGTTACTGAAATCTTGAAAGATGTTACCAATATCTGTAAGGATATCATTGGTGAAATTTTGGGTAGCTGTTGCTAAGTTTACTTGTGTCCATTCTTTGACAAAATTAACTATTCCTTCAGATACTTGTTCACTGGTAGTATCAGGATTATTAATAACGCTAGGATTGACGTAATACCAAAATGTATTATAGCCAATTTCTTTGTTATTTTGAGTTTGTTTTACAGATAAACATAGCCAATTTTCTGTTTGTAATAGGGGATGAATGTCTTTATTTTCTGATTGTTGTTGACTGAGATTTACTAAATAATTGGCAATTTCTTCAGGGTTGTTTGTGGTTTCTAGTAATTGTGGGAGTATGTCAGGTTTGAGGGTAATTTCTAGGTTAATTTCTATTTCAGGGAGAAATTTTCCTCCTGTGATGGGACTTTTTACTTCTGGTTTGAGGTTAAAGAGATTTTGTTGTTCTATTTGTTGGTAAAGTTCATAATTGATGGGGAATTTAAGACAACATTCGATGATTTTATCGTCTTGTTTTAGTAATGCTAAGTTGACTTGATTTATAGTAAAAGAAGAGTTAGAAGTAGTAAATAATATTAACTCTTCTAAGACTAAATCATTTTTATTGTATAAGCTCATGGGATGTATTTAATAAATATTATTCCTCTAATACTGAGATTGCTTCTTCAGGAGTTTTGCCACCATAAACTATACTTAAAAATCCTGGTAAATATCGTTCCATTGTTTTTAATCCTGGATACATAGTGTTTTTGATATAGCCATTGGTTAAAGTTTCCCCACCAAAATCTATGCAAGTTTTGTAACGGACTTCTCCATCTTCATAATCCATTTCAAAATTGCCTACACGTAACCCATAATTTGCCCTGGTTATAAATTCAGCTATAGTATTTCGTGATTCTTCAGGAATTTTAAATGGCATCATGACATAGAATAAGAATTGCTCTATATCTGTGAAAATTTGAGCATAAGCTAGTCCTCTACCATGTTCACTCTCAAAATTGATTTTATAAGCCTGTTTATCTTCAAGATATTGAGGATTCCATCCGTCTATATCTAAAAAGTTTCCTAAAGTTTTTAGTGCTTGTAAGCCTTTATTTTCACTTGTGTTTGTACTAGATTGTTGTTCTGTATTACTCATAATAAATTATTCTCCCAATTAAAATCTATTTTTTGATACCTACAATAAAACTATCACATTTTATGTGAATTTCTGCTTTTTAATTTTATCCAGTTTTGTCTTTCCTAGACCAGGAACTACATGCATAAGTTCTTTTTCTTCAATATCATTTCTACCACGTTTACGGTTATTTTCTATCAAATCGCCAATTGCCCTTGCTGGTTTTTCACCTATACCTTCTATTGCTGTGATATTTTTCACAACGTCACTTACTGGTGCATTACCAAAATCTACAGAAGGTAACTTACCTACAGACAAGTCAGGAGGTAAGTCATGATTCATTGATGGAGTGATACTGATTGGATTTGCTTTTTTCCAACTCGATTGCTGTTTAGGATCTTTTCCTGGTTCTGCTTTCATCTCATGAAGTTGAAATTTCATAGATTTAGCTAATTTAGCTTCATCCGGTATATTTGTCCTGCTTGAATGTCCTCCATAATCAACCTCAACATGATAACTAACTACTTTTTTCTCCCCTAAAACTTTATTTTTCACAGTGCTTTCCACTTCCCGTTCCATTTTACTATTTAAAGCACCTGTGATGGGTGTCAAGTTCTGCTTACTACCAGGTCCATGTACATGATGATTAAGAAGATGCCCTCTTATGTATATAGTAGTTGTACTATTATTCCTTACAGAAACTTTTTTCCATAAAGCTGACTCATCATAAGGCTCACTACCTTGAAAACCACCTGGATCTAAACTTAGAGGTTCAGCTATCATAGATTTACCATCTTCACCCTGCGTTGTCCATTTGATTTGAGATGGGGGTACTCCTTCATCTAATAACTCAATACTTGCAAGATTACTCGCAATGCTGGCTAATTCTGTTGATATTTCTTCTCCAACTCCCTTCCCTATAGATTTATCAGATTTTAATTTATCAATTTTGCTTGCACTTACTTCTATTGATTGCAATTTCTTATTATTATCATTCTTAATATTATCATCAGATATTTTTGCATTTTTAGCTTTGAGATCAGCTAAATAGCTATCTAGCACTTTAGGCGTACTGGCTATCATTAATTTAGCGGAATTATTTTCACCATTGAAGAATAGTGTATGATTTTCACCATCTTGAGCTTTAAATTTCTTTTTGGCTTTCCACCATTCTGTGATTGCAGCTACTTTTTCTTTACCTTTCTTAACTGCTCCTTTGAATAATTTCTTGGCCTTCAGCAGCAACTTATCAATAGCCTGATCAATTCTCTGGCGAATCTTACCAATAATATCTTGTACCTTCTTCGCCAAATCCCCAATTCCTAACAAGGAAGCTAAGAACCCAATTACCACGGGTAAAGACTTAGCTAAAGCATTTTCTACCAACTTCGCAGCACCATCAATTGCACCATTAGCAATAGCCGCTATTGCATCTGTAATCGCATTCACCAAATCCATGATTTGACTACCACGATTAATAAAGAACATGACAATATCATAAATTGCCATTGCTGCTTTCACAAATGCCGATGCTGGATTTAATAATCCAATAATCCACTTCACACCAGCAGTAATTACCTGAGTAATTACCATCTCTTTAATTTGCTCAATTACTGATTCTTTTAAATCATTAAAATCTTCTTTTAGATGTTCCCACATTCCCACATAATCACCATTCATTAACATGGGGAATAACTCTGAACCTTGTTCCATTGCTCCAACTACGGGTTCACCTAATAATTTCACCCCTTTACCGCGAATGTAACCCCAATTTAGTCCTAATACTTGCATGACTAAACTTAAGATTCCTGGCAAACTAAAGATATCTTCTGGTAATTGCAGACCCATTCCACCTAAAGCACCTGTTAACCAAGTAATTAAACCTGTTTGTAGGTGAGTAACAATATTTGTTGTAAAATTATTAAAACCTTGTTTAACCCCATTAATTAAATTACCTAAGAATTCTATAGGATCTGAGAGAATTTTATCAATTACACTAGCAACTTTAGCTAATGTAGTCATAAACATTTCTTTAATTTTTTGAATAGTTTCCCATACTCCTTGAATGCCTTCTTTGGCTTTAGTTAAGAATCCCTTATTTGCTTCTTTCATTTCCTGAATCTTTGCATCAACTGCTTGGAGATTCTCTTGATATTTATTAGCCAAAGAATCAATTAACTCATTTTGTTTATTATCTACAGATTGTGCCAATTCATCAAATTTGCTTTGAATATTCTCTGCTGCTTCTTTACCAATTTCTTGTAAATTTTCCGGTAAGCTAGTTACATATTCTTGAATTTTTTGTTTTCCATCAGCAATTTTTTGTTTGGCTTCATTCAGTTTATCTGCTACTAAATTAGCAATTTCTGTTAAAGCCGTATCCATTTCATTAATATATAATTCTCTGCCATCTTCAAAGAATTTATTTACTTCTGGTGGTAAACCTGTGAAGAAATCAGATGCTCTATTACCCCACCCACTTACATCATACCATTCACCATATCTTTCTTGTTTGTAAGCATCCATTTTCTGCCCGACATAGTTCTCAAATGCGGTTTTAGCAGCGTTAGACGCATTATCAAATTTACTATTAACATTTGTTTCTAAGTCAGATAAACATTTATCAACTTCAGTTTTAGTATTTTCATAAATACCATTGATGTGAGTACCAATTTCTCCTCTTTTACCCTCATCTTGACCTTTAGTTTCTTCCTGTTTTCCTATTACTTGCGTGAGAATATTTTCTTTCTCACCGTGCATTCCTTGAAGTCCAGTTTGACTTAAATTCTGTGCTTCTCCCTCAGCTTTATTAATAACTCCTTGTTCTTTTTGACGATATTCTTGTGGTGCTGTTGCTGAATGGGTTTTCGCCTCTTTTTTAGCTTCTAGCGTGGTTAAAAATTGCGGTTCATTAGATTTTGCTAATTGTTCATCGGTAATTTTTGCTTCTGCCATTTTTTGGTCAATTTCTTGACTATTTTGTTGCAATGGTGCAGAAACTTCTGAATTAGTTTTTGGTTTGGGAGCAGCATTTTTACTACCAATATCTGTAGTTGGTTGTCCTGGTTGTGGTGCTGCTAAAGGCTTAACTTCTTTTGGTGTAACACTACTAGTATCTGGTTGTTCTTTAACTTTATCTTCTATGGGGTTAGCAGCATTTTCTTTTTCATCTTTAACTTGAGAAGAAACTTCATTTTTAACTTGATCAATTTTATTATTATTTTTAAATTCTTTAGCTTCGTCTTCTGTTTTTGGGGTAATCTCTTTAATTTTATTCAAAAGTTGATTTTTGAATGCTGTAGCGTTAAATGTTCCTGGTTGTTGTCCCTCCAATTCTGCAACTTTTTGATCTTGTGCTTTTCCTTTTAGTTCTGCTTCTGGAGATTGAGCAGCATCTTGAGCTTCTTTTGATTTTGTGGCTGCTGGTTCGTGTTCTTTTGATTTTGTTCCTACACCTTTGGCTTTATTTACTACTTCTTGGAAAGCAGGATCTTGTTGTGGTGATGTGGGTGCTTTTTCTCCTGTATTAGTGGTTGTGTTACTATTACTATTCCCACTGTTTGCACCACTACTATTTCCTGTATTTCCAGTTGTTCCTGCTGCTGATGTTACTTGTTTTTGATTGTTTTGAGGTTTGTTTTCTTTTTCTTGAATACCTACTTGTTGATTTTGATTCTTAGCAGTTTCTGGTGCTGGTGAATTATTAGGTTGAGTAGCAGGTTGTTGAGGTGTATTTACAGGTGAGCTTTTAGCAGTTTTTGGGGTAATTTCTGCTGACTGTTTATTTTCTGTTTCTGCTATTTTCTGGGAGTTATTATTGTTGTCTTTATTCTCTTTTCTGGCAATTTTAGTTAATGATTTTGGTTGAACTGTATTCCCATTCTGTTGCACTACATGAGTCAATTCATGAGCTAACAAATGTTGTCCATCTCTACTTGTAGGATTATACGCCCCTTGTCTAAAAAATACATCTTGTCCTGTAGCAAATGCCTTGGCATTCAATGATTGATTTAACTGATCTGATTCACCATCTGTATGCACTCTCACACTAGTAAAATTAGCCCCAAATGCCTGTTCCATAGGCTCTCTGACATCAGCCGCTATTTCTTGTCCACTGCCTTTTTTACTTTGAATACTATCTTCTATATTGTGATTATTTGATGTTTGCGTATTTTCTGATTCGCGTTGGATATTCTGTTGTTCTATATCAGGAATATTTTTATTTTCTTGAAATGTAGGTTTATTTACTTTTCTATCTACTCTTATCCCTACTACTTCTCTATCGAATGTTTGATGAGTAGGATTTCTTTTTGTTTGAATATTCTGTTGTCCTATATCAGGAAGATTTTGATTTTCTTGAAATGTGGGTTTATTTACTCTTCTATCTACCCTCATCCCTACTACTTCTCTATCGAATGTTTGATGAGTAGGATTTCTTTTGGTTTGAATATTCTGTTGTCCTATATCAGGGAGATTTTGATTTTTTTGAAATGTAGGTGTACTTACTTTTCTCTTTACACTTATTCCTACTACTTCTCTATCAAATGTTTGATGGGTGGGATTTCTTTTTCTTTGTGTTTGAATAGGGTGATCTATGTTTGATGTAGAGGGTGGTGTGTTGATGTGATTAACTACTTCTGTGGCCACGTTTTCTGCTTCTTGTTCATATTTATCGTTGGGTTGCCCTATGGTTAATTTAGGTTGTATATTTGGTTGGGTTGGTGGTTCGGGTGGGAATATGGGAACATTTTTCAAGTCCAGTCCATAGGATTTCCCTTGGTTCGTTTTCTGTTTCTAGGTCTATGTCTGTACTTGGAGGTTGTGATTTTTTGAGGGTATCGCTTTCAAATGGCCTGGTTTGGAAGGGGTTTGACTGTGGGGCAGAGGTGTTATTTTGGCTGGTTTTGCTGGTGTTGGTAGTTCGACTCTGCATGGTTACACCCACAGTTTTTTTAGGATAATGTTCTTATTTTGCCATAGTTTAGCAATTTAGTTCATTCTTCTGAAGATTCTTGAACCGATACCGATATAGAACGGGATATTGGCAAAGAAATCGCCGTTGAATCCGCTGCTGATGCTAACTTGGGTAGTTCCAAGGCTGTGATTAAAGAGACATTACTTAAAGAATAACCAAAAATTTTATCATAGTTAGAGGCAACAGCTAAAAATGCTCCTCCTAAAATATATATTGGTAATGGTATCGAAAACGCTTGTAACCATTTAAAAAACTCCGCTAAAGCAAACAGGACAAAAAAGCATACCAACCAAACTCTCATGATTCTATCTGCTCCATACTTAGCCATCTTTTCACTAATTTTAGATTGATAAAATTAGAAAAATGCAAATACATCCTGAAAATTAAGAATTGTTACCTGTTACCGTTCAATACCAGTTAAAGTATGCTAGAAAATCTCAGTTATGGTAAGAGAAAACGAATAGGGACAACATAGGCATCTTTTTTTGTGCCTTTCTCCCGACTCCTGTTTATACCGTCCTGGTTAATCTAGTGTTATTCTTAACATCATATAGGATTACTATATAAGTAGAAAATATAACAAATATCTATGGATAATCCAAATCTTGAACCTGAAAAAGTACGCCGTCCACTTATGACTCTTGAACGTCCCAAAAAACTTAAAATTCTGGTTGTTGATGATGAACCAGATAATTTGGATCTGCTTTATCGGACATTTAGGCGTGATTTTCAGGTGCTAAAGGCTGATAGTGGTGTGAGTGCTTTGCAATTGTTGGAGACTGAAGGGGAAGTTGCGGTAATTATTTCTGATCAACGGATGCCGGAAATGAAAGGGACTGAATTCCTGAGTCGAACTGTACCACAGTTTCCCGATACGGTGAGAATTATTTTAACTGGGTTTACCGATATTGAAGACTTGGTAGAAGCTATTAATGCTGGACAGGTGTATAAATATATCACGAAACCTTGGGACCCTGGCGAATTAAAAGCGGTAGTGCAAAGAGCCGCAGAAACCTATGATTTGCTGAAACAACGGACAGAAGAGTTACGTCGCGCTCATGCTCAAATGGATTTATTGACTGTTTTGGTAGAAGTAACTCAAGCAGGATCTAACCTAGAAGATACCCTAAAACCAATTGCTCAAGCCTTTGCAGAGACTTTAGCGGCTGATGGCTGCATTTTACAGCTTATAGAAGACAATACCCTGTCTAAGACCCAAGGAGTTTACAGTGAGACTGGGACTATAAAAAATTGGTTAGAACAAGATCCATTAACTAGTGAAGCGATCGCGACAAATCAACTGCAACTTTCCTTGAATATCCCTAAAGATAGTAATTTAAATAGTATAAATCACTATGAAAATAATAATGTCAAAGCACATTTGGTAATTCCCATTAGCTACCGCAGTGAAATTGTAGGCGTTTTATCAATCCAGTGGCAACAACCATGCAGTTTACGAGAAGATGAACTCAAGCTGATTCACTTATCAGCGGAATTAGTAGCGATCGCTCTAGCTAGTAGTTGCTGCTCTTTAAAAGCATAAACTACACAATTTCACTCCCATCAAAATGACTTTTCCTCCCCCTTGTTCCCTAAAAAATGAGTAACGAAGTTCGCACTATATTTAACCGGATTGCTCCCGTATATGACCAACTTAACGATTGGTTAAGCTTAGGACAACACCGTATTTGGAAAGAAATGACAGTAAAATGGAGTGGTGCTAAACCTAGTAATACAAGCTTAGACTTATGTTGCGGTAGCGGTGATTTAACTTTTCGCCTAGCGCGTCATGTAGGGATCACAGGCCAAGTTTATGGTGTAGATTTTTCTACAAACTTATTAAATACGGCTAAAGAACGCTCTAAAAATTACTATCCCCAACCTTCTATCACTTGGGTAGAAGCAGATGTATTAGAATTACCTTTTGAAAATAATTATTTTGATGCGGCTACTATGGGTTATGGATTAAGGAATGTTAAAGATATTCCCCGCAGTCTCCAAGAAATCCGCCGTGTTCTGAAACCAGGTGCAAAAGCAGCCATTTTAGACTTTCATCGCCCAACTAATGAACAGTTCCGCGCTGTACAACAATGGTACTTAAAGAACTGTGTCGTCCCCATCGCCACTAATCTGGGCTTAAAAGAAGAATATGCCTATATCAGCCCCAGTTTAGACCGCTTCCCCATTGGTAAAGAGCAAATAAAATTAGCACTTCAAGCTAGTTTTAGGGATGTTACACACTATCCTATAGCTAACGGTATGATGGGAGTATTAGTAGTCAGCAATTAAAAATTCTAGCAAACTCTGAAGGGCTAGTAGTTAGAAGTCGTAGGGGCGAAGCATTCGGAAAATAAACTTGGGAAAAAACCGATAATTTATCGTCCGAATGCTGATGCTTCCAGTCCCGTCAGGGATACGCCCCTACTTGGAAAAAACCGATAATTTATCGCCTGAATACTTCGCCCGTAAAGGAGTCAGGAGGAAGAAGAATTAGGAGGAAGAAGAATTAGGTGGATTTGTCTCGAATTTTATTATATATATCACCCCCCGTACTGGGTGCAGTAATTGGCTATTATACAAACGATATAGCCATAAAAATGTTATTTCGTCCCTATAGAGCAGTTTATATTTTTGGAAAAAAATTACCTTTTACACCTGGTTTAATTCCTAGTAATCAAGAACGACTAGGACAAAATATTGCTAATGCGATTATGAAATCGCTACTAACTCCACAAGAACTGCAAAATCTAGCGCGGAGACTTTTGCAACCGGAACGAATCCAAGGCGGAATTTTCTGGTTATTACGGCTGATAATTGACCAAATTAAAGGAGATAAAAATCCCCGTAGCACGAAAATTTTAGCAGGAATTTTACGTGATTTGTTGGGTGAATCTCTACCACGTCTTTTAAAGGTTTTAGCGAGACAAGAAACATTTTTAGAAACACAAATTAATCAAATATTTGATAAAGTATTACTAGAATTTCAACTTACTGAAGAACAATCTATTAGATTAGCTGATTGGTTATTAGAGGTGGTTTTACCTCCGGATATATTACGACAAATTATAGTTGATTTTTTAACAGATCGGACAATTCAAACTATTGATGAAAGTTTTCGAGAAAAAACCAGCGGAACTTATTGGGTAGTGGCAAATTTGTTTGGTTTAAAGAATACTCTCACTCGATTGCGGACATTTTGTTTAGATGAAAAAGAAGCAACTAATAAACGGTTGCAAGAATTAATTAAAGATTTAAAAATGCGCGATCGCATCAAGGGATTGTTACAAAATTTATCTTTACAAAATTTACCAGTTGGTACTGTCCGTCAATTAAGAAAAACTATTAGGGATAGTGTTCGTCAATATCTGCAAAATAGTGGTAGCGATTTGCTCAAAGAATTAACGGAATCAGCCGACTGGGAAAGAATTTCTATTGTTTTGTTAAATCGGTTAAGTAGTTCACCAGTTGTCAATACCTCTTTGGAAGTAGTTTCGCGGGATTTAGCATTAATTTTAGAGAAGTATTTAGAGAGAGATTTAGAAATTATTGTCGCTCAAGCAATTCCTATTTTATCTATAGATCAAGTAATTGTAGAACGAGTAAAAGCTACCTCTCCGGCTGAATTAGAAAATGCAATTGAAGGAATTGTCAGAAATGAATTACAAGCAATTGTAACTTTAGGTGGTTTTTTAGGTTTTTTTGTGGGTTTATTTCAAGTAGGATTTTTATTTCTAACTCAATAGGATTAACAATTGATAATTGACAATTGATAATTGACAATGGGTAATTGGTGAAAAATGTTCTCTCTGTTCTTTGCCTCTTCCCAATCACCAATCACCAATCACCAATCACCAATCACCAATCACCAATCCTCTAAGATTGTTGTTTACCTTGAGCGTCGCATTTTTTTCCCCAACACCGTTCCAAAAGTTGGATGCGCCAGAGAATAGCGAAGCGTTGGGGATTCCAGACTAGTTGATGATCATGCCTAAATAATGGCTGGTTTAAATATTGCCAAAGAGGAAACTTAATTTTTGTGTGCTTAGGATTCATGGGAAGAAGAAGATACTATAAAATTGCTTTGACAGTAGTTGGTAATATATTGAATAAAATGCAACTACTAATACTTTCATAATCTAAGATTAAACCAAGATTTCGTAATTGTCTTGCTGGGAATTGCGGAAGTTTAAAAAATTTTACTTTTGCAGGTTTTCAGGCAGGGGGAGTGGATTCTGAGCTTGTCTATGAGAGGTAGACGACAATGGCTGAACACTAAAAAGAAAATTTTGATATGCCATAGACATTTGTCTAGCTACTTCATCAACTGGAACACTACCAAAACTTGTTCCCAAACCAGGAATAGCAACTATATTAATCTGATGTTGTAAACTATTGCAATACAATTTATTATGTTGACGAATAGCCAAAAGTGTTGACCATATAGCCTGGTACACATGATCCTTTCCAGCCATAGATACCTGCATTCTCAGGGTAGGTGTGTGAGCAATAAATGGGTGTAGGGCATGATTGGTTTCTAAAATAAAAGATGTTCCTAGAGGTTGTTCTCCTAAATACACTTCTTGAATCCGTTTTTGTAATAATTTTTCTACATCTTCGCCAAAAAAGCTGAGAGTTGAGGCATCCACACTATGAGCAGAAACTAAAGAACTAGCCGCCGTAACTACACAATCGAAAAAAGGTAATTCTTCAATAGTACCATTAACTATTTCTACATTGGGTAAATTGGCAAAGTAGTCAGCAAAGGTTCTACATAAAAAAGCTTTAGAGTCTAATAAGATTAATTTTAGGGGAATTTCATAACTCCATGTTTGACAAGAATCTAAGTTAGCAATTTTATTTTTATAGTTTGATTTATCTATTAAGAATAACAGATGGGAATTCAACAGGGTAAAAATAGCATCAATATTCAAAGTGATATCAACTAATTTATCTAATGTTAAACCTTCCGTTGTCTCTAGTTGGTAAATTAATTTTCTGAGTGTATGATATACATCTAAGAATAATAACTGTAAAGGTTCATCAGCGATGATAGGATAACGCAGTAACTTGAGACAATTTTCTAACCCATGTACAATTCTTTGCATACTCGTAAACCCTAGCATTGCTGCACCACCCTTGAGGCTATAGGTGGCACGGAATATAGATTCTAATTCATAACGATCATCAATTGTATTTTGCAGTTTGAAGAAACCTTGATATATTGTATTTAAATGTTCTTTTGCTTCTTCAACAAAGTAACCTATAATTTTTTGAAAATCTTCTGGTTTCATGGCTTTTAAAAATTAATGGATAATTAGTAATGAGTCATTACTCCTGTCACCTGTCACCTTTTCCCTGTTCTTTGTTCCCTTAAATTGAGATTACCCATTTTTAACTTAATTTATATCTCAAGCGCCAAAAAACCGCCTTGGGTGGTAATGTGCCAAGACGGTTGTATTATTTACTTTAATTTTGTCCGACTACTTATTCAATAGTGTGAGCCTGTTTTCCGGTGGTTAATAGCAGTCATAGCATCAGGTTTGAGTAATTTACCGTTATCTACGGTTGCATATATTACCCAATGATCACCACATTCTAGACGCTGCTGAACGGAACATTCTAGATATGCACAAGCTTCTGTCAAAACTGTACAACCATTATCTGCTTCAGCTATGGGGAAGTTAGCGAATCTATTTTCTCCAGGTTCAAAACTCTTGCGGAAATGTTTCATGTATTCGACATGAACACCTTCAGGAAGAATATTCAGAGCAAATTTACCACCAGGATATAATAGAGATTCAACTGCTCGATCTTTAGCGATCGCCATCGTAATTCCCGGTGGATTAAATGTAGCTTGAGATACCCAAGCACCCATCATCCCTGTAGAAAATTCTCCCTGTTTGGCTGTAATCACACATACAGAACCAATAATGCGACCTACAGCTTGTTCTGTGGGGGTTGCAGCTTGTTGGGGAACACGAACTTTTTTGGCTTTGCGTAAACTTTGAGCAAAGTCTGTACCGACTTCTTCACAATATTTGAGTGTAACTTCATCCGGTTTAAACTTGACTTTCAAAGTATCAAAACCAAAACGATAACCAGCGTCCCGGAGTTTACCTTCTACCAAGTCTAAAGCTTCACCACTCCAACCGTAAGAACCAAATACTCCCGCTGGTTTAGTATTATCACCGGTAGAGAGGACAATCCCTAAAGCGGTATGAATAGGCGTAGGTGCGTGACCACCAATGGTAGGAGTCCCAATAATAAAACCATCTGCTTGTTCTAAGGTGGTACGGATTTCGTCAGCACCAGCAAATTCACAGTTAACAGATTTAACCGCAACGCCACCTTTAGTTAATCCTAATGCCATCGCCTGTGCTAATGTAGCAGTGTTGCCATAGGCTGAAGCATAAAGTAGTGCAACGGATATTTCTCGATCTTTTTGAGCGCGACTCCACTCACTATAGGATTTTGTGAGGTCAATTAAACTAGTCCGTACCAAGGGACCATGACCAACAGCATACATTCGCACTTGTAAATCAGAGATTTTCTCCAAAGCTGCTTCCACATGGGTCGCATGAGGAGCCATGAGACAATTAAAGTAATAACGTTGATCTTCTTTAAAGTTTTCCCAATGATCATCAAATATTTCATCACCACAGATATGAGCGCCAAAAAGCTTATCTGTAAACAGAATTTGGGTTTGTTGATCATAAGTACAAAGTGCTTCTGGCCAACGGGGACTAGGATTAGGTAAAAATTTCAAAATATGACCTTTACCTAAATCGAGGGTTTCTTTCCCCCGCATGACTAAAACTTTGATATCTTGATCTGTGAAAGCCGCACGTAAGTTATTAGCAGCAGGAAGAGAACAAACAAAAGTAATTTGTGGTGCGATCGCTAAAATTGCTTTTAAAGTTGGGACACGATTGGGGTTAAAATGTCCCAAGATGACATAATCCAACTTTTGCAGATTGATTGTCTTCTGTAATGCTTCTAGATAAATTTCTGTAAAGGTTTCGGCTGGTGGATCTGTTAATGCAGTTTTATCGGCTTCTATTAAATAGCAATTGGAAGTAGTACCACGTTCCAGTGCATATTCAATTTCAAACCTGAGACGTGATTTACTCCGTGATCTGAGAACTTTTGTATTTGTAGCAATAGGGAGAATTTGTACGTCTCTTGGCTTGGAATCACTCATGGAAGTTTGTTGTGGAGAAAAAACCTGAGAAACCCAATTTTTAGCGGATTCAACAGCGTTAGAAAATGAATCTGGAAGTGTCATAATAATTATGAAAGATGGGTAAATAATTGATAATTGACAATTGACAATTGATAATTACCCCTCCCGTTAAGGGAGAGGATTAAAAAATGAAACCCTGTTATCTTTTTTCACCAATTACCAATTAATAGTAATTTCCTACTTTGCGATGACGAACTGCGGTAATACCATCAGGTTTGGAAACTTTTCCATCTTCAACGGTGCAGTATAGAATCCAGTGATCACTACATTCCATGCTGTTGACTACTTCACATTCCATGTATGCGAGTGCTTCGGTAAGAATGGGTGAACCATTTTTAGCAGTTTGGATTTTTACATCTGCAAATCTATCAGCACCGGGATGTAAACGTTTGAGAAAATGCTTTTTCAAATCTTGATAATTGCCTTCTTCCAAGACATTGAGAACAAAGCGATCGCCTATTTGCAATAAAGTATCCAAAGCGCGATCTTTAGCTACAGCAATGGTAAAACCTAAAGGCTGTAAACTAGCTTGTGTTACCCAAGAAGCAATCATTGCCCCGCTCACATTTTCTTTTTTCGCAGTGACAATATATAAACCATTGCTAATTCTTCCCAACGCTTTTTCCATGTTCACGTCGAGAGATTTAATTTGTTTAATATTGCGTTCTCTGACTAACAATTGTCCTAAAGCAACACCCACTTCTCCACATAGTTTATAGGTAGAATCTCCTGGTGTTTCCTTAATCCGAATAGCGGGGAAAGCTTCCTTGACACCCAAATCAATAAATTTCCGCCGGAGGGTATCAATGGGTTCATCATTCCCACCATAAGATTCAAATAAACCAACAACTTGTTTATGTTTAGCAACTGCTAATAATGAACTAATTGCCGCTTGAGCTTTAACTGCATTGGTAGAAGGCATCCCGACAATTAAACCAGATGCTCTCCCTGCTAATTCTTGAATTTCTTGACTGTCTGCGGTGTTGAGATCCAATACTTCTACACCGATACCAGCTTTTTGCAAACCATCAGCAATAGCGTGTCCCAAGCGATCGCTATATCCATAACCAAAGACATAAAACAAGCCGACAGTAGTTTCCGTTTTTGCTTGTTTTTGACTCCAATTATGATAACATTCAGTGAGAAGGTCTAAATTATGATGTAGTAATGGTCCGTGTCCGTTGGCAATAATATTAATTTTACCTAGTTCACCCATTCTCTTCATTGCATTCAACAAAGAACGAGCATTTGGACCCATCAAGCAATCATAATAAAAACGAAAATCAGCTTCAATTGCTTCTAAGTCCTCATCAAAAGTGCGACTATCACAAAAGTGCATTCCGAAGGCATCACAAGTGTAGAGAATTTGGGTTTTGCGATCAAAACTAAAAATAGTATCTGGCCAATGTAAATTTGGCGCACTGACGAATTCTATTTCATGTCCTTTACCAATATCTACGCGATCGCCACTTTTAACAATTCGCTTAGAAAAAGGTTCATGTACCAAACCTTCCAAAAATTGCAAAGCTACTTTAGAAGCTAGAACAGTCGCTCTAGGAGCTAACTGTAAAACATCTTCCACCAAACCACTATGATCCGGTTCAGTATGGCTAACAATTATATAATCAATAGTTTTAGGATTAACTAAACCCTTGAGAGTATCTAAATACAGATCACGAAACTTCTGGTGAGAAGTATCAATTAAAACTGTTTGTTCACCCCTAATTAAATATGAATTATAGGTTGTACCATTTTGTAAACCAAATTCAATATCAAAGCGATCGCGATCCCAATCAAGAGAACGAATCGCAGTGGTATTAGGCGCAATTTCTACAGTTTGTATAGTTAATCGGTTCTGAATGTTCTCGGAAATAGCTACCATTATTTCACCAGAGCAAATAAACAATCATTTCTTCTGCCCCCATTCTCGCTATTATTCTTTTTTAAAGCTGTAATGAAACGTATATTTCGACAAATTAAAGTTGTAACAATAAATACAATTTTTAGGCGTATTTTTTAACTAAAGAAATACACCAGATAGCCTAGTCATTCAAATGACTAAGTTTGAAATATTGATTTTGATGGGAATAAATTAAAATCCCTTCAATATAATAATTCGGAATTCCGAATTTGTAATCATCAATTACTAATTACCAAATCAGTCCACTTTAACGGTAAACTCATACAGCAGGAGTCAGAAATTGTAGGGGCAAAGCATTCGGAAAATAGCCTTGAACAAAAATGGAGAATTGATTGCCCGAATGCTTCGCCCGTACTCATTGATCTGCAACGTGCTGTATATTGCAACACAAGACGTTTACCTTTATGACTGGAGAATTAAGACCTTGGGAATAGAACTACGCAGCTTCGTATTTCTAGACAACCTGCAACCTCAACACGCCGCATACATGGGAACAGTAGCCCAGGGTTTCTTACCATTACCAGGGGACACATCCTTATGGATTGAAATTTCCCCTGGTATCGAAATCAACAAGATTACGGACGTAGCCCTCAAATCCGCTTCTGTTCGTCCTGGAGTGCAAGTAGTAGAACGGTTATACGGACTTTTAGAAGTACATTCTGGCTCTCAAGGGGAAACACGAGCCGCTGGAGATGCAATTTTGGCATTTTTGGGAGTAAAAAAAGAAGAATGTCTCAAACCCCGTGTAATTTCTAGCCAGATTATCCGCAACATTGACGCTTACCAAACCCAACTTATTAACCGTAGTCGTCGGGGACAACTTTTACTAGCAGGACAAACTCTATATGTATTAGAAGTTGAACCAGCAGCTTATGCAGCATTAGCAGCCAACGAAGCGGAAAAAGCAGCGCAAATTAATATTCTCGAAGTTCAAGCTGTAGGTAGTTTTGGCAGACTTTATTTAGGTGGCTCAGAACAGGATATTTTAGCAGGAGCAGCCGGAGCTTTAGCAGCAATTGAAAATTCACCTGGAAGAGAAAATCCTCAAGGTAAGCGGAACGAGTAAGAAACAAGATTGACGCAACTAACATATTAATAGGGTGCGTCAGATGTTAAAAATCTGTTTATTCTTATCAAATTATCGAATTTGACGCACCTTACAAGAAATATTAAGTGTGAAACTTGCGTAAGTCCTAAAGGAGCAAAAAATGGCAAATCAACAACATCTCAATTTACTGCGAGCAGGTGCAGTTACTTGGATAGAATGGAGAAACAAAAATCCCCAAATTGAAATTGATCTTAGCAGCGCCAATCTACTAGGAGAAAACCTCCGGGGCGCAAATCTCCAAGGGGTAAACTTAAACAAAGTCAACTTAGCTCACGCGTTATTAGTAAGAACTAATTTTAGTTATGCTAATCTCAGTAATGCTATTTTTTACCAAGCTAAATTAATTGAAGCTAACTTGAGTAAAGCTAACTTGAGTATTGCTAATTTGAGTGGTGCAATCTTGATACAAGCAGATTTAAGTTATGGTAATTTTATTGGTGCTGATTTGAGTGCAGCAAATTTACAAAATGCTGTAATTACTGATGCCAATTTAATTGGTACAGATTTACAAAATGCTAATTTAAAAGATGCTGATTTAGCAGCAGCCCAACTTATTCGCAGTAATCTAGGTTTTGCAAATTTAATTGCAGCAAATTTAATTACCGCTAATTTAAGTGAAGCGAATTTATATGAAGCCGAATTAATGACTGCTCAACTTTATCAAGCTAACCTACATAAAGCTAATTTAACGAAAGCTCATTTAGGAAGTGCCTTTTTATCTAAAGCCAATTTAACTCAAGCCAATTTAACGGAAGCTGATTTAAGTTGGGCTAATTTGAAAGGTGCGAATTTAGCAGGAGCAAATTTACAAGGTGCAAATCTTAGGGGTGCAAATCTTCAGGGAGCAAATCTAAAAGGGACGATTTTGGAAAGTGATTAAGTAAGGAAAATAAATCAATGCACATTCAAAAAGTCATTATCAAAAACTTTCGCTGCTTTGAGCATTTGGAAGTTAATTTAGATCCCGACATCAATATTTTTGTTGGCAATAATGGATCAGGTAAGAGTGCGTTATTGGATGGCATTGCTGCGGCAATGTATCCTTATGTTACTGAAATTCAAAGAATTGTAGATAATGTAACAGAAGTATTCCCTATTTTTCAACAAGATTTACCAGTTAAAAAAAATGGCAGTAAAAAAATAAATCAATCAGAATTTATTGTATCAGCTACGAGTTTACCAGATTGGAAAATTATCTACAAAGATCCGCCTATTAAAAATGGTCATGAAGATGATAATAAAAGAATAATAAGATTACCTCCCCACCTTTTATTGGAAAGTTCAGAAGCATTACAAGCAGGGACTCAACAACTATATCTTAAATTAGAAAATCAATGTAAAGCTATAAAAAATAATCAAAAATCTGAAATTTCAGTAATAGCGTATTATCAAGGTAATCGTAACCTAAATAATATTGTTGATATAAACAGTTATTCTAATCAATATTTAGATAGATTTGATGCTTTCACAAAAGCTTTTAATGCAACAGCTAACTTCACAGATTCAGCTAACTGGTTTTTTGTGCGAGAGTACGAAGAATTAAGAGAGGGTAAAAATCGCCGAGATATTAACTTTGAACTTCCTGATTTAAAGCAAATACGAAAAGCTATTTCTACTATTATCGCTCCTAATGCTCGCGTTTATTTTTCAGGTGCAACATCTGCAAAACTGATGGTTGAGTGGACAATGGAAACAGGAGAAAAAAGAGAACTTTTACTAAGCCAATTAAGTGCAGGTTATCGCAATATGTTAGCGTTGGTAATGGACTTTGCGCGACGTTTAGCTCAAGCAAATCCAGACATGGAAAACCCGTTAGCAGCAGAAGCTATTTTGATGATTGATGAGTTAGATTTGCATTTACATCCAACGTGGCAACAAAAGATTATTCCTGATTTAAAAAAGGTATTTCCCAACACTCAAATTATCGCCACTACTCACAGTCCCGAAGTTGTAACAACAGTTCAACAAAATCAGGTGAAGATATTAGAAGATTATCAAATAAAGGAATGTCCATCACCTACCAGGGGGATGAAAAGTTCAGATATTGTCAGATATGTTTTAGGGTTAAGTGATTTAAGACCAGATACGGAAGAATCAAGAACACTGACACAGCTTTTTGAAGCAATTGATAATGGTCAATTAGAAGAAGCAAAACGCCTTAAAAAAGAATTACAACACTGGGAATCTTTTGATCCAGATATGACTAGAGCAGATATGCAAATCCGCCGCTTAGAACGGAGGAATGCAGTATGAAAAATGTTCTTAAATCCCCAGAACCAGAGGAAATTAAAAACTATAAAAACCGATTTTCTTCTCAGTTTAAACGATGGAATGATTTAAAAAAGAATAAAGAAACTTTAAATGCAATTCGTGATGAATTAGCATCTGATCAAAAAGGACTTTGTGCTTATTGCGAAATGTCTATTCATGCAAAAAATCGTTCGGTGGAACACTTTATTCCTCGTAACCAATCAACAAAAGAAAATAATCATGATCTAGATTGGCAAAATATGCTTGCTATCTGTCTTCCTCCAGGTGGTGTAAAAGACGATGATTTGCAAAACTCAAACCTACCTCATAATTCACCATGTTGTGGCAAAAAGAAGGATGGTGATATCCCTGATAGCAGGTTATTAAATCCTCTCAATTTACCAACATTACGTTTATTTAAATTCAGTAGTAAGGATGGTGAAATTAGACCTGATAAAATCACTTGTTTAAAGGCTGGTATTCCTATAGAAAATGTTCAATTTACTATTGATACACTTGAACTTAATGTTCAAAGATTGAAGGATCAACGAATAGCTGTAATTGACGAAATGAATAAAGAACTTGATGATGAAACTATTGATATAAATGATTTAGAAGAGAAAATTGCAGCAGAATACTTTGGTTATGGTACAGATAATTGGCCTCGGTTTTTTACAACTATTCGCTGGATTTTAGGTGAAGGTGCGGAACGACATCTTCATAATATTTCTTATTCAGGTTAAGATTATACTTAATAAACGTATTTGGGTTTACTAAGTACAAAATGATCTCAGGTTAATTACACAAAATAGTCAAACTTTAAAAAAGCTTATATTTTCTTTCTTCACACCTTTCCATAGACTAGCTATATTAAAAGTTAATAGCAAAAGTTGAAAAGGAGTTGAAAAGAGATGGAAACTAAGCCCATGAACCCATCACTAGGACTCGCGGATATCCCCCCCGGCTACCTTAACATTATGGGTTATGTTGACCAATCAGAAGTGAATGGTCCCGGTTGTCGGGCTGTTGTTTGGGTACAAGGTTGTAACCGTGAATGTCCTGGTTGCTTTAATCCTGACTCCTGGGCATTTGAGATTAATGATTTAGTTGCTATTGATACCCTTGCTGAAAGTATTCTCAAAAACCCCAATAACACAGGTGTAACTTTTTCCGGTGGTGAACCATTTTGGCAAGCACCTGCATTAACAATTTTAGCAAAAAAGTTAAAAGCAGCGGGTTTAAATATCATGTCTTTTACTGGTTTCACACTCCAGCAATTACAATCTGATTCTGCACCTCCTGGCGCAAAAGAATTGTTAGCAGAATTAGATATTTTGATTGATGGTCCTTTTGTTAAATCTCTAGCAATTAATTCTCCTGATTCTCCCGTTTCTTCTAGTAATCAAAAAGTAAATATCTTTAACCCAGAATTTGCAGATAAAATCACTTGGGCTAGTGATCAAATTGAAGTCCATATTCTCAAAGACGGCAATCGCATTGTTACAGGTTATCAAGGTTTATTGGAATTGACTTAAGTAGGTAGGTGGCAAAACTTATAACTATGTCATTGCGAGTGGAACGGAGTGGAACGCAGCAATCCCAAGAGTTTTGGGTAATTTACAGTTCGTTACATAGTTGGGTTGATTAGCATCTACCTACTTAATTTTAGGGAGGCTTAAAAATCGAGATATAGCAGATTGTATGCAAGTGAGATACATGAGATATCTCCAGAAATTAAATATGCGTTATCCACAACCCTTGTAGAGAAGTTCCATGGAACGTCTCTACATTCTTTTTTGGAGATGTCTATTGGTGACAGGTAAGATATCTGCTAATATTATAACTTGTTAAAAATATTATTTTTTTCGCCAAAAAATCAGAGAATTACCAATTATTTGCATAGCTATTTTAAACGTTGTTTGTGCATTAGTACTTTTCCAAGGAGGATGTATCCAAAGGCTTTTTATTATTAACATCAATCCATAAATATAATTACCTTGATGCCAGTAATAATTTGCCAATCCTGCAAATACTATACCTAATAGTTCTGATGATTTTAGATTTGTGGCAATATTTAATGCTATTTGCAGATGTTCAAATCCTTCTGGCTGTTTTAAGCAAATATAACAGTATGCTAAATTGATTCTTACATAAACCTCTTGATATTTACCTGTCATTAAAATACTAATTTGTAAAGCTAATTTTAAATATTCTATTGCTAAAGAATACTGTTTTATTTGAGAATAAATAAATCCTAAATTTAATAACAGTCTTGATTTTTGACGTGGTTCTCCGCAAAAATCTATTATTTTTAAGGCTTTGTGATAATACTCAAGACTAATATCATATTCTTCTAAATTTGTGTAATATAGACCTAATCTGGATAAAGCCATACATTCCTGATATTTGTTTCCCTGTTCTAAACTTAGTTTGAGTTGTTGTTCAATAAAATTTAACCCTTTATCTGGTAATCCTAGTTGTGCATAAACTACACCAATGAATCCTAAAATATTGGTTTCCATTTCAACATCGTTCAGTATCTGCACAATTGATAAAGCTTGAGTAGCAAATTTTATGGCTTTATGGTACTCTAAACATCCTAAATATGCTGTAGCAATGCCAAATATAGCTGATGCTTCTTGTTTATTATCATTAATTTTTTGAGATATTTCTAACTGTTGTTGATAATGAAAAATTGATTCTTGATATTGTTCTAATTGCCATTCATAAATTCTCCCTAAACCTCCATGTGCTTGAGCCTTTGATAAATCATCATTAACTTGATCAGCAATAACTAATTGTTGTTGATAATAATAAATTGCTTCTTCAACTTTTCCTAAATAATCATAGGCTTTACCTAATCCATGAAATAGAAAACAATCACATTTTAAACCGAATTTATTTAATAACCTTTTATAAAAATTAACTTGTTCTTGATAATAACCCCAAATAAATAATTGTTCATGCAATACTTTATTACCACCAAAATAACTAGTATCAATAAATAGTATTTTAAATGCCTTTTCCCACTCTGCAAGTTCACAAAGATGATGAAACGCTTCTAAATAACCACGTACTTTATCTAAATTTGTGGCATTATCATCAGGAAAATAATCAGTCAACCAATTATCAATAGCTACCCAATGGGTAAATTCCCATGCAGAAAGGGTAGATAATTGAGATGAAGTGAGACTAATTTCTAAAGTCGAAATAGTAAGTTCTCCTGCTGTAGTAAAATCTAAACTATCAAGTGCTGTTTGATGAATTTTCAAATTTTCAAATTCCATATTTTTATCTCTAAATATAAGTTCTTAAATGTTCTAAAGCTGTACTGCGAATTAGATTATGTTGTCGTAAATCATTATTGATATTTTCTACCAAATAACGATCTATTAAAGCATCAAGAGCAATTTCTTGATCTTGAATATTTAACCCATATCTCAGCGATAAATTTTTAAACCAAAATCGTTTGGGTACAGCACGACGATATATTGAACCAAAACAGAGCAGTTTGTAAGCATTAGGAACATATTTTTCTAACCGTTGAAATGTGTTTTCAATTCTCTGTTTAACAATCTCTCTGAGTCTTTTACTATAACAATCTAATTTTAGATTATCGTTAATTGATTCTAATTCAATTTCTTTGTAAGCCTGTTCTATAGCTGCAATTTCATTTTTATATTCACACCAATATTTATTCACATCTCCAGAAAAAGGAGTATTAAGTATTTCTCCTGCAATAGTTTTTAAAGCTAATGGATGTCCTTCATAAGCTTTACCAATACGTAACAAATAATTGCCTATTTCTGAATTTTCTGTAAATCCTATTTCTTGTTTATGGAAAAATTCATATATTTCCACATCTGTAAAACCCTGAAGTAGTTGATGCTCACATAAAGAATTATAACTTATTAAAATATCTTCTAATGGAATAGGCATTTCTTGGGAAGTAATAATTATTTTACCTTGACAATTAGGAGCAGCCATAAAAGCGAGAAAAAACTTTTCCCACCATATATCTTTAAAATTACTCCAACCAGTATGTTGATCACCTTGTAAAGCAAATTCCAAAGAATCAATTAATAACACACATTCATGATTAGAGATATAATCAACTAACCAAATTATGATATTTTCTGGCTGATTAGTTTGTGATGGTAAAATAGCTTTTTGTAAATTAGCGATTATTTGTGTAGCCACACTAGCAAAATTAGGTTCTTGTTCACTAGTTTCAAAGGAAAAAGTTAATTGTTGATATTCCTTTGGAAATTTAGACATTAACTTATTTGCTAAAGCAGTTTTACCAGTACCAGTAATACCAGTTAATAAAAGTAATTTATGGGTTGTTTGTAAGTTATTAAGTAATTCGTTAACTATTTTATTACGTCCAACAAAACAACTTTCAGCGATATCTTCCCAGGGTAAATTTAAAACGTGACAATAAATTTTAAAGACTTGACTATCAATTGGTTTTTTACCACCTTGAAACCGTTTTAATGTTCCCTCAGAAATACCATTAGGATATTTTCCATCAAAAAATAAATCTTCTGGCCAGTCAGGATCAAGAATTTGACTTGCAGCTTTTAACCATTGAGGATCATTGTAAGTCCAACCGAGTGTTTCTCTTCTGGTTTTGATAATTTGTTTACCCTGTTCAGATGCTTTGAGTGTCATAGATGCCTTTACCCTAAATCTTGTTTTTTGTCAAGATCATGTTTTAAGTTTTATAACTGATCTTGAATCGTAATATCACTATCAGTAAAATTGAGGATACTTAGGTGAAAAGCTTAATTTTATTTACTTTTAGAGGATATTTCCAAAAGTGATAAATACCCCTAAATTCCTATTGATAAACAAGAGATAGAAAAGGCAATTTCTTTTCTTGATCAGGTTATAGGGATGTAAATAAAACTTTATGTTGCTAATAAATCATCTTAGTGTCTTTTCACGTGAGTATTTACACAAAAGCTAAATCTTCATATTTTTGGAGATTTTCTTGATTAAAAATTCATCTAACAATTTTTCAGGGTTAATATCATGAGTAGTTCAGAATTTCCATTATCTAATGCAACTAATCCATTAAATCAAGGTTTTGCTGTAAATCAAATTACTGATCCTACACTACTACCAAAAATTGGGGGAGAGCAAACAGGCAGTTCTAGTAATCTTTCTTCATCTTTACCTGTTGGTGCTGTTCATGGATTAACTGGCAGATACTATAATAATTACAATGATTTAGGGTTAATTCGTACTGATGCAACAGTAGATTTTAACTGGGGTAATGGTTCACCAGATGCAATTATTGGGAAAGACAATTTTAGGGTAGATTGGACAGGTTTAGTACAACCATTATATAGTGAAACATACAATTTCTATACTCAATCTGATGATGGTGTCAGACTGCGAATAAATGATCAATTACTAATTGATAAATGGCAAGATCAAAGTACCAGAGAATACAGTGGTTCTATTTTTTTAGAAGCTGGTAAATTCTATAATATTGATCTTGATTATCAACCACCAACAGATTGATGCGACTCAAAACAGTGCGGTTATAGAGTTTACAGTTCCATCTAGCTCAAATTATCAAATTCAAGTTACTAGCTCTAATCCAGACTCAATGGGTAGCTACACTCTCTCAACTGCATCAGTTGTTAATAGTGGTGGTGGGGGAACTGGTTCTATCTTATTCGGTACGGATGCAAGTGGTAATCAGTATTCAGCCTTTACTACCGCCAATGATTACTACGGTGTTTATGGCGTACCAACTAGCTCTGTTTACCGTGCAGGTAATGGATACATTCAAGAAATGCAAGGGCTAGATGGTTTTGGTAAGTATTACTTGATGTTAGAAGATGGGGCTAGTCGTGCCTTCCTACTCGGTGGTGATGCTCTCAATTACTACTTAAATAATGGTGGTGTGGGACGTTTTGGTTATCCTGTCAGTGAAGTAGTAGTTGATCCTAAAAATAACTTTTCTACTCAGTATTTCGAGAATGGTTCTCTGGTAATACACGATGGGGCTGTTTATGGTTATGATGGTCCCCCTCCCATTACAGGTACTCCAGTTTCAACTCCTAGCACTCAACCAATACAAACAGGTCAAGTTAATAACACAATCGGTCTGAATTTTAGAAGTCAGCCTTCTGAATCTGGGGATAATAAGCTGGGCGCACTTCCCTTTAATACAAAATTCACAATTATCCAGAAGGTTGATGGTGAATTTTATAATAATGGAAGTCGCAACGACTGGTATGAAATTGAGTATAACGGTAAGCGTGGTTATGTAGCTGCTGGTTATGTGGATATTGTAGGTACTGATAATCCTGTTGTCACCCAACCTACAGCACCTAACAATCAGCCAGACAGTTATATTAAGTTTAACAACACAGGTTTGGGACATTCATCTCAGGAAATTGCTAAACCTGGTGTAGTTGACTACAAATACTCCATGTATATCAATTACGAAGGTAGTGCTAGTGCTTGGGGAGTCTCCTCTGGTCAAACAGGTCAGTATAGATGGGCAAAAGCAGACAGCAATGCTAAAGGCTCTTGGGATTTAGTAGTTCAAAATGATAACGCTTCCATTGCAGCTATCCAAGTTTTTATACCTACAGGCAGTACAGCTGAGAAAGCGAAATATGAAATATATGATGCTGAAGGTAAGTTGAGACAAATAACAATTGTTAATCAAGCACAAAATGTAGGTAAATGGGTTGATCTTGATAGTTTCTTTGTAAATAAAGGAGATAAGGTTACAGTTGTACTTAAAGCTTCAGGGGAAAGTGGCAAAAAATTATCTTTTGATGATATGCGTTGGGTAGATGGTGCTGTTAAAGATTGGAATGATGGTAATAATGGCTATGGTAATGGTTATTATGATGAACCATCAAAAGCACAATTAATCACTGACTATTCTTATGTAGGACCGGGTACTGATCTAGATGTAGTTAAGGACTGGTCAAACTTCCAATTATCAATTGATAAAAGTTATAAAAGCCAGAATTATGAACCAAGACCGTCAGATGTCAAGATAGATATGATTGTTTACCATCATACAGGTTTTGAAGCTAATATAGCTATTGATAGGTTTACAAGTCCTATTCCCTTGATTAACAATGGTTTATCGGCTCATTATATAGTTGGTAATGAAGGCATTATCTATGAAATAGTAAATCCTGATGATAAAGCTTATCATGCAGGTGGAACATACAATAATATTGGGTTTAATAGTAGATCGATTGGCATTGAGATTGTCAATGCCAATGGCAATGAACATCCATACCACAAGGAGCAGTACCGCTCTTTACAACTTCTAACGCTCCACCTTCTCAAAAAATATCCAAGTATAAGGTTTTTGACAGGGCATCAGGATGTTGAAGAAGTGAGTGATAAAAAAAGTGGCAAAACTGATCCAGGCGAACTGTTTGACTGGAATGCAATTAAAATTGCTGCTGATCGCGCTCCTGATGCTAGTAGTAAAATTAGATATATAGGTAATCATGATCTATCCAAATTACTCTAATTTTTCTTTAGCTTTTCTTTGAATAATTGATAAAGCGATCGCTATTTGGAGGATGTGGGGGGAGCGATCGCCTTTTTGGGAATGTGAGGAGGTGCGATCGCTGTTGTGGGGGATGATGGGGTGCGATCGCCTGTTGTGTGGGGAGATGCGATCGCTTTTCTAAGAATATTAGAGAGCGATCGCTGTTTGAGAATGTGGTAGTGCGATCGCTGTTGTAGGGGTTATGGGAGAGCGATCGCTTGTTTGGGTATGATGGGATGCGATATCTTTTGGGAATGTGGAAAATGTGCGATCGCTCTCAATGGGGAAATTTTTGGAAGTTAATCTGTTAAAATTTCTTCAGGTAAACAACTGCAAATGTAAAAGCAATGAAAATCAAAGCCGTTATTTATCCTGCCCAAGAAGGTGGTTATTGGGCTGAAGTACCTGCTCTCCCAGGCTGTATAACAGAAGGAGATACAATGGAGGAGTTAATTAATAACCTTCAAGATGCCATACAAGGCTGGTTAGAAGTAGCGAATGAAATTCAACAACCAGATCCTATCTCACAAGTTATTGAAATTGCAGTATGAAATCAATTTCGGGGAAGAAACTATGTAAAATTGTTGAGAAAAAAGGCTGGATTCTCAAAAAAATTACGGGCAGTCACCATATTTACGAAAAGCCCAATGATAGTAAAATTATCTCTATTCCTGTACATAGAAATCAAGATTTAAAGCTTGGCACTTTGAAATCAATAATGAAGATAGCTGAATTAGTGGAAGATGATTTGTAACTAAGATTTCTGTGTCAAAAATACAGCAAGAGGAATTTTTAATAATCAAGAGCGATCGCCTTTCTACTGAGATGTGGAAGAGCGATCGCGCAAATAGCTAATAACTATAACTATTCTTCTTCTACTAAAATCTGTGAAATATCCCGTGCAGCATGAATTAACCTCACAATTTCAATATACTCATCCCCTTCTAAATAAAAAATTAGATGCTTTTCAAATCCTCTAACTCCCCACTTCCGCAAACCAACTAAACGCGGATTATTAACATTATAAACACTACCAATACCAGGTAGTTGTGCTAATTGTGAAAAAGTCTGCCTGGTAGCATCAAAAAAACTTAATGCTGCATCAAAATTACTCTGGGCAATATAAGCAAACTGTTCATCAAGGTCAACACTAGCCTTTGGTCTAATTACAATGCGTCTAGTCATTGCTATTATTTGCGGAGTCTCTCAAGAAGCTGAGTGCGTTTTTGTTCCCACCACTCATCCGTAATCTCAATCGCTTCACCGCTATCTAAGCCTTCTAATAGTAATGTTTCTAGTCGTGTTTGTGCTACCTTTTCTAAGTCTTGACGAATCAAATGTCGAATGTATTCGCTTGTGGTACTATAGCCACCTTTTGCAACCTGTTCATTGATAAAATCCCGCATAGAATCGGGAAGAGAAATATTTACTGTAGTCATAGCTAATAAGTTTTTATATTTCTGATTCTTTGATTATGGCAAATATTGTCAATTTTTGTCAAATCTTTTGTAGGGATATGGGAATGTTAATACTGAGTCAATTCGTCAACAAGCATGGCGAAAAAATGTTAAATGATTTTATGTGATACAAATATTCTCATAGAGTTTTATAAGAATAACTATAGAGTTATCCATGAGCTTCGTCGTATTGGGTTAAATCAATTAAGTGTTAGTATGTATACAATTAATCAATGTCATAAAAATGGGGTAGCTTTTTATGCGAAAAGTTCTAGTTATCTTCTCTGCTTTACTAATCTTTTTATCAAGTCAATTAACATTACCTGCTTTTGCTGTAACTAATTCTCAGCAATTAACTACTAATCAAATTCAACAACTTTCAGAAATTAACTATAGTCTGCATACTCTCAATGATTTAGAATCTCGTGGTGTGATTAATAATGATATTGTTAAATCACAAGAAAAATATTATCTACAGCAAGCAGAAACTCTTGTTAATTCACCACTAACACCAACAGAAATCACTAATTTAGTAGATAAATATAACTGTAGTTCAACAAATCCAATTACAACATCTTGGCAGAGATTAACCGGATTTTTCAATTTTGTAAATATTATTTGGATAATTTCTACAATTATCTTGATAATTTCTATTGGTTGGTTAATGTCAATTTATATATTACCAATTCTTTTAGCTATACCTGCAACATTCTATGAATTTCTGGTTTATTTAGCTTGTCTTTTCTCAATTATCGGCGGACAAATTTTTGCAGAAGGAATTGGCGAATTTATTGCTTTACCTGGTTGTTTAGGTTTAATTGGGGCTTTGTTTTTGACTAATTATTTACATAAAGAGTCGCTTTCTGCTTTTTATGAAAAAAATCAAGTTGATATTATTACTCTCCATGCCTCTATTCTATTTGTAATTTGGACGGGAGTAGCAATTATTTATCAAAGTGTAATCATTGCATTTTTGGCTATTCTGGCTTTAGAAACATTGTTAGGTTTTTCTGTATTAGTTGTCCCCCTTTGTTATTATATCGGTTTTCGAGAAAGAAAATTAGTTCCTGTAACTACAGCAGCATCATTTTTTCTGTTGGTATTTTACGTAGGTGTGAAATTATCAAATACTGACCTTGTTTACTTGAATATTTTTTCACCTGGGGCGTTATTTTTAGGTGCATTCGTTTACTTTATTGGCTTATTAATTCTCTCTTCTAAATTATATAGACATAATGATATTTCCCATTATTTATGGCTGCAATGTTTGACAGTAATTTCTGGAGTGTTGGCTATATTTGTTGGTTCAGTTTGGCAGATTTCCCAACTTAATGGAATTGGGGGAACATTCTTTTTTCTGTATTTGATTGAAAAATATTGGGAATTACCTTGGAACAAATCAAGCTGGGCTTGGGGAACTTTAGGTTTAGGAATTGTCCTTTACTTATCATCATTTGTGATGAAACAATATCCCCAATATTTTCTTTTTAGTGTTTAATAGTTTTGGTTATTTAGGACCATACAGCCATACTTACTACCCCAGCAAAATCGCCATCTTCAGTTTCACCAATGGCGTAAATATTGTAGCAACAACTCATCCCAAATAAATAGGTGTGTACATTGTTTAAATTTGATTGCAGGAAAGTATCTAAGGCTTGAGTAGCTTCGATGTATTCCTCTTCAAAATCGTCGTCAGAATCAGTTTCTGGAGTAAATTCTTGAAATGGAAAAATTCTAGCAAATCCAATTGCGTCTAACAAATTATTAAACATTGATTTTCTGGTTTCTCCCAATCTCACAACAAAGCCTGTACCTGTGAAACCTCCTAACATATTTGGTTCATAAAAATCTAAATCTGTTAATAGAGGTTCTAGTTGAGTAAATAATTCAAGATTTGTGGCTATTTGTGGTTGATAAACTGGAAGTAATGGTTCTCCTATAACCATTTCACCGTTGCGGGTATATTCTTCAAAATCTGCGGGGATTTGAGGTGCAATACCAATCCATTCCCCCGATTTTGTTGTTCCGAAAATTATTTTAAAGGTATCTGCTGTGTCATGTAATGTTCTAATTTCTGCAACTTCTAAAAATGAAGTATTTTTTTTAACTAATTCTATTGCTATTTGATAGTTTTCGGTTTTTTGCCAAACACTCTCTAAATAATCATCTAAATTTGCACTTTTCATTATCTTTCCAGGATTTTCGTAAGATGAAAAATTAGAAATTTCTGATCTGAATAAGTTTTCCATGGTAAATTCTCCTTGAGTTTGCACTTCCCAAACAAAAGGATTGATAGGATAATCTGAATCACTCCAAGGAAATTCTAAATCTCTTGTTAGTTCTGCAAGTTTCTGTAAAACTTTGACATTATTACTTTTCATGGATTTACCTAAATAAGGCTTATTGTTTACTCCATTAATAGTAACCGCAAAGGATCTAAATGTACATACCAAGGAAAAGATTGATCTTGAATACTAGCCCATTTTTCTTTATAAATTTCTCCTTGTAAATGGTAATCCTGGGGATGATTACCAACAGAATGTAGTTTGAGAAATACCGTCATTCTATGGGGTGTTTCACTGGTGCGGACTAAATAACAGGGAAATGTATTTACTTGATGAGGATCTTTTGTAAAAATTAAATGATGAGCGCGAATACCAACATGAGATAATTTGGAAGGAATTGGTTCTTGAACCTGGAGAGTACAATCCCAATCAATGGCTTCTATTTGTTGTCCAGATAAAGCATTAGCGCGGGAAAAGTTTTTACAACCAGTAAGTTGAGCAACATTCACACTAGCAGGATGTTGAAATATCTCATATTTAGAACCATGATGAGCTTCTTTTCCATGTTCTAATACTAATAGATTGGGACAGAGACGATAAGCTTCTTCCATATTATGAGTAACGAATAAAGTTACTCCAGAATAATTGTCAAGGATTTCTGTAACTTGTTGTTCTAATTGACTGCGGAGATGTGTATCAAGGGCAGAAAATGGTTCATCTAAAAGTAATGCTTCTGGCTTGCTTGCTAACGCCCTAGCTAAGGCTACCCGCTGCTGTTGTCCCCCGGAAAGTTGGTGCGGATAGCGATCGCCAAATCCCTGTAAGTGCATAGCTATTAGTTGCTTTTCTACCTCTTGTTTAACATTTACAGATTTGGGTATACCAAAAGCGATATTTTCCGCTACAGTAATATGGGGAAATAGCGCATAGTTTTGGAATAAAAAACCAATTCGCCGTTGATAAATAGGAATATTAATTTTCTTTTCCGAGTCAAATAATACCCGATCATTTAAAATAATTCGCCCTTTATTTGGGGTTTCTATCCCTGCAATACAACGTAAAATCATACTTTTTCCTGCGCCGGAAGTTCCCAGTAAACCCAATGGTTGATCATCAGTATTAAAGGCAACTTGCAGATGAAAATTAGCTAGTCTTTTTTCAATATCTAAAAATAATCCAGATGTGTAAGAATTAAATAATAAGGATTGAGATTTATTTTCTAATTCTATTGGCTTGGTTGTGATTTTTGGAGGTTGGGATTTGTAGTTAAATTCTTGCCAAAAATTAGTAATAATAATTCCGGAAAGGGAAATAATCATAATTGCAATTGACCAAAACCAAGCTTCATTCATTGCACCAGCTTCTACAGCAAAATATATTGCCATAGGGATTGTTTGCGTTTGTCCAGGAATGTTACCTGCTAACATTAAAGTTGCACCAAACTCACCCAAAGCACGGGCAAAAGCTAAGGTTGTTCCAGCGAGAATACCAGGAAAGGCTAGGGGTAAACTAATGCGCCAAAAAATTGTTAACTCTTTAGCGCCCAGAGTTCTAGCTACTCGTAGAAGATTGGCATCAATTTGGCTAAAAGCTCCCAACGCAGTTTTATACATCAATGGGAATGAAACTACTGTAGCAGCGATCGCCGCACCATACCAAGTAAAAACAATTGTGGTATTAAATGGTTCTAAAAGTTTACCAACTGGTCCATTTTTTCCAAAAAACATCAATAGTAAAAATCCGACAACGGTAGGTGGTAGAATCAACGGTGCAACAAATATACCTTCAATTAAAGATTTACCTTTACCGCGATATCCTAACATCCAATAAGCAGCAGATATGCCCAAAAAAAACGTGATAAATGTTGCCAGTAAAGCAGTTTTGAGAGATATCCAAAGAGGTGATAAGTCTTGTGGCATGGTTTTTTGGAGAGAATTTGGATTAAGTCAAAGTTTGACTATATATTAAAGTTGATTGATTTAAATCAACTTAGTTGGTATTATACCTTGAAGTAAAGATAATTCAGTACCATACCACCAATAATTTTGTAATAATTGCTATTGACTAAAGCAGTCGGAAAAATACAATAATGTAGAGACGTTATATATAACGTCTCTACAAAGATTTTAGGAGATACACATTGATTTTTTCAAATTGATGGAAATACCAGATCAGTTATCAATAAAAGTCTTTTCAGCTATCGGAAAAGTCATCTTCTAGGAAGACATCATCTATATTTATTAGCCAGGGAATACCATTATTAACTGGTGAACTAATACTAATTTTAGCTTGGTTTGCAAACCGTTTTAGTATGTCAGCTAAGTAGGGAACAGTAGTCATGATATTCTGGTAACTTTCGATATCATAACAAATTAAGATTAACATTAAAATACCACTATTGATCTTAAAATACCAGTGGCAACTAGACAATAAAATTCTGACGACATTATTACAAGCAAAGAAAAACCTCTTCTTAGTTATTTCTTCTAATTGAATTAACAATAGTTCACTGATTTTCGTAGTCTTATAAGAAGGCAAATCATCTGGAGATAGATATGGTTTAGTCATAGAATTTCGTCCTTGTTCAAAAGAACTAGAGACTGACGTAATTTGAATAATTTAGCATAATCAACTAATAAATCACGTCAGATGTTAAGACATTTCAAGGTGAAACTGTTCACTCTCATACGAATGTTTATATAATTCGTATGTCCTGGACATCAATTTTACTTAGCAATTAAAATACAGAACTACATCAGGTTTTGTAGTTATTGCTAATAGACTTAAAAACTACATTATTGTTCTTGAGTAGTCATCCAAATAAGTTCTAACCACAAATGCGGATAATCTTTTTTCACCCTTGATAAAGGATCGCGGAGTAATTTGGTAGCATTTAAGCAAACAACTTCAGCTAGTCCTAAATATTTTGCTACTTCTCTGAGTAAATTCTTCTCAGTTACTATAGATGCAAAAATTTCCTGAGGACAGTAAATCCCAATATACGAAACAGGGGCAATACAAGAACGCATTAAACAAGGAGTTATTACTTTCACATAACAATGACGTAGCAATTCCCATACTCGCGGGTGCATTTCTTCGATAATAGTGTTAAAGTTATCCGCTAATTTTTCTTCAGTAATCATAATTCTCTCCCTTGCTGGTGCATAATATTGCAACCAGGATAAAGAACTTTTCTAGTTCCAAAAATCATTAATTGTTGAAAATCTTTTCACTTGCACCTGAAAACTCCTCATTGTTAACGGTGCGTTATAGAAATCATCAAAACCGAATTTTCTGAAAAAAACTGTATTGTTTACTACTCTTTACCAATTAATTTGGAAGAATCCCCAGTTGTGAAGTTCTGCAAGCGATCGCACAGCAAAACTAACAAATGCTACCAAAAAGCCAAAAGACGCTGAAGGAGAAGCACTAGATACACTGTGATGGAAAACTTTTTAAACTTTCTCATGCCCTTTTCTCTCCTATATGAAACTTGACAAAAGTAGATCCTTCCCCGCTACATGATTTGTAATTAATAACTGTAATTCACCGATCTGAAAAACCCTATATTCTTGATTATCATATAAATAGAGAAATATAACTTTTCTGAAAATACCATGCCAAAGCGGATATTTATAGAAGTAAATAGTTGGTTTAAGCGAGATAGAATTGTCCGTAACTTAGAATTTTTTCAGGATATTATTGTTATCTCTCTTTGTGTAAGTTTATTTTGTGTAATGCTGATCCGATTAGGAGATATGTTTTTATCATTTTTACATCCATTAGATCTACGGCAAGTAACATCTGATATTTTGTTTATTTTGATATTAGTAGAACTGTTTCGCTTGTTAGTTGATTACCTACAAGAACGGAGTATATCTGTAGGTGCAGCAGTAGAAATTACTATTGTTTCAGCTTTGCGAGAGGTAATTTTACGTGGTGTATTAGAAATTCCCCGCGACCAAATTTTCGGACTTTCTGTATTTCTATTAGTTTTAGCAGGAATCTTTCTGGCTTTACCTTGGATGTCTCGCTTATTAGAGCAGGTAAAAACTACTCACCAAGAAGCTATAGAACCAGAATCATAATGACATTAGAGACGTTCCATGGAACATCTCTACAAAGGTTCTGGAAAACGCATATTTAATTTTTAGAGCCGTCTCTTTTGTTCCTCATTTACCTACAATCTAAGTAGGTGAACAGAAAAATTTAAAGGTATGTGAAGAAAAGTAAAATCGCCCAAAACTCTCTTCCTGTTCCCTGTTCCCTGTTCCCTTGCCCCAACGACAATTTTTAACGCCCACCTACTTACTGTATTTTGGGTAATAGGTAAAATAATCTTCTTACCTATTCCCAATCTGCTTAATGAGAAAATCACATGATTAAGGTAGGACAAATCCGTATTTTTTGAATACTTTCTTAGCTTGTTCACTAGATAAGAATTGGGAAAAATTCTTAGCTGCATCAATATTTTTGCTGCGCTTCACAACTGCTAATGGATAAATAATCGGAGAGTGGTATTTTTCATCTGCTGCAACTACAATTTTTACTTGATTAGAGATTTTGGCATCAGTTATATACACTAAACCTGCATCAGCATTACCAGTTTCTACAGATGCTAAAACTTGACGCACATTATTAGCAAAAACCAATTTGGGTTTCACATTTTCCCAAATTTTCAACTTTTCTAATACCTGTTTTGCGTATTGTCCAGCGGGTACGCTTCTAGGTTCACCAATAACAATTTTTTTGATTTTTGCGTCTCTGAGATTGTAGAAACTAGATACACCAACAACATTTTTAGGGACTATCAAAACTAGACGGTTTTTGGCAATGATATTACGAGTACCCGCTACCAAAAGTCCTTTTTGTTCTAAAGCATCTACTTGTCTTTTAGCCGCAGATATAAACATATCCGCCGGCGCACCTTGTTCAATTTGTTGCTGTAATGCACCGGAAGATCCAAAGTTATAACTAATATTGACGTTTGATTTACTTTGTTGGTAGAGAGGTTTAATTTCTTCAAGTACGTCTTTTAAACTAGCTGCGGCAGATATGAGTAAGTTGGTATTTGATTTTGCTACGACAGGGGAAGGAGTAATAGTTGGTAAATTAATTGCCAGCAATAAGGTAGTAAATACTGTAGCAATTAAGACTAGAATCTGTCTTCTGTTTATGGGCAAACTAGACTTAGAGAAATTTTTACTCATGGAATTGACACTCAGTATAGTTTTACCAAGATTATCATATTTTTACCAATAAAATTGGTATTGGGTTTTATAATTGGATTTAAAAAATAAACATATCTAGGGTTGATGCAAGGAAACCCAACATTTATCAGCATTTGTTGGGTTGCGCTGTCACTTAACCCAACCTTGTACTTACGCAATAACTCTCTGAAACTCTTATTTCTCCGTGTCCTCTGCGTCCTCTGCGGTTCGTTTCTTCATGATTTTGCGTAAGTCCTGCTACCAAAGACTGTGGATTTCACCATTCTCTATTTCTGCTATGACGTTGACACTCCCCGCTCTAAAGAGACGGGGATTATTAAGATTTTACAATCCTAATATCCTGCTCACACAGGTTCCCAGACTCAGTACGTTTGCACAAAAGTGCGTGCTGATATTTTCTGGGCGTTTAGCTGTTAAACAGCAAGTTTCGCGGAGTCCCCACGTACTATTTCCAAACCTCTATCTCTGATAGTCTTTGCAGCACCAATATCGGCGTGTTCGTGATACCCACATTCAGTACAAATGAATTTCTCGCCATCACGGTTTGACTTATCAGTATGCCCACAATTCCTACATTCTTGACTGGAGTATTGAGGATTAATCTTAATTACAACTTTTCCTTGCTTGACAGCGAGATACTCAATTTTTAAAATTAAATCACTCCAACTTGCATCAGAAATAGAACGGTTTAATCCTTTTTTTCTAGATTGCCCATTATTTAAAAATCTTCCAGTTTTTTCATCGGTTTTAACTTGGCAACGCCTCAACATAGCGGAGACATTTAAATCTTCTAAGGCAATAGCATCAACCTTTCTAGAAACTATTGTATTAGCAACATCCCATTGATAAGCTGTTCGTTTATCTGTAATCTTTTTGTGAAAACGTCCTACATTATTAGCTGCTTTTTTACGATTCTTGCTGCCTTTGACTTTACGATTAATCCGTCGCTGTCTGATTTTTAAAGTGCGTCTAGCTTTTTTATTAGTTGAGAATCTAGGATTATCAATTTGATGTCTGTCGGAGAAGTGGACAAGTTTAGTTATTCCTAAGTCACAACCAAGAATAGAATTAACTTCGTCTAGCGGTTTTTTTACATAGTCGGGTATGGTTTTATCTTCAATTCTAATTGAGATATACCAACCATCTTGACGCTTTCTTAATGTGGCAGCTTTGATGGCAAATCCTGTTGGTATTAAGCGAGAATTGAAAAACCGCATCCATCCCAACTTAGGAAGATAGATTTTATTTCCTTGAATTTTCACACCCATCTGGTAAGTAAAAGAGGTAAAGTTGCTACGGTTTTTAAACTTAGGAAAACCTCTCCCTTCAAAGAAATTTTTGTAGGCAGTGTCAAGGCGTTTGACGTTTTGCTGTAGAACTGTAGAGTCAACTTCAGCAAACCAAGGTCTAGATTTTTTTAGATATGGTAATGCCGTTATTTGAATATCACCAGCACTGCGTCGAGGGTTTTTGAAGTTGCCATTCTTGTCAGTTTTAGCATCTTTCCACGGTTCTCCACTTGCTCCATTTTTACTGACAAAACAGGTTAGTGGACAAGCTTCTGCTCTAGTCCTAATATCGCAATAATCGCCTTGAATAAATTGCTGGTTGTATTGAGCTATTCTGTCAGCCAAGCTCCAGTTGTAAGTAGACCGGAGCATATCTAGCCAGTTATCCATTTTATTGGACTGGGTGACATTAGGGCGTAACTTGTATACATAAGTTGTTAGCAAATATAAGTCCCTTTTGTTGTTGTTTCCTTTATTTGATTATATAATAGCTATATACAAATGCTATGGAGATTATGCCGGATCATGTCCATCTGTTTTTAAATGTGAAGCCAACCGATGATCCATCTAGTATCATGAGGAAAATTAAAGGCAGAGCTTCTCATCATCTGGTGAAAAGAATTCCCCGAACTTTTAAAAATACCTACGTTATGGACACCAATTTATTTTGTTAGTACCGCTGGAAATATTTGCACGGAAACGGTTAAGAAATATATGGAACAGCAGCGCGATTAACGTCAATGCAGGATAAATCCTGTGACTAGCCTTCATCCCTTGTCTAAAGCACGGATATGGCTTCCTGAGTCAGCCACATCTTCAAGGGTTTTCGGCATTTTCCTTATAAAACGCTATGAAAATATTGATTTCTGCCATTAGATTTAGCAGTATATAGTGCTTTATCTGCTGCTGTAATTAGGTCATCAGATGTAATATTGTCATTAGGAATGACACTAGTAACACCCATACTTAAAGTAATATACTGTTCTATTGGCGATTGGATATGAGGTATTTTAAAGCTAGTAATAGCTTGTTGAATCTGTTGAGCAACATTTATTGCTCCTTCTAAATTAGTATCAGGTAGAATAACAGCAAACTCTTCTCCTCCGTATCGAGCAACTAAATCTGCGGGGCGTTTAATTCCTTCAGATAGGATTTTGGCAACTTTTTGCAGACAAACATCACCAGATGGATGGCCATAGCAGTCATTATATGGTTTAAAATAGTCTATATCACACATTATCAAAGATAAATATTTTTGTTCACGTTTTAGTCGCCACCATTCCTGGGTAATATATTGATCAAATTGACGACGATTGGCAAGTTGTGTAAGACTGTCCGTGTGAGCTAAATATTGTAATTCTTGATAAGCTGTATCTAGTTTTTGATAAAGTTGAGATTGTTGGATAGCTACTTCCAATTCTGCGGCTATTTCCGATAATAACTTAATTTCATCTGTTGACCAAGTATGAGAATTTTGGCAATGATGGGCAATTAAAGTTCCCCAAAGATAATCTTGCTGATATATAGGAACTATCAATTCTGCTTTGACGTTTCCAGCTATCAGAAAATCTAAATGAAGTGGAGAAAGACTAGAATCATTAATATTATCTATGACGTGAATTCTAGAAGATGCCAAGAAATGGAAACTCTGTTCCATCCAACTTAAATCATAGGTATTTTCTGCAACTGCAATCTGGCAAATTGTCGAAGTAGATTCTGCTAAAATTTTTCCTTGGTATGAATCTGTGAGCTTGAAAATTGTGACTTTATCTACTTTTAAGAAGTAGCAAATTTCGGAAACAGCAGTTTTTAAAATATAATCTAAATTCAAGGAACGACGAATACTATAAATAATTTTATTTCTCAGTCTTTCTTGTTCAGTTTGCTTTTGTAAACAATCTTGATAATGTTTAAGGGTTAAATGAGTATTGATTCTAGCTAATAATTCTAACTTGTTAAAAGGTTTAGTTACATAATCAACAGCACCCATTTCAAAAGCCTGAAGTAAATGTTCTTTTTCCTGACTAGCAGAGAGAAAGATAATGGGAATTTCCGCTAATGCTGAATCATTTTTGATGACTTGACAAACTTCTAAACCATCCATTTCTGGCATCATCAAATCCAGAAGAATAATATCTGGTTTAGCAGAGGCAATTCGTGCTAGTGCTTGTTTTCCACCTGTAGCAAAACTAACTTCATACCCAATAGGTTCTAAGATAGCCCGTAAAACTTTGAGGTTGAGAGCTACATCATCTACTACTAGAATAAAAAAATCTTCTGGATTAATTGACTGTTGCACCATGATCTATTCTGCCAAATAATGCTTAATTTCAGCTTGGACGACTGCAAACTGTTCAACGGAAGCAGGTATCTGATCCCAATCAAAGTTATCAAGATGCTTGCTAATGGTATTGGCATAGTCTATCAATAATTGACACTGATGCTCTTGGCCCCAATTGTTGAGACGTTCAATAAATAGTTCTAAGTCGCGGATAGTTAAGGTTTTTCGTAATTTATTCCAGTTAGTGTTGGCCTCTTGAGAGATTTTGATGAACAAGTCTGACACCATGACTATCTCCTCTGGTTGGAAATAAGGTGTGAGATGATGGGGACTTGATTTTTCTGTGAGATTTTCTTGATTCTCTGTAACATAAGAATCCCATTTTAACACTTTTTTCAGTGCTGTTACTAACTCACGACGGGAAACTGGCTTACGGAGAAAACCTTGACATAATGCTTGTAGTTCTATTTTGTCACTTTGTTGAGGTGAAGCAGTTAGCACAATGATGGGTATATTTTGCAGTTGTTGATTATTTTTGAGAAATTGAGATGTTTCTCTACCATCCATTTTTGGCATTCGCAAATCTAGTAAAATCAGGTCAGGATTATATATTTGAGCGAGTTGAATAGCCTGATATCCGTCGTGGGCAAAAATAAGTTGATGGGATGTATCAGCAAAATAGCTGCCAATGAGGTCGAGATTTGATTGCACATCGTCAGCGACGAGGATAATTAATGAGGGAAATTGATCTAGATTTTCATCTTCTCGGATAGTTGATTTAGTAATTGTCAGAGGATTTGATATTGCTAATTGGGAAAAGCGTAATATAAATTTACTGCCTTTTCCCAGTTGACTTTGTAATTCAATTGTTCCTGCCATCATCTGCACTAGTCTTTGTGTAATTGTCAGTCCTAATCCTGTACCACCATACTTACGATTACTTTGACTATTGCTTTGAGTAAAAGCTCTAAAAATCTTTTCTTGATCACTAGGAGCAATACCAATTCCCGTATCTTCAACTGTAATTTCTAAACAGGTTGTTTCTCTATCATAAATGTTTTGATTGCATAGATTAACTATGATTTTCACATATCCTTGATCAGTAAATTTAATAGCATTACCAACAATATTGAGCAGAATTTGTCGGAGTCGCACTTCATCAATTTGGATAATTGTGGGGAGATGATGATCAATTTCGGTTTCTAATTTTATGCCTTTGCTATTAGCTGTTTGGGAAAAGACTATTTTAATATCTTGCAATAATAAACGCAAATCTACAGGTTCAAAGTGAATTTGTAGTTTACCAGCTTCGATTTTGGAAAGATCCAGAATATCGTTAATTAAGGCTAGTAAAATTTTACCACTGGATGAGATCGCTTCTATATATTCTTTAGCTGGATTATCGGTGATGGTAGAAGCTAATAGTTCAGTAAAGCCTAATACGGCATTCATGGGTGTACGAATTTCATGACTCATGTTAGCAAGAAACTCACCTTTGGCTTTATTTGCTGCTTCTGCTTCCTGTTTCGCATGAACGAGATCCGCATTTTGATTAGATAGTTCTTGACGACGGGTTTTTTCTTGTTCTAATAGTTGAGCTTGGACGATCGCTATCCCTAATTGAGCGGCTACTGCTTCCATCATTTCAACTTCTTCTTCTGTCCAATGCCGATAGCGATCGCACTGGTGCAAACCAATTAAACCATTGGGTTTCCCTTGATAAAAGGTAGCAACGGACAACATTGATTTTAAATTTATTTGCCGACAAATTGATTCAGCACTTTCTAATAATGGATCTGCATAAACATTATCAGAAGCGATCGCTGTTTCTTGTTTTAATAACTGTTCTATATGAGGATTGCCAATAGCTGGAATGGTGACGTGCAGTTTAAAGATAGATTCATAGTTACCAGATATATATTCTGCCACTAATGGCACATTTACCACTGGTTCAGTCATATAAGAGTGAATTAAACAACGATTCACCCCAAATGCTTGGCTAATTTGTTGTACTGCTGTTTGTAAAATTTCATCAGGGTTTAATGTTTCCCGGATTTGATCTGTCAAATTTTTTAATAGTAATGCTTTATTCAATTCTTTTTGCAAAGTTATATCTGCTTGAATTCGCTCGGTAATATCTTGGCAAGTTCCATATAATCGCACCACTTTGCTATCTCTAATTTCTGCATGACCAATGGCTTCTATGTAGTTGATTTTACTATCAAATAAAGGAATTCTGAGAACTAAATGATAAGATTCACCTAGTATCATTGCCCTTTGCCAGGCTGCGTGTAATTTTTGCCGATCATCAATATGATATATCTGCAAATTCTCCTCATAATTAGGTTCTGGCAATGCTAAATCACGGTTTAAAATCTGAAATAATTCTTCTGTCCAAGTCATTTTTTGAGTAATTAAATCAAAATCCCAACTACCTATCTTGGCTACTTTTTGGGCTTTTGCTAATAAACGTTGACTTTTTCGGAGTTCTATTTCCACCTGTTTGCTTTTAGTAATATCTCGGAGAATAATAGTAAGAATAACTTCATTACCTGTATTCCATTTAGATATGGAAGCATCAGCAGGAAATTCTGTTCCATCCTTACGTAAAGCAAACAAATCACGATTCCGATAACCCATGGGTCGAGCAACATCGGCACAAGAAATAAAACGTTGAATATGCTGACAATGGACAGTAACAAATCGTTTTGGTATGAGAACATCTAAAGATTTGCCAATAATTTCTGAAGCAGTAAAACCAAAAATTCTTGTTGCCCCCTGATTAAATAGGGTAATTTTCTGGGCTGTGTCTATGCAAATAATGGCATCGTCAGCTACATCTAAAATACCAGCTAATTTAGTCTGGGTTGCCTTTAACTCAGTTTCAACTTTTTTCCTTTCAACTAATTCCGCTAATAATTGGAAATTGGTATTTTCTAACAGTGTAGTTCTTTGGTTAATTTGGAGTTCTAACTCTTGATTATTTTGGCGGACTTTTTCTAAAAGAGTAGCTTGTTGAATAGCGATCGCTATATTAACTGACAATTGCTCTAGAAACCGGATCTCTGATGGTTGCCAATTCCAGGAACTTTGGGAATGATGAGTAATTAAAAATCCCCAGATTTGATGATTTACATAAATAGGAACAACTAAATTAGCTTTGATTTGAAACTTGTCTAGAGCATTGAGATCAAAGTCACTGAAGCCAGTATGATAAATATTAGCGATCGCTTTAGGCATCATCTTCGGCATTAAACTTTGCCCAATAGATTCCAGCCAACTTTGCTCAAAACACTCATCCCAAATTGTCTGATGTAGAATTGGTTGCTCTAATTCAGTAACAGCCTCAAACAAAACTTCACCACTCCAATTTGGCTCTAATCTGTAGATAATCACTCGATCTGCTGCCAATAACTGCCGAATTTCTTGCACCGCAGTATTAAGAATTGTTTCCAAGTCTTGGGATGCTCGGATACGCAGCACCATATCCAACAAAAGTTTTTCTTGTCTTGCTTGGGAAGTTAGTTCATTAGTGTTATTTTTGATATGGTAATTTAAATCATTATTCATAAAGCTGAGGAAATATATAGCAGAATTCAGAAATAAACAGGTTTTGGCGGAATGTCTGTACAAGAAAAAAGAACAGTAATAAGGCAGTTTTGGGCAATTTTACTTTTCTACACACATTTTGGTGATCTCCCCCACTTTTTCGCCAAGTATGAATTTTGACCAAAAAGTTATCATTATTATAGTTTATTCAAGATAAATAGGACTTACGCAAAAGGCGTTGCTGATTAAGAGTATGATTTTGTTATGCCTACGGCACGCTGCGCGAACACGCAGAGGCGCTCCAGTCACAGAGAGGAAGTAGGGGTAATTCATGAATTACCCCTACGCAAGAATAAGGTTTTGAGTTCAATCTTGCGTAAGTCTTAATAAAAACTCTAGAAAAACATCCCCTAATTACTAGAACCTCATTTTTAATGATATGCCGCAATTAACATCAAAACAATGGATTTTAATTCAACAAAAAATAACTCCATATTTATTTTTATTACCCGCCTTAATTATTTTAACCTTAACTGTTTTTTGGCCAGCCATACAAGCCTTTTATCTCAGTTTTACTAACTATGAAAGTATCGGAGATCCTCCCCAATGGATTGGCTTAAAAAACTTTCTGCGTTTATGGAAAGATCAGGTTTTTTGGCAAACTCTAGAAAACACATTCCTTTATCTTGTGGGCGTTGTCCCAATTTTAGTATTTTTACCCTTAGTTTTAGCAATTTTAGTCAATCAAAAACTGCGGGGTATGAATTGGTTTAGAACAGCATACTATACCCCTGTCGTAATTTCTATGGTAGTAGCAGGAATAGCCTGGAAATGGTTATATGCAGAAAATGGATTACTCAACCAAATCCTCAAAACTTTAGGGATTTTTCCCGAAGGCATACCTTGGCTAACAAGTCCAGATAAAGTATTAGGAATTATCCCCATTTCTTTAGCCAGTATTATGGCTGTAACGATTTGGAAAGGCTTAGGCTACTACATGGTTATTTATTTAGCGGGATTACAATCCATTCCTGCTGACATCTACGAAGCAGCAGCTATTGATGGTTCAGACAATATTCGTAAACATTGGGATATTACCATTCCCTTAATGAAACCTTATTTAGCTTTAGTAGCTGTAATTTCCGCAATTGCTGCTACTAAAGTTTTTGATGAAGTTTATATCATGACTCAAGGCGGACCACTCAACAGTTCTAAAACCATAGTTTATTATTTATATGAACAAGCATTCAGTAATTTAGAAATTAGCTATGCTTGTACAATTGGTTTGGTACTATTTCTCATCATTTTAGGATTATCAATCTTGCGATTAGTTGTAAATCAGCAAGATGGTAATTGGTGATTTGTCAGTTGTCAGTTGTCAGTTGTCAGTTGTTAAGAAGTTTTTCCTGCTCCCCTGCTCCCCTGCTATAATTGGTCATCTTACAACTGAAACGAAGCAGTTAAAGCCACTGCTAAAGCATCCGCAGCATCATCTGGCTTGGGAATTTCATCTAAATCCAACTCCCGCATTACCGCTTCTTGTACTTCTGCTTTATCCGCCTTACCATAGTTTGTTAAAGCTTGTTTGATTTGGGGAGGGGCAAACTCCACATAAGGAAGCTTACGCTGTCCTAGAACTAACATCAGTACACCCCTGGCTTGGGCAACAACAATAGTATTGGCCATCCGATAGAAAAATAATTTTTCAATTGCCACCAAATCCGGCTGCAACTCCTCCATCACTGTGTGTAAATCGTCAAATAAAGTACACAGTCGTTGAGTCATTTCCATATTGGCAGAAGTGCGAATTACCCCAAAATCTACCATCTGCACCGTTGTCTCTTGTCCTTTAGTTTGACTTTGTTGCCAATTAATCGCCCCAAATCCGATAGTTGCCAATCCTGGATCTATTCCTAAAATGCGTTTTTTCATGAAATTCTCTGTAAAATAACCGGGTAAAAGGCAACAGGCAAAAATAAAGATAAATATGCTTTTAATTCCCGAAATTATAAAGGAATTAATAATTCTTATAGTTTCTCCTCTAGTCTTGAAAGCCAGTGATGTAAAGTTTCTGTTAGATATTGTTTGTACCAACGTTCCCTATTAGGTATGTTCATCGGTTTTCTGAAACAAGCCATTCATTCGCTACAACTACAGTCGCACAGTCGTACTTCTCATCGGGTTAACCAATGGTTCAAATGGTTATCCCCTGGGTTGTTTGTGAAACGCTGGTTGTTTATAACTGTTGGGGGTGTTGTGTTGGCCAGTTTGGGTTTAGCTATTTGGGTGAAGCTAACTCCAATTTTCTGGATGATAGAGTTACTTAGAGGTCTTCTCGGATTCTTCGCCAATATTTTACCCAACTATATCAGCGGTCCCTTACTCCTGCTCTGTGGTGTCCTATTAGTGCTGTGGGGGCAATCCCGCACTGTCGGTTCAATTACCGAAGTGTTAAGACCAGGAGTTAATGAGGAGGATTTGATAGATGTTCTCTTAACCCATCGTCGTTTATACCGGGGACCAAAAATCGTGGTCATTGGTGGTGGGACTGGACTTTCAACTTTACTCAGAGGCTTAAAAACCTACAGTGCTAATATTACCGCTATTGTCACCGTAGCAGATGATGGTGGTTCTTCTGGCAGACTGCGCGAAGAATTTGGCGTTTTACCACCTGGAGATATCCGCAACTGTTTAGCAGCACTAGCAGATGAAGAAAAATTACTGACAGAATTATTTCAATATCGCTTTCGGGCGGGGGATGGTTTAACAGGTCACAGTTTTGGTAATTTGTTTTTAACTGCCATGACTGATATTACTGGCGATTTGGAACAGGCTGTTGCTGCTAGTTCTAAGGTATTGGCAGTGAGAGGACAGGTTTTACCCGCTACGCTTAGTGATGTCCGTCTCTGGGCAGAATTGACAGATGGCCGCCGCATTGAGGGTGAGTCTAATATTCCTAAAGCTGGGGGAAAAATTGTCAAAATTGGCTGCATTCCTGAAAATCCCCCTGCATTGCCCGCAGCTATTAAGGCAATTAAAGAAGCTGATTACATTATTATTGGTCCAGGTAGTCTTTACACTAGCTTAATTCCTAATTTGTTAGTTCAAGAAATTGCTGATGCGATCGCTGCGGTCAGTGTACCCCGCATTTATATCTGCAATATCATGACTCAACCAGGAGAAACTGATGGATATAGTGTTGCTGAACATATTCAAGCCATAGATCATGCTTGTGGTGACAGAAGGTTATTTGATGCCGTATTAGTTCATAAAAAAACACCCTCAGCCCAAGCCCTGATCCGTTATGCTCAACAAAATGCCCATCCAGTTTTCTTGGATAGAGAAGCTGTTACCCAATTAGGACGGCGATTAGTTCCTGCTAATATTTTATATGAAGATGATAATGGTGCTGTTCGCCATGATCCGCAAAAACTAGCTAAGGTTTTATTAAAATGGTACAGTGGGGCGCATCACGGAAAGTAAGAATAATTGACAATTGACAATTGATAATTGACAACTAACAACTGACCAATGACTAAAATTTTCCTTCCAGACATAGAAGCAACACAGCAATTAGGAGTTACCCTTGGGGAAACTTTGGCTGCTGGTAGTGTGATTTTACTAGAAGGTGATTTAGGGGCTGGTAAAACTACCTTGGTGCAAGGCATTGGTAAAGGTTTGGGGATAATTGACTCTATTGTTAGTCCTACTTTTACTCTCATTAATGAGTATACAGAAGGACGTATCCCCCTTTATCACTTGGATTTATACCGCTTAGAACCTCAAGAAGTTACAGGTTTGAATTTAGAAAGTTACTGGGAAGGGATAGAAGTAGCACCAGGAATTGTTGCTATTGAATGGGCCCAACGAATGCCATATTTACCAGATAGTTATTTAAAGATATGTTTAAACTATGGTGAAGATGGCGATCGCCAAGCCGAAATTACCGCTGTAACAACGAACAATTGACAATTGATAATTGATAATTGACAACTGACTACGATTTTGAAAAAGTTAAAGCTTGTCCGCGAATTTGGGTATTTAGCTGTCCTTGATCATAAACAATTTCACCGCCGACAATTGTTGTCACAGGCCAACCTGTTAAATTCCAACCTTCAAAGGAACTCCAACCGCACTTACTTAAAACTTCTTCCCGTTTAACTTCACGGTAATTTTTTAAATCTACCAAGACTAAATCAGCATCATAACCAGGAGTAATTTCTCCCTTGTTAGCAATACCATAAGCTACAGCTACTGCCTTAGACATCCATTGCACAACTTGGGCAACAGTACATTTTCCATCCATAGCAGCGGTTAACATTAAAGGTAAAGAAGTTTCTACACCGGGCATTCCGGAAGGAGTGTTCGGGTAAGTTTGGGCTTTTTCTGCTAAGGTGTGGGGGGCGTGGTCAGTAGCAATAAAATCAATGATACCATCACGTAAAGCTTGCCAGAGAACTTCATTATCATGGGGCGATCGCAATGGTGGATTCATCTGTGCTAAAGTACCAATTGTTTCATACGCACTAGTATTCAAAAGTAAATGCTGTGGTGTCACCTCCGCTGTCACCCAACTAGGTTTATCCTGACGCAGCAACTCCGCTTCCTCTGCCGTTGACATATGTAAAATATGTAACCGTCTTTGATATTTTTTAGAAAGCTTTAATGCCAATTGGGTGGCTAACAATGCAGCTTGGTTATCTTGAATTTGGGAATGAATAGCAATATCTTCAATACCCGCAAACTCCTGTTTTCGTTGATTAATTCTGGCTTGGTCTTCTGCATGAACAGCAATTAAACGGTTTCCCTGAGCAAAAATCGCCTCTAATGCCTCTTCCTGGTTCACCAACAACTGTCCGTGCATTGACCCCATAAAAATCTTAATTCCCGGTGTGGGCTGGGCGGAAAGTAAATCTGGTAAATTATCGGCCGTAGCTCCAATAAAAAAGCCATAATTAACTAAACACTTATTGGCAGCCCGTTGTAACTTGTCATCTAAAGCTGACTGGCTAATGGTTAAAGGTCTTGTATTGGGCATTTCTAGAAAGGAAGTGACTCCACCCTTAGCACAGGCACAACTAGCCGTAAACAGGTCTTCCTTATGTTCTAGACCAGGTTCACGGAAATGTACTTGGGGGTCAATGACACCAGGCAACAAAGTTAATCCTTGCGCGTCAATTTCTTGAGTAACTCCAGCAGAATCAATTTCACTGCCAACTTTGACTATTTGGCCATTAGATGTTAATACATCCCCAACCATTAACTCACCATTAGGTAAAATAATTTCAGCATGGCGAATCAGTAAACTTTGTGGAGTTGACATGGATTTAAAAGTTGTAAGTATAAAGGAACTCTTGATGGTTGATAGATAAATTCTGCATCAAGGTAAACTTAAATTGCACAAAAAAATCATCAATTTTGGTTTTGTGTTAAAAAAGGGTTATGGTCAAGCAAACCAAGAACTCTCGTGTTTAATGATATCAAGTCTTTTTGTTTAAGTCTAAACTAGTACAACAGGGTGGAATTAAAAATTAATAATTAAAAATTTACAAAGCAGACTACACAAGCCTTTTACAAATTTTTAATGGTTGGTTGACTGACTCCGTTGCGTACTAATCTCTTACAATTACTTCAGTAATTTCATGCAAAATCAAGTGTCTGATAACAACTCTAGCCAACAACCCGATAATTCCTGGTTCATAGAGCTAGGTAAAACCATTATTTTGAGCGTCTTCCTGGCTTTTGGAATTCGGACTTTCGTAGCTGAAGCCCGTTGGATTCCTACCGGTTCTATGGAACCAACCCTCCATGGTACACAAAACCAGTGGGAAGCAGATAAGATTATTGTTGATAAGTTAAAGTATAAATTTGCTAACCCACAACGGGGAGATATAGTTGTATTTTCACCTACAGAGCAGTTACGAAAAGAACAATACAACGAAGCCTTTATTAAGCGGATTGTTGGTTTACCCGGCGAGAAAATAGAACTTAAAGAGGGTAAAGTTTACATCAATAATCAACCACTAGCAGAGGACAAATATGTTTCCTCTCCTGAAAGCACCTTAGTTAATGTTTGTACCTCCGGTCCCCAGCCTCCTTTTCTAGCTCAAGCAGAAACCATTCCGCCAAATTCATATTTGGTATTAGGCGACAATCGTGGCAGCAGTTATGATGGACGCTGCTGGGGTGTTGTTCCCCGCAATAATATTATTGGTCGGGCTGTAGTTCGTTTCTGGCCACTTAATAAAGTTGGCGCTCTTGATAAATCCCCTGTCCACCCACCTGTACAGCCATGAATTCATGGCATATTTAGCAAAAATTTTGCTCTATCCAATTAAGTCATTGGATGGTGTAGAAGTGGAAAAGTCCACTATTCTTTCCAGCAGCGCACTTAGGCATGATCGTGAGTTTGCATTTGTTGACGCACAAAATAGATTTGTGAACGGTAAGCGTTATCCGCAAATCCTGATGTTACGTTCAGAGTTTTTCCTAGAACAAAGGTTGGTAAAGCTGAAGTTTCCTGGGAAAAATTCAGAACAGGTTTTTCATTTAGATGAAGAACACTCAGCAATAGCCGCAACTGTCAGCGATTTTTTGGGTTTTCCTGTGCAATTACAGCAAAATACCGCTATGGGTTTTCCTGATGATACAGATTCACCAGGAGCAACCATCATTAGTACAGCGACTTTAACAGAAGTTGCGTCCTGGTTCTCTGGTATCAGTGTTGATGAAATGCGGCGGCGAATTCGTGCCAATCTGGAAATAGATGGCGTTCCCGCTTTTTGGGAAGATAGGTTATTTGCTGCTGGTAGTGAACCAGTAGCCTTCACTGTGGGAGACGTGAAGTTTTTGGGAATCAACCCATGTCAACGTTGTGTAGTTCCTACAAGGGATTCTTATTCAGGGGAAGTTTATCCAAATTTTCAGAAAATATTTGGGCAAAAACGCCAAGCAACTATGCCAATATGGGTAAATACAGCCCAATTTAATCACTTTTATAGATTGGGTATAAATACGAGAGTTCCCGTTACAGAAGCGGGAAAAATGATTACACTAGGCAGTAAGATTGAAATTTAACAATAGGACTCCTATTTGATTTTTGAATAAAACTCCGTATACCTTGATTTATTGTTCCCTGTTCCCTGTTCCCTGTTCCCTGTTCCCTGTTCCCTGTTCCCTAGCTCTACGAGTAAATTTAGAAACCAAACCGGATTCCTATATAAAAAATTAGTAACAAAAAAAATCTAAATTTTCCTGATGACAGGCTGCAATTTCCAGTGGAATAAACGCATAATGGAAATGTGACTGATTTATTCGCCCCTTTACAATCCCTAAAACAAGGTAACTGGTTCAAGTTGATTTGCGGAGCTAGTTACCAACATCTTCCTGCGGTCAGAAGTTTAACATTAGCCTACACCTTGGCTGGTGCTGACTGTATAGATGTAGCAGCCGATTCGGCAGTTATTGCCGCTACTCAAGAAGCTTTACTAGTAGCCCAAAGTTTGGCTAAGGAAGCCCAAGAGCGAGGCTTTGCCTTTACAGGTGATTTGCCTTTATTAATGGTCAGCCTCAATGATGGAGAAGATTCCCATTTTAGAAAAGCTGAGTTTAATGCTCACGACTGTCCTAGTGATTGTCCTAGACCATGTGAGAAAATTTGTCCAGCCCAAGCAATTTTATTTAACAATACCAAAGATGATATTTCCGGAGTAATTTCTGAAAAATGTTATGGCTGTGGCCGTTGCTTGCCCATCTGTCCCTATGGGATAATTTATACAAAATCTTATGTGTCAAAGCCGGGAGCGATCGCTCTCTCCACAGGTATCGCATCAACGGGAATAGATGCCGTAGAAATTCATACTCAAATAGGGCGGTTGCCAGAATTTCAACAGTTATGGCAGGCAATTACACCTTGGGCAGATAAATTAAAGTTAGTAGCCATTAGTTGTAACGATGGTGAAGGACTAATTGATTACCTCAAAGCAATTTATGATTTGATTGTCCCCCGTCCACAGTTTTTAATTTGGCAAACTGATGGCCGTTCTATGAGTGGTGATATTGGTGATGGTACTACTATCGCCACAGTGAAATTAGGACAAAAAGTTTTGGCAGCAAATCTACCGGGATATGTGCAGTTAGCAGGCGGCACTAATAGTTACACCATCCCTAAATTGAAGGGGATGGGACTTCTCCAAGAGGCAGGGGAGCAGGGGAGCAGGGGAGCAGAGGGGAAAGAGTCCCCAGCTTTTATCTCCGGGGTTGCCTATGGTAGCTACGCCCGTGTATTGCTGTCACCCATTCTTGACCAGTTGGAAAATAAGGAGGTGATTAACACTGATAGTAAAAACAACATCCGCTTGGAAACAGAACCGGAATTACTCTGGGAAGCTGTAAAACTTGCCCATTCTCTCGTTTCCCAGATTAAATCTCAGCGGTAACGCTAATCGCGCCAACCTTATCTCTAAAAACGTCAGTCACCCATAGAAAGCATGACGATTACAGAAGATCTCCAAAAGTTGTTAGACATTTTGCCCCAAGACCTCCAACAAAAACTAGAGAATCATCCTAAACGAGATAATTTAGTTGAAGTGGTATTGGATTTAGGCCGTCGTCCAGAAGCTCGGTTTCCCCATGCAGCGGAGTATTTGAGCGAAACACCTGTTACTCAAGCCCAGATAGATGATTGCATTCAACGAGTTGGAAATTTTGGGGGGGATAATCGGGCCGGAATTGAGCAAACTTTGCATCGGATTAGTGCTATCCGCAACCGTAGTGGTAAGATTATTGGCTTAACTTGTCGTGTCGGCAGGGCGGTATTCGGAACTATTGGCATGATCCGCGATTTGGTGGAAACTGGTAAATCAATTCTCATGCTAGGTCGTCCTGGTGTTGGTAAAACCACGGCTTTAAGGGAAATTGCCCGTGTGTTAGCGGATGACTTAAATAAGCGAGTGGTAATTATTGACACATCTAACGAAATAGCTGGAGATGGTGATGTTGCTCACCCAGCCATTGGTCGTGCTAGACGGATGCAAGTTTCTAAACCAGAATTACAACATCAAGTCATGATTGAGGCTGTGGAAAACCATATGCCAGAAGTCATAGTCATTGATGAAATTGGGACAGAACTGGAAGCTTTAGCGGCTCGTACCATTGCCGAAAGGGGGGTGCAATTGGTAGGAACTGCTCATGGTAATCAGATTGAAAACCTGATTAAAAATCCCACTCTGTCTGATTTGGTAGGTGGTATTCAGGCTGTGACGCTAGGAGATGATGAAGCTAGACGACGTGGTTCGCAAAAGACGGTTTTAGAACGCAAAGCTCCACCGACTTTTGAGATTGCTGTGGAAATGCTGGAACGGCAACGCTGGGTAGTTCATGAATGTGTAGCGGATACGGTTGATACTTTGTTACGGGGTCGTCAAGCTAATCCACAAACTAGGACGGTTGATGAAAACGGCAAAGTTGGTATTGTTAGACAGTTGGCTGTGGTCAATGGTGGCAATGGACATCTTGCTAATGTGGAAGAATCGTTTTTAGCTGCTAAACCTAATGGTTGGCGTTCTTCTGGACAAATGGTGGCTTTACCGCCTTTGTCTTTAGATCGGGAAAGACCAACTGGACGCAGTGAATTTGACCGGTTGTTAGATGAATCTTTCAATTACTCAGAAAGTATTGATTTTACCAGCCGCAAACAAGCAGGACCAAATGGGGAAGATTTACCATTGCACATTTACCCCTATGGGGTGAGTCGTCACCAACTGGAACAGGTGATTAATGTGTTAAGTTTGCCTGTGATCTTGACAAAAGACTTAGATAGTGCTGATGCTATTTTGGCTTTGCGATCGCACGTCAAGAACCACGCTAAGTTAAGACAGATGGCTAAAGCCCGTCATGTACCTATTCATGTGATCAAGTCTAGTACAATCCCTCAAATTACTCGCAGTCTCCGCCGATTACTGAATATTGATGATCCAGAACTTGGCGACGACCGCGAATTACAACTGTTATTACACAACGGTAGTGATGATGAAATGGACGCTTTGGAGGAAGCTCGACTTGCTGTAGAGCAAATTGTGATCCCTAAAGGTCAGCCTGTGGAGTTACTACCCCGTTCTTCCCAAGTGCGAAAAATGCAGCATGAGTTGGTGGAACATTATCGTCTCAAATCCGATAGTTTTGGCGAAGAACCCAATCGCCGATTAAGAATTTACCCGGCGTAAGTTCTTGATGAATTTCCTCTGAAAGGATTGTTTTTAAATCTTTTCAGGGGATTTTTTTATTGTTTTTGAGTAAAAATTATAGCGTTGTTGTAAAAAATCTACATAGGGCTTGCTGATAGCTGAAGCTATAAAATTTGTCTGTGAGGGTAGGGAACAGCGAACAGATAAGAGGTTTTAGGCGATTTTACTTTTCGTTATATATGTTGGTTTTTTTCCGTTCACCTACTTACACCTTATCCCTAGCTGGTGGCACAATACCAAACTTATTTAATCCTGTATCAATATCTCTCAATAACTTAAAATCATCCTCCGGTAAAGGATAACTATTACTACTAACTAAACCCCTAATTGGCTGTTTTTCTAAAAACGAAAATGCTTGGCGAAATTGTTTTGGTTCGGCTTTAATTGGGGCATCGAAATGACAGGGAATAATCCATTGAAAATCCCAACTGGCAACTTTATCAGCCCAATTTATTGTTTCGCCCGGTGCGCGATTTAAAATCAAACTTTGTAAAATTGGGGCAACAAATAAACGCCCATTTCCTTGCAAAATATCAAAGGAACGTTGCCAATTTTCTTGCCATTGGAAGGGAAAAAACCCAAAATAAGCTTTTCTAGAACGTTCTGGGGCTTTCTGGGCATCTGTAAATATATCTTTCCATGAGGGTACATTTAATACACTCGGTTGAAAATACAAGGCAAATAATGTTACCCGTTGCCATCCTTTACGGCGGTTTGCTTGGGTATCTGCAACGATGTTAGAGGCTTTGTCTTTGGCGTGGTACAGCAAGGGGTAGGGGTCAAGTTGAACGATCGCTGGTGGGTCTGCTGGTACTGAAACTATGGTATCTGTAAGTAAGAGAGTATGCGATCGCTTGTGGAAAAAAGCCACCTCTGCAAACTTACCCAAACCTAAATCAATAGATCCCAGGATTGCATAATCAAAATCCTCAGCAAAAGGGGCTTCCTGGCTATTCTCAGGCAATATCCGAGTGCGTTTACCTGGTAAACCCAACCAACTCAAAGGCAGATTTAGCGGAAAACTCCATTGTTCAGGGGCAACAAATATCTGTGCATTGGGAAAGCATCGCGCAAAGGGACCAACAAATACTTTATGTTCTATTCCCGATATTGTTGGCAAAATAATATACTTAATATCACCGTGTTCTGCTACCAACTCATTTACCAAACGAACACATTCTCCAGTCGGTGCGACAGGTGCATAAACCAGCAAACCGCCTTTTTCTAACTTAATCACAGTCATGCGAATTGGCACAATTACATAGAAAATTCCCTGTAATTGATCAAAAGTCCAGATTGTATCTTTAAGAACTTCTTTACGGATAGTGCGACGTTTACCATAAGGGTAAATTGGCACAACAGGCCAAAACCGCCATAAAAAATCTTGGGGATGAATTTCTCCTATGTCTTCACTTTCCACCACTCTGCGAACCTCCCCCAATACCGGATACTCAGATTTTTGTTTGCTTTGCCAATTTTTGAAGTTTAGCAAATTATGGGGATGATCAACATAAGATTCTTGATTTCTTAGAGAAATTGAGGATCTGAGTATGAGAGATTATCGTAAATTAGCTTATTATAAAGATAAAGCAGATGGAGAACTGCTATGACTATAACTACTGCTAAATGGACTATTGAAGACTATCATCAAATAATTGCTACTGGCATCTTAACAGAGCGAAAAGTTGAATTAATTAATGGAGAAATATTAGAAATGCCTCCAGAGGGAGAATATCATGCTTACTGTAGTGATGAAGCGGGAGAATATCTAATTTATTTACTTGGAGACAAGGCAAAAGTTCGCCAAGCTAAACCAATTACCATACCCCAAACTAGTTCAGAACCAGAACCAGATATTGCTATTGTTCAACGGTTAGGAATAGATTATCAGAAACATCATCCTTATCCTGAAAATATATTTTGGGTAATTGAATATTCTAATTCTAGTTTAACTAAAGATTTGGAAGTTAAAACTAAAGTTTATGCAGCCGCAGGTATTCCTGAATATTGGGTAATTAATTTACAGACTATGGAATTAATTATATTTCGAGTTCTGATTGATACGGTTTATCAATCTAAAACCATTTTACAACATGGTGAAATTCGTTCTTTAGCTTTTCCTGATCTTGCTATTTCTGTGAAGAGATTATTGGGAATTTAGTTTATTTCATATCCCAGCTTGAGTTAATACTTCACTTAAATCAGCAACTAAATCTAAATTTTCTGCCCATTCCGTTAAATAACTATAATCTAAATTTTCTGCTTGTAACTTAATTATCCCCAAAACATCACGCCATTGTTTTTCTGATTTACTTCCCTTTCCCCAGCGCAGTTTTTGTAAAATAATATCTTCTGCTGAAGCTATCCAAAAAACAGGAATTCCATCTACATTAATTAATATTCTCCGATTCATTTGTGATATACTATAAGGTGAATTATCCGTGATATATATATCAGCATTCGCAATAGTTTCTGTATGGGTAATATTTAACATATTTCCACAGTCACGTTGCAAATCTTCTACCGCACTTGCTGGACAATAATATCCAGATGCTTCTAAATTTTTTACCAGCAAATCTATTTGATTTGGTTTAACTTCTATCACCAAATCTAAATCACGAGTAGAACGTGGTTCTCCATGAATAGAACTAGCAACACCTCGATTAACATAGTAATCAATATTAATTGATTCAAAAAGTTGATGCAGTTCTCCTGCTAAAGAAATTGAATCTTGAATCCACATATTTTCATTAATACCTTTTGGTTGAAAATCAGGAGTAAATTTTTCTCCTAATACAGCACGGATAAATAGATCACGAATTTCTTGTATACTTAAATTCCGATGTCGAGATTTAATTCCTATCAGACATAGTTTTTTAACTCCTCGTTCATGGCTAATGAATCTTGCTATGCGTTGTTTTAATGATAATTGTCGCCATTTTTGAAAGAAATAAATATCAGCGTTTATATCTGTGTCTGGGCTTTGAGGTTGATAAGTAAATTTGGGAATTTTTGGGAAAAACAAGTTTGATTTTTTCAACATATACCTAATATAAATTGAAAGGAGATAAAAATAATGACATCAGGATATTTAGCAATTGTTAAAGATGGGAAAATAGAATTACTCGATTCTGTATCTATTCCAGAAGGAACAAAAGTATTTATTATTCCGATTCTACCAGAAGACAATAATACAGAAGAAAGAGAAAATTGGGAAAGTTTTTCTTTAAATAACTTAAATCAATGTTATGTAGAAAATGAACCAGAATATATATTAGAATCAATTAAAGAATATAACCCTAATTATGAAAGTAATATTATATTAACTCCTATTCCTCAAGCAAATGGAGAAATTAAAAATGTATGAACGAATGCTATAGCTGAATACTTATAAGTTTGATTTTTCTAGCATATTTTAGAATTCAATATCATATCATACTAAATGAGAATTTAAGTTTAGATATCCCACTTGAATTTAAACGTTCTGTAATAATATTTACTACCTCAGTATAAGACATATTATCTTTTGTTCCGAATGGAATATCTGTTTTCCACTTTCCATTTAAAGTTACACTGATTTTAGAAGGTTTTAAAGTAGTTCTAGCAGAAACATAATACTTCTCTATGTAACCTTCATCTGGATTAAGTTCTACTTTGATAAAGTCTGATAAATATTCTTCTAGTAATAACCATAATACTTTATCTACTTTGACATTCAAATAAACTGCTTCATAAGGAAAGTGATCTAAACTATTTTTTTGATTTATTAAACCTTTATTACCATATATAATCTGAGAATAATGACCTGGTTTTCTTAAATCACCATACAAAAAAGGTTTAACATATATTGTCATAGTTCTATCTGAGTTATTGTCAACATAATTATTATCAGTTGGTATTCTTTCCAAATACTTGTTAACTTGATAGGAATTTATATCAATTCCTCGTTCTGTTAATAAATTTTGCAGGTATATTTTCTTAGCAGCGAGGTTAACGAGTCGAGAAGATAAGTTATTATTATTTTCTAGTTTAGGTTTTGATTCTATTGGTAATGTTTGGAATTTCTTTTGATTTATCTCTTCATTAAATAATAACTTAACTAAATCTATTTTATATGGATTTAGTCTTTTTAATGCTTGATTGCAAACTATTTCATATTCTGAATTATCTCTATCAGAGTATAGACAAATTCCAGCATCATTAAGTTTACAAGTATCTTTCAAGATATTCAGAGTATTTTCATTCATTACTCTAATATCTATTCCTGCTATTTGCATCAAATCGTAACAATCGTAACTTTGAATTTTTTGTAAAACTTCTCTATGAATCATAGAAACTTCTATTGCAAAACCATTAACTAAGAGTCTTCTCGTTAAAAATGTCCCGTATTTTTCATACTGTTTATTAGCTGGATTAAGAATCCAATTGCTTGTATAGTTAATACGCTTTTTGAAGACATTTCTTAAAAATGTGAATAATACTTTTAGTTTGTCAATTTTAAACTCTTCTAAATTTATACAAATATGTATTACACTCAAAGGTAAAACTGATTTTTGAATCCTTCTATCACTACTAAAAGATTGACATTTTGCCATAAAATTAAGATCATCTTTTCGTGGTGGTTCTACACCCAAAATAAAACTATATGGTGCAATAACAGCTAAAGTTTCTCGTAAAAGTGTTTCTGTAGGACGTAGTTTTTTAGTTTTAACTATTGTTCCATTTAATTGTGGATTATACTGTTCAATGCGTTGCTGTTCAATTGCGTCAAGTTGAGTTTCATGAACAAACTCATAATAAATAGTAAAAACCTTTTTTCTTTGCTTTTCTAACTGATAGATTCGATGGTGACTTTTTCCAGCCCAACGACTACGTAATTTTTTTGCTAGTCCTATATACCAAATAATTGATTGATCATCAATAACATAGTATATTCCTGATTTTTCAGGTAGTTGTTCTCTGCTTTTTAGAGGTAGATTAGGCAATTTTGAAATAAATTCGTCCTTATTCATGTTTATTTCGAGTTTTATATTCTTAGAAATTTCACTTTGTTTGAAAAATATTCTGCACCATTTTTTTCTCCACCCTATCAGCAGCATGATCCAATTCTGCAACTTCACCATTACTCAAAAACCAACCCAAAGCGCCAATATTTTCTTGTGATTGTTCCAAACTTTTAGCCCCAGGAATGGGAATTGTGCCTTTACTAATACACCAATTAATAGCCACTTGAGACATAGTTTTATTTCGTGTATTTGCTATTTCTCGCAAACAGCCTAAAAGCGGCTTCATTCCTGGTAATAACTGCTTACATAAAAATCCGCGAATGCCTTTAGGAAAAGTACCATTTTCCGAAAACTTCCCCGTTAATAAACCCAATCCTAAAGGACTATAAGCAATTAATGTAATTCCCAAATCATCACAAACATCTTTTAAACCTAATTCCGTCACCGGATAAGTAGATAAAAGTGAATATTGCACTTGCAAAGTTTTAATAGGTATGCCTCTTTCCTGAAATCTTTTATGCACCCATAAAAGTCTTTTAGTTCCATAATTAGATAAACCTACACCTTTAACTAAACCTTGCTCATATAAATCTGCTAAACCATCTAATAAACCCACTTCTTGCCAAGGTGCATAATTAGCTGTAGACCAGTGCATTTGCACCAAATCAACATTTTTGTCTAATCTTTTTGCAGAGGCATTACAAGCTGATATAATTGAGTTTCTAGTCCATCTCCAAGGATAAGCAGCTAACTTAGTAGCAATGCAAATATTCTCTTGATTTAAACCTTGATATGCTTGGGTAAATCTTCCTAAAAGTAACTCACTGCGTCCCTTTAATTTACCTGTACCGTAGGAATCACCCGTATCAAATAATGTAATCCCATTGCTGACACAGAGGTTAAATACCTCTTGTAACTGGTTATCCATACTTTCATCATATCCCCAGAGCAGTTGGTTTCCCCAAGCCCAAGTTCCGCAACCCATGAGAGGTAGATTGAGTGTGTGGTTAGTTTGCATAGTTAAGAAGTTTTATTAATTACCTATTTAACCGTTAAAAGCGATATTCGACAAATGAACTCAGATATTAGAAATATTCACGAATGGTTATTCCTCCCCACCTTACTAAGATTTGAGGGTGAGGACTTCCGCAACTCGTTGAGTTTTCGAGTTATTATTTTTGCTTTTGTTCTTCTAAATTTGGTGTAGGCAGATATTTCATTTCCCAAACTTTAAGTAAAATTAAATATTCGTAAAATGCTTGCAAAGTACACCAAGTAAATCCAGCCTTACCATCTAAACATCCACCCAGAAAAAAATACATATAGATAAAGCGTATTAGTGGTCTAGCAGGTAAACGCAAAGATAAATCTTTGAGAGCGCGTCTTCGTTCTACCTCGGATTTACCGAAAAATAAATTTCTATAGTTAATTTCACCACTTGTTAACTGAGATAATGTTTCTCTAGCTTCATCTGTAGAATAACGGTTATGTTTTTCAATCCAGCGGCTTAATCCCTTACCAGAAGTGTAATGAGGATAAGTTTCTTTCAAAAAGCTGGTAGCACCATTACAAACTTCTCGTTCTGTATGGCCATAGTCTGTAAACCAAACTTTTCCATGACGGAAAAGACGTAATTGGTAGCGGGGATACTGGGTACTGTAACGAATCCAACGATTCATAAACATCACCCTTTCAGCGACATAGTAAGCGATGTATTCTGGATTTTGAGAGGCTTTTTCACATTCAGCAAATAGTTCTGGTGTCATGCGTTCATCAGCTTCGAGTATATACACCCATTCATGTTTAGGTGGTATGGACTCTAACATCCAAGTTCGTTGTTTTCCATGACTTTCAAAACGATGTTGGAAGACTCGCACAGGATAACGATTAGCGATTTCTATGGTGCGATCGCTACTGCAAGAATCCACGACAATGATATCATCAGATAACAGTGCCGATTCTATACAAGCTGCAATATCTAGCTCTTCATTATAAGTCAGTATGTAAACTGAAAACATTCTGTTGGGATGATGATTTAGTTAAATTTATAATCACTATTCGATTGCGGTTCATCAATAAAAATGGCAGGAAGGATGAGGATTAATAATACCTTCTGACTGCCATATTCAAGACTGAATCTAACGTGATGACTTCCGTTTAGAACTACCTTGCAAAACACCCATACCTTTTAATCCTGTCCAACCAATAACGATATAACCAATGGACAACAATAAACTACTAATACCAATTCGCAATTCCTTAACAGCATCCTCCTGAGTTTTTTTCAACCGTTGTTCTTTTTGAGTCCGAATTTGCGTGGTTCTTTGGACTGCTAGTTGTTGAGGGTCTGTTTGCTGGGCGATAAAGTCATCAAGGGCTTTCGGATTTGCTTTATACTTCTTGAGTAAATCCTTCTGCGCGGCAGGTAGCTGGGGATTGTTAAGTGCTTGATTATACTTAACATCGTCTCTGACTAATTCATTAAGTTGAGTAGATAATTGCTCTTTTAATGCAGTCCGTTGTTTTTCTACAGCCGCTTTTACCTCATTATTGCCTAATTGAGTTTGAATTTGTGCTAATTGAGCAGTTACCTGATTTTCTAACTGTCCAGATTCTTCGTTAATACGTGCTAGTGCCTGTACCTTTACTTGATTAACGTTATTCAAATGTAAAGGGAAAATAAGCAAGAATATTAGCCCTAACAGACTGGAAATGATAAAAGTTGGTAATTTCAGACTCAAAGGTGATGAACGGCCACTTTCATCAAAACTATCAACCCAGTATGCAGTCAGTATTATTCCTATCCCCACCATGGGGACAATCCCCCGCTCAACAAGATTTCTAAACAGGTTGATTTGCCAAAGTTTATCTGTGGGTTGAAAAGGAAATAATAAAAATAGAAAATCTAGACCAAAGGACAATATACAAATTATCCCCACTAATTTGAGTGAAAGGGATATATTGGAGGAAGATGCACGGTTAACCATATTTTTTCACATTGTTAATACAACAGATTAATTACCATATTCAAAGTTACTTTCATCAATTTCTCAGCAAAATCAATTAGATTGAGAGTTACTTAGTAAAACTTAATACTAGTCTGTCTGATAAAACTTGAACTTCCCATTATATTACAGTATATTTTCTAATACACAATACACTCAGGAAATAGGTAATAATTCTATCACTCACCAATCAAAAAACTAGAATTTTTGCCGCCATTTTGTCACCTGCTCGGCTAATTCCCCATCTATCCAGCAGTCAAACTGGGGATACACTGGTAAGCGTGATACTAAATTCCACCCCCCAGACTCTAAAATTATTCTCAGTTCCTGCTCCTGTAAATGAGGATAATCAGGATTTACCTCATCCTTGGGACTTATTCCCCCTAAATCCCTTGCGCCTGCATCTATACAAGCAAGTAACCAATTTTCGTCTTTAATTAAATTAGGGGGAATCTGAATTGTAATGTCTGCTGGTAAAATTTCCCGCGCTTTGGTGATGACTGTCGGTAGTTGATGAGGGTTGAATGGTGGTGCATTCAAGGTTTGCACTGTTCCGGGGCTGTGGGGTTGGAGAATCACCTCCTGAATGTGATGGTAACGCCTATGGGACTCGGAAATAGCGGCTAAAGTTTCCCAGCAATCATCCTCAGTTTCGCCTATTCCTAAAAGTAGCCCGGTAGTAAAGGGAATTTTTAACTCTCCTGCCCATTGTAATTGTTGCGATCGCACTTGGGGCAATTTACTCGGCGCATGACGATGGACTGTATTTAATAATTGTGGTGTTAACTGTTCCAACATCAAACCCATAGACACATTAACATTTTTGAGTTTTTGCATTTCAGCAAAGCTCAATGGTCCAGCATTGGTATGGGGTAAAAATCCCATCTCTAATGCCAATGCACACAAATCATAAATTCGTTGTAACCAATCCTCACGCCTTGCTGAATGGGGATGTACTTCACCACTCAGAATTAATATCTCACAGACATTTTGATCTTTGAGTTGTAACAAAATTTCTTCAGCTTCCCCAAGACTTAACCAGGGACTTAAACCCGGTTCTGTGCGGAAATTACAATAAGAACAGCGGTTAAAACATTCATAAGTAGGAACGATAGTGTAAGCAGGACTGTAAGTAACAATATTTTGACTAGATAGAGACATATGTAGGGGCGCAGGGCCTGCGCCCAAAAACTGTAGGTAACATAACAATATTTTGGCTAGATAGAGACATATGTAGTAGCCTGCGCCCAAAAACTGTAGGTAACATAACAATATTTTGGCTAGATAGAGATATATATAGTAGCTTGCGCCCAAAAATTCAGGAGTTCACAAAAAGATTAATGCTTGAAAAGCATACTACGTCTAGTTTATAGCTCTAAAAATAACTTATTCGGCAAGATTTATTAAAAAATATTACAAAACCCCTTTACAAATCGAAACATAAAGCTTAATATAAATTCATGAGGTAGAAACACCTACCAAAACATACATAACTCAAAC